>NZ_JBFAKB010000023.1:0-208379 GCF_040655495.1 Nonomuraea sp. NPDC050404
GCGCGCCCCCGACTACGGCCCTGTCGCGGCCCCCCGGCGCGACTTCGGCCCTGTCGCGGCCCCCCGGCGCGACTTCGGCCCTGTCGCGGCCCCCCGGCGCGACTTCGGTCCCGTCGCGGCCCCCTGGCGCGACTTCGGTCCTTCGGTGGGCTACTTCGCGGCTACTCGCACGCCGTGAGGATCTCGGCGTCGCACTTGTCGACGCCGTCACCGCCGTGCGCGCTGTCGAGCCCGTCGGCCCCGAGCAGCACGTCGTCGCCCGCGTTCCCGGCGAGCCGGTCGTTGCCGACGTCGCCGAACGCCATGTCCACGCCCGCCCCGCCGACGAACTGGTCCGCGCCGGCCCCGAGCACCGCCCGCGAACGCAGCAGCGTCCTGTTCTCCAGCCGGTCGTCACCGTCGCCCAGGTCGGCCACGATCGTGGTGACCCCCTCGGCCGGGCAGACCGAGACGTTCTTGGCGGTCGCCACGCAGGGAGCGGCGGGGATCAGCAGTCCCCCGTCGTTCCTGATGACCAGCCGGTTGCCGACCTGCGTGACCAGGACGTTGTCGGACGCGGCGTCCGAGTCGATCTGCAGCACCGAGCCGGACACGCTCACGTTGGCGGTGGCGTGCGCGGGCCCGGCCACGGCCATCAGCGCGCCCGCCAGCGCGGCGCCCGCCGTCAGCGCGCGCACCCCGTGCCGGCGCAGGACGGTGGCCCTCGACCGTCTCTCAGTCCCCCGAGTCGTACTCATCTGTCCCCCTCTGTCGGATGGCAGGCCGCCGGAGTCGGCGGCCGAAGATGAGTACAACTCGGTTGCGGGCAACACTCAGTACCGGAACGGACAGCCCGTACGTGCCGTTTTACCTGGTCTCAGAGCCAGCCCATCTGCTGGGCGGTACGGATGGCCTCCAGCCGGTTCTGCGCGTTGAGCTTGGTCATGGCGCTGGACAGGTAGTTGCGCACGGTGCCCTCGGTCAGATGCAGTTCGGAGGCGATCCGCGCGATCGCGGCGCCGTCGGCCGCCAGGCGCAGCGCGTCGCGCTCGCGTTCGGTCAGCGGGCTGTCGCCGGCCGCCATCGCCGCCGCGGCCAGCTCCGCGTCCAGGTAGCGCCCGCCGGCCTGGACCTTGCGGATGGCCATCGCCAGCTCCTCCGCGGAGGCGTCCTTGCCCAGGAAGCCGCTCACGCCCGCCGCCATGGCCCGGCGCAGGTAGCCGGGGCGGCCCAGGCTCGTCAGGATGACGATCTTGCACTGGGAGCTGATCCGCTCGGCCGCGCTCAGCCCGTCCATGCCGGGCATCTCGATGTCGAGCACGGCCACGTCGGGCCGGTGCTCGGCGACCGCCGCCACCACCTCGTCGCCCCTGCCCACCTGGGCCACGACCTCGATGCCGTCCTCCAGGTCGAGCAGGGCGGCGATGGCGCCGCGGATGAGGTGCTCGTCGTCGGCCAGCAGCACGCGGGTGATCATGCCGGCACCGCCGCCCGCAGGAGGTAGCGGCCCGCCTGGTCCGGCCGCGCCTCCAGGGTGCCGCCCACCGCGCGCACCCGCTGCGCCAGCCCGGCCAGGCCGTTGGACGCGTGCTCGCTCACCGGGCCGCTCACCCCGTCGTTGGACATCTCCAGCACTCCATCCTCGATCGTGATCGTGCAGCTCTCCGCCTTGCTGTGCTTGAGCACGTTCGTCGCGCCCTCGCGTACGACGGTGGCCAGCAGCGTACGCGTCTCGGGCGACAACGAGCCGGTGTCGGTGCGCACCGTGCAGCGCACGTCGGCGGCCTCCAGCACCGCGCGCACGCTGGCCAGCACCTCGTCCAGGTCGATGGCCCGGTAGTTCTGCACGACGGTGCGCACCTCGCGCAGCGACCGCCTGGACAGGTCGCGCACCTCGAACATCTCGGCCGCCGCCGCCTCCCGGTCGGTGCGCAGGGTCCGCTCGGCGTGCTCGGCCCCGGCCGCGACGTCGGCCAGGCTCTGCCCGAGCAGGTCGTGCAGGTCGCGGGCGAACCGCAGCCGCTCCTCCGAGACCGCCAGCCTGGCCATCGTGTCCTCCCCGTCGTAGGCGTCCTTGGTCAGCCGCCAGAGCGCCAGGTTGGCCCAGACCACGCCGACCGAGATCACCGTGCACAGGAACTGCACCGGGATCATCAGGGAGACGTTGTAGCCGTCGAGGAAGGAGATGTAGAAGTTGAAGGCCGCGATCGAGGCGAGCGACGCGGCGACGACGACGCGTTTGCGGGCGAAGACGGCCAGCAGCGCCAGCCAGGTCGGGATCGACCACATCTGCCCGAGCAGGGCGAGCACCAGCGTGATCGCCCCGGTGACCGCCAGGATGCCCGTGGGGCGCCGGCCGCCCTTGACGGCGATCCTGAGCGGGCGCGTGCTCAGCACGTTGAAGACGGCCAGCAGCACGGCCCCGCCCAGGACCAGCGGCCCCGGCACACCGTCGCGCTCCCAGCGCAGGTACAGGCCGAAATAGCCGGCGATGGGCAGCACGAGGATGATCTCCGTGCAGTACGTGATCATCCAGCGGACCTTGTCCAGCTTCGGCGCGTCCCGCACCCGGGCCCAGACGCTCACGCCGGCACCGCCGCCCGCAGCACGAACTCTCCCGTCGCCGTGGCCTCGGCGGAGAACGAGCCGCCCGCCGCGACCAGCCGCTCGGACAGGCCGCGCAGACCGCTGCCCGACTCCGGGGACAGGCCGCGCAGGCCGCTGCCCGACCCCGCGGACAGGCCATGCGGGCCGCCGCCCGGCTCCGCGGACCCGCCGCGCGGGCCGTTGCCGGGCTCGGCGGGCCGGCCCGGCACTCCGTCGTTGAGCATCTCCAGCACGCCTCCGTCGATCCTGATCGTGCAGCGCGTGGCCTTGCTGTGCTTGATGATGTTGGTGCCGCCCTCGCGCACCGCCCAGGCCAGCAGCGTCCTGGCGACCGGCGACAGGTCGTCGGTCCTGGCCTCGACCAGGCAGCTGGCCCCGGCCGCCTCCAGGGTGGCGCGTACCCCGGCGAGTTCCTCGTCCAGGTCGAGCCCTTGGTAGCCGTGCACGGCCTGCTGCACCTCGAACAGCGACTCCCCGGCCAGCCGGCGTACCGCGGCCATCTCCTCCGCCGACCGCCGCGCGTCCTTGGTCGCCAGCTTGGCCGCCAGCTCGCTCTTCAGCGTGATGACGGACAGGCTGTGCCCGAGCAGGTCGTGCAGGTCGCGGGCGAACCGCAGCCGCTCTTCCGCGACGGCCAGCTGGGCCCTGGCCTCCCGGCTGCGGTGGGCGTCCCTGATCACCCACCAGAGCCAGCGCCACAGCAGCATGGCCGGCGCCAGGAGGGCGACGTTGATCGCCTCGTTGACCAGGATGGGCTGCCACGGGCGGCCGGTCACGAACGCGCCGTAGCAGGTCTGCACCGCGACCACGGCCACGACCAGCAGAACCGTGGCCCGGAAGCGCAGATAGAGGGCGGCGAGCGAGATCCACAACGTCGCGGTCCCGAGCCAGATGCTGTCCATGGCGGTGTCCACAGGCAGGATCACGAGCAGCGCCGCCGAGAGCACTCCCGCGACCACCAGCTTCGGAGTGGGTCTGGGACGGTGGTCGAACGCCTCGCGCATGAGCATGGGCGCCAGCACGAAGAAGCCGACCAGCAGGACCAGCACGGCCGACATCCGCGGGATCGAGATCGCGCCCTGCATCCCCGCCGCGATGCCGAGCAGCAGGAACATGACGAACCCGAACGCCATCGCGGCGTCCATCCAGTGCAGGAGGATCTTCTTCGCGGTCTCGGGACGTGTGGCCATCACGCGCCCTCCCCCTGCCGAACCGATCCCTCCTGGTCAGCGAAATCCTATCTTCAGGTTGGAGTACGCCAAAGAATCCGGGACACGTCCGGCTCGGGCGTGACTCCGCGCAGTGACAACCAGGCCAGCCCGTGACGGGTGGCGTACGCCGACAGCGTACGGGCGTCGCGCTCGCTCAGGTCGCGCTCCCCGGCCAGCACCGGCGTCAGCGCGATGCGCGGCCACGCCTGGCCCGCGTCTTCCAGTCCCTGCGCCCGCGCGATCTGCGCACCGGCCGCCCGCACGGCCGCCGCCACCCGGCCCAGGCGGGCGCCCCGGGTGCCGCGCGGCTCGATGGGGGCCAGCAGGTTGACCGTGCGGACCTCCGCGCCCGCCCGGCGGGTGGCGCGCAACATCGCCGCGTCGCCGGGTGCCAGCCCGTCGGGCCGCAGCGGCAGCGTGAAGCTGACCCCTAGCCGCAGCTCGCGCTGCATGGCGTGGATGGCCCGCGCGCGGCGCAGCACCGCCGCCCGGTCGGCGCTGTCGCGGATCTCGAAGTCGATGGCGGCGGCGTCGAACTCCCCGACCACCCTGCGGTAGGCGGCGGCCAGCCCGCCCGGCCTGGTGCAGGTGGCCGCCAGCTCCCGGCCCGCCGGCCCGCCGAAGACGAGGGCGGCGTCACCGCCCATCGCCCGCAGGCGGCCGATCCGGTCGGAGATCTGGAGCTTGACGAGGTCGGGCAGGCCAGACAGCGTGCCGGGGCCGGACAGCGTGCCGGAGCCGGACAATGTGCCGGGGCCGGACAACGGCGTCCGCCCGGAACCGGGCCGACCCGGCTGGTCGGACTGGTCGGGCTGGTCGGACTGGTCGGGCTGGTCGGAGCCGGGCAGGCCGGACCGATCCTGGCCGGGCAAGTCGGAGCCGGGCAGGTCGGAACGGTCGGCGACCAGGTTGCTGTCCGGGGCGGGCGAGCCGGTCCACCTGGGCACGCAACCGTCGCCGCCCGCGATGAGGTGGCCGAGCGCGTACCGACGGATCCCGGTGCGGCGGGAATCGGCGGGCAGGTCGAAGGCGGGCTGCCGGGCGGTGTCGACGAACGCCACGAACGCGGCGGGCGACGGCGCGGGTACCCGGGCGGGGATCGGCACGGGGAGCGGCGACGCGGTGGCGACCGGCCGCGCGACCGGCGGGCGCGACGGCGCGTAGCCCGTCGGCAGCAGGCGGAGGGCCGTCACGGTTCCGGCGGCGAGGACGAGCGCCCCGAGAACGGCGAGAGGGCGCGGGAGCATGCCGGGCTCGCTCCTGTGCCGAGACATGGGCCACCCCAGGTGGTCGATCGGCTACGGTTTGTGACGCTGGCTGGTGAACGCTAGCAAGCATGTACGGCGCGGCGCGGGCCTTTTCCGGTTCGCGTCCGTTGTGTGCGGATAATGTGGTCCATGAAGCTGCGGATCTTCACCGAGCCCCAGCAGGGCGCCACCTATGACGACCTGCTCGCCGTTGCCCAGGCCACCGAACGCCTGGGTTTCGATGCCTTCTTCCGGTCCGACCACTACCAGCATTTCGGCCCCGGCGACCCGGGCCCCGGCTCGACCGACGCGTGGATCACCCTTGCCGGCCTGGCCAGGGAGACCTCCACGATCCGGCTGGGCACGCTGGTGTCACCGGCCACGTTCCGGCTGCCGGGACCGCTGGCGATCAGCGTGGCGCAGGTGGACCAGATGAGCGGCGGCCGGGTCGAACTGGGTCTGGGAACCGGTTGGCACGACGGCGAGCACGCGGCGTACGGCATTCCGTTCCCGCCGCTGGGCGAGCGGTTCGGCCGGTTCGAGGAGCAACTGGAGGTGATCACCGGTCTGTGGACGGCGGACAAGGACTACTCCTTCGAGGGCCGTTACTACCGGCTGGTGGACTCCCCCGCGCTGCCCAAGCCGGTCCAGCGCCCGCGCCCGCCGCTGATCGTGGGCGGTTTCGGGGCCAAGCGCACGCCGCGGCTGGCGGCGACGTACGCCGATGAGTACAACGTGCCGTTCCACAATCTGAGCGACACCGGCCAGGCGTTCACGCGGGTCCGGGAGGCGTGCGAGACGACCGGCCGCACCGTGCTGCTGTCGGCGGCGCAGACCACGCTCGTGGGGGCGGACCGGGCGGAGTACGAGCGGCGGGCGGCCGCCATCGGCGAGGACCCGGACAAGCTGCGCGAGAACGGCCTGGGCGGCACCCCCGCCGAGGTCCTCGAGAAGATCGGGAAGTACGCGGAGCTGGGCGCCGAGCGGGTCTACCTGCAGATCATGGACCTCAGCGACCTGGAGCACCTGGAACTGATCGCCGCCGAGGTCCTGCCGCACGTGTAGCGACCGGCCGCCGCTGACCGCGGTACCTGCAGCGGCCGGTCGCGCCGCTGGTCGCGGCACCTGCGGCGGCCGGCCGGGCCGCTCGCCGCGGTCACATGCAGCGGCCGGCCGGGCCGCTCGCCCCACCACGTGCGGTAATCGGTTCGCGCCGATTCGCCGACGTACGGCAGACTTGGGGCGTGCTGCTGACGATCACGACCACCGCGAAGCCAGCCACCGACCTGGGCTTTCTCCTGCACAAGCATCCCGAGCGCGTGCAGGAGTTCAGCCAGTCTTTCGGCATGGCCACGGTGTTCTATCCGGAGGCGGGCGAGGAGCGCTGCACCGCGGCGCTCATGCTCGAAGTGGACCCGATCGCGCTGGTCAGGTCCCGGGGCAAGCACTCGCCCGACTTCAGCCTGTCGCAGTACGTCAACGACCGCCCCTACGCCGCCTCCTCGCTGATGGCGGTGGCGCTGGCCGACGTGTTCCGCACGGCTCGGGCCGGGCGCTGCAAGGCCAGGCCCGACCTGCCCGGCACGCCGCTGCCGCTGGAGCTGCGCCTGCCCGCGCTGCCCTGCCGGGGCGGGCCCGAGCTGGCCGGACGACTGTTCGAGCCGCTCGGGTGGGAGGTGGACGCGCGGCCCGTACCGCTGGACGAGGGCTTCCCCGAGTGGGGCGAGTCCCGCTATGTCGGGCTCACCCTGCGCGGCACCGTCCGCCTGGTGGACGCGCTCAACCACCTGTACGTGCTCCTGCCGGTGCTCGACGACAACAAGCACTACTGGGTCGCGCCGGACGAGGTGGACAAGCTGATCAGGGCGGGTGAGGGCTGGCTGGGCGGCCATCCGGAGCGCGCCCTGATCACCCGCCGTTACCTGGGACGGCGCTGGGCCCTTGCACGCACCGCGCTGTCGCGGCTGGCGGAGCTGGGCGATGAGACCGAGGAGCGGCTGGAACCCGCGGTCGAGGAGGAGGCGCCCGCCGACACGACCGCCTCCGACGAGGCCGCCGAAGCCGAAGCCGAAGCCGCCGCAGCTGAGGCCGAGGCGCAGGAACAGTCCCCCCAGCAGGAGTGGTCCCCTCAGCAGGAGCGGTCCCCTCAGCAGGAGCAGCCCTCCCAGGAGGAAGTGCCTCGGGAGGCGGCGGCCAAGCCCCGGTCGCTGAGCGTGCTGCGGCGGGAGGCCGTCCTGGGCAGGCTGGAGGGTCTCGGCGCGGTCAGCGTGATCGACCTCGGCTGCGGCCAGGGCGAGCTGGTCGGTGCGCTGCTGGCCAGGCCCAGGTTCGCCAGGGTCGGCGGCATGGACGTCTCGCCGATGGCGCTCACCATCGCCGCCCGCAAGCTGCGCCTGGAACGCATGCCCGACGCCAAGCGCGCCCGGCTCACCCTCTTCCAGGGCGCGCTCACGTACGCCGACAAGCGCCTGTCCGGCTACGACGCCGCGGTCCTCATGGAGGTGATCGAGCACGTCGACCCGCCGCGCCTGCCCGCGCTCGAACGCGTCGTGTTCGGCCGCGCCAAGCCCCGCCACGTGCTCGTCACCACCCCCAACATCGAGTACAACGTGCGCTACGAGTCCCTGACCGGGCTGCGCCACAACGACCACCGCTTCGAGTGGACCAGGGCCGAGTTCGCCGCCTGGGCCACCCGGGTGGCGGAGCAGTACGGCTACCGGGTCTCCTTCGCGCCGGTCGGCGACGACGACCCCGAGGTCGGCCCCCCGACCCAGATGGGAGTGTTCACCCTTGATCAGCGTTCCTGAGCTGTCCCTCGTGGTGCTCGTCGGCGTGTCGGGCAGCGGCAAGTCCACGTTCGCGCGCAGGCACTTCAAGCCCACGCAGGTCATCTCCTCCGACTTCTGCCGCGGCCTGGTGGCCGACGACGAGAACGACCAGTCGGCCACCCCGGCGGCGTTCGACCTGCTGCACCACATCGTCGGCGTGCGCCTGGCCAGGGGCCTGCTCACGGTCGTGGACGCCACCAACGTGCAGTACGCCGCCCGCAGGAGCCTCATCGACCTGGCCAGGAAGCACAACGTGCTGGCCGACGCGATCGTCCTGGACGTGCCCGAGGAGGTGGCGATCGAGCGCAACGCCGGCCGCCCCGACCGCGACTTCGGGCCCGGCGTGGTGATCAGGCAGCGCAAGGACCTGCGGCGCTCGCTCGGCAAGATCTCGAACGACGGCTTCAGGCGGGTGCACGTGCTGCGCGGCCTGGAGGAGATCGACCGGACCGAGATCACGTACGAGAAGGCGTGGTCGGACAAGACGGAGCTGACGGGACCGTTCGACATCATCGGCGACGTGCACGGCTGCCGCTCGGAGCTGGAGACGCTGCTGCGCGAGCTGGGCTGGCAGGGGACGCGGCACCCGGAGGGCCGTACCGCGGTGTTCGTCGGCGACCTGGTGGACCGCGGCCCCGACACCCCGGGCGTGTTGCGCCTGGTCATGGACATGGTCGAGGCGGGCACCGCGATCTGCGTGTCCGGCAACCACGAGCAGAAGCTGCTGCGCGCGCTGAACGGCCGCAAGGTCAAGGTCGCGCACGGCCTGCAGGAGTCGCTCGACCAGCTCGCCGCGCAGCCGCCGGAGCTCGTGGCGCGGGCCAGGGCGTTCATGGACGGCCTGATCAGCCACTACCGGCTGGACGGCGGCCGGCTGGTCGTCGCGCACGCGGGGCTGAAGGAGGAGTACCACGGCCGCGCCTCCGGCCGGGTGCGTTCCTTCGCCCTGTACGGCGACACCACCGGCGAGACCGACGAGTACGGCCTGCCGGTCCGCTACCCGTGGGCCGACGAGTACCGCGGCCGGGCCATGGTCGTCTACGGCCACACCCCCACCCTCCGCCCCGAATGGGTCAACAACACGATCTGTCTGGACACGGGCGTGGTGTTCGGCGGCGACCTGACCGCGCTGCGCTACCCGGAGCGGCAGATCGTCCAGGTTCCCGCGGAGAAGGTGTGGTACGAGCCGAGCAAGCCGCTCGCGGCCACCGCCGGCCGCGACCCCGGCACGCTGGACATCAACGACGTGATCGGCACCCGGTACGTCGAGACCAGGCACGGCCCGCGGGTCAAGATCATGGAGCAGAACTCCGCCGCCGCGCTGGAGGTCATGAGCCGCTTCGCGGTGGACCCGCGCTGGCTGGTCTACCTGCCGCCGACCATGGCCCCGCCGGAGACCTCGAAGCTCGACGGCTACCTGGAGCACCCGCACGAGGCGTTCGAGGAGTTCGCCGCCGCCGGGGTGCGCGAGGTCGTGTGCGAGGAGAAGCACATGGGCTCGCGGGCCGTGGCCGTGTTGTGCCGGACGCCGCAGGTGGCCGCGGACCGGTTCGGGGTGGGTGACGGGAGCACGGGCGCGATCTTCACGCGTACCGGGCGGCCGTTCTTCGCCGACACGGCGCCGCTGGTGGAGCGGCTGCGGGAGGCGTGCGAGCCGCTCTGGGCCGAGCTGGGCTCGGACTGGGTGGTGCTCGACTGCGAGTTGCTGCCCTGGTCGGCGAAGGCCGGCGAGCTGATCAGGTCGCAGTACGCCTCCGTCGGGGCGGCCGCCCGCGTGGCGCTGCCCGAGGCGGTCTCGGCTCTGGAAGCGGCGGCCGGGCGCGGGCTGGGTGTGAGCGATCTCTTGGACCGCACCCGCCGCCGCTCTGACTACGCTGCCCTGTTCCGCGACGCTTACGCACGCTACTGCTGGCCGACCGAGGGGCTGGAGGGGATCCGGGTGGCGCCGTTCCAGATCCTGGCCTGCGAGGGGCGGGCCACGGCGCTGGAGCCGCACGCCTGGCACCTGTCCACGCTGGCGCTGCTCGGCTCGCCGCTGATCACGCAGACCCGGCACGTCTCCGTCACGCTCGACTCGCCGCGGTCCCGGGCCGAGGCGACCGCCTGGTGGGAGTCGATGACGGCGGCCGGCGGCGAGGGCATGGTGGTCAAGCCGGCCGCGTACACGCCGGGCCGGGTGCAGCCGGGGGTCAAGGTGCGCGGGCGCGAGTACCTGCGCATCATCTACGGCCCCGACTACACCGAGTCGCTCGACGTGCTGCGCCGCCGTTTCCTCGGCAAGAAGCGGTCGCTGGCCCTGCGCGAGTACGCGCTCGGCCTGGAGGCGCTGTCGCGGCTGGCGGACGGCGAGGCGGGCTGGCGGGTGCACGAGCCGGTCTTCGCGGTGCTCGCGCTGGAGTCGGAGCCGGTCGACCCGCGCCTTTGAGGTGAATACGCAGGTTATCGGCGGGTAGTTCCCCGATCATTCGGGGGAGGTACCTGCATGGCTACTCAATACACCCATCAGGAGCATCTGGGGCACGTCGTGTTCATCACGGCGGCCGCGGCGATCGGTGGGTTCCTGTTCGGGTACGACAGCTCCGTCATCAACGGCGCGGTCGTCGGGATCCAGAACCACTTCCAGGTGGGCTCGGTCGAGACCGGCTTCGTGGTGGCCATCGCGCTGCTGGGCTCGGCCGTGGGCGCCTGGGTGGGCGGCGGGCTGGCGGACCGGTGGGGGCGTACGCGGTCGATGCAGGTCGCGGCGTTGTTGTTCGCGGTCAGCTCGATCGGGCAGATGTTGCCGTTCGCGATCTGGGACCTGGGGTTGTGGCGGATCGTCGCGGGCTTCGCGATCGGCATGGCGTCGGTGCTCGGCCCCGCCTACATCGCCGAGGTCGCCCCGGCCGCCTACCGTGGCCGGCTGGGCTCCTTCCAGCAACTGGCGATCGTGCTCGGCATCGCGGTCTCGCAGCTCGTCAACTACGTGATCGCGCGGCTGGCCGGCGGGAACGTCAACAACCACCTGCTGGGGCTGCAGGCGTGGCAGTGGATGCTGGGCGCGTGCGTGGTGCCCGCGCTCCTGTACGGGTTGTTCGCCCTGACCATCCCCGAATCGCCGCGCTACCTCATCATGTCCGGCCGCACCCGCAAGGCGCGCGAGGTGCTGGCCGAGGTCGAGGGCGAGGACGTGGACCTGGACGGCCGCATCTCGGAGATCCAGCACGTGCTGCGCACCGAGCGCGTGCCCGGCCTGAAGGATCTGCGCGGCGGCGCGATGGGCCTGCTGCCGATCGTCTGGATCGGCATCGTGTTGTCGATGTTCCAGCAGCTCGTCGGCATCAACGTGATCTTCTACTACTCGTCGGTGTTGTGGCAGTCGGTCGGCATCAACCAGAGCGACTCGCTGCTGATCAGCTTCTCCAGCTCGATCATCAACATCATCGGCACGTTCATCGCGATCTCCCTGGTGGACAAGATCGGGCGAAAGCCACTGCTCCTGATCGGCTCCGCCGGGATGGCGATCGCGCTGGCCACGGCGGCGTGGGCGTTCAGCTTCGCCGGGGGCGAGGGCGAGTCGGTCACGCTGCCGGACCCGCAGGGTGCGATCGCGCTGGTGGCCGCCAACGCGTTCGTGTTGTTCTTCGCGTTGTCGTGGGGCGTGGTGGTCTGGGTCCTGCTCGGGGAGATGTTCCCCAACCGCATCCGCGCCGCCGCCCTGGGGGTCGCGGCCGCGGCCCAGTGGCTGGCCAACTGGCTGATCACGGTCTCGTTCCCGGCACTGGCCGAGTGGAACCTGCCGCTCACGTACGCGATGTACGCCCTGTTCGCCCTGCTGTCCCTGCTGTTCGTGACCAAATGGGTCAAGGAGACCAAGGGCCGCAGGCTGGAGGAGATGGGCTGAGCGTCCACCGGGATGAGTTACCCTCCGGCACGTGCTCAACGACGTGCTCGGTCCCTCCATGAAAGTGTTGTTCTGCGGCATCAACCCCGGCCTCATGTCCGAGGCCACCGGACACCACTTCGCCCGTCCCGGCAACCGCTTCTGGCCGGCGCTGCACCTGTCCGGCTTCACGCCGCGCCTGCTGGCGCCCGCCGAGCAGCACCTGCTGCCCTCGTACGGGCTGGGCATCACGAACATCGTGCCCCGCGCCAGCGCCAAGGCCGCCGAGCTGACCCGGGAGGAGCTGGCGGCCGGTGGGCGGGCCCTGGCCGCCAAGGTGGCCGAGTTGGCTCCCCAGGTGCTGGCCGTCCTGGGCGTGTCGGCGTACCGGACGGCCTTCGCGCTGCCCAAGGCCCGGATCGGGCCGCAGGACTCGCTCGTGGGAGGGGCCAGGGTCTGGGTGCTGCCCAACCCGAGCGGGCTGAACGCGCACTGGACCCTGGCCACCATCGCAGGCGAACTCGAACGCCTGCGTGCCTCGCTCGACTGACTCTTTGCGGCCTACTTGGCCGCGAAGTCCTGCGTCCAGTAGATCGCGCCCCGCGAGTCCTTGACCGCGCCGACCCCGATCAGGTTGTACTTGCAGTTCATGATGTTGGTCTTGTGACCGGGGCTGTTCATCCAGGAGTTCATCACCGAGGTGGGGCTGGTCTGCCCCTTGGCGATGTTCTCCGCCCAGCCGGAGCCGCCGGTGAACCCGGCCGCCTTGATCCGGTCCATGAACGAGCGGCCGTCCTGGGAGGTGTGGCTGAAGTAGTTCTTCGCCGCCATGTCGGCCGAGTGGCCGCGGGCCGCGTCGTAGAGCTGCGGGTCGTGCTTGACCGCCCCGCAGCCGCCCTTCGCCCGCTCGGCGTTGACCAGCCGCACGACCTCGTTCTCCACGTCCGTGCCCACACCGCTGCCGCCGGACGCCGGGGGCGGCGTGCTCGGACCGGAGGTGGGGTCGGGTGACGAGGGGCTGGGGCTGGGGGTGCCGCTGCCGGGAGTGCAGGTCAGCTTGGCGGCCTTGGACTTCGCGGTGCGGCCGCGGTAGTCCGTGACGGTCGCGTAGTAGGTGCCCGGCTTGCAGGCCAGTGTCAGCGAAAGGCGGCCCTTCCTGGTGGCGCCGCTCTTGACGACCGGGTCGGGACCCGGAACGGCGCGCTGTATACGGACGCGCAGCAGCGCGTTGTTGAAGCAGCCACGGCGGGCGGCCGAGGTTTCGATCTTCAGCGTGTCGCCGACGTGCGGCTTGGCCACACTCACGCGACACCTTGCCGCCTCAGACGATGCCGCGGCAGCCGACGCCGCGCTCAACGGCGTGGCGATCGCTGCCAGACATGTGGCTGCGGCGAGTACCCCAAGGGGTCTACGCATAGGGGGTTTCCTCCAGTTGCGGTAGACGCTGGATGGCAACGCATTCTGGCGGGGCCGATACCGATTTGTCATCTAATTCGGAATATTTTCCCCATACGGAGGTAAACCAGAGTGATCACTGGGACGTCTGCGCAGGTCACGCAGCGATCACGATGGAGGGACCGAAACCCCGGCGCGGGCGCGGTTCCCGACGCCGCCGGGACCGCCGGACGTACAAGATCAGCTTTTACGGAACGTGACATCAATCACCAGGCGTGAGCTTGATACGATCCATCCGGGAACGCGAGTGACCACTCCTCGCCAGGCGCGCCGCCATCCCATCCCCCGGACACTCAACGGATCAGGACGATCCGTCGATGAGCGGCGTCCGGATCCGGGACACACGAGGAGCGACCCACATGAAGCGCTACATCCTGACCGGCACTCCCGGAGCCGGCAAGACGGCGATCCTGCGCCGCCTGGAGCACGACGGCCACACCGTCGTCGAGGAGGCCGCGACGGACGTCATCGCCCTGCGCCAGGCCCAGGGCGAGGCCGAGCCGTGGACGAGCCCGTCCTTCGTCGGCGAGATCGCCGCCCTGCAGCGCAGGCGTCAGGAGCGGGCCGCCGCCCTGCCCTGCGAGGTGCAGTTCTACGACCGATCGCCCGTCTGCACCCTCGCCCTGGCCACCTATCTCGGCCATCCCGTCTCCGAAGCCCTGTCCCGCGAACTGGAGCGGGTCCGGAACGAGCGGGTCTACGAGCGGGAGGTGTTCTTCGTGCGGAATCTCGGCTTCGTCACGCCGACGGACGCGCGGCGGATCACCTACGAGGAGTCGCTGCGGTTCGAGCGCGTCCACCGGGACGCCTACGCCTCGCTCGGCTACGACTGCGTGCCGATCGCCCCCGGCCCGCTGCCGGATCGGGTTGCCAACATCGTCTCTCATGTAGACAATGTTCTTGGCGCCTCGCGGAGCGGGCGTCGGCAATACTGAGATCCGTGAAGGAGGCAGGCAAGGGCGAGCCGGTGCACCCATGACCGAGCGCTATCTCGGAGTCGTCGGCGTCGCCGAAGCCCTGGGAGTGAGCCGGCACGCGGTGCACAAGTGGCGCACTCGATATCCCGACGCGTTCCCCGCGCCGGACGTCGAGGTGGACGGGGCACCCGGCTGGCGGGCCGATCGCGTGGCGGAGATCGTCCAGTGGCGGGCGAGCCTGCCGGGGCGCGGCGCCGGCGGCGGACGTCCCACCGCCGCGCGTCAGGAGTACCTCAAGGCCGCGATGGCCCGCGGCCTCGACCGGGACGAGGCGCTGCGCGCGCTGGCCGCGTTCACGGCGGAGTTCCCGGAGATGAACGAGCCCGAGTTGTGCGCCTGGCTCATCGACAAGTTCCGCGACTGACTTCCTTTTCACACAGAAGGCGATGACGCATGCCCGAAATCAGCGGGGAGACCGCACCGGGATTTGAAGCAGTACGCACGGCGTTCGCCGCCAACCTGGCCTCCGGGCTGGAGATCGGCGCGGCGGTCAGCGTCTACCTGCACGGACGGAAGGTCGTGGACCTGTGGGGCGGCCTGGCCGACCCCGGGACCGGCCGCCCGTGGCGGCGCGACACCCTGCAGATCGTCTACTCCACCACCAAGGCGATCACCGCGGCCTGCGCCCTCCTGCTGGCCCAGCGCGGCGAACTCGACCTGGACGCCCCGGTGGCCCGCTACTGGCCCGAGTTCGCGGCGGGCGGCAAGGAGCACGTCCCGGTACGGTGGCTGCTCACCCACCAGGCCGGCCTGCCCACCCTCGACCGGACGATCACCCCGGCCGAGGCCATCGCCTGGGAGCCCATGGTGAAGGCGCTGGCGGCGCAGCGGCCGTACTGGGAGCCGGGCACGGAACACGGCTACCACGGGCTCACGTACGGGTGGCTCGTCGGCGAGGTCGTGCGCCGGGTGAGCGGCCGCGGCATCGGCACATTCCTCAGACAGGAGATCGCCGAGCCGCACGGCCTGGACCTGTGGATCGGGCTGCCCGGGTCCGAGCACCACCGGGTCAGCCGCATCGTCACGGACGCGGCCGCCTTCGACCCCTCCTCGATCGACCTGGAGGCCGTCCCCGAGGCCATGCGCGAGGTGATGGCGCACTACGCCGACCCGGCGTCGCTGACCGTGCGCGCGCTGAATCTCGTCCAGCCCCCGCTGGACCACAACGACCCCGCCGAATGGGCCGCCGAGATGCCCTCGACCAACGGCGTCTGCACGGCCCGCGCCCTGGCCCGCTTCTACGCCGCGCTCATCGGCGAGGTGGACGGGCGGCGCATCCTCACCCGCGACGCCCTCACCGCCGCGACCGCCGAGCAGGCCGCCGGCGTCGACCGGGTGCTGCGCGTGCCCGTCCGCATCGGCACCGGCTTCGGCCTGCCCGCCCCGGACACCTACTGGTACTCCCCCACGGCCTTCGGGTTCGGCGGCCTCGGCGGCTCGATCGGCTTCGCGGACCCGGACAGCGGGCTCGCGTTCGGCTACGTGATGAACCGGCTCGTGGAAGGCGTGCCGGACACACGGGCCGCAAGCCTGTACGAGGCCGCCAGGGCCGCCGTACCCGCCTGAGTCAGTGTTGAGAGAGCAGGTGGGCCAGCTCCTGCTCGACCTCCTGGTTGGCCACGAAGAGGAGCTCGTCGCCGGCCTCCAGCGGATCGTCCGCCGTGGGCACCAGCACCCTGCCCTCCCGCAGGATCGCCACCAGGGCCGAGTCCACCGGCCACGGCACCGACCCCGCCCGCTGCCCCACCACCGGGGCGTCCTCGGCCAGCGTCAGCTCCACCAGGTTGGCCTGGCCCTGGCGGAAGGTCATCAGGCGTACCAGGTCGCCGACGCTGACCGCCTCCTCCACCAGCGCGCTGAGCAGGCGCGGGGTCGAGACGGCCACGTCCACCCCCCACGACTCGTTGAACAGCCACTCGTTGTTGGGGTGGTTGATGCGGGCGACCACGCGCGGCACGCCGTACTCGGTCTTGGCCAGCAGGGAGACGACCAGGTTGACCTTGTCGTCGCCGGAGGAGGCCACCACGACGTGGCAGTTATTGAGCCCGGCCTCGTCGAGGGAGGCGATCTCGCAGGCGTCGGCCAGCAGCCACTCCGCGCGCGGCACGCTGTCGATCTTTATGGCGCGGGGGTCGCTGTCGATGAGCAGGACCTCGTGACCGTTCTCCAGGAGCTCGGCCGCTATGGAGCGGCCCACGGCACCCGCTCCGGCGATGGCGACGCGCATCACTGATCCTCTTCCGGTGCCGCGGCGAGCACCTTGTTGATCCGGTCCATGTCGTTCTCCGCGGCGATGACGTGCAGGACGTCGCCCTCCTGCACCACGGTGTCCGCCGTGATGGTCACCGCCTCGCCCATGCGGTTGATGAAGGCGGTGCGGGCCCTGGCGCGCGTTTCGAGGTCGGCGACGCGGGTGCCGATCCAGCCGATGTGCACGGTGACCTCCGCCAGGACGACGGTTCCCGTCGGGTCGCGCCAGAGCGGCTCGGCGCCCTCCGGCAGGATGCGGCGCATGATCTGGTCGGCGGTCCACCGGACGGTCGCCACCGTGGGGATGCCCAGCCGCTGGTAGACCTCGGCCCTGCGGGGGTCGTAGATGCGGGCCACCACGTTGTCGACGCCGAACGTCTCCCGCGCCACCCGGGCGGAGATGATGTTGGAGTTGTCCCCGCTGGAGACGGCGACGAAGGCGGTGGCCGACTCGACGCCCGCCTCGGTGAGCACGTCGCGGTCGAAGCCGACGCCCGTCACCCGCCGCCCGCGGAACCCGGCGCGCAGCCGGCGGAACGCCTGCGGGTCGCGGTCGATGATGGCGACCGAATGGCCGCTGTCTTCGAGGATGTGCGCGAGGGTCGATCCGACCCGGCCACACCCCATGATCACTATATGCATTTCCCCCCGCTTATACGCGGCCGGCCGGTTGCTCGACACCAGTATGGCCCCAGGGGGGAGCGCCACGTTTAGGGCCTCTGCTTGGGGCTAGCATCTCGTTACGTGGCGAAGGTAACGGATCTTGTCAAACGCATGCTCGTGGGGCGGGCCCTGCGCAGCGGGCAGCTTCACGAGCAACTACTCCCCAAACGGATCGCACTGCCGGTCTTCGCGAGCGACGCGCTGTCCTCGGTCGCGTACGCGCCCCAGGAGATCCTCGTCATCCTCTCCTTGGCGGGCGTCTCCTTCTACTCCTTCAGCCCCTGGGTGGCCATCGCCGTCGTGGTCGTGATGCTCACGGTCGTGGCGTCGTACCGGCAGAACGTGCACGCCTATCCCAGCGGCGGCGGCGACTACGAGGTCGCCACCACCAACCTCGGCAAGAACGCCGGGCTCACCGTCGCCAGCGCCCTCATGGTCGACTACGTGCTGACGGTCGCGGTGTCCGTCGCCAACGGCGTCGACTACGTCGGCGCCACCATCCCGTTCGTGGCCGAGCACAAGCCCGCCGTCGCCATCGTCATCGTCATCCTGCTCACCGTGGTCAACCTGCGCGGCATCCGCGAGTCCGGCGCCGCCTTCGCCATTCCCACGTACGCGTTCATGATCTCGGTCCTGGGCCTGATCACCTGGGGCGGGTTCCGGCTGCTGGTGCTGAATGAGGAGATCAAGGCGCCGAGCGCGGACTTCTCGATCGTCGCCGAGCAGAGCAACCTCACCGCCTTCGCCGCCGCGTTCCTGGTCCTGCGCGCGTTCTCCTCCGGCTGCGCGGCGCTGACCGGCGTGGAGGCGATCAGCAACGGCGTGCCCGCCTTCAGGAAGCCCAAGAGCAAGAACGCCGCCGGCACGCTGCTGATGATGGGCCTGATCGCGATCACCATGTTCAGCGGCATCATCGCGCTCGGCCTGGCCTCCGGGGTGAAGGTGGCCGAGCCGTCCGTGGTCGCCGAGGACCTGCTGCGCGCCGACGGCACGCCGGTCGGCCACGACTACTACCAGCAGCCGATCATCTCGCAGGTGGCCGACGCGGTGTTCGGGGGCGGGTCGCTGCCGTTCGTGCTGATCTCCGCGGTGACGGCGCTGATCCTGTTCCTGGCGGCCAACACGGCCTTCAACGGCTTCCCCGTACTCGGCTCGATCCTGGCGCAGGACCGTTACCTGCCGCGCCAGCTGCACACCCGGGGCGACCGGCTGGCCTTCTCCAACGGCATCATCATCCTGGCGCTGGGCGCCTGCCTGCTGCTGTGGGGGTTCCAGGCCGACGTGAGCCGCCTGCTGAACCTGTACATCGTCGGCGTCTTCGTCTCCTTCACCCTCAGCCAGACCGGCATGGTCATCCACTGGACCCGCCATCTGAAGACCGAGACCGACCTCAAGATCCGCCACCAGATGCACCGCTCCCGCGTGATCAACTTCTTCGGCGGGGTCATGACGGGCCTGGTGCTGATCGTGGTGCTGCTGACGAAGTTCATGGTCGGGGCGTGGATCGTGGTGATCGCGATGCCGATCCTGTTCCTGATGATGAAGGGCATCAGGCGTCACTACGACAACGTGGCCGCCGAGCTGGAGATCGACGAGGACTACGAGCCGGCCATGCTGCCCGCCCGCAACCACGCCATCGTGCTGGTCTCGAAGATCCACAAGCCCACCATGCGGGCGCTCGCGTACGCCCGCGCCACCCGCCCGTCCACGCTGGAGGCCATCACGGTCGGGGTCGAGGGCGAGGACGCGCGCAGGCTGCAGGAGGAATGGGAGCGGCGGGGCATCCCGGTGCCGCTGAAGATGCTCGACTCCCCCTACCGCGAGATCACCCAGCCCATCCTCGACTACGTCAAGACGCTGCGCAGGCGCTCGCCGCGCGACGTGGTGACGGTCTTCATCCCCGAGTACGTGGTCGGCCACTGGTGGGAGCACCTGCTGCACAACCAGAGCGCGCTGCGGCTCAAGGCGCGCCTGCTGTTCAAGCCCGGGGTCATGGTGACCAGCGTGCCGTGGCAGCTGCACTCCTCCGACCGGCTCCTGGGGCGGCCGGAGCCGTTCGCGCCCGGGTCGGTGCGGCGTCCGTGGCACCAGACGGTCAAGGAGGAGGAGAAGCAGGTCAAAACCCGCTGATCAGCTTGCGCAACCGGTGGGTGTCCTCCGCGTCCCAGCCCTGCGGCGCGGCCACGGCGCTCCAGCCGTCCACGATGTTGGCGCCGTAGCGGTGCCCGTGGCCGGCCGGCACGTCCAGCGCGGTCGTCATGTCACCCAGCACCTGCCAGAACGTCACCAGCGGGAACCAGTTCATCTTCGGGTTGATGCCCGGCCCGCGCGGCCCGTCCAGCCAGTCCGGTTTGTGGTAGATCAGCCGCGGCGACCACCACACGACGGGGTCGGAGGCGTTCTGCAGGTAGACCACGCGCGGGTGCGCCCATGGACCGGGCGGCCTGCCCAGGTCGTCGGGATGCTGGGCGAACCTGGCCGTCTGGCCGGAGCCGTACACCGGCCGCCACACCGGGCTGCCGCTCTCGCGGTCGCCGGTGAGGCGCCCCCAGATGGGATTGGCGTTCGGCGGGCCCACGAACAGCGCGCCGTCCGCCTTGGAGGCCAGGTCGGGCAGGTCGCGGAAGGCCCCCTCCAGCTCGTACGTGCCCAGGCTCTCGCCCGAGAGCAACAGCCTGGGCCGCGAGCCGGGGGGCAGCCTGGCCCATCGCTCGCGCACTGCCTCGAACAACACCCGCCCCGCGTACGCCGCCTTGTCCCTGTCGAGCAGGAAGGACGCCCAGCTCGGCAGGTAGGAGTACTGCAGCGCGACCATGGCCGACCGGCCGTTGTACATGTACTCCAGCGTGTCGGCGATGTGCGGATCCACCCAGCCGGTGCCCGTGGTGCCCAGCACGGCCAGCACCGGCCTGGTGAAGGCGCCGGTACGCTCCAGCTCGCGCACCGCCAGCGCCGCCTGGGCCCGCGGCGAGGAGGTGCTGTCCAGGCCGATGTAGACCCTGATCGGATCGGCGGCCGGCCGCCCCGAGAACGCGGCCAGCCTGGACGGCCTGACGGCGGTGCCGGTGAAGCTCCGCCCCTCCTTGCCCAGCGACTCCCAGCTCACGAGCGAGCCGGGACCTCCCGACAGGTACGCCGAGGTGGGCCGGCCCACGCCCGGATGAGTGCCCTGGTTGGCGACCGACGACACATCGCTCACCCTGGCCACGAACCCGCTGAACAACACGTCGTTGGCGAACACCGTCACCATCAGGCCGACGATCAGCACGCCGGCGGCGTGGCCCACGTACACGGGCACGTAGCGGTCCAGCCAGGCGATCAGTTTGCGGCCGCCCAGGCGTACGAGTCTGGAGATCAGCAGCGCCACCGCGAACAGCACGACGGCGACGGCCAGGATCACCGGCGGGAACCAGGTGATCCGCGTGTCCATGCCCATGAGCGCCCGCAGGTCGCGCTGCCAGTCGTAGCTGTACCAGAGCGCCAGCACCACCAGCGCCGCGCAGCCGCCGAGCATGACCTGCCAGGCGATCCGGCGCGTGCGCTCCGGCAGCCGGTAGGAGATCACCGCGCGGCCGAGCGCGCCCAGCGTGGCGCCGACGGCGTACCCGAGTATGCCGGTGACCGCCCCCATCACCCCCTGGTACAGCCACGGGCGCGGCAACAACGACGGCGTGAGCGAGGCGCAGGCGAACAGCGTGGCCAGCAATACGCCGCCGAAGCCGAGTCGCCGCCGCACCACCCTGTCCATACCAACGTACAGTAGTCGATCAAGCAAAATAGGTGGTCAACCGGGCGCTGCCACTAAGGTGTCGAGTGTGGAACAGGCATCTCTCGAGCTGACGGTAGGTCCGGTCGCCCATGGCGGCTGGTGTGTGGCACGCCATGAAGGGCGCGTGGTGTTCGTACGGCACGCGCTGCCGGGCGAGCGGGTGATCGCCGACGTCACCGAGGAGACCACCCGTTTCCTGCGGGCCGACGCCGTGGAGATCCTGGAGGCGTCCCCCGACCGGGTCGTGCCGCCCTGCCCGTACGCCGGGGCGGGGCGCTGCGGCGGCTGCGACTGGCAGCACGCCACCCTGGAGGCGCAGCGGCGGCTCAAGGCGCAGGTCGTGGCCGAGCAGCTGCGCCGGCTGGCGGGCATCGAACGGGAGATCGTGGTCGAGGAGGTGCCGGGGGCCAGGGACGGGCTCGGCTGGCGTACCCGCGTGCAGTTCGCCGCCCTGCCCTCCGGCGAGCTGGGCTTCCGCCGGCACCGCTCGCACGACGTCGAGGTCGTGGACGCCTGCCTGATCGCCCACCCCGAGGTGGAGGCCGTCGGCGTGGAGGAGCACCTGTGGCCGGGAGCCTCCGGCGTCGAGGTCATCGCCTCCTCTGGCGGCGACCGCGCCGTCGTCGTGGCCCCCCGCCCCCGGCGCAGCGTCGCGGTGCCCGACCTGGAGGCGCCCGCCTCGATCCTGCTCGACCAGGGCAAGGGCCGCACGGTACAGCGGCGCGGCTCGGGCGTGCTGCACGAGCAGGCGGGCGACCGGGAGTTCCGGGTGGCCGGCAGCGGCTTCTGGCAGGTGCACCCCGGAGCCGCCGAGACGCTCCTGGACGCGGTCCTCGCCTACGCCGCGCCGGAGCCCGGCGAGTGGGCCCTCGACCTGTACTGCGGCGTCGGCCTGTTCGCCGCCGGCCTCGCCGAAGCCGTCGGCCCGCAGGGCGCGGTGTTCGGCCTGGAATCGGAGGCCGCCGCCGTCCGCGACGCCCGCGCCAACCTCCGCGACCTGCCCCAGGCCCGGGTGGAACGGGGCCGCGTGGAGGAGGCCCTGGACCGCTTCCAGATCGAACGCGCCGACCTCGTCGTGGTGGACCCACCCCGGGCGGGCCTGGGCCGCGAGGTGGTCAACCGCATCGCCTCCCTGGACCCGCTGAGAATCGTGTACGTCTCCTGCGACCCCGCCACCCTGGCCCGCGACCTGGCCTGGCTCCGGGACCTGGGTTATGCCTTGTCCGACCTGCGAGCCTTCGACGCCTTTCCTATGACGCACCACGTCGAATGCGTAGCCCTCCTGACCAAGCAGTAGGCCGGCCTTTGCCACCCACCCGTTGCCCAATGACCAAGTGAGCCGTCGGACACCCACCCCGAAAGGACTTCACGAGAGACGCGCTACGCGCGACGGAGCTCAGACGCCCTTCCTCAGGCGCCTCCGGCGCAACCCCCGCGCCTCCGGCGCCAGTCGCGCCACCCGCTGACCAGGCCATGGCCCTGCTGCGCCGCCAGGACCCGGCCGAGGCCGACAACTTCCGCCGCACCATCGTCGTCGCCATCAGCGCCGCCGCCCGCATCCACCAGGGCACGCCCAGCCCGACCCTGACGGACATGGCCCGCAAGATCACCGAAGCCCTCGACACCTTCCCCAGCACCTCCCGGACGACCCAGCAAGACCGTCCCGAACTGCAGAAAGTCATGCAGGAGATCATCGACTCCGGCTTCACCGGCATCACCCTGCGCGTCCACGACGAGCAAGGCGCATGGGCCGGCAGCGCCGGTGTAAGCGAAGAACTGGGCGGCAACACCGAACCGCCCATCGACGGCCACGTCAGGATCGGCAGCAACGCCAAGACCTTCACCGCGACCCTGGTGCTGCAACTGGTGGCAGAAGGCAAGATCGCACTGGACGCCCCGGCCGATGATTACCTGCCCGAATACGGCCTGGACCGGCGGGTCACCGTACGGATGCTGCTGCAGCACACCAGCGGAGTGTTCAACTTCACCGGCGAGTATTACGAGGACGGCACGTTCGCACCCGGGATCCCCGCCACCACCTCGGGCAAAGAATGGGTGGACAACCGCTTCACCACCTACCGCCCCGAAGACCTGGTACGGCTGGCGCTGTCCAAGCCCTACCGCTTCAAACCCGGCACGGACTGGAGCTACTCCAACACCAACTACGCGCTGGCCCGGCTGCTGATCGAGAAGGTCACCGGCCGCACCTACGCCCAGGAGATCCAGCGCCTGATCCTGGACCCGCTCGGCCTGACCGGCACCGTGGCGCCGACCACCCAGACGGAGCTCCCCGAGCCGTACGCCCACGCCTACTTCCGCTACGAGGAGGACGGCGAGCAGCAGATCGTCGACGTCACCCTGCACAACCCGTCCTGGATCTCCAGCGGCGGCGACATGATCTCCACCACCCGCGACCTGCGCATCTTCATCTCCGCACTGCTCGGCGGCAAGCTCCTGCCCGCCCCGCTGCTGGCCGAGATGTGCACGCCGGAGGCCAAGGTCGGCTACGGCCTGGGCGTCTTCATCCAGCAGGCACCGGACGGCGCCACCATCATCACCCACAACGGCGGCACAGCCGGCCACGGCGCGCTGATGTACAGCACCCCCGGCGGCGGCAAGACCCTGACCGCCACGCTCAACTACGTCGACGACGCCGCACTGTCCCTGGGCCTGGCCTTCCAGCAGGCCACGCAGAAGCTCGTCAGCGAGGTGTTCGGCAGCGGCAAGGCCACGAGCTGACACGGCCGAGCTGACACGGCCGAGCCGGCCCGGCGGGCTGCCGCCACATCTCATCGATGGGCACTCGGCGACGCGCCCGGCCATCTGGTGGATCCCGACGGAACTCACCCTCACCCTCGCGCCGCTGCGCCATCTCGCCGCCCCGTGGAGGCGGGATGGCGTACACCCTCAGGACGTCGCGGCGGCCGACGGCGCGACGTCCGCTCATAGACCGATGAGTTCCTGCCGCACCGTGAGTCTCACCTGGCAACGCACTGCGTACGGTCGAGCGAAGGAGATCAGTGATGCCGAAGGATGTCTGGCCGATGGTGCATGCGGAGCGTGCGGCGCTGATCGATGACCTGATGCACCTCGACGCCGCCCGGTGGGAGGAGCCGTCACTTTGTGACGGATGGACCGTGCACGACGTGGTCGCCCACCTGATCGATTCGGCCCGGACGACGCGGCTGAGTTTCGTGGTGGGCCTCATCGGTGCGCGGTTTGATTTCGACCGTCTGAACGCGCGCGGTGTCGAACGCGAGCGCGGCGCCTCACCGCAGGAGACGTTGGAGCGCCTTCGCCAGGTGGCGTCACGGAAGTCGATCCCTCCGGCGCCTCTCGACAGCCGACTCGTCGAGGAGATCGTCCACGGAGAGGACATCCGCCGCCCTCTGGGACTCACTCACTCCTACCCACAGGAGGCCGTTGTCAGATCGCTCCGTCTCCATACTGGCACCCCGGCGTCCTTCGGCGGAGCCAAGGAGTTGATGACCCGCGTCAAACTCACGGCAGCCGACGCCGACCTGTCGCTCGGAAACGGTCCGGAAGTAAACGGATCCGCACTTTCACTGCTCCTGGCTGTCTCCGGGCGGCGGGTGGCACCGGACGAGCTCTCCGGCCCTGGACTTGCCATGCTGAAATGACATGTCCGGACACAGGCACCCAGCGGCCTGACCAGTCATGCCCCGCTTCCTGCAGCCGCTGTCGAAGCAGACGATCGCCCGGCGGGCCCTCTCCTCGTCCGAACCGTTCGTGCCCTTGCGCCAGCCACTCGGGCCTTAACGGTGGCAGAATGTGATCGTGCCACCACTCCGAGCAAAGTATTTCAATACCACCGGTCCCTGCGATCCGCGGCTCCACTACATGCTTCCCCCTACGCCACGGCTACCCGAGGCGCGGACGCTCGTCGAGATGGATCGCTACTTCGTGCTACACGCGCCCCGGCAGACCGGCAAGACGACCATACTGCGTACCCTGGCATCCGAGCTGACCGCCGAGGGCGACACCGCCGCCCTGGCGTTCTCCTGCGAGCGCGCCAAGACGGCCGGCGACGACATCGCCGCCGCGGAGACGATCCTGCTGGACTCGCTCCACAGGGCCGCCGACTTGTCGAGATGGCCCGACGAGTTGCTGCCGCCGGATTTCCGGCCGGAGGAGCAGGCGGGCACCCGGTTCGGCAATGCGCTGAGCGAGTGGTGCCGTCGCAGCTCGCGCCGGGTGGTACTGTTCCTCGACGAGATCGACGCCCTCCAGGGCAACAGCCTGGTCAGCATCCTCAGCCAGCTTCGCGACGGTCACAACATACGTCCGGATGGCTATCCGTTCCCTGCGTCGGTGGTGCTGTGCGGGCTGCGCGACCTGCGTGACTACAAGGTCGCCTCGGGCGGCGTACCCGACCGGCACAACGCGGTCAGCCCGTTCAACATCGTCGCTGCCTCGCTGCGCCTGGGCGACTTCACCACCGACGAGATCGCCGACCTCTACGACCAGCACACCCAGGCGACCGGCCAGGAGTTCACCAAGGACGCGGTGGACCAGGTCTTCGAGCTGACCCAGGGACAGCCCTGGCTGGTCAACGCCGTCGCCCATGAGATCACCGTCAAGATGGGGGCGGCCGGCACGATCGGTGTCGGGCAGGTGGAGGAGGCCAAGGAGCGGCTGATCCGGGCACGAGCCATGCACCTGGACGCGTTGGTCTACCGGCTCCGCGAACCCCGGGTCAAGCAGGTGATGGAGCCCGTGCTGGCCGGGACCTTCCCCGACCTCGACCCCACCTTCTCCGACAACTTGTCCTATGTCCGCGATCTGGGCCTGATCAAGCGGAAACCCCCGCTGAAGGTGGCAAACCCGATCTACCGGGAGGTCATCCTGCGAGTACTGGGCGACCCAGCGGCACACTACGTCATGGCCGACCCGCACAGCTTCGTGCTCCCCGACGGCCGCTTCGACCTGCCCCGCCTGCTGCGGGAGTTCGTCGTCTTCTGGCGCGAGCACGGCGAAGTCCTCATCCAGCAGGAGGGCTACCACGAAGCCGCCTGCCAGATCATCCTCATGGCCTACCTGCACCGCCTGGTCAACGGCGGCGGCTACCTCGACCGCGAATACGCCGCCGGCACCAAACGCCTCGACGTCCTGGTCCGCTGGCCCTGCAACGGCCCCGACGGCAAAAAGCTGATGCAACGCGAAGCCATGGAACTCAAAGTGTGGCGACCAAAAGAGAAGGACCCGACCCCCGACGGCCTGACCCAGCTCGACAACTACCTCGACCGCCTCACCCTCCCCACCGGCGTCCTGGTCATCTTCGACCGCCGCCCCGACGCCCCGCCATGGGAAGAACGAGGCGCCTTCGACCAGGCCACCACACCGTCCGGCCGCCAGGTCACCGTCCTACGGGTGTGACAGGACCGTGTGAATACCGGGACGGCCACGCCCCACAGTGACTCCAGCACCGCAAGGTCACAACGTCACAGAGACCCGCCGCGCCAGCGCCCGCAGCCCGGACAGATTGCTGTGGGCATCGCGATGCAACAGATCCTCTATCACCCGCCGCGCCCCCGCCCTCCGCACCTCCGCGGGCGCGACCTTCTCCGCGCTGAGCAGTGCGCGGACGGCCCGGTCCGCCTTTCCCCACAGCGTGTACGCCTCGGCGATCCCCGTGTAATAGCCCGCCCGCCGCTCCACGGTAGGAATCTCCTCAGGAGCGATGCGCCGCGCATGATCGATGGCAGTGCCCGCGTCTCCCAGGATGATGGAAACACCGATCCGGTAGGTCACCACGTGGCCGGCGGACAGCACCAGCTTGGGCGAACGACGGGCTGCCTCGTCCGCTTCGCCGAGCAGGCTGAGTGCGGTGTGCCGATCCTCCAGACGGGCGGCCGCGATCGCCCCCGTGGACATGAGGGTGCCGTACGCGCCCCACGCCGCCGGGCCCGCTTTCGGCAGCGCAGGCCGCAGAATGTCCCCGGCGCGCGCGGTGAGGTCACGCGCCTTGCCGTAGTCGTGGGCCCGGTGAAAGAGGCTCACCATGTCACGGCGCGCCTCAGCGACGGCACGCAGGTCACCGCTCGCCTCGGCGGCCTGCTCGGCCTGGTGGGCCGCCACCCATGCGTACGGCGGCGCGGAAAGTTTGATGAGCGTCCGAGCCGCGAGGTGGTACACCTGCGCGGCGAGCGCATACCCGGCCGGCTCGGTGACTGCGCGTGCAACGGGTACCAGGTCGGCGAGATCGTGTGCCAGACCAGCGTAACGAGCTGCGGTGAAGTCTCGGCGTGCACGGGTGACAGCACGTCCGAAAACCGTCAAGGCCAGGTTTTCACTCGCTGCCGGCGAATCGGGGATCAGGGCATCCCTGAGTCGCGCGACCGCGTCAACGGGCGGGCTCGACTCTGCCACTCCGGGGACGACCAGTGCGGTACTCGCGCTTTTGAGGAACGTGCGCCTTTTCGTTGCCCCACCTCCTGCGCCTGGTTCAAGCATAGGCTTCGGATCGAACTCCATCACCCACGCCTCGATGAGCTTCCCGTCAGCGCCCAGGGCGTCGTCGACCAACTCGGCGAGGAGCCGTTCGGGATTGCGTAGTCGCCGTTCAACGCGGCTGAGGTAGCATTCCCTGCGAAACTGGCGTGAGCGGTGTGGAGTTTCCCTTTCCGGGCTTGCCATGGCGCTGCGCCGCACATTTCCGACGTGGACGATCACATGCGAGCAGGACTCCTCAGGGCTGGCGCAGTGGACGGCACGCCTGCCTTACGAGCCCTCCTTGGAGATGATGGCAGTCGGCATCGACCGCGCTGTCCAGGAAGCCAGCGCCGTCGCTCTCGCCTCCACGCTCGCCCTCCAGACATCTTTGATCCACAACTGGTGGCTCCGCATCGGATCGCTGCCGAGTCAGCCAGCCCCGCCGATGTTCAGGCCTGCGGCCACTCCTCCGGCGGAGACACGTAGCTGCCGCGCTTCTCCACCGTGAACACCCAGCCCTGCTCGCGCAGCAGCGCCACCGCACGACGAACGGTGCCCTTGGCCACGTTGTACTGCTGCCGGAGGGTCCGCTCACTCGGAATCGGGAAGCGCGGGCGCAACTCCCCCGATTTGATCCGCCCGGCGACTTCGGCGGCGATCCGCTCGTACGGGCTCTCCGTCCTGGAGACGCGCGGTACGTCCTCGGGGCCGACGAAGGTGCCTCGGCCCTGGACCAGGTAGACCAGCCCTTCCTCGCGCAGGAGGCGGAGCGCTTTCGTCGCGGTGATGCGGGAGACCTCGAACTCGTCCTCGATCTCCTGCTCGCTGGGCACGGCGTGCCCGGGAGGGATCGCGCCGCTCTCGATGCGGTCTCTGATCTCGGCCGCCGCCTGCTGGTAGAGCGGGACGGGGTCCTCACGCTTGAGCACGTGAGGATGATAGATGCACTATCTGGACCCCAATTAGTGCACTACACCCCCCTTGTCGAGATCGCATTGCCATCTGAACAAGCTATAACTACCTCTAGACCAGATAGCTCATCTGAGTTACCTTGAATACGTGAGGGTGCCGGTCGCTAACCCCTTCAGCGCGCCGAGCCCTTACGAGCGAGATAGGAGATCAGGTGACAGATCCGCATGGAGGCGACCCCGGCAAGGCGCCGACCGGCAGCGCGGAGGCGCGAGCCAGCGAGGTTCTCGACGATGACGAGGTGGCCGGTGACGGCGACTCGGCCGGTGACGGCGACTCGGCCGGTGACGGCGACTCGGCCGGTGAGGGCAAGGAGTTCGGTGGCGAGAACATGTCCAGCGACGGCAAAGAGGCCGGTGGCGGAGCTTCCGGCGAAGATAGGCAGGGCGAAGATAGGCAGGAGGAGCAGAGCGAGAAGCACCCAGCCCTCTCGTTTCCGTGTGCCGAAACCTTCTCCCCACACGTAAAGCCACCGATAGAGGGTCACGCGAAGATCGATTGGATGCGCCCGGCGCGCAGGGCCTGCAGTGTCAGGGTCTCCCAGCACACGTGCGAGTGCACCCCCACGATCTACGAGAAGTGCGCCGGAGGCGGCCTCGGGCACATCCGCCGAACCGTACGGACCGCTGACGGCGACCGCGTCGCCGAAAGCCCGTGGATTCCAGCGGCTCGGGCGAACGCGCTCTGGTTCGATCTGCTCGAAGGACGCGCCCGCTAAGGCGCGCCGCATCCGCCCAATCCAGCCACCCAGCCACCCAGCCACGACAAGCGCTCGCACGCCCGGACTACCGATCGCCTGAGCCCTGACCACCCAAATGATCGACGAAACGGCAGATGCCGATTGCCGACGACAAACACGGCCGGCACCGGGTCCCGGCCGTCCCGGCCTGCTGATCGCATAGGCAAGCGCTACGTCTCCGCCGAGTTGGTCAGACGCGGGTGCGACTGCTGCGCCCGTCTCCCCGCACCCGCGCATGCCAAAAGCCGGGAGCCCCTCGCGCCCTGCCGCCCGTCGAGGGGCTCCCCTTCTACCCGAACCGCGTGCAACCTCAGTTCATCAGGTGCGACATGCTCTCGTCGTCCCACTTGTCAGCGCAGTCGTCCTTCGCGAGCCAGAGCAGCATCGGCGCGTGGAACTTGATCAGCTTGCTGAACACCGAGGACTCGCAGGAGTGGAACTCCGGCCCGCTGAAGTCGTTGTCGGCGATCGCGGGTGTGGCGGCCAGGAGCAGGGCGGCGGCCGTCAGGGTGACGGCGGCGAGAGCGCTTTTGTACATGGTGGTCCCCCGATGTGGTCTGAGGTGATCGTTCGCCAGCGTTCGTACCCGCAGATGTGGATCAAGACCTTAAGGGTTCGCCCTGGAGGTCTTTACCTCACAAACCCCATTCGTCCCGCAGCCCGGCCAGCGCCTCGTGGAAGCCGGGGAACGTCTTCTTCACGCACCCCGGATCGTCCAGCGTGATCCCCGGCGTCCGCAGCCCCGTGACGCTGAACGCCATCGCGATCCGGTGGTCGCCGTGGCAGGCGATCTCGGCGGCGTGCGGCGTCGCCGGGGAGATCTCGATCCAGTCCCGTCCCGTGCTCACCGGTACGCCGAGCCGCCGCAGGTTCTCAGCGCACGCCTCCAGCCGGTCGCACTCCTTGATCCTGGTGTTGTAGACATCCTCGATCCGTACGGGCCCGTCGGCGAAGGGGGCGATGGCGGCGAGGGTGGGGACGGTGTCGGAGATGTCGCGCATGTTGACGGTCAGGCCGCTCAGACGTCCCGTACCGGTCACTGTCACGGCGTCGGGGGAAATATCCACCGAAGCACCCATCTGTGAGAGCACCTCGGCGAACCGCACGTCGCCCTGCAGCGCGCCGGAGCCCAGCCCCGGAATGGTGATGGTGTTCCCGGTGAGCGCGGCGGCGGCCAGCGGGTAGCTCGCGGTGGAGGCGTCCGGCTCGATCGCGTAGTCCGTGGCCTCGTACGTGCCCGGCGGCACGAAGAACGTCTCCCCCTCCCGCCGCACCTCCACCCCGAAGCTGCGCATCATGGCCAGAGTGATCTCCACGTACGGCGCCGACACCAGATCGGTCACCGTGATCTCCAGCCCTTCGGCGGTCAGCGGCCCGACGAGCAGCAGCGCGGTGAGGAACTGGGAGGACAAGCCGGCGTCGAGGGTGATGTGCCCGCCTTTGATGCCGTCCGCCCGTACGGTCAGCGGATGGTGCCCCTCCTCCCCCTCATGGGTCAGGTCAACGCCCAGCTCCCGCAGCGCCTGCGTCAGAGGCCCGAGGGGCCGGCGGCGCATCTGGGCGGAGGCGTCGAAGTGGAAGACGCCGTGTCCGGCCGCCGCGAGCGCAGGCAGAAAGCGCGCGGTCGTGGCGCCGTCGCGGCAGTACACCTCGGCCTCAGCGGACGCAGGCCCCTCGGGGCGGCCCTCGATCGTCCAGGCGTCCGGGGCGCGCTCCACCCGGTACCCCAGCGTGACCAGCCCCTCCGCGAACCCCTCCGTGTCGTCGGAGAGCAACGGCCGCCGCAGCACGGTGGTGCCACGCGCGGCGGCGGCCAGGAACAGGGCGCGGGCGGTGACGGATTTGGAACCGGGAACCTGGAGGATCGTCATGGCAGGAAGTTTAGGACCCGAGGAAAGAGGAACGGCCTGGTGACGGCCGGGGTCGGTGGGAGCCGCACGGGGCCGCCGGATGGGAGGACATCCGGAGGGTACGGGGCAACCATGCGCTATAACGTACTGGCCTGCGACTATGACGAGACCCTGGCCAGAGCCGGTCAGGTGGATGAGAAGACGATCGAGGCGCTGGAGCGGTTGTCCCGCGCCGGTGTGAAGCTGCTGCTGGTGACCGGCCGCGAGCTCGACGACCTGCTCTCCGTCTTCCCGCACCCGGCCCTGTTCGACTTGGTGGTGGCCGAGAACGGCGGCCTCCTGTACGACCCCCACCAGCGCACCTGCGACCTCCTGGCCACGCCCGCGCCACCCGAGCTGGCCGACCGGTTGCGCGACGAGGGCGTCAGCCCGCTGGGACTCGGGCAGGTGCTGATCGCCACGCGTGAACCCCACGACGTCCAGGTCCTGGCGGCGATCCGCGAGCTGGGCCTGGAGCTGCAGGTGATCTACAACAAGGGGGCGGTCATGGTGCTGCCTCCCGGCGTGAACAAGGCCACCGGCCTGGCCGCCGCCCTGGACCGCCTGTCCCTGTCCGCGCACAGCGTGGTCGCGGTCGGCGACGGCGAGAACGACCACGCGTTCCTCAGGGCCGCCGAATGCGGCGCCGCCGTCGCCAACGCGTTGCCCGCGCTCAAGGACGCCTGCGACGTACGCCTGGATGGAGAGAACGGGCACGGCGTGGCCGAGCTGGCCGGGAAGCTACTGGCGGGCGATCTCGACACCTTGGAGCTCCCCCGCCACCATGTCCTGCTGGGTCACGGCGACGGCGACGAGGAGGAGGTGCGCCTGCCCACGTACGGGATCGGCCTGCTGGTGGCGGGACCGTCCGGCAGCGGCAAGTCCACGGTCACCACCGCGCTGCTCGAACGGCTCTCCGGCGACGACTACCAGTGCGTGATCGTGGACCCGGAAGGCGACTACGCCGAATTCCCCGGCCTCACCATCCTCGGCGACCCGGACCGCGTCCCGGCCGTTGACGAGGTGGTCAACGTGCTGGAGCAGCCCTCCCAGAGCGTGGTGATCAACCTGATCGGCCTGCAACTGCGCGACCGCCCCGCCTACTTCGCCGAGCTGCTGCCCCGCCTGACCAGCCTGCGCGCCAAGCTGGGGCACCCGCACTGGCTGGTCATCGACGAGGCCCACCACCTGATGCCCGCCGAGATCCGCGACATCCCCATCCACCAGGTCGGCGACCTGGGCGCGGTACTGATGATCACCGTGCATCCCGACGCGATGAGCTCCGCCGCGCTGCGCCTGGTCACCAGCACGATCGCGGTGGGCAAGGAGCCCGAGAACACCCTGTCCGCCTTCGCCACCGCCCTGGACCTCCCGGCGCCCTCGCTGCCCCCATCACGCGGGGAAGAGGACAAGGGCGACCTGGCGCTGTGGCCGGCGGGGGCGGAGCACGCGCGCCGGCTGCGACTGGTCCCCGCCCGCGCGGAACGGACCCGCCACCGGCGCAAGTACGCGGCCGGCACCATGGCCAAGGACAAGAGCTTCTACTTCACCGGCCCGCAGGAACAGCTGCGGCTGCGGGCGAGGAACCTGCACACCTTCGTCGAGCTGGCCGAGGGCGTGGACGACGACACCTGGCTTCACCACCTGCACCGTGGCGACTACTCGGCGTGGATCCGCGACCAGCTGGGCGACGCCGAACTGGCCGACGAGGTGGCCGCCGTGGAGGGCGAGCAGGAGAACGACCTGTCGCCGCAGGACAGCCGGCAGCGCGTCGCCGGCCTCATCGGCGAGCGCTACACCCTGCCCGCCGAACCCACCGACTTCGACCCCGACCACAAGGACCGGTAGAGCGGCGGCTGCTGCTCAGGCGGGGGCGACAGGCGGTTTGATCGGTGTACGGCCACGCCCGAGCACCCACAACATGGCCCCCAGCGCCGCCACCTGCAGCGGCCAGCCCATCGCGATCTTGGCGAAGCCGAGCGCCGCCACCGCCTGATCACCGCCGCCGAACAGGTAGACCGGCCCCTGCACCGCCACCCGGACCGCGCAGGGCAGCATGAGCAGCCAGGTCAGCCGCGTGCACAGCTTCACGACGCCCTGATCCTTGTGCCAGCCCGTCGGGTCGCCGGTCACCGAACCGATCAGGAACCCCACGACCGGCCACCGGGTGACGATCGAGATCAACATCGCCACCGCGTAGCCGGCGTTGTACAGGATGCCGGGCAGGAAGTAGTCCTTCGCGTCGCCCGTGCGGCTGGCGAAGAACGCGCCGATCGCGATGCCGATCAGGCTGTTGATCACGAACTGCGGCGTGGAGCGCTGGATGATCCGTACCAGCAGGAGCACCACCGACAACGAGACGCTGATGATGAGCGACAGCTTCAGGTCCTCGGTGATGATCCACGACAGTGTGAACGCGATCGTCGGGACCGCCGCCTCGATGATGCCGCGCACACCGCCGAACGCCTTGGCCAGTTGTGCTCGCACCGCCGCCTCAACGGTGTCGTGGGCGATCTCATCGGCCTCGGCACTCACCTGCTCGGCACTCACCTGATCAACTCCCTGGGCGCAGCTCGTAACGCGGATTGAACATCACCTTGCGCCCATCTTGCATGCTGACCAGGCCCTCCGCCTTGACCGTGCGGCCCGGCTCGATGCCCGCGATCTTGCGGCGGCCGAGCCAGACCAGGTCGATGACGTCGGATCCGTCGTAGAGCTCGGCCTCCAGAGCGGGGGCGCCACCCCTCGGACGCAGAGTGACCGTACGTAGCGTACCCGCCACACAGAAACGGCGGCGACCGCCACACGAGACGATTGGAGTCGCACCGACCTCGTCGGCGTCCTCCCGCAGTTCCTGGGCCTCAATTTCGGACTGGCTGGTGGCCAGCCGGCTGAAGAAGCCGCGCAATCCCCCGCGTTTGGGGGGCTCTGCCGTACTCATGATGCATCAGCCTATGTGATGTCAGCTCTTAGCGAATCTCGGTGATTTCAGGTCCTCGCTTGAACGGGTTGAGCCCCGGCCCCTCGGCCGCCTCGCCCGCCGCCGCCTGTTCGTTGGGCCGCCGCAGCGCGATGGGCTCCTCACGCGCCATCGGATCGTTGCCGCGCACCACCACGACGTCCTTGATGAAGTCCAGGTACGCCGCCGCGACCGCGTCGTCCACCGCCGCCTTGCCGGAGATCACCGCCAGCAGGAACCAGCGGGGGCCGTCGATGCCGAGATACCTGGCCGGCCTGCCGGCGCCATCGACCTGCATCTCACCGGCCAGTTCGCTGCCGAACGGCCCCTCCCGCTCCTCCAGGTGCTTGGCCTGGGCGAGGATCTTCGTCTTGACCTCGTCCCACAGCCCGGAACCGCGCGGCGCGGCCAGGGCCTGGAGTTGCAGCGAGCTCTCCTCGTACAGGACGACCACGCCGACGTGCTGGTCGCCGACCGAGGCCAGGCGCACGTCGAAGTCGGGGTTGTGCGGCAACCGCAGGCCGCCCAGGTCGATCCGGTCGGACTCCGGGTGGGGCTCGTCGGCGTCCCACGGGCCGGACTCTCGCTTCGGTACGGCCTGCTCCTGCTCGACCGCCTGCTCCGGCTGCTCACGACGACGACGTCGGAACACGTTCCTCACTCTCCCTGCTCATCGGGCCACTTTCCGGACCCATCGCTCATCGGACCACCCAAGGGCCCACTACTCGTCGAACCGCCCACGAACCCGTTCCTCGTCGAACCGCCCACGAACCTGTTGCCCGTAGTGCCGCCCACGAACCCGTTCCTCGCCGGACCGCTCATGAGCCCGCCACTCGTCGGACCGCCCACGGACCCGATACTCGTCGAACCGCCCACAGGCCCGCTACCCGTCAAGCCGGCACCGGACCCTCTGCTACCCATCTGTTCAACGTCCGGTCGACCCGAAGCCGTTCGCGCCACGCCCGGATCCCGGCAGCCGCTCGACCTCGGCGAAGATCACGCGCTCGACCTGCTGGATCACCAGCTGCGCCACCCGGTCGCCCCGCCGCAGCTCGAACGGTTCCTTGGCGTCGGTGTTGATCAGCGTCACCTTGATCTCGCCCCGGTAGCCGGCGTCCACCGTGCCGGGCGCGTTGACCAGCGTGACGCCGTGCCTGGCCGCCAGCCCCGAACGCGGATGGACGAAGGCCGCGTACCCATCGGGCAGGGCGATCGCCACCCCGGTGCCGATGACGGCACGCTCGCCGGGCATCAGCTCCACACCCTCGGCCGCATAGAGGTCGGCGCCCGCATCTCCCGGGTGGGCATATGACGGGATCGGCAGCTCGGGGTCGAGCCGCTGGATGAGGACCTCTGTCCTGGTCAAGGATTCACCTCGTAGTCCTGGTTCTCTGCGGCAAGGGCGGCCAGATCGCCATGCTTGGCGAAGTGTTCCATGTTCACCTCGATGAACAGCGCTGCCGCACGGACGGCGACCGGCCCGTCCGGGGCGCCGATGCGCCCCTCTGCCTCAAGGTACGCCTTTCTGCCGGAGATGCCGTTGCACCAGGCGCGCAGGTGGAGTGTCGTGCCCACGGGAACGGGGAGGAGGTAGTCGGTCTCCAGCCGTCCCGTCACATAGGGCTTGTGGAACAGGTAGACGGACATTCCGATGACTTCGTCCATGGCGGTGGCCAGCACGCCGCCGTGCGCCAGCCTGGGCGCTCCCTGGTGCGCCTCCCCCACCGTGAACTCGGCCTCGACGGTCGCGCCGTCGGGGGTCATGGCGGTCAGGTGCAGACCGGTCGGGTGCCCTTCGCCGCATCCGAAACACTGGCTGTAGTGGGCGCCCAGGGCACTGCCCGGTGGGGGCGCGGCGGGATGCGCGGCAGGCGCCTTCGCTTCCGGCGGCGGGGTCGTGAGGGATGAACGAGTCACGGGTGACGAGGTTACTCCGTACCCGCCCCCAGCCCACCCCCACCCACCTCCACCCCAGCCACCCTGCCCCCATGGGAAGTGCGGCCACAGTGCCAACTGAGGACCGCTGAAGGTCCGAGAAGAGCTGAGAATCCCAGAAGGGCGTTCCAACACGCACCGCCAGCCGGTGACATCACCACGCCCGACCGCACTGCGTCACCCACCGCCGCATCACCGCGGTGAGGCAGCCCCATCACGCCACCGCCAACCAGTGACATCACCACGCCCGACCGCACTGCGTCTCCCACCGCCGCCATGCAACCCGGCACCGTCACGAGATCTGACACCATCACGAGACCTGACACCATCACCCGGCCTCGCGCCGTCTTGTGGCCCGCCATCGTCGCTAGGGGGACGGTCGTCGTCGCCACGCCACCGGACGTCCTTGTCGCGGGAGTCGGTGTCCTCGCCGCGCCACCGGTCGTCACCGCCCCGGGAGTCGGTGCTCTCGCCGCGCCATCGGACGTCACCGCCCTCAGAACCGGTGGCCTCGCCACGGAGTTCGTCGTCGCGGGGGCCGCTGTCGTCGCCGAAGAAGCCGCCGCCTGGGCCAGGTGGGGGTGAGCCGCCGGGTGGTTGGTCCGTGTGGCCTGGCGGCAGTTCGGGGGTCTGGTGACGGAGCTCCGGGAGTGCCCGGTAGATCACCGCTGCCACCGGAACGGCCACGGCGGCTCCCGCGATGCCTGCCAGGATGCCCCCGATCGACAGCACCAGGATGATCGCCAGCGGATGGAAGTTGAGCGCCCGTCCCACGATCAGCGGTTGCAGCACGTGGTTCTCGAGTTGCTGCTCCACGATCAGGATGCCGAGGAAGATCAGTGCGAGGACGAGGCCCTTGGCGCCCAGCGTGACGAGGGTCGCGACCGTACCGGCGAAGAAGATGCCGACGATGGGGATGAAGCTGGCGAAGAAGATCAGTACGGCCAGCGGCGCCCACAAGGGCACTCCCAGCCCCGCCAGCACGATCCCCATGATGAGCCCGTGCACGGCGGCCACCGCGACCGTGCCCTGGACGTAGTGCGACAGCGTGGACCAGGCGGCCCGCCCCGCCCTGTCGACCCGGGGCGTCATCCCGCCGAAGCCCTTCAGGAACCACGACCAGATCCGGTCGCCGTCCTTGAGCAGGAAGAACGTCACGAACAGCAGCAGCACGAAGGACGCGAGCACCTCGACGGCCACCGCGCCGGCCGACAGCACGGTGCCGGTGATGGCCGTGCGTTGCGCGTTGACCATGGCCGCGACCTCGTCGACGTAGCCGGTGATCTGCGCTTCCTCCAGGTGCAGCGGGCCGGTGATCAGCCACTCCTGCACGTCTCTGGCGGTCACCTGCACCTGTTCGACCAGGTTGGGGAACTCCTCGCTGGCCCGCGCCCCGACCAGCCAGCCCGTGCCGCCGAGCACGGCCATCGCCACCAGCATGGTGATCCAGGTGGCGTAGATCGGGCGCATACCGGCGTTGCGCAGCCCTCTGGTCAGCGGGAACAGCAGGGCGGTCAGAAGGAGGGCGATCGCCACGGGCAGCGCCACGAACGCCAGGCGGGCGATCCCCTGCACGATGAAGTAGACGACCACACCGACGAGGATCAGGCACCCGCACCATGAGGCCATCTTGGCCAGGACGGGTGGCACGAGCTTGGTTGGGCGGTCGGACAGCACGTGTTCAAGACTGGCACGTCCGGGCGGTGGATGCGCGCGGATAACCGGCCAGGCAGCTTATAGCGTAACGAAGCAGCAGGTAGGGAAGTCGCGTTCGGGGCGGGGGTCTGAGGGTACAGGGGGCCGGGTGCGGACCACCCGAAGGGGCAGCCCGTCCCGGGACGGCACGGGCCACGCGATCACCAGGTTGCCGGTGACCGCCGACGGCGGGGCAGCCGTATTGAAGTGACGTGAGATCGGGCCTGTGCAGGGGTTGAACCGCGTGCCACCGTCATGCCATGAGAGCTGTGGTGGTCCTCACCGTGCTGGCGTCCCTCATCGCCGCCCCCGCGTCCGCCTCCCCCGCCGCCCCGGCGCTGGCGTCCCTCATCGCCGCCCCCGCGTCCGCCTCCCCCGCCGCCCCGGCGCTGGCGTCCCTCATCGCCGCCCCCGCGTCCGCCTCCCCCGCCGCCCCGGCGCTGGAGGTCCTCTCCAGCCGCCCCGACCAGGTCTCCGGAGGCGACGCCCTGGTCAGGGTCCGCCACCCCAAAGGCAGCACCGCCAGGCTCAGGGTGCTGCGCAACGGTGAGGACGTGACGGCGGCTTTCAAGCAGACCAAGGACGGCCTCACGGGCCTGGTGACGGGCCTGGCGGACGGGGACAACACGATCACCGCCACGGCGGGGCCGTACCGGGAGAGCCTGAGGGTGCGCAACCACCCGATCCAGGGGCCGATCTTCTCGGGCGAGCGCCAGTATCCGTTCCTGTGCAAGACCGAGCGCAGCGGTCTCGGCCCGCCGGTCGCGGACAATCAGGACGGTCAGGGCATGCGCGTCAGCGGCGGCTGGAGCAGGGACTGCTTCGCCCCGACGATCACCGACCGCCTCTACCGCTCCACGGACGGCACGTTCAAGCCCATGCCGGCCGAGCGCCCCGCCGACCTGGCCACCACCACGCTACTGGACGGCCGTACGGTCGACTTCGTGGTACGCAGGGAGCGCGGCGTGATCAACCGTTTCCTGTACTCGATCGCCATGCTGGAGAACGGCTGGAACGGCAGGGCGATGTACCGCTTCGACGGCGGCGTGGCGATCGGCCACGACCAGGGCACGCTGGGCGGCAGCGCCCTGGACCCGTACGGCCTGGGCACGGGCTACGCGATCCTGCACTCCTCGGGCACCCGCACCTCCACCCACTACAACCTGATCCTGGGCGGCGAGACGGCCCTGATGGTCAAGGAACGCTTCATCGAACGGCACGGCCTGCCGCTGTACACGGTGGGCGTGGGCGGCTCGGGCGGCGGCATCCAGCAGTACATCTACGGCCAGAACCACCGGAACAGGGTGATCGACGCCGCCATCCCGCAGTACTCCTATCCGGACATGGTCACCCAGACCATCCACGTGGGCGACTGTGAGCTGCTCGAACGCTACATGGATCACAATCCGCGCTGGGCGAAGTGGGACGACCGCACGGCGCTGATCGGCATGAACGCCAGTGACACGGTCGCCAACCCCTACACCGGCCGTCCCGGCTCCGACGAGTGCGTCAACGGCTGGCGCGGCCTGACCCCGCTGACCATGAACCCGCTGTGGACCGACGACAACGATCCCGAGTGGGCGCTGATGGATCCGCCCGGCGTCAAGGACACCGTCCAGTGGACCCACTGGGACGACCTGCGCAACGTCTATGGCGTGGACGACCGGGGATACGCCCGTTCGACCTGGGACAACGTGGGCGTCCAGTACGGGCTCAAGGCGCTCACGGACGGCGTGATCACACCGGAGGAGTTCCTCGACGTCAACGCCGGGGTGGGCTCGTGGAAGGAGGCGGCCGACATGGTGCGGGAGGGCTGCCCGTACGTGCCGTCCGCCTGCCCGGCCGACCTCGACCCGTGGAGCGCGCGCAACGCGAACCTGAGCGGCGACCCGGCCCCGAGGCGTACGGGCGATCCGGTCGCGATCGGGAACGTGTGGCGCAGCGGCCTGGTGTTCCGCGGCGACATCGACCTGCCGATCATCGACTGGCGGCACTATCTGGAGGACCGGCTGGACATGCACAACGCCCACCAGTCGTTCGCCTCCAGGCGGCGCATGCTGGACCATGACGGCCGGGCGGGCAACCAGGTCATCTGGTTCACCGACGCGCGTCCTGACGGGCCGATGTTCGACCAGACGCCCGAGGCGCTGCGGGTCATGGATGAATGGATGGCGAATATCAGGAAATATCCGGCGCGGGGGGTCGTGGCCAACCGGCCGCCCCAGGCCGTGGACCGCTGCTTCGCCACCGACGGCACCGAACTCGCGGCCGGCCCGCGCGTCTGGGACGGCGTCCTCGACCGCCGCTCCCCCGGCGCCTGCACCCAGCGCTTCCCGCTCTATTCGACCTCCCGCATCGTGGCGGGCGGCCCGATCGAGGGCGGCGTCTTCAAGTGCCGCCTGCAGCCGGTCGAGCGGGCGATCACGAAGGGCCTGTACGGCTCCTGGCGGCCGACCCAGGCCCAGCAGACCCGCCTGAAGCAGATCTTCCCGACGGGAGTGTGCGACTACTGACTCGTAGACGGCACGGGCAGTTCCCGCATCGTCCGCATGGGCGAGGCGAACAACCACAGGAACGCCAGGCAAGCCCCGCAGGCCGCCACCAGCACCGTGTCCCTGATCCCGACCACCTCGCCCAGCACCCCGCCGACCAGCCCGCCCAGCGGCAGCGTCCCCCACACCAGGAACCGCATGGTGGCGTTCATCCGCCCGAGCAGCGGCTCGGGCGTGGCGGCCTGGCGGAAGCTGACCTGGGTGACGTTGTAGACGACGGTGCCGACCCCGGTGCAGAACTCGAACACGACGAACAGCCCGAGCCGCCAGTCGGCCTGCACCCACGGCACCAGGAACATCAGCGGCGCGGGCACCGCGATGGCCAGCCACATGGTCGGCCCCTGGCCGATCCGGCGGGCCAGCCGCCCGGTGACCGCGACGCCGGTGACCCCGCCGAGCCCGCCCGCCGCCATGAGCAGGCCGATCGTGCCCGCGCCCAGGCCCAGCTCCCGGGCCAGCAGCAGCAGGATCTGCGGTTGCGCGATCGCGAGGAACAGGTTCGAGGTGGCGGTGCAGCCGGCGATGCGCCGCAGCAGCGGGTGCCCGAACACGAACCTGACGCCCTCGCCGATCTCATGAGCCAGGTTGGCGCGGCCGGAGGCGGGCCGCCGCTCCTCGCGCTTGCGGATCCGCGCCAGGCACAGCGCCGACCAGGCGTATCCGGCCACGGTGACGACGAGCGCGAACGGCGCGGTGAGCAACTGGATCAGGTATCCGCCGGCGGAGGGCCCGCCGAGGTGCGCCACCGTACGCACGGCCTCCAGCGCGGAGTTCCCCTCAAGCAGCCGCTCACGCCCGACGAGGTGCGGCAGGTAGCTCTGGTACGCGGCGTCGAAGAACACCGTGAACACCCCGAGCACCAGCGCCACGGCGTACAGCTGGTAGATCGTCAGCACTTCGAGCCACCAGGCCATCGGCACGGAGGCCAGCGCCACGGCGCGCGCCCAGTCGGCGGCCACCATCACCGGGCGCTTGCGCAACCGGTCGACGATCGCCCCGGCGGGCAGCCCGATCACCGCGAACGCCAGCGTCTGGCAGGCGGCCAGCAGCCCCACCTCGAAAGGCGAGGCGTGCAGCGCCGACACCGCGACGAGCGGCAGGGCCAGCATGAGGAGCTGGGTGCCCACCTGACTGGCGGTGTCGGCCAGGAACAGCCCGCGGAAGTCGTGCTCGCGTAAGAGACTCACGCAAAGCAGCATTCCGGACCGATTGGGAAAAATCAACCGGTTATAGGGTGGTCTGCCATGGGCATCAACCGCCGCCCCGCCACCGAGGCCGAGGCCCGCGCGCTGGCCTCGTCCGTACGCCTGCGCATCCTGCGCCTCTGCCTGGACCAGGCGCTCACCAACAAGGAGATCGCCGACCGGCTGGGCGCGAACCCGGCCACGACCCTGCACCACGTGCGCAAACTGGTCGAGACGGCCTTCCTGACGGCCGAGCCGAGCCGTCCCGGCCCGCGCGGCTCCACCGAGATCCCCTACCGGGCCACCGGCAAGTCCTGGGAGATGGACGTCAGCGAGAGCGGCGTGAGCGGCTCGAACGCCGCCATCCTCGATGCCTTCCTGGAGGAGGTCAGGCTCGTGGACATCGAGGAGAGCAGCTTCACCAGGCTCGGCCTCCGGCTCACCGCCGAAGGCCACGCCGAGTTGCAGCGGCGGCTGCAGGAGGTGTTCGACGAATACCGCGACCGGCAGCCGCCGCCGGGTGGAGAGGCGTACTCACTGTTCGTCGCCCTGCACCGCGACGTCACCCGGGACGGACACCCGTGATCAGTCCAGGTGCACCTCGACCTTGAGCGAGTCACCGTATTCCAGCACGAACTCCTCGACGTTGCCCGCCGCGCACAGGTCGTCCGCGGCCTGCCGTACCAGCTCGACGTCCGGCGCCCACACGGTCAGCCGCGAGACCTCGGCCCGCATCGACAGCTTGGCCTCTGACTTGGCCTTGCGCACCTGCCCGAGCACCTCCGAGGCGACGGCCAGCACCGCCGGGTCGCCCGTGCCCCGCTCCACGGCGGGCCAGGAGGCGCGGTGCACGGAGCCCTCACGCCACCACGACCACACCTCCTCGGTCACGAACGGCAGGAACGGCGCGAACAGCCGCAGCAGCGCCTCCAGCGCCTGCCGCAGGGCGGCGTGCGCGGAGGCGGAAGCGGCGCCGGACTCGTAGGCGCGGGCCTTGACCAGCTCCACGTAGTCATCGCAGAACGCCCAGAAGAACCGCTCCACGGCCTCGATGGCGCGCGTGTGGTCGTAGGACTCGAACGCCTCCGTGGTCTCCCGTACGGCCTCCGCCAGCGCCGCCAGCATGGCGGCGTCGAGCGGTTCGGTAACACCCGAAGCAGAGTCGGAGGAGAGCCCGAGCACGAACTTCGACGCGTTCAGGATCTTGATGGCCAGCCGCCGCCCGATCTTGAGCTGCCCGGGGTCGAAGGCGGTGTCCACGCCGTAGCGCCCGTTGGCCGCCCAGTAGCGCACCGAGTCGGAGCCGTGCTGCTCCAGCAGGTCGATCGGGGTGACCACGTTGCCCTTGGACTTGGACATCTTCTTGCGGTCGGGGTCGAGGATCCACCCCGAGATCGCCACGTCGCTCCACGGCAGCCCGCCGAACTCGTAGTGCGACCTGACCACGGTCGAGAACAGCCAGGTGCGGATGATCTCGTGCGCCTGCGGCCGCAGGTCGGCGGGGAAGACGCGCCGGAACAGGTCGTCGTCGGTGCCCCACCGCCCGGCGATCTGCGGCGTCAGCGACGAGGTGGCCCAGGTGTCCATGACGTCGGGGTCGGCCATGAACCCGCCGGCCACGCCGCGCTGCTCCTCGGTGTAGCCGGGCGGCACGTCGGAGGACGGGTCCACCGGCAGCATGTCCTCGGTGGGCAGGATCGGCGCGTCGTGGACGGGCTGCCCGGACTCGTCGATCGGATACCACACCGGGAACGGCACACCGAAGAAGCGCTGCCGCGAGATCAGCCAGTCGCTGGTCAGCCCCTCGACCCAGTTGTCGTAACGCACCCGCATGTGCGGCGGGTGCCAGGCCAGCTCGCGCCCGCGCTCCAGCAGCCGCCGGCGCAGCTCCTCGTCGCGCCCGCCGTTGCGGATGTACCACTGGCGGGTGGTGACGATCTCAAGCGGCTTGTCGCCCTTCTCGTAGAACTTCACCGTGCGCCGCACGGGCCGCGGCTCACCCTCCAGGTCGCCGGACTCGCGCAGCAGCTCCACGATGCGCTCGCGGGCGCTGTGCACGGTCTTGCCGGCCAGCTCCTTGTACGGCTCCGCCTCCACCCCCTGCGGCGGATCGGGCAGCAGCCGCCCGTCCCAGCCGATGACCGGCCGGGTCGGCAGGTGCAGCTCCCGCCACCAGGTGACGTCGGTGATGTCGCCGAAGGTGCAGATCATCGCGATGCCGGTGCCCTTGTCGGGCTCGGCCAGGCGGTGGGCCAGCACCGGCACCTCGACGCCGAACAACGGCGTCAGCACCGAGGTGCCGAACAGGTCCTGGTAGCGCTCGTCGTCGGGGTGCGCGACCAGCGCCACGCAGGCGGGGATCAGCTCGGGCCTGGTCGTCTCGATGAAGACCGGCCCCTTCTCGCCGTAGAAGGAGATCTTGTGGAAGGCGCCGGGCCACTCCCGGTCCTCCAGCTCGGCCTGGGCCACGGCGGTGCGGAAGCTGACGTCCCACAGGGTCGGGGCCTCGGCGAGGTAGGCCTCGCCACGCAGCAGGTTGCGCAGGAAGGCGCGCTGCGACACCGCCCGCGACTCGTCGCTGATCGTGGTGTAGAGCAGCGACCAGTCCACCGACAGACCGACCCGCCGCCACACCTCCTCGAACGCCTGCTCGTCGATGGCGGTCAGCTTGTGGCACAGCTCCACGAAGTTGCGCCGGGAGATGGACACATCGCGCTTGCCGGGCTTGTCAGGGGGCACGAAGTCAGGGTCGTAGGGCAGCGAAGGATCGCAGCGCACGCCGTAGACGTTCTGCACCCGGCGCTCGGTGGGCAGGCCGTTGTCGTCCCACCCGATGGGGTAGAACACCGCCTTGCCGATCATCCGCTGGTAGCGGGCCATGATGTCGGTGTGGGTGAAGGAGAAGACATGACCGACGTGCAGCGAACCCGACACGGTCGGGGGCGGCGTGTCGATGGCGTAGACCTGCTCGCGCGGCTTGGACCGGTCGAAGCGGTAGGTGCCCTCGTCCTCCCAGCGAGCTACCCATACCTGCTCCAAGCCGTCGAGAGTCGGCTTATCCGGCATGGATGCATGGCGTAGTCGCTGTTGAGTCATGCCTCCTTATGGTACGGCTTCGCCGGCCCGGCAAACGGTAGAGACTAGTGTTCGTTATGAAGGGGAAGGGAGATCGACATGGCGGAGGACAAGCCCGATATCGCCTGGCGTGTCGTCGGCGGTCTGGTGGGCCTGGTGACCGCGTGGGCGGCGCGCAAGATCCTGGGTTTCGCCTGGAAGAAGGCGACAGGCAAGGAGCCGCCCATGGACACCGACTCGCCCGAGGTGAGCATGGGCGAGGCGATCGGCTACGCCGTCGTCATGGGCGTGGGCATGTCGGTGGCCCAGATCGTGGTCAACCGGACCGCCAAGAAGCGCTACGACGCGTGGAAGGCTCTGAAGCAGGTGACTCCAGGGCAGTGAGAAACTCACTCGCCCAACGGTCCACGTCGTAGGTGGCGACCCGGCGGCGCATCGTGCGCATCCGCCGGGCCAGCTCGTGCGGCGTGGCCCGCATGGCGGCCAGCATCTGGCGCTTGACGTCCTCCACGTCGTACGGATTGACCAGGTAGGCCTGCCGCAACTCGTCGGCGGCCCCGGTGAACTCGCTGAGCACCAGCGCGCCGTGCAGGTCGTGGTGACAGGAGACGTACTCCTTGGCGACCAGGTTCATGCCGTCGCGCAGCGGCGTGACGACCATGACGTCGGCGGCCAGGTAGAGCGCGGCCAGCTCCTCCTGGTCGTAGGACTGGTGGAAGTACCACACGGGCTGGTAGCCGAGCTGGGCGTGGGTGCCGTTGATCCGGCCCACCTGCAGCTCGATGTCGTCGCGCAGCCTGCGGTACTCGTCCACCCGCTCCCTGCTGGGCGTGGCGATCTGCACGAACACGGCCTCGCCGGGCTGCAGCCGCCCGTCGTTGAGCAGTTCGCCGAAGCCTTCGAGGCGCTGCCCGATGCCCTTGGTGTAGTCGAGCCGGTCCACGCCGAGCAGCACGTGCTCGGGGTCGCCCAGCTCCGCCCTGATCTCCTTGGCCCGCGCGACGATGTGCGGCTCGCGTACCAGTGAGTCGAGGTGGGCGAAGTCCACCGAGATCGGGAACGCCTGTGTCCTGACGATCCGGTCGTCGAGGTAGATCTCATTCCCCTTGTACGGCAGCCCGAGCAGCCTGCGGCACAACCGGCGGAAGTTCGAGGCGCCGCCGGGCAGCTGGAAGCCCACCAGGTCGGCCCCGAGCAGTCCTTCGACCAGTTCCTTGCGCCACGGCAGCCGCCAGAACAGCTCCGTGGGCGGGAACGGGATGTGCAGGAAGAAGCCGATCCGCAGGTCGGGCCGGAGCTTGCGGAGCATGGCGGGCACGAGCTGGAGCTGGTAGTCCTGCACCCACACGACCGCGCCCTCGTCGGCCGCCTCCGCGGCGGCCTCGGCGAAGCGCTGGTTGACGACCTTGTAGGCCTCCCACATCTCCCTGTCGAACACCGGCGTGGCCACCACGTCGTGGAAGAGCGGCCACAGGGTGGCGTTGGAGAAGCCCTCGTAGTAGAGCTCGACCTCGCGGGCCGACAGCGGGACCGAGATGAGGTGCATCCCGTCCTGCTCGAACGGCTCAAGCGTCTCGTCCGGAGCCCCGTGCCAGCCGGCCCAGGCGCCGTGGCGGCGCTGCATCACCGGCGCGATGGCGGTGACGAGGCCCCCTGGACTCCTGCGCCACGAGGCCGTTCCGTCAGGCCCGATCGTCCGGTCCACCGGCAGCCGGTTCGCGACGATCAGAAACGAGCTACGGCCACTCACGCAGTCCTCCTATGGGGTCATGTCGGGAAAGCCGCAGAGCGCACGGCTAACAGCGGCCACCACCGACTCCGGCCCCGCATGGGGGATGATCGCGGCGATGTGGGAATCGGGCCTGATGAGCCATGCCTCATCCGGCCCGGCGCCGAGCCTCTCAGCGAGCGAGCCAGTTCCATCCATCTCCGCGAGCCCGCGTACGGCGAGCGGCGCCGTAGTGACCTTGCCCAAGACCTGCGCAAACAAACGCGAATCGCACATATCGCCCAGCAGTACGAGGAATCCGTCCCGCGCGAACTCCCGCAATCTGCCCCCCGGCAGCAGCACGTCGGGCAGGATCACGCCGGGCGCGGGCGGGCACAGCGCCCCCTTCGGCGGCCGGCCGGAGAACGGGCGCGACGGCTCGGGCGTGGTGAGCGGCGAGTCCACGTACCAGAACGGCTCGGCGAAGCGCCCCGAGTCCACCTCGGCCACCCGCCCGCCCTCCAGCACGGCCCGCCTGTTCATCCGCTCCTCCACGCTCCTGGGCGCGAGGAAGCGCATGGTGGCGGCGGTGACCTCCAGGTTCTCCAGGGCCGCCGCGTGCCGCTCCACGTGGTAGGACTCCAGCAGGTCGGGCCCCGCCCAGCCGTTGAGCACGAAGGCCAGCTTCCAGGCCGCGTTCTCGGCGTCGGGCACGCCCGAGTTGAGCCCGCGCGCCCCGAAAGGGGCCACCAGATGGGCGCAGTCGCCCGCCAGCAGGACCCGGCCCACGCGCATGCGGGAGGCGATGCGCGAGTGGAAGCGGTAGGTGCTGTGCCACAGCAGCTCGTACGGCCGGTCCCCGATGATCTGCCGGATCTTGCGCGCGATGTCCACGCCGGTCGGGATGAAGTCCGGCGCGATCTGCCAGTCCACCCGGTAGGCGCCCCCGGGACACGGATGGATGAGCACCTGACGGCCAGGGTTCCAGACCGGGTCGAAGTAGAAGCGCCGCTCGTCCTCCCATCCGGGCAGGTCGGCCCTGATGTCGCAGATCAGGAACTGGTCGTCGAACGTCTCTCCGGAGAACGACACGCCCAGCGAGCTCCGTACCTCCTGGGCCCTGGCGCCCGCGCACACCAGCACGTACGGCGCCCGGAACCGCCGCTGGCCGCAGCGCACGCTCACCCCGGAGTCGTCCTGGGACAGGCCGGTGACCTCGTGGTCCCAGCGCACCTCGATGAGCGGCTGGGCCGCGATCACCTCGTCGAGTATCTGCTCGGTGCGGGCCTGGGAGATGTTCACGCACGGCGGCAGCGGCCCCTCGCGCTCGAACGTCCAGGAGATCAGCTCGCGGTCGCGGTAGTAGGTGCGCGCGGTCGTCCAGGCCAGGCCCTCCTCGGCCACCTTGCCCGCGCCCGCGGCGGCCCAGATGTCGAGCACGTCGCGCTGCTGGCAGATGGACCTCGACCCGCCGGTCCCCCGGCACGGCCGCTGGTCCAGCACCAGCACCTGGACGCCCCAGCGGGCCAGCAGCAGCGCGGCGCTCTGCCCCACGGGGCCCGCCCCGATCACGATCACCTGCGGCTCGTTCATCCTTGCAGCTCGTCCCACACCTGGCGGTCGCGCTCGGCGGTCCAGATCTTCGGCCGTTCGACGCCGTGCAGTTCGTCCCAGAGCCTGGAGACGTTGAACGGCATGCAGTGCTCGAAGATCGGCCAGCGGCCGAACCGCGGTTCGAGTGCCCGGTGCGCGCGCTCGAACGCCTCCTTCAGCGTTCCCGAGGCCCCGACCTCGCGCAGCATCACCTCAAGGAAGTCGCGCGTCTGCCCGATGGCCGCCGCCACGCCCTCCTTGCCCACGGCCACCGCGCCCCTGCCGCCGACCAGCGTCCCGGCCCCGAACGAGGCCACCGCGTCGAGCGTCGAGGAGGCCCAGTCGCGGTGGAAGGCGTCGCCGGTGTAGAGGGCGGCCTGCGACTCGACCAGGTCGCCGGCGAACAGGATCCGCCGCTCAGGCAGCCAGGCCACCAGGTCGCCCTCGGTGTGGCCGCGCCCGCAGTGTTGCAGGACGAGGTCGCCGCGCCCGCCGCCCAGGTCGATGGTGAAGCGGTCGCTGAAGGTGGCCGTCGGCCAGGTCAGGCCGGGGATCGAGGCGGGGTCCTGGAACAGGCGGGGCATTCTGGCGTACTCGCTGGCCCAGTCCTGCTCGCCGCGCTCGGCGATCAGGTCGCGGGTCTTCTCGTGCGTCACGATCACCTCCGCGCCGAACGCCGAGGCCCCCAGCACCCTGACCGCGTGGTAGTGCGACAGCACCAGGTACCTGATCGGCTTGCCGGTGTGCTCGCGCAGCCTGGCCAGCCACGCGCGGGCGGCCACCGGCGTGGCCAGCGCCTCGAAACAGACGAGGAAGTCCTCGCCCTCGATCGCGCCCACGTTCGGGTCGCCCTCGGCGGTGAGCGCGTACACACCTGGCGCGAGCACCTCCAGGGACTGCTTCTTCTCGCCGAGATCGGCCGATGAGGCGAACGGTTTGGCCATCGCTGCTCCTCTGCTCAAGCGTCGAAGTCGACGCGCACCCGCGGCGTCACGGGGCGGCTCTGACAGGCCAGGACATACCCCGCCGCCAGCTCTTCTCGCTCCAGCGCGTAGTTCTGCTCCATGCCCACCTCACCCGAGACCAGCCGCACCCGGCAGGTGCCGCAGACGCCGCCGCGGCAGGCGTACGGGGCGTCGGGGCGGGCCCGCAGGGCGGCGGCCAGCACACTCTCGCCACCCCTCATCCTCGCCTCGGTGGTGCGGCCGTCAAGCGTGAACGTCAGCGCCGTGCCCTCCGACGAGGTGTCCGCACGCGCCTGAGCGGGCGGCTCACCGGCGTAGAACAGCTCGTAGTGGACGCGCCCCCGGCCGACCTCGCCCAGCGCCTGCCTGGCCGACTCCACCAGGCCGATCGGGCCGCACAGGTAGTAGTGGTCGGCCGGTCCGAGGATCGGCAGCAGCCTGGCCAGGTCGATCCGGCCCGAGGCGATCGGCGCCTCCTGCGGCTCCCTGCTCAGGACGTGCAGCAGGTTGAGCCGGGGGCCGTAGCGGTCCTTGAGGTCGGCCAGCTCCTCGGCGAACATCACCTCGCGCGCGGTCCTGTTGCCATAGACGAGGGAGAACCTGCTGCGCGGCTCGGCGGCCAGCGTGGTGGCCAGGATCGACAGGACCGGCGTGATGCCGCTGCCGGCGGCCACGGCCAGGTGGTGGCGCGCCAGGCCGGGGCGGAGCGGGGTGTGGAAGCGGCCGAGCGGCGGCAGGGCCTCGATCACGTCTCCGGGCTGCAGCTCGGCGTTGGCGTACTCGCTGAACGCGCCGCCCGGCAGCCGCTTGACGCCGATCCTGAGCGGGCCGCCCGCCGGTGAGCAGATCGAGTAGCTGCGCCGCACCTCCTCTCCGGATGGCCGGGCCCGCACGGTCAGGTGCTGGCCCTGCACGAACGGCAGGCGCTCGGCGAACGTCACGGCCACGGCGTCGTCGGTCAGCCGGTCCACGGCTGCCACGGTCAGCGGATGGAAGCGGCTCAAAGTTCCTTCAGGTGTTCGAACGGTTCGAGGCAGTCGGAGCAGGCGTAGTGGGCCTTGCAGGCGGTGGAGCCGTACCTGCTGACCAGGCGGGTGCCGGGCGAGCCGCACTGCGGGCAGCGCACGCCCAGCGTCACGGGTACGGCGGCGGCCCTGCCCGGCGGCGAGATGCCGTGCTCGCGCAGTTTGCCGCGCCCCTCCTCGGTGATCCAGTCGGTGGTCCAGGGGGGTGACAGCACGGTCGTGACGACGGCGCCGGGCAGGGCGCGGCGCAGGTCGTCGCGGATGGCGTCCATGGCGGGGCAGCCGGAGTACGTCGGCGTGATCACCACCTCGATCCCGCCGCCGGGCGCGTGCCGCACCTCCCGCAGGATGCCGAGGTCGCCCAGCGTCACCATGGGCAGCTCCGGATCCGGCACGGCCGCCGCCACGGCCCTGGCCTCCTCCAGGGTCACCATCTGGCCCCCAGGTGCTCGCGGTGCAGGCACTGCAGTTCGTCCAGCAGTCCGGTCAGGTGCTCGGTGTGCTCACCCCTGCGCCCGCCGTCCCGCTGCGGCACGCCGTGCGGTGCTTGCAACCCCGCCTGCCGCAGCACCTGTCCGACCCGTTCTTCGGTCTCCGGCCGCACGGCGAAGATCTCCCCTGTGTACGGCCACAGCGCCGCCAGGGCCGCGACCATGCGCCGCCCGCTCTCCTGCGTGCCCCGCCCCAGCCGGACCGCCCACAGGCCCGCGTAGTCGCGGTGGTAGGCCAGCTCCTTGATCCCCTTGGCGGCCACGTCGTCGTCCGGGTGATCGGCGTACAGGGCGTGCAGGAAGGTCGAGTACAGCAGGTGCCTGACGACGGTGTGCGCGAAGTCGGCGTCCGGCTGCTCGACCAGCAGGCAGTTGCGGTATTCGGCCGGGCCGCGCCGGTAGGCCAGCTCGTCCTCGTCGCCGACCCTGGACAGCAGCGCGCGGGCCTGGCCGAGCAGGTCGAGGCTGAGGTTGGCCAGCGCGATGTCCTCCTCCAGGGTCGGCGCCCTGGTGACCTGCGCGGCCAGCCGCTGCGACAACACCAGGCAGTCGTCGCCGATCTCCAGTGCGTCGATCACAGGTGCTTCACCCCTTCCGGCAGCTCGTAGAAGGTGGGATGCCGGTACGGCTTGTCGCCCGCCGGGTCGAAGAAGGCGTCCTTCTCGTCCGGCGAGGAGGCGGTGATCCGCGCGGCGGGCACGACCCAGATGCTCACGCCCTCCTGGCGGCGGGTGAACAGGTCGCGGGCGTGGCGCAGGGCCAGCTCGGCGTCGGGGGCGTGCAGGCTGCCGGCGTGCACGTGGGACAGGCCGCGCCTGGGCCTGACGAACACTTCCCACAAAATCATGACTTTTCGCCCTCCTCCCGGGCTGCGTAGGCGGCGGCCGCCTCCCGTACCCAGGCGCCCTCCTCGTGAGCTCTGCGGCGGTGGGCCAGCCGCTCGGCGTTGCAGGGCCCGTCGCCCGCCAGCACCCGCCGGAACTCCGACCAGTCGATCTCGCCGTGGTCGTAGTGGCCGCGTCCGGCGTTCCAGCGCAGCTCGGGGTCGGGCAGGGTGAGGCCGAGCACCTCCGACTGGGGCACCACCATGTCGATGAAGCGCTGGCGCAGGTCGTCGTTGGAGTGCCGCTTGATCTTCCAGGCCATCGACCTGGCCGAGTGGGTGGACTCCTCGTCCGGCGGGCCGAACATCATCAGCGACGGCCAATACCACCGGTCCACCGCCTCCTGGGCCATCCTCCGCTGGGCCCCGGTGCCGTGGGCGAGGGTGTGCAGCAGCTCGAAGCCCTGCCGCTGGTGGAAGCTCTCCTCCTTGCAGATGCGGACCATGGCGCGCGCGTACGGGCCGTAGGAGCAGCGGCACAGCGGCACCTGGTTGACGATGGCCGCGCCGTCCACGAGCCAGCCGATCGCGCCTACGTCCGCCCAGGTGGGCGTGGGGTAGTTGAAGATCGAGGAGTAGCGCTGGCGGCCCTCGTGCAGGGCGTCGAGCAGGTCGCCGCGGTCGGCGCCGAGCGTCTCGGCGGCGCCGTACAGGTAGAGGCCGTGTCCCGCCTCGTCCTGCACCTTGGCCAGCAGGATGGCCTTGCGCTTGAGGCTGGGCGCCCGCGCGATCCAGACCCCCTCCGGCTGCATCCCGATGATCTCGGAGTGCGCGTGCTGGGCGATCTGCCTGATCAGGGTCTTGCGGTAGGCGTCGGGCATGTCGTCGCGCGGCTCGACCCGCTCGTCCGCCTCGATCAGCGCCTCGAATGTCACCACTCGTAGAACCCCTTCCCGCTCTTGCGGCCCAACTCCCCGGCCGCGACCTTGTCGCGCAGCAGCCGGGGCGGCTCGAACCGGGGTCCGAGCCTGGTGTGCAGGTATTCGGCGATGGCCAGCCGCACGTCGAGCCCGACCAGGTCGCTCAGCTTCAGCGGCCCCATCGGGTGGCCGTAGCCGAGCGCCATGGCCGTGTCGATGTCCTCGGCGGCGGCCACGCCCTCCTCCACCATGCGTACGGCCTCCAGCCCGAGCAGCACGCCCAGCCGGCTCGTGGCGAACCCGGGCGAGTCGTTGACAACCACGCTCGTCTTGCCGATGCCCGCCACGACCGCCCTGGCCCGCTCCAGCACCGCCGCGGGCGTGGCCTTGGTTACCACGATCTCGACCAGGCGCTGAACCGGAACCGGGTTGAAGAAGTGCAGCCCGATGAGGCGCTCCGGGCGCTCCAGGGCGGCGGCCAGCTCGCCGATGGACAACGAACTGGTGTTGGTGGCCAGCAGCGCGTCCCGCGACACCCTCGCCTCGGCCCCGGCCAGCACGCGGACCTTCAGCGCCGCGTCCTCCGGCACCGCCTCGACCACCAGCTCGGCGTCGCCGGGCACCTCCGCCATGGTCAGCCTGGCCAGCGCCGCGTCCTTGTCCGCGACGCCCTTGGACTCGGCGATGGCCAGCCCCTCGGCGATGCGCCACCTGGCGGCCTCGGCCTGGGGCTCCTGCACGGTCACGCGATCGCCCCTGGCCAGGAACACCTGCGCGATCCCGGCGCCCATGCGCCCGCCGCCGATGACCGCCACCCTCACAACTGCCTCCCCAAGCTCATGTGCCTTTCTAAGCTCATGCCGGACGCCTGGACTGCACCACGTGGAAGCGGCCCGCCACATAGCCGGGATCGGTCAGCGAGGCCGTGGCGGCCGGGTTGGCGCCGGTGCCGTGGTAGTCGCTGAACGCGGCCGACTGATTGACGAAGATCCCTCCGGTCAGGTTGCACGACAGGTTGACGCCCGCGTCGAGCGCGGCCCGTTCGGCCTGGTCGAGCACCTCGGGGAAGGTCGAGTACGCGGCGGCGGTCAGCGCGCCCCGCGCCTGGATGGTGCGCCGCAGCACGTCGAGGCTGTCGGCGGTGGAGCCCGTGGGAATGACGAACGCGATCGGGCCGAAGTGCTCGTGCCCGTAGACGTCGTCGCGCTCGGGGGCGACCTTGACGATCACCGGCGTGCGGGTGACGGCGTCGGGGAAGGCCGGATGCTTCAGCGTCCGCGACTCCAGCACCACCTCACCCAGCGAGCCGGCCGACTCCACCCGGGCCAGCACGTCGGGGTTGACGATGGCCCCGGTCAGCTCGACCGCGCGGGCGTCGTCGCCGAGCAGCTTGCCGACCGCGGCGGCCAGCCCCGCGGCGAACTCGTCGAAACTCTTGTGCCCCTCGTCGGTGTCGATGCCGCCGGCCGGAACGAGCAGATTCTGCGGCGCGGTGCACATCTGGCCGCTGTAGAGCGACAACGAGAACGCCAGGTTGCCGAGCATGCCGCGCCAGGAGTCGGTGGAGTCGACCACGATCGTGTTGACCCCGGCCTTCTCCGTGTGCACGAGCGCCTGGCGGGCATTGGCCTCCAGCCAGTCGCCGAACTCGGTGGAGCCGGTGAAGTCGATGACGCGGATGTCGGGGTGGGTGGCCAGCGTCTTGGCCAGCCCCCTGCCCTCCTCAACGGCCAGCGACACCAGCGCCGGGTCGAAACCGGCCTCCGACAACACCTCGCGGGCGATCTGCACGGTGATCGCCAGCGGCAGCACGGCCTGCGGATGCGGCTTGACGATCACCGGGTTGCCGGTGACCAGCGAGGCGAACAGCCCCGGGTAGGCGTTCCAGGTCGGGAACGTGTTGCAGCCGATCACCAGCGCGACGCCCCTGGGCACAACGGTGAAGCGCTTGTCCATGACCAGCGGGTCACCCTTGGCGGGCTTCTCCCAGCGGGCCGTGGCGGCCGAGGAGGTCATGGCGGTCAGGCCGTAGGCGATGGCCTCCAGCGCGCGGTCCTGCGCGTGCGGCCCACCGGCCTGGAAGGCCATGACGAACGCCTGCCCGGTCGTGTGCTGCACCGCGTTGGCGATCTCGAAGCTACGCTGGTTGATCCGGTGCACGATCTCGGCGCAGGCCAGCGCGCGCGACTCCGGCCCCGCGTCCCGCCACGCCGGAATGGCCGCCTTCGCGGCCGCGATCAGGTCTTCGACCATGGGCTGCGGGTAGCTGACCCCCAGGTCGATCCCGTACGGCGAGCGCTCGGCCCCGATCCACGACCCGGTGCCCTGCTGGTCGAGGGGGAACGGTTTGCCGAGATAGGACTCGAACGCCTCCTTGCCCCGTTCCGCCGCCCCCTCGCCATAGACGCGCGGGCTCGGTGACTCGGGGTAGGCGCTCCAGTAGCCGCGCTCGGCGATGGCTTGTCGCGCTTTGGCCAGAGTGTCGCGGTGCTGCTCGAACATGTGGTTCACCCTCTTGACAGGGAAGTCCAGACGATGATTTGTTTACCGAACATTCGGTCAGTTGACAAGGGAGACTTGCGTTGGAGAGCGCGCGTCGCATGATGGACGCCGACACCGCCTCCGCCGCCCTCGGCATCGAGCTGACGGAGCTGGGCGAAGGCCGCGCGCTGTGCCGTATGACCGTGACCGAACAGATGATCAACGGCCACGACCTGTGTCACGGTGGATACGTGTTCCTGCTGGCCGACACGGCGTTCGCGTGCGCGTGCAACACCCATGGACCCGTCACGGTGGCGGCCGGCGCGGAGGTGACATTCGTGTCGCCCGCCAGTAAGGGTGACGTGCTGGTGGCCGAGGCGTTCGAGCGCACCCGCTACGGCCGCAGCGGCATCTGTGATGTCACCGTGCGACGGTCGGACGGTCAGGTGGTCGCGGAGTTCCGCGGCCGAAGCCGGGAGTTAAGGTGAAATTCGGAGATCCCCCCGCATCGCACGCGCTCGACGCGATCGAGCGCGTGTCCCGTGACGAGCTCATGGCGCTCCAGCTTGAACGCCTGCAGCGGACCCTTGCCCACGCGTACCAAAACGTCCCGATTTATCGGGAAAAATTCGATCAGGTGGGAGTGCATCCGGGCGACTGCAAGGAGCTCGGCGACCTGGCGAAGTTCCCCTTCACCACCAAGCAGGACCTGCGCGAGTCCTACCCCTTCGGCATGTTCGCGGTGCCGCGCGAGCAGGTGGCCAGGATCCACGCCTCCAGCGGCACCACGGGCCGCCCGACCGTGGTGGGTTACACGAAGAACGACATCGACGTGTGGGCCGAGGTCATGGCCCGTTCGATCCGCGCCTCGGGGGGCCGCCCCGGCGATCTCGTGCACGTGATCTACGGGTACGGGCTGTTCACCGGCGGCCTGGGCGCCCACTACGGGGCCGAGCGGCTGGGCTGCACCGTGGTGCCCATCTCGGGCGGCATGACGCCGCGGCAGGTGCGGCTCATCGAGGACTTCCGGCCTGACATCGTCATGGTGACGCCGTCGTACATGCTGGCCTTGCTGGACGAGTTCGCCGCCCAGGGGCTGGATCCGCGCGCGTCGTCCGTGCGGATCGGGATCTTCGGCGCGGAGCCGTGGACCGAGAAGATGCGCGTGGAGATCGAGGAGCGCTTCGACCTGCACGCCGTGGACATCTACGGTCTGTCGGAGGTGATGGGGCCCGGCGTGGCCAACGAGTGTGTCGAGACCAAGGACGGGCTGCACATCTGGGAGGACCACTTCTACCCCGAGACCGTCGACCCGTTCACCGGCGAGCCGGCGGATGAGGGCGAACTCGTCTTCACCAGTCTCACCAAGGAGGCCATGCCGGTCATCCGTTACCGCACGCGCGACCTGACCCGGCTGCTGCCGGGCACCGCCAGGCCCGCCTTCCGCCGCATGGAGAAGGTGACGGGCCGCACGGACGACATGATCATCCTGCGGGGCGTGAACGTGTTCCCGACCCAGATCGAGGAGCTCGTGCTGGCCATCGACGGCCTGTCGCCGCACTTCCAGCTGCACCTGACCCGCCCGGACCGGCTCGACGTGATGACCGTCAAGGTCGAGGCGCGGCCCGGGTTCGACGCCGGGCGTACGGATGCCGGTCAGATTCTGCGCAGGGCGGTCAAGGACGGGGTCGGCGTGAGCGTCGAGGTCGAGGTCGTGGATCCGGAGACGCTGGAGCGGTCGGTGGGCAAGCTCAAACGAGTCATCGACAAGCGGGATAATTAGGGATATGGCCACCTCGAATCCCACCCGTCAGCGCAGGCGCGGGCACGATCCCGAGTCCGTGCTCTCCATCGCCGTGGGCGTGTTCAACGAGCGCGGCTACGACGGGACGAGCATGGAGGACCTGGCCAGGGCGCTCGGCGTCACCAAGTCGGCCATCTACTACCACGTGCCGGGCAAGGAGCAGCTCCTCGGCCGGGCGCTGGACCGGGCGCTGGACGGGCTGTTCGAGATGGTGGCCGACGAGCGGGCCGCCAGGGGGGTGGCCATCGACCGCCTGGAATGGGTGCTGCGGCAGAGCGTGCGCATCCTGGTCGACCGCCTGCCGTACGTGACGCTGTTGCTGCGGGTGCGCGGCAACAGCGCGACCGAGCAGGCGGCGCTGGAGCGGCGCAGGGAGTTCGACCGGTTCGTCAGCAGCCTGGTCAAGGAGGCGGCGGTGGATGGCAGCATCCGGGCGGACGTGGACCCGGCGCTGGTGACGCGGCTGCTGTTCGGCACGGTGAACTCGATCACCGAGTGGTACCAGCCGGCGCGCGGCGCCTCGGCCGACGACCTGGCGGACGCGCTACTCAAGATCACCTTCAACGGCCTGCGCGCGGACGCGGCCTGAGGCTCCTCAGAGGTCCACGTTCCACGTTCCTGCCGCTTGAGGCTGCTCAGGGGTCCGGTTCGTCGCGTGTCTGGCGCTTGAGGTTGCTCAGGGGTCCAGTTCGTCGCGTGTCTGGCGCTTGAGGTTGCTCAGGGGTCCAGTTCGTCGCGTGTCTGCCGCTCGGCGACGGCACGCTGCGGCCCGGGGTCCAGCGGGCGCTTGACGCGCAGGTCGTTGCGGACGGCCTCGCCCAGCTTCTTGGTGGCCATGCGGTTGAGCGCCCCACCGGCGACGGCGCCGGTCAGGAACGGCCCGAACGTGGTCAGGTGGCGGCCGAGGGTACGCATGAGACGGTTGCGCAGGGCCGTCTTGGTGGCCGCGCCGAGCGCCAGGGAGACGGACGCGGGCGCGAGCGGGTCGATGCCGCGTTGTTTGGCCCAGGCCGCGGTGAAGGCGACCGCGCGCTGGGTGCCGGAGCCCTGGACGCGTACGCCATAGACCTCGTGCAGTTCGGCCAGCAGCTTGACCTCGATGGCGGCGACGACGATGGTCTCGGCGACGAGTTGTGCGGGGGCGGAGAGCAGGAGGGGTGGCGCGGCGAACTCCGCCGCGGCAAGTGCTCCGCCGATGGCGCCGACCGTCATCGTGGCCTTCTGGGCGGTGCGCACCAGGTCGTCGGCGAGCTCTTCGCCGGTCAGGCCATGATGATGCTCGGCAAGGGTGTGCAGATCCCGGATCGGGATGCGCGGCGCGATGTTGAGGAAGACGTCGGCCAGCCAGCGTCCCCGGCCGGCGCCGGTTTCGCGTGCCCGCTTCGCCCCGGCGGACAACGCCCGGGCTAGTCGGCCGAGCAGCCTGCGCCGCTCGGCCGGCTCCAGCTCATCGGAATCGGTGAGCCTGCCTACGAGTTCGCCGACCTCACGTTCGGGGTCGGCGATCTCACTGCCTGGTTGCTGGTCTTTCTCAGGTTCGGCCACGCGTTTGCCTCCGTGTCTCTTGGTCGCGACCGCTCAGGGTTCGTCACTCGCCCTCGACCCCTGAGCTCCTTCGCTCCAGAAGTCAGGCGGCGCACTCCCGGCAGACCTGCTGACCGTTCTTCTCGGAGGCCAGCTGGCTGCGGTGGTGCACCAGGAAGCAGCGCGCGCAGGTGAACTCGTCGGCCTGACGAGGAATCACCCGCAGGGACAGCTCTTCGTTCGACAGGTCCGCACCGGGCAGTTCGAGCGACTCGGCCAGATCGGTCTCATCGATGTCGATGCTGCCAGACGACTTGTCGGTGCGCCGCGCCTGGAGTTCCTGGAGACTGTCCTCCCCCAGGTCGTCATCTGTCTTGCGCGGGCTGTCGTAGTCGGTAGCCATTGTGCTTACTCCATCCCCCTCATCTATATGTCTTCGCGCTCATCGCGCGTCTTCTAACGTCCGGGAGGCTCATCTTGTGCCCGTTCCGTCGGGGAGATTTCCCATCGGTACCCCGGGGAAACGGACAACGAACCTCCCAACACGTCAGGGCCTGCTGCCGATGGCAATGGTTAGCCAAATATGGCGAAACCCACAGCCTTGGCGTCATGCACCACCGTGTTCGACGGCACATCCAACCACATGTACGGCGTGAATGAGACGCCCCCCGTGCGTCAACACGCGCAGCAACACGCGGACGAACGCGCCGAACCGCCACTCTCGGTCAGCGCCTGGGAAGCTGAATGGTCACGACAAGCCCTCCACCATCACGTGGCACGGCGGTCACGTTCCCGCCGTGCGCCTGCACCACCGCACGGACGATGGACAGTCCCAGGCCCGATCCCTTGGCCGATTCCACGCGATCCGCATGGAGCCTCCTGAAGGGCTCGAACAGACTGTTCACCTCGTACGCCGGGACGTGCTGCCCCGTGTTGGCCACCTGAACAACCAAGCCACCGTCCGCCATTCCCGTACGGATCCAGACTTTTCCGTTTTCGGGAATGTTGTACTTCACGGCGTTCTCAAGCAGGTTGCTGACCGAGCGCTCCAAGAGCACCGGATCGCCTATGGTAGGCGCGCTGACCAGTTCGGTGGAGACGGTTACCCCGTGTTCGTCGGCGAACGGCGTGACCTGTTCCACGGCCGTCTGAGCGACCTCCATCACATCCACGGGTTTGCGCACGGCGAGCTCGCGTTCGCTCCTGGCGAGCAGCAACAATCCCTCGATGAGCTTCTCGTTGCGCGCGTTGACCTCAAGGAGGGTACGGCCGAGCGCTTTGAGGTCCTCCGACGCCTGAGGATCGGACAGAGCGATCTCCAGGACCGTCCTGTTGATGGTGAGGGGGGTGCGTAGTTCGTGGGAGGCGTTGGCGACGAACCTGCGCTGGGTGTCGAAGGCTACGTTGAGGCGGGTGAGCATGGCGTCGAAGGTGTCGGCCAGCTCTTTAAGCTCGTCATTGGGGCCTTCCAGGGCGATGCGCTGGTGGGCGAGCGTGCTCTCCGAGAGCTTGCGCGCCGTCACGGTCATCTGGGCCACGGGCTTGAGCGCTCTGTCGGCCACGAAGTAGCCGATGATCAGTGAAAGGATCCCCACTCCGACCAGTGCCATCAGAGAGCTGGTGAGCAGGGCATCCCTGGCGTCCTGCACCGCCGCCTTCTGGAAAGTGCCCATGATCTCCTGGAACTGGGCATCGTAGGCGGGCGGAAAGTTGGTCTCAATGCGCGGCCAGGCCTGGTTGATGGCGTTGCCAACGATGGCGTAGACCGAGAACAGCAACACGGCCGCCGCCGCGAACACCAGCGCGCCGTAGGTGAGCGTCAGGCGCCACCTGATGCTGACTTTGGCCGGTAGGTCCTTCACACGATCCATAGTGGATCGCGGAACCGGTCTGTGCCCCGGCGGGGGCGGGCCGTCCCATACCGGCCGCCCCGCAGGCGGGGACGCTTCCTGCACGCGCGTCGCCTTCCTGGCCGAATGCGGGCTGATCATCGGATGCGTCGGGCCCGCTTCGCGTTCTGGCCTTTCGGTCACAATTTGTACCCAACCCCGGGCACAGTCTCGATCACCTGAGGCTCGCCCAGCTTCTTACGCAGCGTCATCATGGTCACGCGGACCACGTTCGTGAAGGGATCGATGTTCTCGTCCCAGGCCTTGTCCAGCAGGTCCTCCTGGCTGACCACGGCCCCTTCCGCCCGCATCAGCTCCTCAAGGACCGCGAACTCCTTCTTGGTCAGCACGATCTCCTTGCCGTCGCGCTCCACCAGCCGCTTGCCCGGGTCGAGCCGGATCCCGGCCCGGTCCAGCACGGGCGGCAGGGCGGGGGCGGAGCGGCGGCCGAGCGCGCGGACCCGGGCGACCAGTTCGATGAACACGAACGGCTTGGCCAGGTAGTCGTCGGCCCCCAGGCCCAGCCCCTCCACCTTGTCGTCCACGTCGCCCGAGGCGGTCAGCATGAGGATCCGCGAGGCCGTGCGCTGCTCCACCAGGCGGCGGCACACCTCGTCCCCGTGCACGACCGGCAGGTCGCGGTCCAGCACGATCACGTCGTAGTCGATGTAGGAGGTCCGTTCGAGTGCGCCCCCGCCGTCGTAGGCGACGTCGACCGCCATGGCCTCGCGGCGCAGCCCGGTCGCGATCGCGTCGGCGAGCACCCTCTCATCCTCTACAACCAGCACTCGCACGCCGGTACACCTCTCTCCGATTCTGGGCACTCATTCTGCCCACAGGCTCGATAAGCGCACGGTAAGGCATGTTCAGGCGTTGGTGACCGAACGGTGAGGGTGACCGGCGAGAAATTCATGTTTCGGAGGGCGACAGGCCGGGGTATGCCTGCGGGACACCCCTTGCCCGGACTTCGTCCGGCAATGGGGAAACTTCGCCCCTTGCACGGATCGAACCCCCATGAGAGTAGGTGAGATGGGCGAGTTCACGACCACGATCGAGCACCGCCTGGACCAGGCTTACAAGGGCCTTCGGGAGGCTCGTAGCGTTGGCGACGACTACCTCGCCGACACGCTCACCGCCGAGATCGAGGACCTGCGCCGCCTGGCCGACGATCACGGCATCCCGTTGCCCCGCTAGTCATGCGAAACGGCCGGAGCCCCGGGCTCCGGCCGTTTCGTCCCTCAACTCATCTCAGGTGTCGCGCTCCGGGTTCAGCGCCGCCAGCAGGTCGTGCAGCTCCTCGAACAGCCCCTCGGCCGCGCAGAGCGCGAACTCGGGGCTGACGGGCCTGCCGTTCAGCCCGGCGAGCCTGGCCCCCGACTCGGTGGCCACCAGCCCGGCCGCGGCGAAGTCCCACTGGTTGACGCCGCGCTCGTAGTACGCGTCCACCCGCCCCGCCGCCAGCGAGCACAGGTCCACGGCGCACGAGCCGCCGCGCCTGATGTCACGCACGCGCGGCAGCACCTCGGCCACCACCTGACCCTGGATCGCCCGCCGGGTCTTGGAGTAGCCGAAGCCCGTCGAGACCAGCGCCTGCGCCAGCGGCACGCCGGTGTTGCAGCGCAGCCGCTCGGCCCCCAGCCAGGCGCCCTCGCCGAGCGCCGCCGTGAAGACCTCGCCGCGCTGCGGCACGTTGATGACGCCGGCCACGACCTGGCCGTTCACCTCGACGGCGATCGACACCGCCCAGTCGGGCAGGCCGTACAGAAAGTTGACGGTGCCGTCGATCGGATCGACGATCCAGCGCACGTCGGAGTCGCCGGGCTCCTCGCCGCCCTCCTCGCCGAGGATGCGGTCGCCGGGCCTGGCGGCCAGGATGCGCTCGCGGATGAGCTCCTCCGAGGCCGTGTCGAGCGCGGTGACCACGTCGGTGGGGCTGGACTTGGTCTCGATCTCCGTGGACATCGTGGGCCGCTTGGCCAGCAACATGTCGCCGGCCTCGCGGGCGATGTCCTCGGCCAGTCTCAGGAAGTCCGTCATCAGGCGACCGAGTCCGGGCGCTTCCACTCCTGGCCGAGCACGTGCTGCCCGAGGAAGGCCAGGACGGTCTCGTACCAGGCGACGGCGTTGCCGGGCTTGAGGATCCAGTGGTTCTCGTCGGGGAAGTACAGGAACTTGGAGTCGACCTCGGTGCGCCGCAGGTCCCACCAGAGCCTCAGCCCCTCGCCGATCGGGACGCGGTAGTCCTTGTCGCCGTGGATGACGAGCATCGGAGTGGTGATCTTGTCCAGGGAGTTGTGCGGGGACAGCAGCGAGTAGCGTTCACCGCCGGGCTCGCCGAACTCGCGCTGCCAGTACATGGCGGCGTCGGTGGTGCCGCCGAACTGCTCCAGGTGCCACAGCGACGCGTGGGTGACGATGGCCCGGTAGCGGTCGGTGTGGCCGGCGAGCCAGTTGGCCATGTAGCCGCCGAACGAGCCGCCCATCGCGGCGACGCGCTCGTTGTCGATGTCGTCCCTGGTCAGCACCTCGTCCACGATCGCGTCGAGGTCGGCCTGGGTGCGCGGGCCCCAGTTGCCCCAGCCGCGGTCGATCATCTCCTGGCCGTAGCCGGTGGACAGGCAGGGGTCGGGCAGGAGCACGGCGTACCCGTGCTGGGCCATGATCCACGCCTGCCAGCGCCACTGCCAGTCGTTCCAGGAGGCGACCGGGCCGCCGTGGATGAACAGCACGAACGGCGCGGGGTCGGCGGCGGAGGCGCCCTCGGGCAGGGCGAGCCAGCCGCGGATGGTGGCGCCGTCGTCGGCGGTGGCGGTGACCTCGGTGAGCGTGCCGGGCACCTCGGGGCGCGGCGCGGGCGAGGGCAGGTCGGCGGTCTCGCCCGTGACCGCGTCGATCCTGGCCGGGGCGGGCGCGAGATCGACGGCGCTGCGCAGGGCGTAGACCCAGCGGCCGTCCGGCGAGGGGCTGAGCCCGGCGTAGGCGCCGTGGTCCTGGGTGAGCCGCACCATCTCGCCGTCCAGGGGGACGCGGAAGATCGGGCGGCGGCCCTGGTGGTCGGCCACGAGGAAGACGGCCGAGGAGTCCGGCGCCCACTCGACGCCGCCGGGGAACAGGTCGGGCGCGTACGAGCGGCCCTGCCCGGTGGCGAGGTCGGCGATCCACAACTCGCTGCGCGCCGAGACGTCCAGGCCGGTGAGCCGGTCACGGGCGCAGGCGACCTTGGAGCCGTCGGGGGAGATCGCGAGCGGCCCGGTGAAGTCGTGGGCCTCGTCGGACAGCAGCACGCGCCGCTCGCCGGTGGCCACGTCGATGGCCACCAGGTCGACCCGCCAGTCGCCCTTGGGCAGGTAGGTGCGCCAGGTGGTGACCACGGTGGCGCCGTCGGGGGTCAGCTCGAAGCCGCCCTCGCGCAGCGCGTCGCCCGCGTCGGGGGTCAGGTCGCGTACGTCCTCAAGACGGTCCTCCCCGAGCCTGGCCGCGAACAGCCTGGGCCGGCCGGGCCCGAGGTCGTGGTCCCAGTAACGCACGGGGTAGCCCTCGTGCAGGATGGCGCTGATCCCGGCGTCCTTGCGGGCCTTGCGCCGCTCCTCCTCGCTCCCCTCCTCGCCGTCGAGCACGTCGGAGGAGAACACGACGACGTCGCCTGCCGCGCGCACGGCGCCGATGCCGCCGGGCCTGGTGGCCACCTGACGGGCCTCGCCGCCCGCGCGGGGCAGCAGCCACAACGAGGCGACCTCGTCGCTGGAGTCCTTGACGGTGGGGTCGGGGCGGGCGGAGGTGAACAGCACGTCGCCCGCCGCGGTGAAGATCGCGGCGGATTCGCCCTTGGCGGAGCGGGTCAGCCGGTAAGGCTCTCCGTCCACGGGGATGGCCCAGAGCGCGGTGCCGAACGACTTGCCGTCCGGATTGAGTGACTGGACGGTGGAGATCAGTCTGGAGCCGTCGGGTGACAGCCGCAGCGAGAGGACTCTGGGGATTGCCACATAGTCACGAATGTCGTTGAATGCGCTCACCCGATCGAACCTACCTCGCGGGAGTGACCACCGACACTCCCCCATAGGGTTGTCACGTGGGAACTTACGACGCCTTGCTCGTCTTGTCGTTCGGTGGTCCTGAGGGGCCCGACGACGTGATGCCGTTCCTGGAGAACGTGGTGCGCGGCCGGGGTGTGCCGCGCGAGCGGCTGCTCGAAGTGGCCGAGCACTACCAGGGCTTCGGCGGGGTCAGCCCGATCAACCAGCAGAACCGCGACCTGGTCGAGGCGCTCGTGCCGGTGGCCGGGGTGCCGGTCTACTGGGGCAACCGCAACTGGCACCCGTTCGGCGAGGACACCGTGCGCCGGATGGCGGCAGACGGGGTGCGCAAGGCGGCGGTGTTCGCGACGTCGGCGTTCGCGGGCTACTCCAGCTGCCGGCAATACTACGAGGACATCGCGCGCATCTCGATCGACGGCGGCCCCGAGCTGGTCAAGATGCGCCACTACGGCGAGCATCCCGGCTTCGTGGCCGCGATGGCCGACCACACCGGGGCGGCGCTGGAGCGGCTCGGCCGCGACGACGCCAGGCTGGTGTTCACCGCCCACAGCATCCCGGTCTCCATGGCCGAGACCGCCGGTCCGGCCGGCGGCCTGTACGAGGAGCAGTTGCGCAGGAGCGCCGAGCTGGTCAATCAGGCACTGGGCCGCACCGGGCCGTGGGACCTGGTGTGGCAGTCGCGCAGCGGGCCGCCGCAGGTGCCGTGGCTGGAGCCGGACGTCTGCGACTTCCTGCGCAAGACCGACGCCCGGTCCGTGGTGCTGGTCCCGATCGGCTTCGTCTCCGACCACATGGAGATCGTCTACGACCTCGACACCGAGGCCAGGGCGGTGGCGGCGGAGATCGGCCTGCCGATGGAGCGGGCGGCGACCGCGGGCACGCATCCGAGCTTCGTGCGGATGGTGCGCGAGCTGATGGAGGAGCCCGAGCCGGCGCCCTGCCCGCTCACCTGCTGCCCGCCGCCGCGCAGGCGCCCCCAGGCGTAGGTCTTCAGGAGGCGTACGTGCGCGCGTACGCCTCCGCGATCGACAGAACCTTGTTCACGTAGCTCCACGAGTGGTTGTAGAACCAGACCGCCTTGCGCAGCCGTTCGCCACCCTGCCCGGCCTTGTTGGCGCACAGGTAGTTGGCCGCGCCCGGCACGGCGTCGTACGGGCTCCAGATGTCCTTCTTGCCGTCCCCGTCGCCGTCCACGCCGTAGTGTTTCCAGGTGGCGGGCATGAACTGCATGGGCCCGAGCGCCCCCGCGCTGGACGGCCCGTTGTTGCGGCCGTGGCTGCTCTCCACCTGCCCGATCGCGGCCAGCACCGTCCATGACAGCCCGGGGCAGCGGGTGGCGGCGGCCTTGTAGAGCTCCAGGTAGCTGCCCGGCCTGCCGACGTTGACCTGCTGCGGCTCCTGCTGCTGCTTGGGCTGCTCGGACGTGGCCTTGCGGGCGGCGGAGTCGAGCAGGACGACCTGGGTGTTCTCGCCGAGCAGCTTGCGTACGCCCGACGCGCTGATCTTGCCCTCCTTGCCGTGCAGCAGCACCGCGACGCCCTGCGCGAACCCCAGCGACCTGCCCAGGTCCGCGCTGATCAGCCCGTCCACACCCTGCAGCCCGAGCGAGGCCGAGGCCGCGACGCGGAGCCTGGGGCCGCCGTCCACCTGGTACATGGCGCCCAGGATCATCCCGAACTTGCGCATCGCGCCCGCGTCGGCCACCAGTTCGCCCCTGGCCAGCGCGCTCCACACGGCCGGCTGGTCGGCGACGGGCTGCGGGGTCCAGGAGCGGAAGGCGGCCGGGTCCACGGCCAGCAGGTTCAGGCCGGTGCCCGAGACCTTGACCGCGCCCGCGTCCACGACGGTGGCCTTCTGCACGTGGGCGAGCCCGGCCAGCTTGAGCTTGAGCTCCTTGGGCACGGTGCCGGCGGCGACCGCGAGCACGCGCGGCGGCGTCGCGGTGACGCCGGGGCCGCCCTCGCCGAAGTCCTTGACCGGCTCGGCCGTGGGCACGATCTGGTCCAGTCGGGGCGCGGCGGACTGCTGCGGGGCCTCCGGTTGCGGGGTACGGCTGCGTACCGGCTCCTGCGTGGACCTGACCAGGTCTTCGTCCAGCATCACGATGACGCCGCCGGTCGCCACGGTGACGACGAGCACGGCGATGACCATGAGCATGACCGCGCGAAGCGAGGGAAGACCGGACACTTGGGACACGTTAACTCACGCCAGCCGTAAATCACTTGCCATTGGGACATACGTACGCAATGGTTAGCTGGTTTGAGTAAGGGGGAAACTAGGTGGTCGGGCCTTACAAGGGGTTGTTCGAGAGGCCCGGCGCCAAGGCGTTCGTGCTGGCCGGATTCATCGGGCGGATGCCGATGTCCATGCTCGGCGTGGGCATCATCCTGCTGATCTCCACGCTGTCCGACAACTTCGCCACCGCCGGCGCCGTCGCGGCCGTCTCCAACCTGGCCTTCGCCGTGGCCGCGCCGATGTCGGGCCGGCTCGCCGACAGGTTCGGGCAGGGCCGCGTGATCGCGCCGATCGCCGTGCTCAACGCGCTCGCGCTGACGGCCCTCATGCTCCTGGCCGGCTCCGAACTGCCCGAATGGACGTTGTACGCCGCGGGCCTGGTCGTCGGCGCCACCTCGTTGTCGATCGGCTCGATGGTACGGGCCCGCTGGTCGGCCCTGTACGGCGGCTCCGGCAGGCTGCACGCCGCGTTCGCGTTCGAGTCGGTGGTCGACGAGGTCTGCTTCGTGACCGGGCCCGCCCTGGTCACGGTGCTCGCCACCGCCGTGAACCCGTACACCGGCCTGATCGTGGCGCTGGCCTGCATGTTGTCCGGCTCCCTCGTGCTGGCCTCCCAGCGCGCCACCCAGCCGCCCGTCCAGGCGGTCAGGACGACCTCCGGCTCGCCCATCCTGATTCCCGGCATCGCCCTGCTGGCCTGCGTCTCCCTGGCGCTGGGCGCGATCTTCGGCTCCGTGGACCTGATCACGGTGGCCTTCGCCGACGAGCACGGGATCAAGTGGGCCGCGGGCTTCCTGCTGGCCTCCTTCGCGGGCGGGTCGATGGTGTCGGGGCTCTGGTTCGGCTCGCGGATCTGGCGGATCTCGCTGCGCGCGCGGTTCGTGCGGGCGCTGGCCCTGTTCTCAGTGGGGCTGGTGCCGATCATGTTCATCGACGTCCCGTGGCTCATGGCGGCGGCGATGTTCCTGGCCGGCTTCGCCATCTCGCCGACGCTCATCACGTGCTTCTCGCTCACCGAGCGGATGGTGCCGCCGTCCCTGCTCACCGAGGGCATGGCGTGGATCTCGACCGCGATCGGGCTCGGGGTGGCGCTCGGGTCGTGGGCCGGCGGGCACCTCACCGAGACGTACGGGGCCTCCAGCGCGTACGGCTTCTCGGTGTGCGCGGCGTTCGCCGCGGTGATCGTGGGCATCGGAGGTTCGGGTTTGCTGAGACTTCCGGCGGCTCCTTCACCCTCGGAGACTTGATCCGCTACGGTCGGGAGATCCCTCGCAACACCCATCACATTGGAAGCTTTAGCTATGTCCCGACAAATCAGTTCACTTCTGGCAATCGCGGCTGTTTGCGTCACCCTCGCACCGGCGCCCGCCTTCGCCGCTCCGAAGAAGGAGGCCGTTGACTGCGCACAGGTCAAGTGCCTCGCGCTGACCTTTGACGACGGGCCGGGCAAGTACGCGGGAACGCTGCTCGACACGCTCAAGAAGCACAACGCGAAGGCGACGTTCTTCCTTGAGGGCCAATACGTGAAGAGCCGCCCCGCCTACGTCAAGCGCATGGCCGCCGAGGGCCACGAACTCGGCAACCACAGTTACAGCCACCCCGACTTCACCAAGAGCGGGCCGGCGACCATCAAGAGCGAGATCCAGAAAACCCAGGACGAGGTGAAGAAGGCGGCCGGCGTCGTGCCCAAGCTGCTGCGCCCGCCGTACGGGATGGCCGACATGAAGGTCGCCGACATCGCCGCCCAGTTCGACATGCCGATGATCCTCTGGACCGCCGGTTCCAAGGACTGGAGCTCCAAGAACGTCGAGGCCATCCAGAAGCAGACCCTGGCCGTGGCCCAGCAGAACGGCATCATCCTCATGCACGACTGGGTGAAGCAGACGGTGGACGGCATGCCCTCGCTCATCAAGACCCTGCAGAACAAGGGCTACCACCTGGTGACCGTCTCCGACATCATCAAGAGCGAGAACCTCGAGCCCGGCGACATCTTCCCCGTTCCCGAGGGCTGGGAGAACTGAGTATCGTTCACGATCAACCGTGAACGATGCACTAGAGGGGTGCCCGTAGGTGCGAACTCCCCCACCTGTGACCTTCAGGAACTGGGCGCGTAACCAGACGGGCACCCCGGCCGAGGTGCGTACCCCGGCCTGCGTCGAGGACGTCGTACGCGCCGTTCGCGACGCCGCCGCCGCAGGACGGCGGATCCGCATGATCGGCACGGGCCACTCCTTCACCGGAGTGGCCCTCACCGACGGCATCATGCTCCGCCCCGGCGCGCTGACCGGCGTCAGGTCCTGGGCGGACGACCGCGTCACCGTCATGGCCGGCACCCCGCTGCGGGCGCTCAACGAACTGCTCGCCGGACGCGGCCTGGCCCTGGCGAACATGGGCGACATCACCGAGCAGACGGTCGCCGGCGCCATCCAGACCGGCACCCACGGCACGGGACGTGACAGCGGCGGCCTCGCCGACCAGGTCGCCGAGCTGGAGATGGTGCTCGCGGACGGCTCCGTCGCCACCGCCGGGCCCGGCGAGGACCTGTTCGACGCCGCCCGGGTGGGGCTGGGCGCGCTCGGCGTGCTGACGGCCGTGACCTTCCGGGTGGAGCCCGCGTTCCTGCTGCACAACCGGCGGCGCACGCTCGGGCACGGCGAGGTGCTCGGCTCACTGGATGAGCTGACCGGCGCCAACGAGCACCTGGACTTCTTCTGGCTGCCGCACACCGAGACGTGCCTGCTCAAGACCAACAACAGGACCGCGGGGCCGGCCCGGCCGCCCGCGGCGGCGCGTCACTGGCTGGACACCGTGTTCCTGGAGAACACGCTGTTCGGGGCCGTCTGCGCGCTCGGGGGCCGGCTACCCGGCCTGATCCCGCGGATCAACGGGATCAGCGCGGTGGCGCTCGGGGAGTCGGAGTCGGTGGACGCCTCGTACAAGGTGTTCACCTCACGGCGGGACGTGCGCTTCCTGGAGATGGAGTACGCGGTGCCGCGCGACCGCCTGGCCCAGGCCCTGCGCGAGACCCGCGACCTGATCGAGCGGATGGACTGGAAGATCACCTTTCCCGTGGAGGTGCGGGTGACGCCGCCTTCGGACGCGTGGTTGTCCACGGCGTACGGGCGGCCCACCGGGTACGTCGCCTGCCACGTCTACCGTCCGACGCCCAACCCCGCCTACTTCGAGGGCGTCGAGGAGATCATGACCCGGCTGGACGGGCGTCCCCACTGGGGCAAGCTGCACACCCGGGACGCCGGTTACCTGGCCAAGGTCTATCCCCGCTTCGAGGACTTCCTGACTTTGCGCGACCGGCTCGACCCGGACCGCCTGTTCACCAACGACCACCTGGACAGGGTGCTCGGCCGGTAACCGCCGGCTCAGGAGAGGGTGCCGGGCCGATGGACGCCGGTTCGGGGTGTGCCGCCCGATTCCTCCCGGCCCTCAGTGGACACCGGCCCTCAGTGGACACCGGCCCTCAGTGGACACCGGCCCTCAGTGGACCCGGCCCTCAGTGGACACCGGCCCTCAGTGGACACCGGCGGAGGTGTGGGCTCGGTGGTGCTCACCGGCTCAGGGCGTGCCGCCCAGTTCCTCCCGGCCCTCCGTGGACATCGGCGGAGGCGTGGGCTCGGTGGTGGTCGGCGGTGGCTCCTCCGTATCGCCGGGCTGCTGGTCCTCCTGCGGGGGCGGCGAGTCCGTGGCCTCCTCCGACGGCTTCACCTCGTCCGTCGGCGTCGGCGTTGCTGTCGGAGTCGGCGTCGGGGTGGGTCGCGCGGCCGGGGTCCTGGTCGGCGTGGGCGTCACGCTCGGCTCCGGCGTCTGCGGCTCCTGTGTGGAGTTCTGCGGGATCGGGTCCGCCGGCGGCCCGTTCTCCTGCTCCTCCCGGCTGGGCGCGGGGCGTCCCTCCTCGCGCTGGGCCTTCGCGGGCGTCTTGCCGGTGACCTGCTCGTGCACGGTCTGCTGGGCGATCGCCTGGTAGACCAGGATGCTGCCCATGCTGACCCCGAACACGATGGCCGCCGCCGCGCCGAGCTTGATCCAGGAGGGCCCGCGGCCGCGTACGGGCGGCATGACGAGCGTGGACTCCCCGCCACCCGTCAGCTCTCCATCGGCCGTCAGCTCTCCATCGCCCGTCAGCTCTCCATCGGCCGCCGACCCCTGCTCCTCGCCGGGCTTCTCCCAAGCCGCCTCGCCGGGCTTCTCCCAGGCCCCTTCGCCGGGTGTCTGCCCGGCGTCCGCGTCGGGCGTCTCCCCGGCGCGGTTTTCCTCGCCCTCCCGCCGGGGCCTGCGCGGCGCGTGTTGCTTGACCCGCTCGCCTGTAAGCGCGAGATAGTGCGTGTACACGGCCGTGGCGACGGTGCTGGCGACGCTGACCACCGCCGCCCCGATCACCGTGCCGGCCACGCCGAGATAGGACGCGGCGACGGCGGCCGTCACCGCCGACAGCGCGCCGCCGAGGATCTGCGGCAAACTCAGCTCGAATTTCCGCTGCCCGCCGCTCATGCCCCGGATCAGTCCTCTCTGGCCATGCCTTCGGTAAAGAGCTGTCTCGTGAATAGACGCGACTGCGTGTCCTGTTGTTCCTGTGACCTGCGTGACAGGCACCCTTGTAGCTCGTGCCCCGACGACTCGGCCTGCCCTCCGTTTACCTCGCCGCGGCCGTGGCAACGGCCGCCACGACCGCCGTCCCTCTGGCCATGACGCCCGCCTCAGGATTCGCCCTGCACCCCGCGCCGACCGAATCCACCCGGCCCTACATCGTCACCGCCCGTGACCGGGTCGCCGCCCGTGAGCTCGTCGGTGAGGTGCGCTGGCGCGTACGCCGGTACTACACCGCGACCCTGCCCGGTTTCGCCACATTTCTCACCCCTGGCGAGCTGACCGAACTGCGTTCCGACCCACGGGTACGCGCGATCGAGCCGGACCGCGTGATCCGCCCCGTGACCACCGGCAAACCGCCCCGGCCGGCCGCCACACGGGACAAGGGCGCGGGCGCGGGCACCACCGTGTACGTCGTGGACAGTGGCATCGAGCCCGGCAGGGCCGAGTTCGGCGACCGGGCCTGGCGCGCCTTCGACGCCACCGGCGGCACCGGGCGCGACTGCGGCGGCCACGGCACGCGGGTCGCCGCCCAGGCCCACGCCGTCGCGCCGAAGGCCGGCATCGCCTCCGTACGGGTGCTCGGCTGCGAGGGCTCCGGCGCGCTGTCGGACGTACTCGCGGGTCTGGACTGGATCCGCAGGCACGCGCGCGGCCCTTCCGTGGCGAACCTGTCGATCGACGGCACCGGCTCCCCTGCGCTCGCCAGGGCCGCCCGGTCGCTGGTGCGCTCCGGCGTGTTCGTGGTCAGCGCGAGTGGCAGCTTCGCGGGCGGCGGCTTCACGGCCGGCGGCCTCGCGGGCGGCGCGAACGGGGGCCTCGCGGGCGGCGGCCTCGTGAGCAAGGGCCGCGCGGGCGAGGGCTTCGCGGACGGCGCGGACGGCGGCGGAAGCTGTCATGCGGCGCCGGACGGCCGGACCTTCTCGGCGCACCCCCCGCACCTCGCCGGAGCCGCCGCCCGCCACCTGGAGCTCCACCCGAACGCCGGCCCTGCGGCCCTGGCCGCCACGCTCGGCTGCGGGAACACCCGGCACGCGATTCGCCAGAACCCGTCGAGGCCATCTAACCTCCAGATACGCAACGGCGGGCTCTAGAGGGATGGACCCCACAAATGTGACCGGCGTCACATCGCCCCGGGGCTATCCCAGGAAGGCGATGTTCGGACATGCCGGGTACGGTGCTGGCAGGCAACCGGAACACGCGAGAGACTCAAGGGTCCGGGGGAAGAATGGCGACGCTGACGAAGGGACTCGCATGCAGGAGCTCCGACTCGTCGCGGTGAGTGAGGACGGCACCTACCTCGTGCTGGCAACGGCCGGACGGGGTACGCGCTTCACGCTTCCCGTGGACGACCGGCTCCGTGCTGCCGTCCGCGGCAACTTCTCCCGTCTCGGCCAGTACGAGATCGAAGTGGAGAGTCCGTTGCGCCCCAAGGAGATCCAGGCCCGCATCCGTGCCGGAGAGACGGCGGAGGAGATCGCCGCGACCGCCGGGATCCCGGTCGAGCGTGTCCGCTGGTTCGAGGGGCCGGTGCTGCAGGAGCGGGAGTATGTCGCTCAGCAGGCGCAACGCGTGGCCGTACGCATGCCGGGCGAGTCCGCACCGGGGCCCACCCTCGGCGAACTCGTCGCCGAGCGGCTGACCAGGCGCGGCGTGCCCACCGACGAGATCGACTGGGATTCCGCCAAGCGCGACGACGGCCTGTGGCGGGTCAAGCTCGGCTACGTCTGGAACGGTCACACCCGCCACGCCGAATGGCTCTTCGACCCGCGCAAGCGGCACGTGACTCCGCACGACGACGAGGCGATGCGCCTGTCGGCCGCCGACTTCGATCCCGAGCCCGCCGTGGTGGAGGACACCACGGTGACGCCGTTCGCGCCGCGGGTGGCCAAGCTGCAGCCGGTGCCGCCGCTGTCCTCCGATCCGCTGCCGTTCCCTTCAGTGGTACGGGGCGAGCCCGAGGAGCCGGCCGTCGGCTACAACCCGCCGCCCAGGTCCTCGGAGACCGCCTACACGCGACCGGCCGACACCCCTTCGCGCGAGGCCCCCTTCGACCGCGACCCCGGCCCACGCCAGGACACAACCGGCTACCGCCAGGATGCGACCGGTTACCGCCAGGACCCGGCCGCATACCGCCAGGAGCCAGGGCCTCGCCAGGACGGCTTCCGCCAGGACTCCGGCCCTCGCCAGGACTCCGGTCCTCGCCCGGACGGCTTCCGCCAGGAGCCGAGCACCCGTCAGGACAGCTTCCGCCAGGACTCCGGCTCTCGCCAGGATCCCGGTCACCGTCAGGATCCCGGCCCGCGCCAGGACTCCAGCCACCGCCAGGACGGTTTCCGCCAGGACCCCGGCCACCGTCAGGACGCCGGTTCTCGTCCGGACTCCGGTCCTCGCCAGGATCCCGGTCACCGTCAGGAGCCGCCTTCCCGCGAGCCCTTCCGGCCCGAGCCGCCCGCCCGCGAAACCGGCTACGCCCGCCCCGGCGACACCTCGTCGCGCCGTGGCGGGTCTTCGCCGTGGCTGCCCGACTTCAGCTCGGGGCGTGACAGCGAGTCCATCTACGCTCCCGCCACGCCGCCCTCCTCCCGCCCGGACCCACGTCCGGCGCCCCAGCCCGCCGACCACCGGCCGGCCCAGGAACACCCCACCGACGCAGCCCAGCCCCAGCGCCCGGAGGCCGCCGCTCAGGCACAGCACGCTCAGCCCTCCGCTCCGGAGGCTCCCCCGGTTGCCGCGCGCACGGAGACGCCGATCGCTCCTGCTCAGGATGCTCCTCCGGCGCAAACCCAGCATTCTCCTCCGGCGCAGGCCCAGCATGCTTCTCCGGCGCAGACTCAGCCGGAAGCCCAACAGCCCATCGCGCAGACCGCGCCCCCTGCGCAGGCTCAGCCGACCGCTTCGCAGGGCGCTGAGCCGGTCGCATCCACGACCGCGCCGGTGAGTGAGCCGGTCGCATCGACGACCGCGCCGGTCGCCGAGCCGGTCACATCCGCAGCCGCGCCGGCCGCTGAGCCCGCCGCGCCCACGGAGCGGTCCGTCTCTGAGACGGTCACCACGCCGGGGACGGCTGTGGAGGCAGCAGCTCCGGACCCGGTCGCGAAGACGGAAACGACAGCGCCCGACTCGCCCGCGCAGGCGAACGTGTCCCCGGTCATAGACGCAGCCCAGGACGCTCCCGCCGCCGTTTCCCTGGTCGAGGAAGCGCCTGCCGACGCTCCGGTTGCCGCAGACGGCCGTACCGCGGGGCCTGAGACGATCACCTCGGTGAGTTCGGCCGACTCCCCTGCGGAAGCGGCTGAGAAGACCGCAGCCGTCACAGAGCCCCGGGTGGAAGTCGTCACCCAGGCCCAGCCGGAGCCCCAGACCCAGCTGGAGGCCCAAGCTCAGACAGAGGCCCAAGTTCAGACAGAGGCCCAAGTTCAGACAGAGGCCCTAGCCCAGCGGGAGGCTGAGGCCCAGCCCGAGGCCCAGGCCCGGCGGGAAGCTGAGGCCCCGCGGGAGGCGATGGATCCCCCGGCCGCGAAGGTCGTGGCGCCCGTTACCGAGCCCGCACCCACTGCTCCCGAGAAGCCGACCGTCTCGGAGGACCGGGCCGTCCCCGAGAAGCCGGCTGTCTCCGAGGATCTGGCCGTCCCTGAGAAGCCGGCCGTTTCCGAGGAACCGGTCGCTGCCGAGAAGTCGGCCGACGTCCAGGAGCCGGTCGCCTCTGAGGAGCCGGCCGCCATCCAGAAGGTCGCCACCCAGGAGGTAGCCGCTGCCGAGGAGCCGGTGGCTGTTGAGGCGCCCGCAGCCGTTGAGGAGCCGGTCGCCGTTAAGGAGCCGGTGACTGTTGAGCCGCCGGTCGCCGTTGAGGAACCGGTTGTCGAGGAGCCGGTTGCTGTTGAGGCGCCGGTTGTTGTCGAGGAGGAGGCGGCGCAGGCCGAGCCTGAGCCGGTCGCTGAGCCCGTTCAGGAGAGCAAGCCGCCCGCACCCAAGCCGAAGCCCGCGCCACCCCAGGAGAGCAAGCCTCCTGCGCCCAAGCCGAAGCCGGGCCCCGCGGTGCCGGCGGCGCGGGCGGGCAAGGGTGAGGACAAGGATGAGCCGGCCGTGCCGGTCCCGTCGCCCCCGCCCGCTCCGGCCGCGCGCCCGTCGCGGAAGGGTTCGAGGGGCCGCCGGGCGTCCGTACCGACGTGGGACGAGATCATGTTCGGCGCCCGCCGCCAGGACTGACCACCGTCACGCCCAGTACGGACGGCGTTATCAGGCGTGTTCCAAGCACGACCGCGCCATGAGCATCACCGCGCGATCAGCATCACCGCGCCATGAGCATTACCGCGCGATCAGCACGGCCGCACCATCAGTACGGCCGCACCATCAGTACGGCCGCACCATCGATACGACCGTGCCATCGATACGACCGTGCCATCGATACGACCGTGCCATCGATACGGCCCCGTCATCAGTAGTACAGCCGCGTCAGGATTCGCCGGGCTCCAGGAACGGCGCCAGCCACTCCGGTGTGACCTCGGCGGCGAAGTCCACCCCCTGAGCCTCGGAGACGTCGATCGCCGAGTAGCCTCCCTGGCCCGCCCCGACGCCGGCGATCAGCGTGAGCACCCCCGCCCGCCGCTGGAACCACGTCTGCCGCAGCCGCCACCCCACCACGGCCCGCCGTTCGACCACGGCCTGAGCACGCCGCAGCGACCCCGACCGCACCGCCAGGCGTGCCCCGTCGTAGCCGTGCCCGAGTGAGGCGTACCTGTCGAGCCCGAGCGGCACCCCGACGGCCGCCAGCAGCAGCGCCAGCACCAGCAGGACCCACCAGAACACCGAACCGGTGACCCAGAGGCCAAGGACGCTCGCGGCGGCCAGGACGAGCCAGGGGAAGATGGCGCGGAACAGGCGGCGCTGCCGTGCGACCGGCGGGTGGGGGCGCAGGGCGGCGCCGTAGGGTCCGATGGCGTCGCGGGTGACCTGGAAGGCGATCTCGCGCGGCACGCCGGGCAGGAGTTGCCCGCGCGTCTCGGAGTCGCCGAGCCCGGTCACGATGGCCCACACGCGGGCGACCTTGGCCCACCGCTCGGCCAGGCCGTCCACGATCTCGTAGCCGCGTACGCGCTGCGACTCCAGCGACACGCTGCGCCGGTTGATCAGCCCGCGCTCGGCCACGAGGTAGCCGTCGCGGCGTTTGAGCACGAAGTTCCAGTTGAAGATCGCGTACATCAGCCCGCCCGCGATCGGCATCGCCAGGACCAGCAGCGCGGCCACGCCCAGCAGCAGGTAGGGGTGCTCCCAGAGCCACTCCCCCGCGCTCAAGGCGTCGTCCTGGCTGAGCCCGAGATCGTCGCCCCACTGGAACGCCAGCCCCACCGCGCCGCCGGCGAAGGCGAAGGGGGTGAGCAGGTACGCGCCCGACAGCGGCCCGTACAGCAGCCACTTGCGCGGCACGCTCATGATCGGCCGCTCCCTGGGCCCGGCGGGCGTCGCGGCGTCGGGGACGTGCGGCTCCGGTTCGGCGGTGCGGCGCAGGAGCACCGACTTGAGCCGTTCGGCCTCCTCCAGGGAGATCCCGGCGAGCTTGGCCTCTTCCTCCCCGCCGCCGGCCCCCGTGTCGATCTTGAGCACGGTCAGGCCGAGCAGCCGGTGCATGGGCGGGGTGGACAGGTCGACGCCGCGGATGCGTTCGAGCGGGATGGTACGGACGGAGCGGCTGATCAGCGAGCGCCTGGTCTCCAGGCTGTCGCCGACGATCACGTAGGTGAAGGTGGCCCATCTGATGATCGCGAACACCACGGCGGCGAAGACCCCGACGGCCGCGTACGCGTACGACCTGGGCGAGAAGTCGCCCACGAACAGGACTCCGGCCAGGGGGAGCAGGAGGGAGGGCAGCATGCGTACCGGATCGATCAGCAGCACCTTGGGGCTGAGCCGCTGCGGCACCCGCGCGAAACCCGGCCCTCCCCCGGGGAAAGGCGGCCCCCCTCCGGCGGGGGGCACTGGCCCAGGCCCGGAGTGAGGCGGCGGTGGTGGCGCGGGCGGCGCCCAGCCCGTAGGGGACGGCGTGTGGTCGCCGGACTGGGAGGGCGCGGAGCCGTCGGACCCCGAAGGCGTAGAGGGCGCGGAGCCATCGGACGGCGGCCCGGAAGGCCCGGTGGGGGCGCTGGGCTGTTGTTCGGAGGGGGTGGGTTCGTCGGGGCGGGGGTCGGTCATGTCGCGTCGTCTCTGAGTTCTTCCGCCCGGCGGGCCAACTGCTCGGCCAGCCCGGCCGCCACCCGGTAGTCGAGTCCCTTGATCGTCGAGGACCCGGCGTGCGACGCCGTGCGGATCTCCAGAGTGGCCAGTCCCAGCAGCCGCTCGAACCACCCCTGCCCCTTGTCGACCGTCTGAATGCGGCTCACGGGCACGAACACCCACTCCCTGGTCAGGAACCCCGACCGGGCGAAGATCACGTCCCCTGACAGCTCCCAGCGATGCACGAAGTACCGTACGAACGGCTCGGCCACCAGGAACGGCACCGTCACCACCATGACCACGACGGGCAGCAACCACGAGTCCCTGGACAACCACCCCGGCACCCACCACCACTGGCTGCCGTCGAGCCACCACGACACCAGCAGCGAGCCGCCGAGGAAGAAGACAAGTGCGATCAGGGACTCCAGCAGCCACAACCGGATCGCCTTGGGCGAGACGCGGTTCGCCGGATCGCGCAGCGGGCCTGTTGACGTCACAAGGTTCAGCTTATGGCGCGAACCCGGCGGGAGATCTGCCAGCGGGCCGGTAAAGATCCGCCGATCGCCCCGGCGTGTCTGCCGTGCCCGTGCTCGGGCCCGGTGCCATGCTCGGTGGCGGCCGGCCGCAGGCTGTCGAGCTTGGCCACGTCGGCGGCGCCACGTTCGTGGCCAGCCAGGCCCGGCCCAGCGTGTGACCGCACCACAGCGCGAGCGCCCTCACGCGACGTGGCAGCCGCCGTCCGCATCCCGTTACCCTCTGCCACGATCTGGCGCACCTGGTTTTTGCGGCTCCGCCGCGACCGAAACCTATGTCCGTTTCGCCGGGATCTTCGCGCATGGGGGCCCCATCCGCTCGCGACCCCGCGTAGCAGCAGGCCGACGAGCCTTCCCGGGTACGGACGCAACCCGGTGTCCAGCCTGTGACAGGAGAGATTCGTGTGGCCAACCTCACTACGCGGATACCATCATTCCGGCGCTTTTCGGATCCTTTACCGACCACCGACCATCGAGAAACGGTCTGCGCACCGCCGAAGGCCGCGTAGCATCATCCGGCATGGGGCTGTGTAACGCGGCATCACGCATGCGACGCTCCGCTGTCAGCGTGACAGCGGTGGCTGTCGCGTTCACCTTGTCGGGTTGCGGCAGTCTCAGCTTCATCGGCAGGTCTCAGGCGCAGGACATCGCCGAGATGAACGTGACCAGCCCTGAGCTGCGCGAGGGCAAGCCCCTGCCGAACGAATACTCCTGCAAGGGCGGCCAGGGCAGCCCGCCGCTGCGCTGGTCCCGCCAGCCGTTGTCCGAGGCCAAGTCGATCGCCATCGTGGTCGACAGCCACACGTCGTCAGAATCGGCCGTGCACTGGGTGCTCTATGACATCCCGGCCACCACGACCGAGCTGGGCCCCAACGCCACCGCCGACCCCCCAGCGGGCTCCGGCCAGGCGACGGTGACCAGTGGAAAGGCGGGCTACGAGCCCCCCTGCCAGAATCAGGCCAGTTACCGGTTCACGGTCTACACGTTGAAGGGCAAGGTCGGCCTCAAGGGAACCTCCGCGCTCCCCGAGGTCTTGAAGAAGATCGCAGAGCAGACCATAGCCCGCGGTCGCCTCACGGCGGTGAACATCGAGTGAGCAGCCGAACACGACATGTAGTACCGGTGTACCAATTCTTCACGTAGGGTGTGACAACTCTCATACTGGTCCGACACAATCAGATCCAATTGTTAGGCACTGGTGATCAAAGGGGGCAGATCGCGTCAATGGCCGCGCGATCTCATCGGTGCCAGAGGGAGGCCATGGCTTTGAGGGTGGTGCAATGATCGCGGTCGTAGTGAGCTTGGTCGCTGTCGTGCTCCTCGTGCTCGTCGTCGTGGCACTGGGCATGCGTTCGATGAGCCGCAGGGAGAGCTCGCTTCCTCCGGAGCGGCTGAAAGAGATGGCTGAGAAAGAGGAGAAGACGCAGACTCGTTCCACGGACGAGTTCGCGTCCCACGAGCCTCGGATGCGGAATTTCAGCCCTGACTTCAGCCCCATCGACGAGGTGAAGCAGAAGCCGGTCCGCACCGGTCAGCGTGGCAAGCGTGGCGTTGACGAGTGGGGCGGCGGCCGGGCCACCGACGACGATGACGAGGCATTCTGGGCCAACATCCGCAGTGACGCGGAGGAGGGCAACTTCGGCGCCGGCGGCACCGTGGCGGCCAGGAAGGGCGCCTCCAGGCCCGTCGAGCGCGAACGTCCCGCCGAGCGCGAGCACACCGGCGAGGCCGCGCGCCAGGCGGAGCGCCAGTCCGGGCGCCGCTCGGAGCGCACCTCCGGCCGTCAGGGCGAGCGCACGTCCGAGCGTCCCGCCAAGCGGTCCGACCGCTCCGCCAAGCCGCAGCCCGCGGCCGCGGCCGCCGTGGACCCCGACGCGACCACCATCCAGGGCCCCCTGCCGCAGCGCCAGCCCGCCGCCGCGTCGGCCAACCTCGCCGACCTGGTCGAGCCGCAGAAGCGCGCTCCCAGTCAGTCCGAGCTGGCCGACCAGCGCACCATGACGTTCGCGGCGCCGACGCCCGGCGACGTGATGAGCATCCTCGGCCCCGGTGCCCAGCCGGTGCCCGCACCCACGCGCCCCGAGCCGTCGCCCGCCTCCCTGTCCTCCAACAACGGGGTCTCCAACAACAACAACGGGGTCTCCGGCAACGGATCACACACGCCGTCCCGTTCCTCCCGTAGGAAGGGCTCGCGCTCCCGTACCCCGGCCGCCCAGGACAGCGGCTCCTTCCCCGCCACCCCCGCCGCGAACGGCAGTGGGTCCTTCCCGGCGGTGAGCCCGACCTCCAGCGGCAACTTCCCCGCCGCCCCCACCGCCGCGCACCCCGCCCCGACGAGCGATCCGTTCCCCGCCTACGGCGGCGGCGCGTCCGACCCTCTCGGGACGTCCTGGAACAACCAGCCCGCCGCGACCACGTCGGGCTCCTGGCCCGCCTCACCCGACATCTTCGACGACCCGGCCCCCGCCGCCGCCCCCTACAGCGGGGCGACCTCGTGGCCGGCGTTCGAGCAGCCCGCGGCGCGCGGCTCCTACCCCTCCTCCTACGAGGTCAGCTCCGGCTGGGCCGTGGCCGACGACTCCGACCCGCTGGCGGGCCCCTCCCCCGCCTCGGGCACCCCGACGGTGCCCGGCCGGGCGGTCTCGAACTACGACGTGCTGTCGGCCCCCACACCGCCGCAGCAGGCCGCCTCGCCGTTCGCGGCGGGCGCGTACGAGACGGGCGACATCACGACCAGCCCCGCCGCCGCGGCGGCCTGGCCCGCGCCTCCGGCGCCCGGCAACGGCGCCCAGGGCGGCTGGCCCGCGCAGGCGGCGTACGGCGAGCAGCCGCAGCCCCAGAGCGGCAGCCACCGCCGCGCTCCGGAGCAGGACTTCCCGCACGACTACTACCGTTGATCTTCAGCTCCCATTAATACGTAAAACCCGCGTGACACCCCCCTAAAGCAGGGTCGACGGAGCAATAGGGTTTGCACCATGTTCCGCGACACGCAGAGTAGCTGGTTGAGCACCCTCCGGCATGATGTGCCAGCCTCGCTCGTGGTTTTCCTCGTCGCGGTGCCCCTCTCCCTGGGCATCGCGATGGCCTCAGGCGCTCCGCTGGCCGCCGGGCTGATCGCCGCCGTGGTGGGCGGCCTGGTGGCGGGCGCGCTGGGCGGCTCGGCCGTTCAGGTGAGCGGCCCGGCCGCCGGGCTGTCCCTGGTGGTGGTGGACCTCGTGCACACGTACGGATGGCGCGCCACCTGCATGATCACCCTGCTGGCCGGGGCCGTACAGCTCCTGCTCGGGGTGTTCAAGGCGGCCAGGGCGGCGCTGGCGGTGTCGCCGGCCGTGATCCACGGCATGCTGGCGGCCGTCGGCGTGATCATCGCACTCGCCCAGCTCCACATCGTGCTCGGCGGCAGCTCGCAGCGCTCGGCCATAGCCAACCTGGTGGAGCTGCCCGGGCAGATCGCCGGGCTGCACGGGCACAAGGTCGCCGTCGGCATACTCACGATCACCGTGCTGGTGTTGTGGACGCGGCTCCCCAAGCGGGTCAGGGTGGTTCCGGCGCCGCTGGTGGCGCTGGGCGTGGCGGCGGTCACGGCGTGGATGTTCGGCTGGGACGTCACGCGGGTGGACCTGTCGGGCGACTTCACCGCGTGGGCCTTCCCCGTGCTGCCGCAGGGCGACTGGCATCTGGTGGTGGCCTCGGTGCTGCTGGTGGCGCTGCTGGCCGGGTGCGAGTCGCTGCTGTGCGCGGTGTCGGTGGACCGCATGCACGGCGGCCGGCGGGTGGACCTGGACCAGGAGCTGACCGGTCAGGGCGTGGCGAACATGGTCAGCGGCGCGCTCGGCGGACTGCCGGTGGCCGGGGTGATCGTGCGCAGCACCACGAACGTGCAGGCCGGGGCGCGTACCCGCTGGTCGTCGATCCTGCACGGGGTGTGGGTGCTGGTGTTCGCGATGGGGTTCGGCTGGGCGATCACGCTGATCCCGCTGGAGGCGCTGGCGGCGCTGCTGGTGTTCATCGGCGTGCAGATGGTGAACCTGGGCCACATCAGGAAGGTGCACGGGCACGGCGAGGTGCCGGTGTACGTGGTGACGATGGCCGCGGTGATCCTGCTCGGGCTGGCCGAGGGGGTGCTGGCGGGGCTGGCCCTGGCCGCGCTGCTCGCGCTGCGCCGCCTGACCTGGGTGACGGTGCTCAAGCGGGAGGACCGCGAGGGGCGGCTGCACGTGACGATCTCGGGGTCGCTGACGTTCCTGGGGGTGCCGCGGCTGACGCACGAGCTGCGTACGATCCCGGCGGCCACGGCCGTGGACCTGGACCTGAACATCGACTTCATGGACAACGGCGCGTTCGAGGCCATCCACTCCTGGCGGCTGGACCACGAACGCATGGGCGGCACGGTCGTCATCGACGAGCTGCACGACGAGTGGTACGCGCTGGCGGCCAGCGGGGCGCGCATGTTCCCGGCGAAGTCGCCGCCGAAGGCGCCGGACCGCTGGTGGCTGCCGTGGGCGCAGCGGCGGCGCCAGGCCGTGCGGCTGGACCCGGAGACGGCGCAGGGCCCGCCCGGCCCGACGGAGTGCCTGCTCACGACGGGGGCGCGCGAGTATCACCGGCACACGGCGCCGCTCGTACGGCCCATCTTCACCGAGCTCGCCCGCAAGCAGCAGCCCTCGCACCTGTTCATCACCTGCGCCGACTCAAGGATCATGCCCAGCCTGATCACGGCGAGCGGCCCCGGCGACCTGTTCACGGTGCGCAACATCGGGAACCTGGTGCCGCGCAAGGGCGCCGAGCCGAACGACGACTCGGTGGTGGCGGCGATCGAGTACGCCACGCAGGTGCTGGGCGTGAACACCATCACGGTGTGCGGGCACTCGGGCTGCGGGGCGATGGCGGGCGTGCTGAGCGGCGGGGTGCAGGCGGGCAGCCTGCCGGGGCTGCGCAGGTGGCTGCGGCACGGGGACCACAGCCTGGCCACGTTCATCGAGACGGAGGGCGACCGGCTGCACGGCGGGGCGCTGGACGTGTTGTGCCGGGTCAACGTCCAGCAGCAGCTGGAGAACCTGCGGACCTACCGCAAGGTGGACGAGCAGGTGCGGGCGGGAAAACTGGAGCTGGTCGGGTTGTACTTCGACATCGGCTCGGCGCGGGTGCACATGGTGCCGCCGTTGCGTCCTACGCTCTGCGTGAAGACGTTCGATCGCACGGTCGTCGCGGGCGAAGAATGAAGGCATGAAAGTTCTGGTCATCGGTGGTACGGAGTTCCTGGGCCGCGCGGTCGTGCGGGCGGCGCTGGCCCGGGGGCATGAGGTCACGACGTTCAACAGGGGGCGCAGCGGGGCCGACGTGCCCGGGGTGGAGGCGGTGCGCGGCGACCGGGAGGTGGCCGCCGACCTGACGCGGCTGGCCGAGGGCCGGACGTGGGATCTGGTGGTCGACTCGTGCGGATATGTGCCGCGGGTCGTGGGCGAGTCGGCGCGGGCGTTGTCCGGCCGGGCCGCGACGTACGCGTTCGTGTCCAGCGTCTCGGCCGTGGACGGCTTCCCCGCCGCGCCGGCCACAGAAGAGTCGCCCGGCTCCCCTTGCGAGCCTGACGCGGGCCCCGACGACGGTGACTACGGGGTGCTGAAGGCGGGCTGCGAGCGGGCGGTCGAGCAGGGCTTCGACGGCAACGTGCTGATCGTGCGGCCCGGCCTGATCCTGGGCCCGCACGAAAATGTGGCCAGGCTGCCGTGGTGGCTGACCAGGATCTCGCGCGGCGGCAAGGTGCTCGCGCCCGGCGATCCCGGCCAGCCGATGCAGCTCGTTGACGTGCGCGACGTCGCGGCCTTCACCCTCGATCAGGGCGAGCGCGGCACATCCGACCGGTTCCTGGTGACGGCTCCCGCGGGCAACACGACCTACGGCGAGTGGCTGGAGCTGTGCAAGGAGGCGACGGGGTCGGACGCCGAGTTCGTCTGGGTGGAGGACTCGTTCCTGGTGGAGCAGGGGGCCGGCGCGTTCGTGGAGTTGCCGCTGTGGAGCCCTCCGTCGGACATCACGACCAACTTCTGGAGTGTGCCGACGGACAGGGTGCGGGCCGCGGGGCTGCGTACGCGGCCGGTGGCGGAGACCGTACGCGATACCTGGGCCTGGTTGCGGGAGATCCCGGAGGACAAGCGCCATTACGGGCAGGAGGGGCGGCGGCACGGGATGGCCGCCGAGAAGGAGGAGGCCATTCTCGCGGCCTGGGAGTCCCGTTCGGCGTGACCTCGGTTCGGCGTGACCTCGGTTCGGCGTGACCTCGGTTCGGCGTGACCTCGGTTCGGCGTGACCTCGGTTCGGCGTGACCTCGGTTCGGCGTAATCTCCGCGTTGTGCGTATTCCTCCGCAGAACGACCGGTTCGGGCGGGGTTAGGGTCGCGGTGCCAGCGAGGTTCTCCAGGTGCCCATGGCGCTCCTCGCGACGCCGGTCCTGACTCCCAGGGGCCGGAGGGGCGGAGGCGCCCGCGGCCGGGCTATGGCCCCCGTACGGGGGCTGCCGATGGTAGCCCGACAGCGGGATCGCCGTCTCCGCCCCTCGTCACCTGGCTAACGCCGGGGAAACAGCCGGGCCGAAATGCTGCTGCCCATGCATTTCATGGCAGCACCCGGCCCGTTCGCGTAGGCGGTGCCCGCGAAGCTCCGGGCGTGGGTCGCGCTGGTGGCCGCCGTCGCGCCGCTGGCCCTGCTCAGCTCCAGCGGCGTCCCCGCGCCCGTCCCCTTCTCGCCCGCCCCCGTGGCCGTCACTTCAACGCCCGGGGCGTCGAAGCCCGTACGGCCCGTACAGCCCTCGCAGTCGTACAAGAAGCCGCTCACCCGATCCCTCGACCGGTACCTGGACAAGCTGCCGGGCGATCTCTCCGTGTCCGTACGCGAGCCGTCCTCCGGTCTGTCCTACACCTACAACCGGGGGCTGCGGACGGCGGCGGCCAGCATCGTCAAGGTCAACATCGTGGTGGCGCTGCTCCTGCGCGCGCAGCGCCAGCGGCGCGCCCTGACGGGGTGGGAGCGGCGGGCGGCGGCTCAGGCGATCAAGGTCAGCGACAACGACGCCGCCTCCCGGTTGTGGGCGGCGATCGGCGGCGCGCCGGGGCTGGCCGCCGCCAACCGCAAGCTCGGCCTGCGCGCCACCCGCCCGGGACCGGGCGGGGCGTGGGGATCGACCACGACCAGCGCCGCCGACCAGGTGCGCCTGCTGAACGCGCTCGTCTCGGCCAAGAGCCCGCTGTCGGCCGGGCACCGGCGGTACGTGCTGGGGCTGATGCGGGACGTGGCGCCCGAACAGGCGTGGGGGGTGAGCGCGGCGGCCGGGGGCGGGCAGGCGGACGCGGCGGTCAAGAACGGGTGGCTGCCACGGGAGCGCGACGGGGGGCGGTGGACGGTCAACAGCATCGGGCGGGTACGGGTGCGGGGGCGTACGTACCTGATCGCGGTCGTCTCCCGGCGCAATCCGTCGATGGGGGCGGGGGTCAAGGCGGTCGAGCACGTCAGCGAACTCGTCACCGAGGCCGTCGCGCGAATCGCTCGATAAGGACGCCGCCGCCGGGGCACTGGGGTTGCGGGGGGAACGGGCGCGGGTATGAACGGCCGTGACCCCCGGTCCTGACGCATCTTCGACACCGGGGGGACCCGTGACGGACAACAGCCACAAGCAGCAGCAACTCGATCAGTACAGGGTCGATTCGGCCGACACGCGATACACCACCGATCAGGGTGTGCGGATCGACGACACCGACAATTCGCTGTCGATCGGGGAGCGCGGCCCGACGATCCTGGAGGATTTCCACCTCCGGGAGAAGGTGATGCGCTTCGACCACGAGCGCATCCCGGAGCGGGTCGTGCACGCGCGCGGTTCCGGCGCGCACGGCGTCTTCCAGGTCTACGAGTCGCTGGCCGAGTACACCTGCGCCGACTTCCTGTGCGACCCGTCCCTGGTCACGCCGGTGTTCGTGCGCTTCTCCACGGTGGCGGGCTCGCGCGGCTCGGCCGACACCGTACGCGATGTACGCGGCTTCGCCACCAAGTTCTTCACCCGCCAGGGCAACTACGACCTGGTCGGCAACAACTTCCCGGTCTTCTTCGTGCAGGACGCGATCAAGTTCGCCGACTTCGTGCACTCGGTCAAGCCCGAGCCGCACAACGAGATCCCGCAGGCGCAGTCGGCGCACGACACGTTGTGGGACTTCGTACAGCTGCAGCCGGAGACCCTGCACACGATCATGTGGCTGATGTCGGACCGGGCCATCCCGCGCAGCTACCGCATGATGCAGGGCTTCGGCGTGCACACCTTCCGCCTGGTCAACGCGGAGGGGCGGGGCACGTTCGTGAAGTTCCACTGGCGGCCGAAGCTCGGCACGCACTCCCTGGTGTGGGACGAGGTGCTGCGCATCCAGGGCAACGACCCCGACTTCAACCGCCGCGACCTGTGGGAGGCGATCGAGACCGGCAGCTACCCGGAGTGGGAGCTGGGGCTGCAGCTGGTGCCGGAGGAGGACGAGCACAAGTTCGACTTCGACCTGCTCGACCCCACGAAGATCATCCCGGAGGAGGAGGTGCCGCTGCGGCCGGTCGGCAAGATGACGCTCAACCGCAACCCGGACAACTTCTTCGCCGAGACCGAGCAGATCGCCTTCTGCACCGCCAACGTGGTGCCGGGCATCGACTTCACCAACGACCCGCTGCTGCAGGGCCGTAACTTCTCCTACCTCGACACGCAGCTGCTGCGCCTGGGCGGGCCGAACTTCCAGCAGATCCCGATCAACCGGCCGGTCGCGCCGGTGCACAACGACAACCGCGACGGCTTCCACCAGCACATGATCCACACCAGCCGTACGAGCTACTCCAAGAACTCCATCAGCGGCGGCTGCCCCGCGACCGGAGCGCTGGCCGGCGACATGAGCGGGGTGTTCCGGCACTACACGGAACGGGTCGACGGCGAGAAGATCCGCAAGCGCAGCCCCAGCTTCGACGACCACTACAGCCAGGCCACCCTGTTCTGGAACAGCATGTCGGCCTGGGAGAAGGACCACATTGTCAAGGCGTTCCTGTTCGAGCTGGGACACGTGGAGCGGCGCTACATCAAGGAGCAGGTCGTCGAACGGCTGACCAACGTCGACACCGGCCTGGCCGCGCACGTGGCCGCCGGGCTCGGCCTGCCCAGCCCCGCACCGAAGGGCGGCAACCACGGCAAGTCCTCCCCCGCGCTCAGCCAGACCGGCCAGCCCGCGAGTCTGGAGACCCGCAAGATCGCGATCCTGGTGAGCGACGGCACCGACGTGGACCGGCTCTATCCGGTGATGCAGGAGCTGGAGAGCGGGAAGGCGGTGTGCGATGTGATCGCGCCGCACGAGGGCATGGTCGGCACGCTGGCCGTGGACAAGCAGCTCAGCGCGGTCTCGTCGGTACTGTACGACGCGGTGTTGTGTTCTGGTGGCGAGGGGCTGACCGGGGACGGGCATGCGGTGCAGTTCGTACGCGAGGCGTTCAAGCACGGCAAGACCATCGGCGCACTGCCGGACGGCGAGCCACTGCTCCGGGCCGCCGCCTTGCCCGGCCACCAAGGCGTGATCGGCTCCGGGGCGGACGGCTCGGGGGCGGGCGGCTCCGGGGCGGGCGGCTCCGGGGGCAGCGGGGATTTCACCGCTCAGTTCGTCGCCGCCGTCCTCCAGCACCGCCACCACGACCGAGAGGTGGCCGCCTTCCCCGCCTGAGACGCACCCTTCCCCGCCTGAGACGCGCCACTGATCACGCAAGCCGAACGGACGGGCCGATCGAACGGACGGACTGGCCGAACGAACGGACTGGCCGAACGAACGGACTGGCCGAACGAACGGACTGGCCGAACGAACGGACTGGCCGAACGAACGGGAGGATTCGGGCCCGCAGACCGGATGGGAGGGATCCGGGCGAGCTGATAAAGAGCCGCAGACCCGGCATTGGCCTTAATCGGGCGTTGAACTGCGGTATTGCCTGCGGTGGGTGATGCGTCCGCCACCCGTGCTGTCCTGCCTGAACCGGCGCCGCGCGGGTGGCCTGGCCGTGCCCGCAGTTTCCATCGACAGACACCAGCTCGACACTAGGGGGTTCACGGTGCCTTACATCACCACCCGTGACGACACGCAGATCTACTTCTACGACTGGGGCAGCGGCCCGCCGGTGCTGTTCATCCACGGCTGGCCGCTGAACGCCGACGCCTGGCACGACCAGATGAAGGCGGTCGTCGACGGCGGCTTCCGGGCGATCGCGCACGACCGGCGTGGCCACGGCCGCTCCGGCCAGCCATGGGACGGCTACGACTTCGACACCTTCGCCGACGACCTGGCCGATCTCATCAACGCCCTGGACCTGCATGAGGTCACGCTGGTGGCGCACTCCATGGGCGGCGGTGAACTGGCCCGCTACATCGGCCGGCACGGCACGTCCCGCCTGACCAAGGCGGTACTGCTGTCGGCGGTGCCACCGCTCATGCTCAAGACCGACGCCAATCCCGAGGGCACCCCACAGGAGGTGTTCGACAAGATCAAGGCCGGCATCCTCGCCGAACGCTCGCAGTTCTGGAAGGACTCCGCCGACGGCTTCTTCGGCGCCAACCGGCCGGGCAACAAGGTGACCCAGGGCAACAAGGACGCCTTCTGGCTGATGGCCATGGCCGAGAACATCCAGGCGGGCGTGGCCTGCGTGGACGCCTTCTCCGCCACCGACTTCACCGAGGACCTGAAGAAGTTCGACATCCCCACCCTGGTAGTCCACGGCGACGACGACCAGGTCGTACCCATCGCAGCCGCCGGCGACAAATCATCCAAGCTCATCCCGGACTGCACCTACAAGGTGTACCAGGGCGGCTCGCACGGCATCGCACTGGTGCCGGGCGACAAGGAGAAGTTCAACACCGACCTGCTGGAGTTCCTGCGCGGCTGACCTGCTCCGACGTACAAGCGTGATCACCGTGGTCGCACGGCGGCCCGGCCGTCAGACGGTGGCGACCACGGTGACCGCTCTCACGCGCTGTACTGTGCGCGGGCGACAACTCTTCCGCTGCTATTGATGACCTCGGCATAGTAGAGGCAATTACCCTTTACCCGGGTGGCACTCGTGTAAGTCGTGGTGTTGATGTCCTTGCTGGTCGAATCCTTACTGGCGCACGTCACGCTGGATTTGTCGGCCAGGCCGAATTTCAGCACGTGACCGGTGTTGTAGTACGAGTTCGGAGACGCGACCCGGCCCCAGTAGTACGCGTAGTTTCCGTAATTGCCGCGACGAACCTGAAGCGTGCCGCCATCAGGCAGGGACTTGGAGGCCATGTTGACGACGTTGGTCGCGCCGGTGGGCGGGGCGCTGTACCAGGTGACGGCGCTCGCGGGCGAAGCGGTCGCTAAGCCGATGACCGTCGCCGCAATCGCGGCGGCACTTACCGGAATGGCGCGGCGCGCAATCTTGTGCATGATCGCTCCCTTTTGACTATCGATCAGGTGCCTGCGACCTTACTGAGGCGCGGTATGTGTTCGGTATGTCGCCCGGATCGCGCCTCAGAATGCTCTCGCGCGCGCCCATGCTCGTAGCCCGCGCCCGGAAAGCTCCCGTGATGGATGATTAAAGGAGGGTGGGGTCACGGGATTCTCGCGCTCCGGGACGTATCCGGGAGCGGTTCCACACCCACCCTCCTTGAGCTGCGGAACCCGAAGGCTCTCAGACCAGACTCCAACGATCCCAACCTAGATCTGCGCCTCAAAGCTTCACAAGGGATGCCCTCCACCTCGAACCGGAAGAGGCGCCCGACCGTTTCCCCAGGCAGCACCAGGGATGGAGTGACGAGTCGGCCTGTAGGCCGGGAAGAACGAGAGGGCTATAAGCCCAGCTCAGGCTAGTTCAGCCTGATTCACTCCCCTGGTGTCTGCCCTGGTGGATGGGTAAGCGGGTTTCATCCGGTTTCAGCCCGCTTCCCTCCGTTCCAACCCCTTCTGATGACGCGGCGATGACGCGTCAGCGGGGGTTCAACCAGGAGGAGAGACACCACATGTTCAGCTCTGACGAGCGGTTCACCTTCGGCTTGCTGCACGACCTGTACGCGGTTCTCGAAGCCCATGGCTACCGGCGACCCGAAGACGAGAGGACTCGCAACCGTGCCGCAGGCCGATCTCTGTCGATCCTCTGGGAGTTGGTGAACGCCTACGAGGGCGACACCCTCGGTACCCCCCTGAGAAGACCGCAGAGCCACCCACAGCCCCCGCCGCATGGCGGGGGCTTCGTCATGCTCCGAAGATCCGGCATCGACGACTGCGGGGCACATCAGCCCCGTACACGTTATTCCAGAACAGGAATATTCGAGTCCATGGGTTGACCAGCTTAGATGCCCCTTCTACGGTCAGAAGGCGTCCATCCGGCCCAAGGCGGAAGGGAAAGCGATGACCGACAAGCCCGAGTGGACTCGGCTCACTGGCGATGGAGACGGCGACTGCGACGACAACGACTGTCCCAACGTCTATAAGACGAACCGGGGAACGTTCGTCGTGCAGGGAGACGGTTTTGAGCATCTGAAAGTACCTGCGGGGGAATTCGCGGTCGAAATTCCCGAGAGCACCCTCAGGGAGGCGTTCCGTGCTCTTGGATGGTGACGCCTGGCAGAACCTGTTCAATTCATTCGAACAAGACGCCTTTCGACTGGAAACTCAGCCCTCCTATTCCATGCCCGCCGAGGCTGAAAGAATCGCCCGCTTCCAACGCGGCGAACCCAAGCCGGCCGACCACAACGCAGCATGGCGAAAGAGAGTGGCCGAATTCGTCGCTGCGGGAAAGACCATAGGTCGGGTGCGCATTGTGCGGCGTCCGATGACCGAATATCAGCAATATCAGTTCGCATGGAGCATCCCCGGAAATATCGAGGCTGGGGAATATGTGCGAGTTCTCGATATCACCGACCACGACCCTGGCATCCCCGTAAATCAAGATTGGTGGATGCTCGATAACACAACCATCGTGCATTTGAACTTCCGCCCAGACGGAACCCAGATAAATCGAGAGCTGATTGATGCCAGCATCGAGTCCTACCGAGAATGGAAACGCATAGCACTGGAGACATCCATTCCGTACGAGCAATATCTGAAAGAACACGGTGACGCTAGATCCTGATCAGCTAGGGCGATCAAAGCAGGACCTAGCGGAGTCACTAAAGAACCTTCGCCTGCAAGCCGGGCTCACGGGAGTCCGGCTTGCACGGCTGTGCAGCATGTCTCAAAGCAAGGTCAGCAAGATAGAGACGGGCAAGATCACGCCGTCAGCAACTGACGTGGCGAGCATCCTCCATGCGGTCGGTGCCCCGCAAGAGATCATCAGCGAAGTAACCGCCCTAGCTCGCATGGCGAATACCGAGTGGCAGGATAACCGGTCGTCGTGGCGACGCGGACTTGAAAAAAGACAGAGTGAATTGGCCACCTTGGAGGCAGGCGCAACAGAACTGCGCTACTTCCTGCCATCTATGATCACCGCATTACTCGCCACTCCGGAGTACATCCGAGCCAGCCTAACCGGCCGTCCAGTTGATACCTCGAAAACAATCTCAAAGAAGATAGAACGGCAAGCCGTTCTATATGACGAGTCCAAGTCATTTACGTTCATTCTGACCGAGCAAGCGATCAGGTGGGGCATTGTCTCAGCTCACGCCATGGCGGTTCAGATAGAACGGCTTGCGTCCCTATCCCATCTCCCAACGGTGCGAATCGGCGTTGTCCCATTCAGTGTAGAACTCCCACGAGGCCCACTGAATACGTTCACGGTCTACGATGACCGTCTTGCGACTGTCGAGACATTCACGGGTCGAATAGTCTTCCAAGACTTTCGCGACATAGCCCAGCATAGGCAGATCTTTGACATGTACGAAAATATCGCAGTCTTCGATGAAGATTGCAGGGGCCACCTTCAGGAGTGGACGGCCGCCTACCGGCGTAATACTTGAACGTCCACCGAGAGCGAGTTTATTCGAGTACGGGAATTTCCCTGGCCTGACCTCGGGTTTAGCTCCTACCGTCGAACCATGGCTACATACGCGGCGGGAGACGGGCTCCTGCACTGCCAAGCGATCACAGGGGAAGCGCTGGCAGGGCACACGGCAGCCCTTGACCAGGTTCTAACGCATCTGACGGCCAGCGGGATCAACGCCCAACTGATCATGAGGGAAGCCGCCACCCGATGCCCGATCATGCTGTACGCAACCGGCGAGAGACTTTGGCATCCCCCAGTGCTCAAGATCTACGCGAACGCCGGATGGAAGGCGGCAGCCATAAGCGTCGGGGCGCGCTCAGGTTGCTACTTTGTAGAGCTTCCATACACCCCCGGCTGGAGCGGGCGAGACAACCCCATAGAGATCATTTCCGCGAACCATCCCGATCGTGTAGCTTCCTTCGTTTCCCGCGTCGCCGGAGTATCGGCGTGATAACGCTCGACGAGCTTCAAGAGAAGTACAAAGCCACCTGGGAGATCAATACCGATTCGATCGCGTGCGTCTATGCGTGGCGGCATGTGGCCCTTGCCCCTAAGCGGCTCGGCGACGGTAGCGCCAACGTCCTCCGCGCGTGGGATCTCGACGAACTGGCGGAAAAGCTGGCAGAGCAGGAGGCGCACCAATGAGCGACAAACCAACCGTCGTCTTGCACTGGGAGCCGTCTCCCTACGCGGCCGGATCGCTTCCCCTTGACGGGATCTCGTACGGCTACGCGGGGAACATCAGAGCGTTCGCGCTTTTCGCAAAAGGCAAGAAGGTTGCCCTTCGTTGCTACCTGCCCATGTCGAACGGAAAGACTTTGAAGGATGAAGAGTTCGCCGACAAGCCCAGGGCCAAGAGGCGCGCCGACGCGATCGCAGAATCGTTCCTCGCTGAGCTTTTCACTCTGCGCGTGACGGAGCAGCGCGCATCATAGACGCCCCCAGCTAAGGCGGTGCCGCCTCTTAGCTGGGGTGCCAACGCCCCCGATCAGACAGGCAGACGTACCCACACCCGTCGGGTTTCCTGCCTGAAGGATCGCGGCCATCGCCCGGAACGCGACATCCGTTCTGGTCGGGGGTTCCAAGGCCCCGCCGTTGGTCAAAGATCGGCTAGCGGCGGGGCTCAAAGCCCCGTAACGCAGAAAAGACCCCAGGGAAGAAATCCCTAGGGGTCTTTCTGCAATGCGCGCACAGGCTCACTCAGGGCCGTCTAACGCTCTCTGAGCGTCTTCCGCTTGTGGCACGGCCCGCATAGGGCCTGAAGGTTCAACGGGTCGTGATTGTCTCCCCGTTCGATGTGGTCAACCTCGTTCGCCTCGTCACCGCAGACTGCACACGTGAACTTGTCACGGCGCAACACGCGCATGCGCAACGTGGTCCAGTTCGACCGGAGCCGGGAACGGCGGTCATAGCTTCGCCAACCAACCGCCCTAGCCTCCTGATGGTCGGCGCACTTGCCCGCCTTCACCACGACTTTAATGCAGTCCGCACGGCTGCAAATCTGCCTGGCTCTCGGTATCGCGTTTCTCCTCAAAATCAGGCCGTTTTTCGGCCTTTCTCGACAACTAGAATCAGCGCCACCCGCTGATTAAGCACAGGTCGGCCGGCCGCTACGCAGCGTAGATCTCCATCAGTGGGTGAAAGTCCCGGACCCGTACGTCCAGGGAAGGCCACCCCCTCCACCGTTCTCCTTTGCTCCAGTCATGGGAGTACCCCCACCCCATGCGCAGAAAAGCCCCTGCCGAAGCAAGGGCTAATCAACATGCATCAGCTACCGGCAATGGCAACCTTCGCGGTTACAAGCGCCTGAGGGCGAATCGCCTTTGCTCCGTAAATGTGAAGACCTCGAATGATGTGACCGAAGTCATCGGGATCGCGCAGGCTTTCTACTTCCTGAATCTGATCGGCGTACGTGGTCGCCATCGGGTGGCCCGCAATGATGTCAACGTTGTACGTGCCCGGCGTGGTCTGCGGGATGTTGGTGGTCATCTGGACAGTGAAACCAGCAAACCGCCAATCTCACCATTCAGGATCGCATCCGGGGAGCCGTACTGCGACGCATCAATGAACTTGCTCGACTTCAGAAGCATGGCCTTGATTCGAGGCGTCACAATGATGAACCGCTCACGCTCGGGAATCTTGTTCTCGTCAAGAAGCTGAACGATCTCATCAATCACGGCATCGTATAGAGCGTCACCCTGCCCGGCAACTGTTTCCCCAGGTAGACACCAGGAATGGGTGACGAGTCGGCCTGTAGGCCGGGTTCTGTCCTTCTTGCGAAGGGGCAACCATCCATCTAGGGCCGCCGTTGCCGGCGGCCTCGAGCGGTCTACCCGCGCGACTCGGGCGGGCAGCCCTCGAACGTCGCGCGCGGAACGCCCCGAAGAGCGTCCCTTCTTGACCTTGCTCCGGGTGGGGTTTACCTAGCCGCCCACGTCACCGTGGGCGCTGGTGGTCTCTTACACCACCCTTTCACCCTTACCTCCCGGCAGAACCGGAAGGCGGTTTGCTTTCTGTGGCACTGTCCCGCGGGTCGCCCCGGGTCGGCGTTACCGACCACCCTGCCCTGTGGAGCCCGGACCTTCCTCGGCGGGCCCCGTGAGGCCCGACGCGGTTGCCCGGCCGACTCGTCTGGTGGACTTTATCAGCTGACCGTGCCGGGCGCGTCCGGCACGGTCCCGGTCAGCGCAGGTGGGAGATGTCGTTGAAGGACTTCACCACGGACGGGCCGTCCGCGTAGTACTCGATCAGCGACAGGCACGCCAGGTCCAGGTGCATGCGGTAGAGGGATTCCAGCGGCGCCATGAGGGCGTCTCTGAGCAGCAGCTTGATCGGGGTCACGTGGGATACGACGAGTACCGTCTTGCCCTCGTACCGCTCCACCAGCAGTTCCTTGGCCGCCTGTACGCGGCGTGCGGCTGCGGCGAAGCTCTCGCCGCCTGGCGGGGCCGCTTCCGGGTCGGCGAGCCAGGTCGACAGCTCGGCGGGCCAGCGGCGCTGAACCTCCGTGAACGTGTGGCCCTCCCAGGCGCCGAAATCGGTCTCCCTGAGGTCTTCGCACACCTCCACACCGAGGCCCGCGCGCTCGGCGACCGCCGCCGCGGTCTGCCTGGCACGCTGGAGCGGCGAGGTGACGATCACGTCCAGACGGTACGGGTCGCGCGACAGTCTGCCGGCCGCCGCCGATGCCTGGGCCAGGCCGTTGGCCGTCAGTTCGGCCTCGCCGCGGCCCGAGAACCTGCGTTCCAGGGACAGTTCGGTCTCGCCGTGCCTGAGGAGGAGCAGGGAGGTGGCGACGCGGGTGGGTGGGGCCCAGCCGGTGCCCTTGCCCGCGGGTGTGGCCTTGGCGGTCTGCTGGGCGGCGGCCACGGAGGCGGTGGGGGCGGACAGTTCGGAAATGTCGCCCGCGTCGAGGAGGTCTGTCTGCCGGGCCGCTTTGTGCGTACGGGACGCCGCTCGGGGCGCAGAGGCCGGACCGCCGGTCGTTGAGCCGCCGGAGGCCGGGGTCTGCGATGCCGATGCGCGGGACTTCGAGCGGCCGGGCTCCGGGATGTCGGAGGCCGGGCCGGACGGCTCAGGTGTGGCGGTCGTGGTGCCGCCCGCCTTCCAGGTCAGGCCCTGGGCGGCGGCGTCCATGGCCTCGTTGGCCAGGCGGTCGGCGTGCTTGTTGCGTTCGCGGGGGATCCAGGTCCACTCCGTCACCCGCAGCCGCCTGACCAGGCCGCCGGCCTCGGCGGCCAGCGGGCGCAGGCCCTCGTTCTTGATCTTCCAGCGGCCCGCCATCTGCTCGATGACCAGCTTGGAGTCCATCCTGACGGCCACCCGCGCCCCGTCACCGCCCAGGTCGAGCGTGGCCCGCAGGCCCGCGATCAGACCGCGGTACTCGGCGACGTTGTTGGTCGTGACGCCGATCGCCTCGGCCGCCTCCGCCAGCACCTGGCCGTCGGAGGCGTCCATGACCACCGCGCCGTAGCCGGCCGGACCGGGGTTGCCGCGCGAGCCGCCGTCGGCCTCGATGACGTACGAGGTCACAGGCCGGACTCTGGCGTACGTACGAGGATGCGGCGGCATTCCTCACACCGGAGCACCTCGTCGTGAGGGGCGGCCTTGAGGCGGTTCATCTCGGCGATGGACAGCGCCACCTTACAACCCTGGCACCGGCCGCCGTGCAGCATGGCGGCGCCCACTCCGTACTGGTCACGCAGTTTCGCGTACAGCGTCATCAGGTCGGCGGGGATCTCCTCGGCGACGCCCGCGCGGCGGCCCTGGACCTCGCCCGCCTCCTTGTCGATCTCGCCCAGCGCGGCGTCGCGGCGGTCCTCGGCCGTGGACAGGGCGGCGCGCACCTCGTCGCGCTGCGCCACCAGGTCGGTGACCTTGGTGTCGGCGGCCTCCCTGCGCTCCATGATCTCCAGCACGACCTCTTCCAGGTCGCCCTGCCGCCTGTGCAACGAGGCGATCTCGGACTGCAGGCTTGCCAGGTCGCGCGGCGAGGTCACGGCGCCGGAGTCGAGGCGCTTCTGGTCGCGGTCGGCCCGCGTGCGCACGGCGTCGACGTCGCTCTCCGCCTTGGCCTGCTCGCGGGCGAGGTCGCCGGCGTCGGTCTCGGCCTCGATCGCCTGGGTGGCGAGCTTCGCGTACGACTTCGACCGCTCGTCGATCTCGGCCAGCTCGGGCAGGGTGCGGCGGCGGTGCGCCAGCCGATCAATCACGGAGTCGAGCTCTGCCAGGTCGAGCAGTCGCTTCTGGGCCTCAGGGGCTGCTTTCATGATCAATATCCTCTTGTCCAAGCATCGGTGACCGTGGCGGAGACACGCGTTTCAACGGTAACGCCACTCTCGCGCAGGATGGACGCCGCGCTGTCGAGCCAGGGCCACTCGGTCGCCCAGTGCGCGGCGTCGATCAGCGCGGGCCCGCCGGACTCCACGAACTCGCTGGCGGGATGATGCCGCAGGTCGGCCGTGAGGAACACATCGACGCCCGCGGCGGCTGCCAGGCCGAGGAGCGAGTCGCCCGCGCCACCGCTGACCGCCACGCGCGTGACCGGCCGCGACAGGTCGCCCGCCACGCGAATGCCCCCGGACGTGCGCGGCAGCCCCTTGGCCGCCCGCGCAGCGAACTCCTCCAGCGTCATCCTCTCCGCCGGCTCCCCGATCCTGCCCAGGCCGCGCCACGGGTCGTCGGGGAAGGGCTGCAGCGGCACCAGGTCGCCGACCAGCCCCACGGCCCTGGCCAGGGCGTCGGACACGCCCGGATTGGCCACATCGGCGTTGGTGTGCGCGGTGTAGAGGGCGATGTCGTTCTTGATCAGGGTGTGGACCAACCGGCCCTTCGGCGTGATGGCGGCCACGGTGGTGGTGCCGCGCAGGTAGAGGGGGTGATGGGTGACGATCAGGTCGGCGCCCCAGTCGAGGGCCTCCCCGGCCACGGCGGCGACCGGGTCGACCGCGAACAGCACCCGGCGCACGTGTTGCGCCGGATCCCCGCTCACCAGCCCCACCGCGTCCCATGACTCGGCCCGGGCGGGCGGGTAGGCCGCCTCGAGCACCTCGATCACGTCCGTCAAAGTCGCAGCAGCCACCCGCGCAGACTACCGGCCTCCGGGGCGGGACGTGGCGGGCGTGGCGAGGGGTGTCGCCAGAACGAGGTTCGGCGTAACGTAAGTGACTACTGACCTGCGGAGGGTGGCATGGCACCTAGCGTCGCGATCATCGGAGCGGGGTTCGGCGGACTGTGCATGGCGATCCAGCTCGAACGGGCGGGGATCCGTTCGTACACGGTGTTCGAGAAGGCCGGGGAACTCGGTGGCACGTGGCGGGACAACAGCTATCCCGGAGCGGGGTGCGACATTCCCTCGCATTTGTACTCCTACTCCTTCGAGAAGTACGCGAGCTGGACCCGCCGCTATCCCGAGCAGCCCGAGATTCTCGACTACCTCGCACATTGCGCCGATAAATACGACATCAGGGGAAAAATCCGCTTCCGTACGGAGGTCAGGCGAGCCGTCTTCGACGGCGCGAAATGGCAGCTCAGCACGTCCTGCGCCGATTCTGACGACGACGAGAACGGGGGCGACAACGGGGAGCGTGTGGAGCCGTTCGATGTGGTGGTCATGGGGGTAGGACAGCTCAACCGGCCCCGCCTTCCGGACATTCCGGGCATGGCGGACTTCGACGGGGTCTCCTTCCACTCCTCCCGCTGGAACCACGACCACGATCTCACCGGCAGGCGCGTCGCGGTGATCGGGAACGGGTCGTCGGCGGCCCAGCTCATCCCGCGCGTCGCCGAGCAGGCCGAGCACCTGTACGTCTTCCAGCGCACCCCCAACTGGGTGATCCCCAAACCGGACGCCACGTTCGGACCGGCGACGAAACTCGCCTTCCACTTCGTCCCGGGACTGCAGCGGGTCTACCGGGAGTGGATCTACCGGTACGCCGAGGGCACCCTCTATCCCGCGCTGGCCCAGGGCTGGAGCGTGAACCTGCTCAGACAGCGGGCGCTGCGGCACCTGCGCTCCCAGGTACCCGACCCGGAACTGCGGGACAGGCTCACACCCGACTATCCGCCCGGCTGCAAGCGCGTCGTCATCGACAGCACCTTCTATCCCGCCTTAACCCGGCCGAACGTGTCGCTGGTGACCGACAAGATCGTCCGGATCACGCCGAAGGGCGTCGAGACCACCGAGGGTTCGTACGCGGTGGACACGATCGTGTTCGCCACGGGCTTCAAGAGCACCGAGTTCCTCTCCCCGATGGAGGTCGTCGGGCTCGACGGGGGTTCTCTGGAGGAGCGGTGGCGGGACGGAGCCGAGGCTTACCTGGGCATATCGGTGCCTGGGCTGCCGAACCTGTTCATGTTGTACGGGCCCAACACCAACCTGGGGCACAATTCGATCATCTTCATGATCGAATGCCAGGTGAACCACATCATGGCCTGCCTGCCGTACCTGGCCGCGAACGGTCCCATCGAAGTGCGGCCCGAGGTGATGGCGGCCTGGCGCAGGCAACTCGACGCCTCGATGCGCCGGATGGTGTGGGGGGCGGGGTGCCAGAGCTGGTACAAGACGGCTGACGGCCGCGTCACCAACAACTGGCCGGGCCCAACAACGCTGTACCGCAGACTCACGGCCAGACCACCACATCCGGCGTACCGGGTCGTCGGCACCGGGTAGCGCCTGGCCGATCACCGCAGAGAGCCGGGCCGGGCACCTCTTTGGTCCTGGCCTCCCGTGGCTCTCACTGCCCTGTCCCGCACTGACCTGCGTTGGCCCGCCCTGCTCCGCCTGCCCGCAGCGAGGGTCCTCTCCCGCCGCTCGAATGCCTGCTTGGTGACCGTTGAGCCCGCCGACGCGCGGGGTTTCACGGGGGGATGACGTGAGTGCCGGACCGACCGACGCCCGATGGTTTGACGAACCGGAGTGGGTCGTGGCCCCGACTCCATCAAACCCCGGTCGTACAAGTGATCCAAAAGATCGGACCTGGGACGCATTGGAGCAGGTCCTGGCCTCGCGATAACGTCCAAGCATGACCGTTCCCCTGCACCAACGCACCGTAGTGGCCGACACTCACAACGACCTGCTCATGGCGGTCTCCGCCAGGCCACCGGCGCAGTGGGTCTCGTTCTTCCGGGAGAGATGGTTGCCACAACTCCTCGACGGCGGTGTGAATCTCCAGGTGCTCCCCGTCTTCATCGACGACCAGTACCGGCCGGAAGGTGCGCTGCGGCAGACGCTGCGCATGATCGAGTGTGCTCACGTGCTGGCCGAGGGGAACGCCGATCACGTACGCGTGTGCGTCGACGGCACCGACATCGATCGCACCCTCGACGAGGGCAAGATCGCTTTGGTGCTCGCGCTGGAGAGCATGCCGGGCCTCGACGCGAGCGTGGAGCTGATCTCCACCATGCACCGACTGGGCGTACGGGTCGCTTCAATCGCGCATTGGGGCCGCACTCCCTTGGCCGACGGCAGCGGCGAGGACGCGACGGGCAGCGGCCTGACCTCCCGCGGCGCCGCCGCCCTGGAGGAGATGGAACGGCTCGGCATGATCTTCGACGTGTCCCACCTGGGTGCCTCCGGCGTCGCCCACGTGCTGGAGCTGGCCACCAAGCCGGTCATGGCCACCCACTCCTCCGCCCGCGCCCTGCGCGACCACCACCGCAACCTCACCGACGACCAACTCCGCGGCGTGGCCGAAACAGGAGGCGTGATCTGCGTCAACTTCTTCGCTCCCTTCCTCGCCGAGCACGAGCGCGACATGACACTCGACCGCCTGCTCGACCACATCGAATACATGGTGTCGATCGCCGGCATCGACCACGTCGGCCTGGGCCCCGACTTCATCCGCGAGGTCATGGACGACCTGACACCGCCCTGCTGCGAGGACCTCAACACCAGAGGCGTGAACCCGAAGCAGGCCATACCGGGCCTGGAAGGACCTGCCGGACTGCCCATGGTCACCGAGGGCCTGCTGGCGCGCGGCCTGCCGGAGAAGGACGTCATGCAGATCATCGGCGGCAACGTGCACCGATTCTTCGGAGAGCGTCTTGGGTGATCGATTCTTCGGAGCTGGGCAACCAGTTCCTCGGAGAGCGCTGGGGTAACCGGCTCTTCGCAGAGCGCTGAGGTAACCGGTTCTTCGAAGAGCGGCGGCAACCAGGGCTTCGGAGAGTGCTGGGGGTGGTGACCGGCACCTCTCCCCCAGACACGTCCGCCACCGCAGGGGGCCTCATCCGCAAACCACCCGGTTCGATCTTCCTGCCCAGAGACCACCGGCTTCACGCCACTTATAGAAAGGACCAGCCTGACCCGTATCCGCAGGACAACCAGCCTGACCAACTCCGCGCAACCACCAACCTGATTCAACACGATCACCAGCGACACAAACCGATGACGACACTCACGGGGGACGACCAGCGTGACTGACAACACTTCCCAAGCAGCAGCTTCCCAACCAGCCGCCGCCATGACCGAGGACCTGGAGGAGTTGGTCCTGTGCGAGTCCTTCTCCAGTGACCTGCAGGCCGTCGCCCGCAGCGCGAAGGTCGTGGCCGCGATGGGCGCCCGTCATCTTGGCACCGCACCGGACTTCCTGGTCATTGACGGAGTGACGCACCTGCGCTGGTCGTTCGGCACCCCCAAGGTTCTTCTGCTCGGACACCACGACACCGTCTGGCCCATCGGTACCCTCGCCACACACCCGTGGTCCGTGGTGGACGGGGTGGCGAGAGGGCCGGGCGTGTTCGACATGAAGGCCGGGCTGGTGCAGACGTTCCACGCGATGGCGGGGCTCGGCTCACTCGACGGCATCACCCTGCTGATCACCGGTGACGAGGAGGTCGGCTCGATCACCTCGTCCGGGCTGATCCAGGACACCGCGCGGGGCCTGGCCGCCGCCTTCGTCATGGAGGCCAGCGCCGACGGCGGAGCGCTGAAGACCTCCCGCAAGGGCACCTCGCTCTACACCCTCAACGTGCACGGCAAGGCCGCCCACGCCGGGCTCGAACCAGAGAAGGGCGCGAACGCGGGCATCGAACTGGCCCACCAGATCCTGGCCATCGCCGGCATGGGCGCCGGCGCGACCACGGTCACACCGACGGTCCTGTCAGGTGGCACAACGCTCAACACGGTCCCCGCGGCGGCCACGGTCGGCGTGGACGTGCGGGCCGCGGAGACGGCGGAGCAGGAGCGGGTGGACGCGGCGATGCACGCCCTCCAGCCGTCGGTCCCGGGCACCCACCTGGAGATCCTTGGCGGCCCCAACCGTCCCCCACTGGAGGGCTCGATGTCGGCCGCCCTCTTCGCCCTGGCCCAGGAACTGGCGGCGGGACAGGGCCTGGGCCCGCTGACCTCGGCTTCGGTCGGCGGCGCTTCCGACGGCAACTTCACGGCCGGAGTGGGGTGCCCAACACTCGACGGGCTGGGAGCAGTGGGAGGCGGCGCTCACGCAAACCACGAGCACGTAATCCTGTCCGAAATGCCCGCCCGCACGGCCCTACTACAGGCACTGATCGACGCCGTCCGCTAATGGAACCCGACAGGCTCGGACGCGTCCAGCCGGGCACCGCAGAAACCCGCCATACGCACAGGTACCTCGGACGCAGCACGCTTGGACGCGGCAGGCCTACGCCGCAAGGCCCTATCGGGACTTGCCAGACTCGGACGCGGTCAGGACCTGACGCGGTAACGCCGACGTCACACGGACTCAGTCGGACGTGGGCACCTTTGGATGCGGACGCGGTCAGTTCTGCCCCGCACGGACCCGAACGGGAACAGGCGTGGGCACCTCGGACGCGGGCACCCCGGACGCGATCAGCCCGGACGCGATCAGCCCGGCATCGCACGGGACCCGATCGGGCCTGGCAGGTGGAACACGATCGGCCCGGTACCGCATGGTCTTGGCTGGGTGCGGCGCCTCGGACGTGGGTAGCTGGGTCGTGGGGTTTGGGACGTTGGGGGCCGATGTCGCGGGGCGGGTCGAAGCGTGAACGCTTCTTGCGCGGGCTCCTTGGTGCGGGCTGCTCTGTCCGAGCGCTGAGGGATCGGACCGGGTTTCCGTAGTTGGTGTTGGGGCGGGTGTTGATGGGTGGTGGGGATGCCTGTCCGTAGGGTGCGGCTGCGGACAGGCATCGGAGCTTTTGGGTGCCGGTCAGACGACTGGGCCGAGTGCTCTTGTCATCTCGCATGAGTTCGAGAAGCGCTTGTAGTACGAGTTCGGCCTGCCATACCAGTTGCCGTTTGCTTCGACCACGACCGGATCCCAGTTGTCCGGGCATGGTCCGGGGTCGACGTTCAGAGCGGGGAAGTGGCCGTCCACCTCTCGGAGTTCGTCGCAGGCTTGGAGAGGGCTTGGGTGGAGGCCGCCGTCCGGATCGCAGGTGAGGAGCATCGCGTACGCGCCGCCGGCTTGGGGGGTGACGGTGATGACGAGTCTCGCGCCTGGGGCGGCGTGGGCGGGGAGGGTCGTGAACGGCGCAGTCAGGGTCGCGGCGGTGCACAGGCCGAGCGCGGTCATTCTGCGGACGACGGTCAGTATGAGCGACATGATGTTCTCCCTGGTCAAAGGGGCGTCCCGGGCGGGACGGCGCGCCCCACCATGAATACGCTCGGTGAGCACGTGGAGACCATGGGTTGAGTTAGCAGCTAAGAGTGATTGATTTGATACAGAGAGATATCGGTGACGGTCATGGACGAGCACTCGGGCCTCGGTGCTCGGGCCTCGGTACTCGGGCCTCGGTACTCGGGCCTCGGTACTCGGGCCTCGGTACTCGGGCCTCGGTACTCGGGCCTCGGGTGCTCGGGCCTCGGTACTCGGGCCTCGGGTGCTCGATGCTCGTCGGGTGGTGGGCGTAGACGTGGAAGATGGGGCTCTGGATGAGGCGGCGGGTCGGATTGGGGTGACGACTAGAACCGTGGGAGGTCGGTGAGGTCCGGCAGGTCTTCCGGCTCTTCGATGGGACCTGGCATCCGGAGCCCGGCCGATGGGCCGGTGGCCGTGGAGTTGGGGCATGAGGGTTCGGTGGTGGGCGGGGGCTGGAGGATGGTGGGGTGGGAGGTGCTTGGTGGGGTGGGAGGTGCTTGGTGGGGTGGGAGGTGGTGGAGGGCGTGTGGTTGGGGGTGCGGGGTGTGGGGAATATGAGGTGGTAGTTAACTGGGTATTCCACCAGCGTTTCGGATCTCTGTAATGTGGCGGATAGGCAAGCTGATCCAAGGAGATCCGCATGACGGAATTCACCCCCACCGTTCCTGCGCGAGTCCTACCGACCGTGGCCGTCCGCGACCTGCCAGAACCGCCCCGATCGACCTGGCGCATCATCGGCCCAGGGCTGGTCGGCGCCGGCGTGGGGCTGGCGTCGGGCGAATTTATTCTCTGGCCGTACATCGCCTCACAAGTCGGTCTCGTCTTCATCTGGGGTGCCGCGATCGGCATCATCACCCAGTGGTTTCTGAACATGGAGATCGAGCGCTACACCCTGGCCACCGGCGAGACCGCGTTGACCGGTTTCAGCCGGATGTGGAAACACTGGGGCCTGGTCTTCGTCATCATGACGCTCTGCTCGAATCTGTGGCCGGGCTGGGTGACCACGTCCGCGACCATGGTGACGTACCTGACCGGCTCCGGTGAGGGCTCTGTGCGGTGGATCGCCATCGGCATGCTGATCGTGATCGCGTTCGGGCTCACGATGGCGCCGGTGATCTACACCATGCTGGAACGGGTGATCTTTGTGAAGATCGCCCTGGTGGCAACGCTGATCGTGGTGGCGATCGTGGTCGCGATCAACGCTGACAGCTGGCTGGCGCTGGGCAGAGGTCTGACCGTGGGAGCCCAGTTCCCGGTGCCGCCGCTCGACTTCGCGGTGCTGATGGGCGCCATCGCGTACGCGGGCGCCGGCGGCGGCCAGAACCTGTGCCAGAGCAACTGGATCCGCGACAAGGGCTTCGGCATGGGCCTGTACGTGCCGCGCCTGGTCAGCCCCGTCACCGGCCACGAGGAGGCGGTCTCCTCGACCGGCTTCCAGTTCGCGCCGACAAAGGAGAACCTGGCGCGGTGGAAGCAGTGGTGGCGTTTCGCGAACGTCGAGCAGGCGTGGACGTTCGCCATGGTGTCGTTCGTGACGATCGCGCTCATGTCGATGCTGGCCCACTCCACGGTGTTCGGCAGGCAGGGGCTGGAGAACAGCATCGGGTTCCTGCAGGTCGAGGGCCAGGTGCTGATGGACACCGTCGGTACGTGGTTCGGTGTGCTCTTCTGGGTGATCGGGGCGCTGGCCCTGTTCGCCTCGGCCATGGGCATCGTCGACTACACCTCGCGGCTGGCCTCCGACACGATCAAGACGGTCTACCTGCGCGACCGGCCCGTCTCGGTGAACCGGGTCTACTTCTACACGGTCTGGGCGATGGCGCTGATCGGGATCGCGATCCTGCTGGCGGGCCTGGACCAGCCGCTCATCCTGCTGGTGTTCTCGGCGTGCTTCGCGGCCGTGATGATGTTCGTGTACTCGATCCTGCTGATCATCCTCAACAGGCGGGCGCTGCCGGACGCCATCAAGGTGCGCTCGTACCGGCTGGGCGCGCTGATCTGGTCGGTGGCGTTCTTCGGCACGCTGACCGTGGTCGTCGTCATCACGCAGGCGCAGAAGCTTTTCGGCGGCTGATTCTGATGCGGTGATCGGTCGGCGTGGTGATCGGTCGGCGTGGTGATCGGTCGGCGTGGTGATCGGTCGGCGTCATGATCGGCTGATGCGGTCAACGGTTGAGGTGGTCAACGGGGCCCGTAGCTTGGTGCGGCTTGACCTCAAGTTAGCTTGAGGTACGAGACTCGGGCGCATGAAAATTGTCGAGGTGACGAAGTTCGGCGGTCCCGAGGTGCTCGTGGCCGGTCAGGCGCCGGATCCCGTGGCGGGGCCTGGTCAGGTCGTGATCGGGGTCTCGGTGGTGGATGTGTTGTCCGTCGAGGCCCAGCTCCGCACCGGGTGGGGGCGCGACTGGTTTCCCGCCGAACCGCCGTTCGTGCCGGGTACGGGTGTGGCCGGGCGGGTGCTGTCGGTGGGTGACGGGGTTGACGCCGGGTGGGTCGGGCGGCGGGTGGCCGCGAAACTGTCCATTGGCGCCTACGCCGAGCAGGCCGTGGCCGATGCGGAGACGGTCGTCGCGGTGCCCGATGAGCTGCCGCTGTGGCGGGCCGCGGCGCTTCTCCAGGTCGGGCCCGCGGCCTTGAGCCTGGTGACGGCGGCCGAACTGCGGCCCGGGGCGCGGGTGCTGGTCACCGGGGCGGGTGGGGCGCTGGGGCTGGTGCTCGTGCAGCTCGCGAGTGCGGCCGGTGCCCGGGTGACGGCTGCGGCCCACGGCCCGGCCAAGCGCCGGGCGGCTCTTGAGGCGGGCGCAGCGGAGATCATCGACTACCCCGAGCCGGAGAAGGCAGAGGCAGCGGAGACGGCAGGGACGACGGGGCCTGCGGAACCTGTGGGGACTGCAGGGACTGCAGGGACTGGAGCGTCGGAGAAGGCGGGAGCAGCGGAGGCCGCAGTATCGGGGAAGGCCGGAGCGGCGAAGGCCGTAGGGCCGGGGAAGGCGGAGGCAGCAGCGGCAGCGGAGGCCGACAGTTACGAGAAGGCGGAGGAGGCGGGAGTCGGGGAGTTTGACGTCGTGTTTGACGGGGTCGGCGGGGATGTTGGGGCGGCGGTGTTCGGGTTGGTGGGGCGGGGCGGGAGGTTCTTCGCTTACGGGGTGCCCAGTGGGGCGCCGGCGTCAATCGATCCGGCGCTGGCTGAGCGGCGTGAGGTGCGGGTGATCGGGATGGAGCAGGTGATGTTTGCGCCCGACGAGTTCAGCCGCCTGGCGGAGCAGGCGTTCAAGGAGGCGGTGGCGGGTCGGCTCACCACTGCCGTCGGTCTGGTGTTGCCGTTGGAGCGGGCGAGCGAGGCGCACGCCGCGCTGGAGGCCCGCGAGTTGGTCGGCAAGGCCCTGCTGCTGGCCACCGCCCAGGCTGTCCGGTACGACAGGTGCGGTGGGCCCGAGGTGCTGGAGCTCATGGAAATCCCGCTGCCGGAGCCGGGACCAGGTCAGGTACGGGTGGCGGTCAGGGCGGCCGGGGTGAATCCCATCGACTGGAAGATGCGGGAGGGATTCCGCGGTGCTCCGCCCGACGCGTCCCAGGGCACCGGCATGGAGCTGGCGGGCATGGTCGATGCGCTCGGCCCTGGGGTTACCGGTCTTCGGCTGGGTGACCCGGTATATGGGCAGGTGGCGCCGGGGGCCGTCGCCACGCACGCGATCGCCGAGGCAGACGCGCTGGCGCCCAAGCCGGACGGCCTCACCTACGAGCAGGCCGCCGCGCTGCCCGTGGCCGTCGAGACGGCCCGCCGCGCACTTCGCGACCTCGCGCTCAAGGAGGGCGAGACGCTGCTGATCCACGGGGTCGCGGGCGGCGTCGGACTGGCGGCCGCACAACTCGCCCTGGCGCGGGGCGCCTCGGTCATCGGCACCGCCAGCGAACGCCACCACGACTTCCTGCGCGACCTCGGCGTCCACCCTGTGACCTACGGCGAAGGACTGGAGGGGCGCCTGCCAGGACCTGCTTCGGATGAAAGCGGAGGCAGAGGCGAAGGCAAGGGCAGAGGCAGGGGTGCAGGCGAAGGCGGGCGGGATGGCAAGCAGGTGCCGGGTGCCTCGGGCGGGGGTGAGTCGCCTCGCTCTGTCGATCGAGTGCTGGATGCCTCGGGCCAGGGTGAGTCGCCTCGTTCTATCGATCGGGTGCTGGATGCCTCGGGCAGGGGTGAGCTGGAGTTGTCGGTCAAGCTGACCGGCGACCCCAACCGGGTGATCACGATCGCCGACCGCATCGGCGCGGAACGCCTGGGAGTGCGTTTCTCGACCGGCGACGGGGCCGCCGCCGCGGCCCAGGCCCTGCGCGAGTCCCAGCACGTACGGCTGCCGATCGCCGAGGTCTTCCCCCTGGAGCACACCGCAGACGCCCATCGCCGCAGCCAGCACGGCCACTTCCTCGGCAAGCTGATCATCAACCCGGAAACCTCCTTGCCGCATTAGCGGGCACACTGGTGCGCATGCTGGAAACCTCGGCCCGCCTCCTCAAGCTGCTCTCCCTGCTCCAGGCGCACCGGGACTGGACGGGACCCGAACTGTCCGCCCGCCTGGGCGTCTCGACCAGGACGATCCGCAACGACGTCGAGCGCCTGCGCTCACTCGGCTACCCGGTGCACGCGACACCGGGCGTGGCGGGCGGATACCGGCTGGGCGCGGGGGCGGCGCTGCCGCCGCTGCTGCTCGACGACGAGGAGGCGGTGGCGGTCGCGGTGGGGCTCGGGCGCGCGGCCGGGGGCGGCGTCGAGGGGATCGAGGAGACCTCGGTACGCGCCCTGACCAAGCTGGAGCAGGTGCTCCCGTCGCGGCTGCGGCGGCGGGTGAACGCGCTCAACGCCTACACTGTGCAAGTACGGTTCAACACGCCGGCCGTCCCGCCGGACGTGCTCACCACGATCGCGAACGCGGCCCGCGACCACGAGCGGCTGCGCTTCGACTACACCGGCCACGAGGGCGAGGTGAGCACGCGCAACGCGGAGCCGTACAGGCTGGTGCACCGGCGCGGGCGCTGGTATCTGCTCGGCTACGACGTGGACCGGCAGGGCTGGCGCACGTTCCGGGTGGACAGGCTGCGCCCGCGCACGCCCGCCGGGCCCCGGTTCAGCCCGCGCGAGTTGCCGGGGGACGGCGACGTGGCGGCGTACGTGGACAAGGGGGTCAATACGGCGATGTGGCGTTACCGGGCGACGGTGCTGCTGCATGCTCCGGCCGAGGGGGCGCGGGCGCTGGCGCCCGGCCTGGAGATCGAGCCGGTGGATGAGAACACCTGCCTGCTCAGGCTGGGCGGCGATGACCTGAACGGGATCGCGGTGTGGGTCGGGTATCTGGACGTGGACTTCGAGGTGCTGGACCCGCCGGAACTGGCCGAGCACGTACGGCGGCTGTCAGAGCGGTACGGCCGCGCGGTCAGCGGCCGGTAAGGGGCCGGTCAGCGGGAGGGGCGAGGCTCGGGCCATGAAGAACATGACGCATCCGGCGGGCGGCAAGGACGACTTCCAGCTCGTCACCCACCTCACCCTCACCGGCAGCCAGTACGAGATCGGCAAGGCGCTCACCGAGGAGGCCCGCAGGCTGGGCTGGTCCCCCGCGCCGCTCGACCCGGCGGTGAACCGGGCCCGCAGAACCTGGTTCGAACGCCACTGGCCGCAGCACCACGCCCGCATGGACGGCGCGGCGGCGGTGCTCGGCCTCGACCCGGACCAGGACGAGGTCGCGCTCGACGACCAGGGCTACGTGCCGGAGGGCTACGGCTGCTCGGCGCTGTGGATCCCGCCGTCGGCCGCCGCGGACGGTCACGGCCGGGTGGGCCGCAACTACGACTTCTTCCGTACGACGATGAGCGAGGTCTCGGGCCTGGAGCCCCGGGCGAACGAGCTGCCCATGGCCTCGCGCCCGTACGTGATCAGCACGGTGCCCGACGAGGGCCTGTCCTCGACGGTGATCACGATGTCGGCCCTCGACGGCTGCATGGACGGCATCAACTCGGCCGGCCTGGCGGTCATGCTGCTGATCGCCGACTTCGAGACGACCGAGCCGCCGGACGCCTTCCTGCCGCAGGTCGGGGTGAACAGCGTGCAGCTGCCCCGCTTCCTGATCGACACCTGCGAGAACGTGGACCAGGCCAAGCAGGCGCTGCTGGGCGCCAAGCAGTACGACCACGGCATGCCCCTGCACTACCTGGTCGCCGACGCGCACGGGCAGGCGTTCGTGTGGGAGCGGGGCAGGGACGGCACCGAGCACATCATCGAGTTCGGCGACGGCCCGCTCTGCGTCACCAACCACCTGCTGCACCGCCACCCGGACCCGATGAACCTGCCGCGCGACACCGAGTCCAGCTTCGCCTCCTACGGCCGGCTGCGCGCGTTGTACGAGGGCAGCAAGGGCGTCACCATGTCGGGCGGCGACCTGCGCGAGAGCCTGCGCGCCGTCCGCCCGTCGGAGGATCCCGCCGTGCCGTTCCGCACGTTGTGGAGCACGATCTTCGACACGCGGGACCGTACCCTGTCCACCGTCTTCTACTTGGGCGACGGCGGGCGTTACAGCGAGGAGCTGGTGTTCCCGGCCAGGTAGTCCGCGCGCACCTTGGAGCGGGACAACTTGCCGGTGGGGGTACGCGGGAGCTGCGCGCGGTACTCGATCACCTTCGGCTGTTTGAACCTGGCGATGCGCGGCCCGCAGTGCTCCAGCAGGCCGGCCGTGAGCTCGGGGCCGGGTGTGGCGCCTTCGACCGGCTGCACGAGGGCGACCACGTTGTGCCCCCACTCCTCGTCGGGCACCCCGATGACGGCCACGTCGGCGACCGCGGGGTGCTCCAGCAGGGCGGCCTCGATCTCGGCGGGGTAGATGTTGACCCCGCCGGAGACGATCAGGTCGGTGCGCCGGTCGCACAGGAACAGGAAGCCATCGTCGTCCAGGTAGCCGATGTCGCCCGGCGCGTACCACTCCCCCAGCATGCTGGCGGCCGTCTTGGCCGGGTCCTTGCGGTACTCGAAGGAGCCGAGGCTGGACTTGACGTAGATCATCCCGGGCTCGCCGGGCGGCAGGTCCTTGCCGTTCTCGTCGCAGATCTTGGCCTCGAACGTGGGCGCGGGCCGGCCCACGGTGCCCGGCCTGGCCAGCCAGTCGTGCGGCTTGACCGAGAAGGCGATGGTGGACTCGGTGGAGCCGTAGTACTCGTACAACACCGGTCCCCACCAGCTCATGATCTGCTGTTTGACCGCGACCGGGCAGGCGGCGGCGGTGTGGATGACCTGGCGCAGGCTGGAGACGTCGTACTTGGTCCTGACGTCCTCGGGGAGTTGCAACATCCGGTGGAACATGGTCGGGACCATCATCGCGTTGGAGACGTGGTGCCGCTCGACGAGCTCCAGGATGTTCACCGGGTCGAACCTGGGCGTGATCACCACGGTGTGCCCGAAGTGCAGCGCGAACTGGGCGTGCGCGCACGGCGCCGAGTGGTACATCGGCGAGGTCACCAGGTGCACCGCGTCGCCCGGCCTCAGGTCCACGACCTCGCCGAAGAACCAGAAGTACAGCGGTACGAGCTCCTCGGGCGTGGCTCCCGGCAGCTTGCGCTGCACGCCTTTGGGGAAGCCGGTGGTGCCCGAGGTGTACCACATGACGGTGCCGGCCGTACGGTCCGCGGGGGCGTGCGTGGGCCGGCCCGCCGCCAGCCCGTCCGTGCCGACCTCCGAGCCGGGCCTGGCGTGCTCGGCGTCGGTGACGACGATCTTGGCGTCGCAGTCGTCCAGTATGTACGCGATCTCGGAGGCGGTCAGATGCCAGTTGATCGGCACGTAGTAGAGCCCGATCTGCCCGGTGGCCATGACCATGACGAGCGCGTCGATGCCGTTGGGCAGCACGCCCGCGACCACGTCGCCGACCGCGAGCCCGCGGGCGCGCAGGCCGTGCGAGACCTGGTTGACGCGGGTGAGCAGGTCGCCGAAGGTGGTCTCGGTGCCGTCGGTGTCGATCACCGCGAGGCGGCCGGGGTCGGCCGCGGCGATGGCGTAGAAGCCCGGTAGCTCGCTGATGTCCGTCATCACAGCTCCAGCAGTTGCGCGAGTCGTACGCGGTGGACGCGGGGCGGGCCCAGCAGCACCTCGTCCGCCTTGGCCCTCTTGTAGAACAGGTGGGCGTCGTGCTCCCAGGTGTAGCCGATGCCGCCGTGCAGCAGCAGGTGGTCGCGGGCCACCTCGAAGCAGGCGCGGCCGACGTAGGCCTGGGCGAGCGCGGCGGCCTCCGGCAGCTCGCCGGGGGACTCGTCGGCGGCCCACGCGGCGTACCTGACGATGGACTCGGCCTGTTCGAGTTTGCCGTGCATGTCGGCGAGCTTGTGCTTGACCCCCTGGTAGGAGCCGATGTAGCGGCCGAACGCGACGCGGATCTTGGCGTAGGCCACGATGGAGTCCAGCGCGGCCCGCATCACGCCGAGCTGCTCGGCGGCCAGCGCCACGCACAGCCGGTCGAAGATCCCGGTCTCCGGCGCGGGGCCGAGCACCCGGGCCGGGGCGCCGTCCAGCACCACCTGCGCCTGGCCGCGCGTGAGGTCGAGGGTTTCCAGCTCGGTCCTGGTGACGCCGGGCCCGGCCAGGTCGACGGCGGCCATGGACACGCCGCCGGCGCCGCGCGCGGGCACGACCAGCACGTCGGCGTCCATGCCGGACAACACGCGGGCCAGCGTGCCGCTGACGGTCGTGCCGTCAAAAGGCAGCTCGGTCCCGTCGATCGTGGCCGTGACGCGGCCCTCGGCGATGCCGGAGAGCAGCTCCTTGTCGGGGGCCAGGGTCAGCGCGAGCGCGGTGAAAGCGGTGGACAGGAAGGGGCCGGGCAGCAGCGCGGCGCCCGTCTCCTCCAGGGCTACCGCCAGCTCGGACAGGCCGGCGCCCGCGCCGCCGTACTCCTCGGGGACGACCAGTCCGGACAGGCCGAGCTCGCCGTTGAGGCGCGCGTACACCTGCCGGTCGTAGCCCTGGCGGGCCTTGGGCAGCGGCGAGGCGGAGCTCAGGAAGGCCCGTACGGCCTCGCGCAGCTCCTGCTGTTCCTGGCTGAGTACGAGCTTCACCCCTGCGTCCCCACCTTCAGGTCCTTGAACGGCACGGTCTTGTCCACCCGCGGCTCCGGCGGCAGGCCGAGCACGCGGTCACCGACGATGTTGCGCATGATCTCGTTGGTGCCGCCGCCCAGCGCCATGCCGGGGGCCAGGGAGATCGCGCGGGCGAGGGGGTGGTCGGCCAGTGCCGCCTCGGGGCCGACCAGCCGCGTACCGGTGTCGGCCTGGTAGAGGGCCAGCTCGGCGAGCAGCAGCTTGGCGGCGCTGCCGCGCGCGCCGGGGAAGATCCCGGCCTTGGCCTCCTGCGCCAGCCGCTGGTTGAACAGCGCCAGCGCGCGGCTGCGGATGTGCAGCTCGACCAGTTCGTCGCGGACCAGCGGGTCGGTCGTGTCGACGACCTCGCGCAGCGCCGCCACCGAGGCCGGGTTGTCCTTCTGCCCGCCCATGCCGACGCCGGCCGAGATCGACAGCCGCTCGTGCAGGAGGGTCGTGACGGCCACGCTCCAGCCGTCGTTGACCTCGCCCACGCGGTGCTCGTCGGGGATGGGCACGTTGTCGAAGAAGATCTCGTTGAAGTTGGACCTGCCGGACATGTCCCTCAGCGGCCTGACCGTCACGCCGGGGTGGCGCATGTCGATGACGAACATGGTCAGGCCCTTGTGCTTGGGCACCTCCACGTCGGTGCGGGTCAGCAGCAGGCCCCAGTCGGCGTGGTGGGCGACCGTGGTCCACACCTTCTGCCCGTTGATGATCCAGTGGTCGCCGTCGCGCACGGCCTTGGTCTGCAGGCTGGCCACGTCGCTGCCGGCGCCCGGCTCGGAGAAGAGCTGGCACCAGATCTCCTCGCCGCGCAGCAGCGGCCGGAGGAAACGCTCGCGCTGGGCGTCGGTGCCCCGGTCCACGATGGTGGGCCCGGTCATGCCCAGGCCGATCGAGAAGACCTGGGTGGGCAGGGTGTAGTGGCGGGCCTCCTCGTCGAACACGCGCTCTTCCGCCTGGGTCAGCCCCTGGCCGCCCCACTGCTTGGACCAGGTGATTCCGGAGTATCCGGCGTCGTAGAGCGCCGCCATGAACTCCTTGACGCGGGTGAGCCCGTCGGCCTCCTGGTAGTCGTCGGATGGAGCGTTCTCCCGCAGCCAGGTTCTGGCCGCACGCCGATAATCTGCAAGGTTCACATCGACTCCTCGGCATCAGTGTTCACTTACTTTAATCACGTTGCCGCACCTGGCATAGAGCAATGCTCTGGTGGATGACCGTTTCGTCCTTGCAGATACCGGAAAAGGATCTCTGGTGCGGATATATGGACCCCCCGACCGAAGGGCGTTCGGGTGACGCGGTTACCATGATCAACGTGACGGTGCGTGAACGGGAGAGCCTTACAGTGCTGGAGTTCTTCATACCAGAACAACTCATGCCCGATTTGTCCTATTAATACTAGTAGACAGAAGTTAGAGTTACTCGCTGTGACAACTGGTTTCAGCCGATTACGGCGCGAGGATTTGCTGAAGACGGCCTGCGAGGTGATCGCGGAGCAGGGCTTCGGGCACACCAGGACCCTGGACATCGCCAGGGCCGCCGGCGTGAGCCAGGCGCTGCTCTTCTACCACTTCGAGACCAAGGAGCGGCTGCTCGCACAGGCCTTCAGCTATGCGGCCCGCCTGCACCTCAACGCGCTGGCCGACGTCGAGCGCTCCTCGGGGACGCCGAGCGACCGCCTGCGCACGCTGTTGCGGCTGTGCTCGCCCGCGATCCCCACCGAGGGCTGGCGGTTGTGGATCGACGCCTGGTCCGAGGCGATGCGCAGCGCCGAGCTTGAGGAGACCTCGCGGCGGATCGACGCCAGGGGCCGCACGCTCATGCGCACGATCATCGAGTCCGGCGTGGCCTGCGGAGAGTTCCGGTGCGAGGACCCCGACGCGACGACGTGGCGGCTGTTCGCGCTGATAGACGGACTGGCGGTGCAGACGCACACGCATCCCAAGGTGTTGTCACGGCGGCGGGTGAACACGCTCATCCGTACGGCGGCGGCGAACGAGTTGGGGGTGTCCGCGGAGAAGCTCTAGGTTTGCCCCCTTTCCAGCCTTATTGGATGCTCCGTACAATACCGGGCGAGGAGAGGAGTGCACGCGATGACAACCCCTTCAAGGACATCCGCGCCGAGCTCCACCGCCGACAGGGAACGCGACGAGCGGGTCGCCGGCCGCAGCGCGTACCGGGCGGTCATCGAACGCCTCTCGAAGGCGTCGGTGGACAAGCACTGGGAGCCGTACCGCGACATTCCGTGGGACGACCCGGAGTTCCACATCGACCCCGCCGATCCGCGCTGGGAGCTGCCCGAGCTGGACCGGCTGGGCGGGCACCCCTGGTACCGCAGCCGCTCCCCCGAGGTGCGCGCGCGGATCGGCTTATGGCGGGTGGCCACCGCCATGAAGATCGGGCTGCAGTTCGAGAACCTGCTCAAGCGCGGGCTGCTCAACTACGCCTACCGGCTGCCGAACGGGTCTCCGGAGTTCCGGTACGTCTACCACGAGACCATCGAAGAGGGGCATCACGGGATGATGTTCCAGGAGTTCGTGAACCGTACGGGGATGCCGATCCGCGGCATGCCGGGCCCGCTGTCGGTGATCGCACAGGTGGCGCCCTGGATCCCGCTGATCTCGACCGAACTGTTCTTCATCTTCGTGCTGGGCGGCGAGGACCCGATCGACCACGTCCAGCGCAGGGTGCTCAAAGAGGGCAGGGCGCACCACCCGCTGGAAGAGACGATCATGCGCATCCACGTCGCGGAGGAGGCCAGGCACATCTCCTTCGCCCGGCACTACCTGCGCAACCGGGTGCCGCGCATGCCCGCGTACCGGCGCTTCCTGCTGGGCGTCGCCGCGCCGCTCATCCTCGGCGTGATGGCGCGCATCATGCTGGCGCCGCCCGGGGCGATGATCCGGCGCTTCAAGGTGCCGGCGCACGTGGTCGCTGAGGTGTACCTGCGCGACCCCGGCGCCCGGCGGGACATCAGGGACTCCGTCGGCAAGACGCGTGAGCTGTGCGCCGAGATCGGGCTGATCAACCCGGCGACCCGGCGGATCTGGCAGGTCATGGGCATCTGGGAAGCGGTCCGGGGGTAGGGCGTCCGGGGTCTTCCATGGGTGGGACCATGTACAGGTCCGCAACATGCTTTATGGAAGGTTCTGATCTGTGAGGCGGCTACTCACGGTCCTGCTGCTCGCCCTCGCCGTGGTGGGGGTGGCGCACTCCCCCGCGCAGGCGCACAACGTGCTGATCAGCAGCGACCCGGCGAACGGGGCCACGCTCACGGCCTCGCCCTCGCAGGTGACGCTGGTGTTCGACCAGACCGTGCGCAAGGGGTACGCGCAGGTGGGCGTGACCGGGGCCGACGGGTCGGCGTGGGCCGACGGGAGCGCCGTGGTCGCGGCCGAGCGGGTGACGGTGAAGGTGAAGCCGTTGCCTGCCGGTGGGTCGTACACGGTGGGTTACCGGATCCTGTCGGCCGACGGCCACCCGGTCACCGGGAGGATCGCCTTCGACCTGGCGGCCGACGCCTCCGGGGTGGCCGCGGCGGGCACCGCGCAGGGCTCCTCCGCCGACGCCGCCGAGGCGGCGGCCAACGGCGGGGCCGGGATGGCCGTGGTGTGGATCGTGGGGGCGCTGCTGGTGCTGGCCGCGGGCACCGCGGTGGCGCTGCGGCGCAACAGGAAGGTTTCCGCGTGAGCGCCGTCGCCCCCGCGTTGCCGCGGCAGCGCGTCGGCGGGCGGCTCCTGGCCGGCGCGTTCGGAGTGTGCGCGGTCGTCTCGGTCGTCGCGGCCAGTTCGTTCACCGCGCAGGAGTCCGTGCCCGGCATCCCCATGCCGGGCCCTGTCGTGTCCTACGGCCTGCCGATCGTGCGGGTGCTGCTCGACGTGGCCGCCGTGGCCGTGGTCGGGCTCAGCCTGCTGCCCAAGCTGCTCGGTTTCAAGTACCCGGAGCGTACGGAGCCGGTCCTGGTCAGGGTGCGCCCGCTGGCCGTGCTCGCCGCCTGGGCCTGGGCGATCTGCGCCCTGCTGACGATCGTCCTGCAGACCGCCGAGCTCAATCCGGGCGCCGTGCCGACGTTCGGGATGATCGCCGATTACGTCGGGAGCGTGGGCACCGGTCAGGGGCTGCTGTTCAGCGCGGCCTGCGCGCTGGCCGCGGCCGGCATCGGGCTGATGGCGGTGCGGTTCGGCGAGAAGGTGCCGGCCGAGCTGCGGGTGATCGTGGCGCTGTTCGGGCTGCTGCCGATCCCGGTCACCGGCCACGCGGTGAACTCGGTCTGGCACGACCCCATCATGATCTCGATGGAGATCCACGTCATGGGCGCGGCGGCGTGGGCCGGCGGGCTGCTCGCCACGGCCGCGTTCCTGGGGCCGCACCGGGACCTGCTGGCCCTGGCGCTGCCCAAGTTCTCCAGGATGGCCTCGGTGTGCCTGCTCCTGGTCGCGTTGTCCGGCCTGATCACGGGGCTGGGCACGATGGCGCTCACGCCCGGCGTGACGCTGCCCGGCGCGATCGTGACCAGCCAGTACGGGGTGCTGGTCGTGGTCAAGACGGCGCTGGTGGCGCTGGTGGTGCCGCTGGCGGCGCACATCCGCTTCCGGCTGCTGCCCGCCGTGCGCCGGGGTCAGGCCACCGCCCTGGTGGGCTGGGCGGTGGCCGAGGTGAGCGTGATGGGGCTGGCGTACGGCGTCGCGGTCGCGATCACCCGCGCGTCGATCGCCTGAAACTTCAGGACGTGGCGGGCGCGACGACCGCTCGTGGCGCGGTCTCGACCGGCCGGGAACGGCGCCTGCCCGCCATCCACTCGACGGCCAGCCAGACGACCAGCAGGCCGAGCCCGGCCCACACCGCTGACGCCATGACCAGCGGGGGCGCGCCCAGCAGCCCCTCGTGGCCCTGGATCGCGCCGTACACGGGCCCCATGACCGCGCTCTGCGCCGCCAGCCCGCCGTAGGCCGCGGCCGTCACGCCGGCCGACCCGAGCACCGCGCGCAGGACGGGCATCCGCAGCAGGAACGCCACGTCCACCAGCAGCCCGGCGAGGATCATGAAGAACGGCACCGCGGACGGCGGGAATCCGGTGAAGGTCAGCAGCGGCCAGGCCAGCGTCCTGAAGCCCACGTAACCGGCCGCGATGAGCGTGGCCGCGCCGAACCTGCCGATCATCACCCTGGCCGCGACCAGCACCGACAGCACGGCGACCACCGCGTACACCGGGTAGAGGAAGTCCGGTACGGGCAGCGTGAACCCGGCCATCATGGTCCGGTCGATCGGCCGCCCCATCTGGTCGGCCGCGAACTGCAACAGGATCGGCTCGGCGTAGGTGGCCCGGTTGTCCCACGCGCCGAGCGACAGGATGCCGTACTCCTGGTGCTGCTCGGGGAAGTGCACGTTCTCCAGGAAGAACGCGAACAGCGCGCCCAGCACCACCACCCGTTCCCTGCCGGGCGGCGCGCCCATGAACCAGCCGCGGATCACACCGGCGATCATGAAGAACGTGCCAAGGTAGAGCGAGATGTGCGACGGGCTCCACGAGGTGATGTCGAGCCCGTTGACGCGATGGTTGATCAGGTCGAGCGGCACGGCGACGAGGAAGATCCCGGTGCCCCACTGGATGAGCCGGAGCGCGGCCTTGTCCACGCCGTAGCCGGTGTAGCCGTGGATCACGGTCAGCGCGACGACGATGGCGGTGCCGACGGAGTTGAGCAGGTGGGGCGGGGCCAGGTCGTCGCGCAGCCACTTGAAGTGCCACGAGACGTCCCAGGCCGAGCCGAGCACCTTGAGCGTGAACGCCGCCAGCCAGCCGAAATAGAGCACCCTGAACAGGTCTTGCGGCGTCTCGCGGCCCGCCTCGCCGCGGGTCCAGTAGGGCAGGGCCCACGCGGCGGCCTTCTTGAACGATGCTGGAGACTTCACGGCAGCAAATCTTACGGTCATCCGCGCCGGTGCCCTTCGATGACCCGCGTCGCCCGCCTATGTGGTCGCGGCCGAGGCTTTCATGGAGAACATGAGGGGGATCCTGGGGGCGTCGCCGGGCAGGCGGTATCCGTCGGCGTCCTTGGTGAGGTTGGCGTAGCGGCGGAAGAGGATGTGGTCGTGCTCGTGCAGGAAGTCCACGCGCAGACCGGCCGCGACGACCGCGGTGACGATCTCGCCGAGACCGTGCCGGAACTGCACGGACTTCTGGTATTCGAGGATCTCGTCGCCGGTGTAGGTGTAGGGCCACTCCCAGACGTGGGGGCCGCGGTCGAAGTAGTCGTGGGTGACCTTGGTGCCCGTCTCGTCGTCCAGGGCGTCGGTGAACGGGTGAAATTCCGCGATATAGAGGAATCCGCCCGGCTTCAGGAGGGCTGCCACGGTTTCGGCCCAGCGGGTGAGATCGGGCAACCAGACCAGGGCGCCGATGCCCGTGTAGACGATGTCGTAGGTCTCGCCACCGAGCGCCTCAGGGGCGTCGTAGACGTCGGCGGCGACGAACGTCGCCGGGATGCCGCACTCCGCGGCGATCCCCCTGGCCTGCTCGACGGCGGCGTCGGAGAGGTCGAGGCCGGTCACCCGCGCGCCGAGCCTGGCCCATGACAGGGTGTCGAGGCCGAAGTGACACTGCAGGTGCGCCAGGCTGCGGCCGGACACGTCGCCCACCTCTTCGAGCTCGAACGGCCGCAACGCGTTCCGGCCCGCCTTGAAGCCTTCGAGGTCGTAGAAGTCGCTGTTGAGATGGACGGGGACGCGGGAGTTCCAGTTGGCCCGGTTGTGCCGCAGGTAGTCGTCTTCCATGATCTTCGATCGTATGGAGACGGCGGTGTCCTCGCACGTCATTTTCGGCGCAGGCGTACGGGGAGGTGCTTGAGGCCGTTCTGGAAGTTGGAGGTGAGCCGCGCGGGGCTGCCCGCGAGCTCGGCCTCCCAGGTGAGCAGTTCCTTGAAGACCGAGCGGAACTGGGCGCGGGCCAGGTGGGCGCCCAGGCAGAAGTGCGGGCCGAAGCCGAAACTGACGTGGTCGTTCGGGGTACGGGCGATGTCGAAGCGGTCCGGGTCCGGGAAGACGGACGGGTCGCGGTTGGCGGAGGCGTGGTAGACGACCACCTTGTCGCCCGCCCGGATGGGCCGGCCCGCGAGGGTGAGATCGCGGGTCGCCGTACGCCTGAAGTGCATGACCGGGGGCCAGAAGCGCAACATCTCCTCGATCGCGGAGTTCAGGAGGGACGGGTCCGCGCGCAGGCGGGCCAGTTCGGCGGGGTGCCGCAGGAGCGTGAGCAGGCCGCCGGGGATGCCGTTGCGGAGGGTCTCGTTCCCGGCGACGGCGAACAGGAAGAACATGTTCTCGAACTCCGCCTCCGTCAGCCCGCCCTTGCGCATGGCCGACATGACGGATTCGCCGTCCATCGGGTCCTCGGCCAGGGCATGGGCATAGGCGAACATGTCGGTCAGAGCCGCTCTGGAACGCGGATTGACGCCCGGCCCGAGTTCGGGCCTGGCCGCGAGAGCCAGTCGGCCCATGGGGGTGAGGGACTCGACGTCCGCCGTGGACAGGCCCGCGTAGTCGTCGTCCTGGTAGCCGATCACCCGTGACGCCCAGTCGTACAGCAGCCGCTTGTCCTGCGCCGGGACCCCCATGACGTGGGCCAGCGTCCAGACGGGCAGGTCGGCGGCCACCTCCACGAAGTCGCACTCCCCCTCATCGAACAGCGCCGCCGCCCGCTCCGCGATCGTCCGCTCCAGCGCGCGCACGGCACGCGGGGTGAAGGCCGCCGCCACGATCCTGCGCAGCCTGGAGTGGTCCGGCGGGTCCATGTTCAGCATCTGTGCCTGGACGAAGCGCAGGTCGGCCGGTGTGTCGGGGTCGCGGATCTGGGTGGCGCCGAGGCGGGAGGAGAAGTCGTCCGGGTTGCGGAGCACGTGCTTGACGTCCGGATGCCGGAACACCGCCCAGTAGCCGGGGCCCTCGCGCCACGGGCCCATGGGAGGCTCCGGGATCCAGCAGACGGGAGACTCCTCACGGAGGCGGGCGAACAGGTCGTACGGGACGGCCGCGTCGTACGTGGACGGCATGAAGATCTCCACGGCCGTACGTCCCGCGCGGTGCCCGTCATCAGTCGCCGACATGCGAACCTCCTGCGGTCGTCCCGAGTTATCCACAGGACCCTCGCCGGGCCCTTCATCGACCTTCTCCAGCGTGCATGATGGCCGCGTGACTCCAGAAGACGCAGAGGCGATTCTCCAGGAATACTTCGCCCCCTGGATCAAGCAGCTCGGGTTGCGGGTGGAGGAGGTGGGCGACCGCCACGCGATCGTGCGCCTGCCCTGGTCCGACGACCTGGCCAGAGAGGGCGGCGGGCTGTGCGGCCAGGCCATGATGGCCGCCGCCGACACGGCCACGGTGCTGGCCGTCTCGTCGGCGCGGGGCGGGTTCGTGCCGATGACCACGGTCCAGCAGTCCACGACGTTCCAGCGGCCGGTGGTGGGCAAGGACGTCCTGCTCGACGTCCGCATCACCAAGCTGGGCCGCACCTTGGCCTTCTCCGAGATCACCCTCAGGGCCGAGGGCAGCACCGAGACGGCCGCCCACGCCACGACCGTCTACGCGATCATGGCGTGACCTCATCCGTCCCGATAGGCCGTCGCCTTACCTCACAGGTAATCGCCGTCCGGCCCGCTCCCGGAGGAGACTGACGACCGGACGAACGCACCGAACAAACGTTTGAGGATGGATCATGACTACTGACGACACCGTGCGAGAGCTGCTGCGCCGGATCGGTGAGGGTGACTTCGACCGGATCGCCGAGCTGTTCGCCGAGCCGGTCGAGTGGCATCTCAACTGGCCCGGCGAAGGGCACCCCGCGGTGCCGTGGATCCGTCCCCGTTCGAGCCGCCGTGACGTGGCGGAGCACTTCCGCGAGCTGGGCGAGTACCACGTGCCCGAGCTGAACGGCACCTCGGTGGCGCGCGTCCTGGTGGACGGGGACGACGCGGTGGTGCTCGGCGACCTCGTGCAGACCGTCAAGGCCACCGGCCGGACCTACACCTCTCCGTTCGCGGTGCACCTCACGGTCGAGAACGGTCTGATCACCCGCTACTTCATCTACGAGGACAGCCTGACGGTCGCCCGCGCGCTCTCGGACACCGACGGGGACGTCCCATGATCGACGAGTCCTGCTGGTTTCATGATCGCCTGTCCGCCTCGGGGAGCGCCTTTCAGCAGGTCCCGGCAGGAGTGCCGTCTCAGCGATCTCTCAGGTCGGGAAAGTAGGCTCACCGCATGAAGCGTGTGGCCGCCGTGGTTGCGGTACTCGCCCTCATCGGGGTGACGACGTGGCTCGTGTGGCCGTCGGCTCCGGAGGCGCGGGGCCAGGACCAGCAGATAACCGTCGTCGACGGACCAGCCGACGACCAACGGGTCGAGCTCGATACGACGTTCTTCCCGCCACCCGGTGGTGGGAAGGCGCCTGCCGTGTTGCTCGCCCATGGGTTCGGCGGCAGCAAGCAGAGCATGCGCGACCAGGCGGTCCGCCTTGCCGAGCAGGGCTATGCCGTACTGACGTGGTCGGCCCGCGGCTTCGGCCGCTCGACCGGGCAGATCGCGCTCAACTCGCCCGACTACGAGGTCAAGGACGTCAAGCAGCTCATCGACTGGCTGGCCAAGCGTCCGGAGGTTCAGCTCGACGCCTCGAACGACCCTCGGGTGGGGATGGCGGGCGGCTCGTACGGCGGGGCCATCGCGCTGATGACGGCGGCCCATGATCAGCGCGTGGACGCGATCGTCCCCCAGATCACCTGGTCCGACCTGGCCGACGCCCTGTTCCCCAACGCCGCCGCCCCACCCACCGGAGGAACCCAGGCAGCCCAACCCACCTCTGAAGCTCAGCCTGCCTCCTCCTCTCCTGCGGCCGATCAGCCGGCGGGGGTGGCGAGTGGGGTGTTCAAGCGCATGTGGGCCGGCATCTTCTTCGGTCAGGGCGTCTCGCTGGACACCATGTCGCTGCTGGGCGGCAGGGAGAGCGTGGGGCCGCTGACCGCCGAACAGGCGCGGTGCGGCAGGTTCATGCCCGCGATCTGCGACATCTACCAGCAGGTCGCCAAGGACGGCAGGGCCTCGCCGGAGGCCGTCGAGTTGCTGCGCAAGTCGAGCCCGATCACCGTGGCCGGTCAGATCAAGGCTCCGACCCTGCTCATCCAGGGCCAGCGCGACTCGCTGTTCCCGCTCGGCCACGCCGACGCCAACGCCAAGGCGATCGCCGCAGCGGGCACGCCGGTGAGCCTGGCCTGGTTCGACGGCGGGCACGACGGCGGCAACGGCGAGGCCGACTGGCTCTTCGACCAGTCGGCGGCCTGGTTCGCCCGCCATCTGAAGGGCGAGGAGTCGGCGCCGGCGGTGAGCGCGTTCACGGTGACGCGTGACGGCGGGCGCGACCCCGGCACCCGCCAGCGCATCCGCCTGCATCCCGAGGCGGACTCCTATCCCGGTCTCGCCGGCTCCGGCACCTCCACGGTCGAGCTGAGCGGCCCCGAGCAGAACATCGTCAACCCGCCCGGCGGCGCGCCGGCCTCGATCTCGACCGTGCCGGGCATCGGCGGCCTGCTGGGCGGCCAGAACAGCCCCGGGGTCTCGATCGACATGCCGGGCCAGAGCGCCACGTTCGAGTCCCGGCCGCTCACCACGCCCCTCCAGCTCACGGGCAGCCCCACCGTCAAGGTCAAGGTGTCGGGCAAGGGCGAGGCGACGTTGTTCGCGAAGCTGTACGACGTGGCGGACGACGCCCAGCCGCCCACCCTGCCCGCCGGGCTGGTGGCTCCCGTGCGGGTGACGATCCCCGAGGGCTCGGGCAGCGCGGAGGCCACGATCAGTCTGCCCGCCGTGGACCACCGCTTCGCCGCCGGCCACCGCCTCCGCCTGGTCGTGACGACGACCGACATGGGGTACGCGACGCCTGTCGAACCGGCCACGTACCAGGTGTCGCTGGCCGCCAACTCCCTCACCGTCCCCACGGTCGGCACGCTGGCCGCGGCTCCGACCGGGGTGGCCTGGTGGGTGTGGGCGATGCCGCTGGGCGCCGTGGTGATCGCCGCGATCCTGCTGGCCACGGGACGCACCACGTCCCGCACCCGGCTCCGCCCCGCACCCGTCACAAGCAGCGACGGGCCAGGCGTCACCAAACTCACGGCTGAGGTCAACGGGACCACGGCGGGCGGTGGCTCCTCCGCCGGAGCGGCGGACGACGGGCTCGCGGTCGGCACCAAGAGCGGAGACGTCAACGGTGTCTCCGCCGCTGGGGTGGCGGATGATGGACTCGCGGTCGGCACCGACGCTGGGATGCCTGGCAGGCCAACCTCTGCGAGCGGAGACGTCAACGGCCGAGGCGCCGACACCGGAGACGCCAGCGGCGGATACACCGGTGCCGGAGATGCCGATGTTCCGCTGGAGATCAGTGGGCTGACGAAGGCGTACCGGAACGGTGAGCTGGCTGTTGACGGGCTGTCGTTCCGGGTTGAGCGGGGTCAGGTGCTGGGGCTGCTCGGGCCCAACGGGGCGGGCAAGACGACGACCATGCGGATGATGATGGGGCTCATCCACCCGGACGCCGGCGAGATCCGCATCTTCGGCGAGCGCGTGACGCCGGGAGCCCCCGTGTTGTCCAGACTGGGGTCCTTCGTCGAAGGGCCGGGGTTCCTGCCGCACCTTTCCGGGCGCGACAACATCCAGCTCTACTGGGCCGCCACCGGCCGCCCCAAGGCCGACGCGCACTTCGACGAGGCGCTGGAGATCGCGAACCTCGGCAAGGCCCTGGACCGAGCCGTGCGCACGTACTCACAGGGCATGCGCCAGCGGCTGGCCATCGCCCAGGCCATGCTCGGCCTGCCGGACCTGCTCGTGCTGGACGAGCCCACGAACGGGCTCGACCCGCCTCAGATCCGGGAGATGCGGGAGGTGCTCAAGCGCTACGCGCGCGACGGCCGTACCGTGATCGTGTCCAGCCACATGCTGGCCGAGGTGGAGCAGGCCTGCAGCCACGTCGTGGTCATGCGACGCGGGCGGCTGGTCTCGACCGGCCCCGTGTCGACGCTGCTCGGCTCTGCCGCGGTCACCAACGGGCACGGGCCGCGCCTGGAAGACGTGTTCCTCGACCTCATCGGAGACAAGACGTGACCACCGCGACCGGTTACGCGCCGCACCGTACGCTGCCGTTGCGGGTGGAGATCGTCAGGCAGTTCAAGCGGCGGCGGACGCTGGGCATGTTCGCGCTGCTGCTGGCGTTGCCGTGGATCCTCGTGATCGCGTTCGAGGTCGGGCCTGAACCGACCACGCAGGCGCAGTCGGCGCTGCGCCTGTCCGACCTGGCCACCGAAAGCGGCCTGAACTTCGCCGCCTTCGCCCTGTCGGTGTCGGCCAGTTTCCTGCTCGTGGTGGCGGTCGCGCTGTTCTGCGGCGACACCGTGTCGAGCGAGGCCAACTGGTCCTCGCTGCGTTACCTGCTGGCGGCGCCGGTCCCCCGCGACCGGCTGCTGCGGCAGAAGCTGATCGTGGCGCTCGGCTACTCGGCCGCGGCGGTGATCTGCCTGCCGTTGATGGCGCTGCTGGCGGGCACGCTGGCGTTCGGGTGGGACGACATCCAGGTGCCGGGGACGGGTGAGGTGATCCCGGCCTTCGACATGTTGCCGCGGTTCGGGATCGTGATCGGGTACGCGCTGGTCAGCCAGCTCGTCGTCGCCGCTCTGGCGTTCCTCGTCTCCACCATGACCGACTCCCCGCTCGGGGCCGTCGGCGGGGCGGTCGGGTTGTGGATCGTGTGCACCATCCTGCAGGCGGTCGAGGCGCTGGGGGTGTTGCGCGAGTTTCTGCCCACGTTCTGGAACAACGCGTGGACCGATGCCCTGCTGCCCGAGCTGGACTGGAGCGGGATGGCCAGAGGCGCTTCGGTGTCGATCACGTACGCGGCCATTCTGCTGGCGGTGGCGTTCCGGCGGTTCCGGCGCAAGGACGTGGTCAGTTGACGGGCTGGGAGGTGTGATGTCGTCAGGTTCAGGAGGGCGATTACGGTGAGGCATCCGTCGGTGAGGTCGCCGCGTCACTGGCGCTCCGTCGATGGGGTCGCTGTGCTGGTGGCGCTCCCCGATGAGATCGTCGCGTTGGCGGCGCTCCGCCGGTGAGATCGCCGCGTCACTGGCGCTCCGCTGGATGAGATCGTCGCGTTACTTGTGCGCCCGGTTGAGTACGCGTACTCATGTGCCGTTTTGGTGGGCTCTCTAGGCTTCGATCATGTCTTTGAAGCCTGTCGGGTGGGTCGGTGCGGTCGCGGTCGCGGCCGTTGCCGGGCTTTGGGCCTGGTGGGGGGCTCCCTCGGCCGATGGCAATGACCGCTGGAGGCTGGTGGCTGATGAGTCGTCGGTTACCTACGGAGAGGTCGTCGCCACCGGTGAGCGTGAGGCCTGGGCCTTTGGCTGGGACAGGGTCGGCCTCACCGCCTGGATTCCGATGGCCGACGGGCCGCGCCGTCCCACGGCCTTTCATTGGGATGGCAACCGCTGGGCCAAGAGTGACTTTCCGGTTAAGGACGGCGGTGTTGGCGCGGTCGCCGCGTCTGGCCCAGCGAACGTGTGGGTGGTGGCCGGGGGTGGCGTGCTGCGTTGGGACGGACGTGCTTGGGCCATGGTCCGGGAGTTGCCCGCCACGGCCCTTGCCGTCACCGCCGAGGATGATGTGTGGGTCTTCGGCGACCATCTGGCCTGGCACTACGACGGAGCCACCTGGACGGAACGACGCGTGCCTTTCCACGCCTTCCGAGTGAGCGCCCGCTCCGCCTCCGACATCTGGGCCCTGGACGTGGACGCCCGCACTGTGCACCGCTTCGACGGTGAGCACTGGACCCCGGTCGATCTGGCCTCGGTGCTGCCGAAGGTGCCGCCGGCGGCCAGTGATTCGCCGCCCGCCCCGGACCACGATTCGCTGTCCGTCCCCGACCACGACTTGCCGCCCGTTCCGGATCACGTTCAGCTCACCGCCATCACCGCCGACTCGTCCGGCGTCTGGATCACCGGAGAGATCGGGATGTCGTCGTTTCTGCTCTCCCAGAGCGGTTCCGGCTGGCGTAGGGAGGACACTTCCGCGACGGCCGGGCGGATGGTCCGCAACCTGCCGCCCGTCCCCGATGGCAGGGGCGGGCACTGGTTCCTCGGCTCCACCGACGTCAACGGTGACGACTCGGCCCTCGCCCATCGCGACTCCTCCGGCCGCTGGACCAAGGTTGCGGCCGGTGGCGAGCTCACCTCGTTGTCGGCCGTCCCCGGCGGTCCGCTGCTGGCCACCGGTGTGATCGGCAAGGCTTCGGGCGTCTTCCGCGCCGCCTCCCCATGAGCCTGCCGTTCGGGCGTTCATCGCGCGGCCTGCCCATGAACCTGCCGCTCGGACGTTCACCGCACCGCACGCCCATGAACGCGCTGTTTGCCAGGTGGCTGTCGGGTGGGCGGGCGGTTAGTCCGTGATCCAGTCGAAGGACTTGCTTACGGCCTTCTTCCAGCCTGCGTACGCCTGCTCCCGCTGCTCCTCGCTCCACTCGGGTTCCCAGCGCCGGTCCTGCGCCCAGTGGGCCCGCAGTTCGGTGGTGTCGGCCCAGTAGCCCACGGCGAGGCCGGCGGCGTAGGCGGCCCCGAGTGCGGTGGTTTCGGTGATGGCGGAGCGGCTGACCGGCACGCCCAGGATGTCCGACTGGAGCTGCATGCACAGGTTGTTCGTGGTGACGCCGCCGTCCACCTTGAGCACGTCCAGGACCACCCCGGAGTCGCGCTGCATGGCTTCGACCACGTCGCGGCTCTGGTAGCAGATGGACTCCAGCGTGGCGCGGGCCAGGTGGGCGTCGTTGTTGTAGCGCGACAGGCCGACGATGGCGCCGCGGGCGTCGGCCCGCCAGTACGGGGCGAACAGGCCGGAGAAGGCCGGTACGAAGTACATGCCCCCGGCGTCCTCTACCTGCCGGGCCAGCGCCTCGCTCTGGGGCGCGGAGGTGATGATGTGCAACTGGTCGCGCAGCCACTGCACCGCCGAGCCGGTCACCGCGATCGAGCCCTCCAGTGCGAATACCGGCGGCTGGTCGCCGAACTTGTAGGCCACGGTGGTCAGCAGGCCGCTCTCGGAGCGTACGCGGTCGGTGCCGGTGTTGAGCAGCAGGAAGTTGCCGGTGCCGTAGGTGTTCTTGGCCTCGCCGGGCGAGAAGCAGACCTGGCCGACGGTGGCGGCCTGCTGGTCGCCGAGGATCGCACTGATGACCACCTCGCCGCCGAGCGGCCCGTACCTGAAGGTGTTGCCGTAACCGGCGGGGTCGGCGGACGGCCGGATCTCGGGCAACATCTCGCGCGGGATGCCGAAGAAGGACAGCAGCTCGTCGTCCCAGTCCAGCGTGTCGAGGTCCATGAGCATCGTGCGGCTGGCGTTGGTGACGTCGGTGATGTGCACGCCGCCGTTGGGGCCGCCGGTGAGGTTCCACAGGGTCCAGGTGTCGGTGGTGCCGAAGACGGCCTCGCCCCGGTCCACGGCCTCGCGGACGCCGTCCACGTTCTCCAGGATCCACTGGATCTTGCCCCCGGAGAAGTACGCGTCGGGCCGCAGGCCGGTCTTGTCGCGGATGACCTGGCCGCGGCCGTCCCGTTCGAGCGCGGCGGCGATCCGGTCGGTCCGGGTGTCCTGCCACACGATCGCGTTGTAGTACGGGCGGCCGGTGCGCGGGTTCCACACCACCGTGGTCTCGCGCTGGTTGGTGACGCCGAGGGCGGCCAGGTCGCTGTCGTGCAGCCCGGTGCGCTGGAGCGTCGTCTGGATCACGGCGGCGGTCCTGGTCCAGATCTCGATCGGGTTGTGCTCGACCCAGCCCGCCCTGGGCAGCAGCTGCTCGTGTTCGAGCTGGAACTTGGCCACCTCGGCGCCCTCGTGATCGAAGATCATGAAGCGGGTGCTGGTGGTGCCCTGGTCGACGGCGCCGACGAAATCAGGCATCGGATTCGGTTCTCCTCGGCAGGATCAAGGTCGGGCGGGTCAGTCGGACGGCTTCACGGTGTCGCGGTCTTCGCCCTGGGGCAGGAAGCGGGCGATGCACGTCTGGTACAGGCCGGCTCCCAGTGCGCCGCCGACCAGCGGGCCGACGATCGGGACCCAGAAGTACAGGCTTCCGTACTGGTCTCGCCAGGCGCCGCCGTACCCGGTGAGGAAGCTGGCCAGGCGCGGGCCGAAGTCGCGAGCGGGGTTGATGGCGTAGCCGGCGTTGGTGCCGAAGGCCATGCCGATCGCGACGACGAGCAGGCCGATGACGAACGGTCCCAGGTTCGCGCTGGGCGCCATGTTGGCCGTGTCGGACAGGGCGAAGATGACGAAGAGCAGAATCGCGGTGCCGATGATCTGGTCGCGCAGCCCGCCCCACAAGGTGACCGGCAGGGTGCCGTTGCCGGGCAGGGTGGAGAAGACGCCCTGAGTCTTGAGCGTGTGACCGGGGTCGACCATGGTCAGCACCTCTGTGTAGTTCCAGCGCACCAGGAGGGCGGCCACGAAGGCGCCTGCCGTCTGCGCGACGGCGTACGGGATGACCTTGTGCCAGGGGAAGCCTCTGAAGAGGGCGAACCCCAGCGTGACGGCGGGGTTGAGGTGCGCGCCCGTGGTACGGCCGGCGACGTAGACGCCGAGCGTCACGCCGATCCCCCAGGCCCACGCGATGCTGTCGTGGTCGCCGAGGTCGGCGGCCGTCACCTGGGCGACGACGCCCACACCGAACAGGATGAGCACCGCCGTCCCCGCGAACTCCGCGATGAGTTCTCCGGCCACGCCCCTCTGGGTGAGTCCTTCGGCCACCGGTCACCTCCTTGCAGCAGCGTTGTGTGCCATTCCCGGTTACTGGGGAAGGCACACAGCACGTGTGCAATTGGTTGCGGAAAGTGATGGTCGGCAGAGGCTAGCTGACGGGGCGCGTCCCTCAGGTAGTCCGCGTCCCTCGGAAGGTCCGCGTCCCTTAGAGGGTGCCCGTCCCTCAGAAGGTGCCCGACCCTCAGAAGGTGCCCGACCCCCAGAAGGTGCCCGACTCGATGGTGTGGGTTCGGTTCAGAGGGGGCGGGTGAAGGTGACCGAGGTCGTGCCTGTCCCGTTGTAGCCGGGCACCGGGCCCGTGACCTCGAAGCCCATGCGGCGGTGGAAGGCGATGGAGGTCTCGTTGACCGGCGCGGTGATGGCCCTGACGACGCGGCGGCCGTCCTCGCGGGCGAGGTCGAAGAAGCGCTCGTACATCGTCCTGGCCAGTCCGCTCTTCCGCTCACCGGGATGAACCCCGACGAAGTGGATGTACGCCTCATCCGAAAGGGACGGCGAAAGGAACCCGATCAGGAAGCCCGTCATGCCGGACGGCCCCTGCGCCACCAGGCTCGTACGGTGGAAGTGGTCGAGGAAGAGGCGGGGCAGGACGAAACCGATCGGGCGGCCCCACCAGTCGTCCACCACGGCCGCGATGGCGTCGTAGTCCTCGGGAGCGGCGGGGCGCAGCGTTGAGGTCATGCGGCCCTAGTCCCAGTGCGGGGGGCGGTTGTCCAGGTAGAAGGCGTCGGTGTTGTCCTCCCGCCAGTCGCCCCAGCCGACGTCCGTGTCGTCAGCGGTCTGTTCGGGGAGGCTGGTGGTCCGCTCGGTAAGGCCCGTGGGACCTTCAGGACCGCCCTTGGCCTCATCTGGGGGAAATGTCCGCTCAGGTTGAGAATCCTTCACATCGGACATGCTACCGAGGCGTACAAACCGATACCGAGCGTGTTCGCCGGTCCAAAGACAGGCGGTGAGCCCGGCGGTACGATGCGAGGGCAGGTGTCGCCTACCCCCCGTGAGGCTGCTCATGGCCACCCCGACAGGCTGGCGGCGAGAAGGAAACCTACCGGCGGAGCTGACCAGTTTCGTCGGCAGGACGCGTCTGCTCGCCAACCTCAAACGACACCTCGGCGAATCACGTCTGGTGACCGTGACCGGCATCGGCGGCGTGGGCAAGTCGCGCACGGTGCTGCGGCTGGCACACCAGGTGCGCGCCCACTACCCCGACGGTGTCTGGTTCGCCGACCTCGCGCGGCTGCAGGACGCGGGCATGGTCAAGCACACGATCGCCTCGGCGCTCGGCATCGCCGACCAGTCCTCGCGGGCGGAGTCGGAGTCGTTGTCGGAGTGGGTGGGCCAGCGCGACATGCTGCTCATCATCGACACGTGCGAACATCTCGTGCAGGGCTGCGCCGAGCTGGTGCACGAACTGCTGGAGGCGGCGCCCAACCTGAAGGTGCTGGCCACCAGCCGCCAGTCGCTGCACCTGCCGTACGAGCACGTCGTGCCGGTGCCCCCGTTGCAGGTGCCCGGCGACGATCCGGCCGAGAGCCTGTTCACCAACGAGTCGGTGCAGCTCTTCGCGGCCAGGGCCGGGGCGAGCGTGCCGGACTTCGTGCTGGACGAGGACAACATCGGCCCGGTTGCCGAGTTGTGCCGCAGGCTCGACGGCATCCCCCTCGCGATCGAGCTGGCCGCGGTGCGGCTGCGGGCGCTGTCGGTGGAGCAGATACTCGGGCTGCTGGCCGACCGGTTCAGCCTGCTCGCGGGCGCCAGCCGTACGGCGCTGCCCAGGCACCAGACGCTGCGCGCGGCCATCGGCTGGAGCCACGAGTTGTGCGAGCCGGCCGAGCGGTTGTTGTGGGCGCGGCTGTCGGTGTTCGCGGGCGACTTCGAGCTGGACGCGGCCCGGTTCGTCTGCGCCGACGGGCGGCTGCCCTCGCAGGACATCACCGACCTGGTCACCGGGCTGGTGGAGAAGTCGATCCTGCTGATCAGGAGCAACCACGCGGGCGTACGCTACAAGCTGATCGACACCCTGGCCGAGTACGGCGAGGAGTGGCTGGACAAGCTGGGCCAGTCCCAGCAGATGCGCCAGCGCCACCTGGAGTACTACCTGAGCCTGGCCCAGCGCAGCGAGGACGCCTGGTCGGGGCCGCGCCAGATCTACTGGTTCGTGCGGATGCGGCAGGAGCACGACAACGTCCGGCAGGCGCTGGAGCACGCGCTCAGGTCGCCGGGCAAGGAGGTGCTGGCGCTCAACCTGTTGTCGTCGTTGTGGTTCATGTGGGTGTGCTGCGGGTTCGCCCGCGAGGGCCGGCTCTACCTGGAGCGGGCGCTGGAGGCCAACCCCACCGTGAGCAAGGAGCGCTGCAAGGCGCTGTGGGTGCTGTCCTACGTCAAGAGCGCGCAGGGCGACAGCGCGGGAGCGTTGCACGCGGCCGAGACGTGCAGCACCGAGGCGGTCCGGGTGGGCGACTCGCGGGCGGTGATCCTGGCCTCCAAGATGCAGGGCACGGCGGCGCTGCTCATGGGCGACCTGCAGAAGGCCAGCGCGCTGCTGGGCGTGGCGATCGAGTTCAACACCGACAACAAGGAGCTCAACCCCGGCCTGCTGCCCGCCATCGTCGAGCTGGCGATCGTGCTGACCACGCAGGGCGAGCTGTACGAGGCCGAGTCGCTGCTGCAGGACTGCCTGCAGGTGTGCAAGGAGCGCGGCGAGCTGTGGCTCAGCTCCCACGCGCAGTGGGCGCTGGCGGGCACGCGGCTGGCCAGCGGCAGGAACGAGGACGCCCTGCAGAACGCCAGGGAGGCCCTGCGGATCAAGCGGCACTTCCACGACACGCTCGGCACGCTGCTGGCGCTGGAGACCGCGGTACGGATCTTCGTACTGACCGGCAAGCTCGAACCGGCCGCCAAGCTGCTCGGGGCGCTGCAGCAGAACTGGAAGACGGCGGGGCTGCCGCAGCTGGGCGCTCCGTGGCTGACCGAGGACCACGACGCCTGCCTGCGCGACTGCCGGCAGCGGCTGGGCGAGCTGGCCTACAAGAACGCCTCCGAGGAGGGCGCCAGGCTGGACCTCGATGAGGCGTCCGCGATCGCGCTCGGCGACGCGGACGCCCCTGATGAGAGCTGATGGGGGACCGTTAGACGGCCTTCGGCCACTGGGTGCCGTCAGGCCAGGCGTGCACGTAGCGCGCACTGCCGAGGGAGAACTCGATGTGGCCGCGAACCCAGTGTTCGAGGCCGCGGACGTACTTGCGGACCGGGAGCGGGGCCCACTTCTCGAGCGACGCGCGCCGGTCGATGAACGCGGCGATGGCGTCGTTGTGCATCTGGGAGACCTGGCGCAGCGCCTCCTGGAGCTTGAGCGACTTGTGCGTGGCCAGGACCGTGACCAGGTTGTGCCTGGCCTTGTCGTTGTCGCGTTCCTTGGCGTACGACAGCAGGTCGTTGTCCCATCCGATGAGGTCACACGCCAGGTCGGAGAGTGTGCGCACGTCGGGATGGTGCCACTCCTCGGCCTCCAGCCGGTACCCGCCACCGGCGTCGATGAGCGCGAAGCAGGTGTAGGTGGCCCCGGTGATGCGGCGCATCAGGACGTAGTCCTCGGGGGTCGGGATGAGGTCGGCCTCGCGGTTGGCGGCTTCCCAGATCTGGGCGAAGAGGTACTCCTTCACGGTGATTCGCCACCGGTCCACCTGGGCGGGGGTGGCGTCGTCGGAGATCCGGCGCTGCAACTCCTGGAGTGCGAGGCCGAAGGGGTCGTCGGTGTCGGGATCTCTGCGGCCGTCGAGGATTTCGAGCAGCGGCGGGAGGGCGCGGGCCAATGCGGAGGCCCGGTGTCCCATGAGCTCGCCTTCGCAGAACGCGTCGTCGAAGGCGAAGAGCCAGTTGTACCAGTCGTTGATCAACCGGAGACTGTCCCGCGGCACCGTGGGGTTGGTACGAGCCGCGAGCAGGCCGATCTTCGAGCGCCGGAAGTGCTCGATGGTGTCGGCGCCGTTGAGCATTTTTGAGGCGGCCAGCCATGCGTGGCTCTCCGCGTCGACCTCCGAGGCATGAACGTTGATCTCGTTCGCGAACGGACATGGCAGCGGAGGGATGTGGAGCGGTCGCCTGCTGAAGGAGTGCGCAGAAGTAGCCACGCCCCCCAGCATGACTATGGAGTGACTGAAAGGCCACACTCGGCAACTTCGAGCCCTTTAATACTTATTTCATACTATGAATCGCTTTGCGTGAACCACTGGATAAACTGGTCATTCGCGAACATCTGCGCCGTTGGGATGGCCGAGGGGCGTCCGGCGCGCGGATCGGCTCCGGCGTGCATTGGTGCCCTGACCACGGCAGATTCCTTCCTGAACGCCACGCCCCCGCGCGGCCTCAGCCCACGGCCGCCGGCCCGGCCGGAGTCCGCACCGATTGTTACAAGGTTCCGTACAGTCTCAGCGTGACCGTAATAAGCCGCCGGCCTCAGCAAAGTGTCACCTTTGCCGTCGCTCGGATCGGCCGGCGATCCCGCTCCCGCACAGGTTCGCAGCGCCTGCGAGGTCACCCGCTCTGGCCAGGCAGGACGTCCCGGCCGCGCACTCCACGGGCGCCGGATCCCCGTCCATGCGGCCCCTTGTACCTCGATAGGGTGCCGTGCACGGAATCGTTCCGGCGCGCCGTAGGTTCTGGGAAAGAGTACCTAGGGAAAGGCTGTTCAACCGTGTTCGACCCGAAGGATCTCTACAAGCTCGCAGACGATGCGCCCGAGCTGCCCGATCCGGTGTTGCTGTACCACTTCGACGGCTTCGTCGACGCGGGCTCTGCCGGACGTCTCGCGCTCGGCCACCTGCTGGCCGAGCTGGAGCACCGGGTCGTGGCGACATTCGACGTGGACCGGCTGCTCGACTACCGGTCGCGACGACCCATCATGACGTTCGACACCGACCGGTGGGTGGAGTGCGAGAGCCATGAGCTGAGCCTGTACGTCGCCAAGGACTCGACGGGCACGCAGTTCCTGTTGCTGACCGGGCCCGAGCCCGACCGCGAGTGGGAGTTGTTCGCCAAGGCCGTGGCGGTGCTGGTGGAACGGCTGGGGGTGAGCAAGCTGGTGACGTTGCACGGGATCCCGATGGCGGTCCCGCACACCCGCCCGCTCGGCATCACGATGCACGCCAGCCGGCCTGAGCTGATGCACGCGCAGAGCAGCGTGTTCGGCCGGGTCCAGGTGCCGGGCAGCGTCGCGGCGCTGCTGGAGCTGCGGCTGGGGGCGCAGGGCCACGACGCGCTGGGGTACGCGGTGCATGTGCCGCACTACCTGTCGCAGGCCGAGTACCCGACCGCCGCCGTGACGGGCCTGGAGGCCGTGACGAGGGGGACGGGGCTGGTGTTCCCGATGGACGCGCTGCATGACGCCGCCCGGCGTACGACGACGGAGATCGAGGACCAGATCCAGGCCTCGGCCGAGCTGTCCACCGCGATCAGCGGGCTGGAGCAGCAGTATGACGCGTTCGCGGCGGGCTCGGAGCGCGAGAACCTGATGGCCGAGAACACCCCGATGCCGACCGGCGACGAACTGGCCGCCCAGTTCGAACGCTTCCTCGCCGAACGCGGCGAGGAGGAGTAATTCTCCAAGATCAAATGCCTCTCGATCCCGTACGGCACCGCCACCCCGGCCGCCACCCGCCGCACTCCGGCTGATGGCCCTCCAGGAACACGGCCTCTGACCCCTTCAGTGGCGGGCCGCCGTTACGGTGCGCCCTGTTGGCCCTCTGAGTGGTGTCTCGATACCCTGGGCCTGTCTCGATACTCTGGGCCGATGAGTGACATCCGCGTCGGCCTTGTCGGTTATGGCACGGCGGGGGCCTGCTTCCACGCCCCTCTGATCCACGCCACCCCCGGCCTGACCCTGGCGGCCGTCGTCACCAGGAATCCCGATCGCCAGGCCGAGGTCTCGGGCAGGTACGGCGCGGCGCCGGTGGCCGACGTGCGGGACCTGTGGGACCGGTGCGACCTGGTCGTGGTCGCCTCGCCCAACAGGACGCACGTGTCCACGGCCGCCGCCGCCCTCACCCGGGGCCTGCCCGTGGTCGTGGACAAACCGCTGGCCAGGACCGCCGAGGAGGGCCGCGAGCTCGTGCGCCTGGCCAAGGAGCGGGGGCTGATGCTGACCGTGTTCCAGAACCGGCGCTGGGACGGCGACTTCCGCACGGTGCGCAAGCTGGTCGAGGAGGGGCGGCTGGGCGAGGTGTTGCGGCTGGAGTCGAGGTTCGAGCGCTGGCGGCCGGTGCCCAAGGGCGGCTGGCGGGAGTCCGGCGGCCCCGACGAGGTCGGCGGCCTGCTGTACGACCTGGGCAGCCACCTCGTCGACCAGGCCGTGCAACTGCTCGGCCCGGTGCGCGAGGTCTACTGCGAGAGCGACGTCAGGCGCGAGGGGGTGAGCGCGGACGACGACACGTTCATCGCGCTGACGCATGCCTGCGGGGCCCGCTCGCACCTGTGGGCCAGCTCGATGGCGGCCAGGCTCGGTCCCCGGTTCCGGGTGCTCGGCTCGGCCGGCGGCTTCGTGAAGTTCGGGATGGACGTGCAGGAGGAGCGGCTGCGGGCCGGGATGACGCCCGACTCGGCGGGGTTCGGCGATGACGAGGAGGACCGCTGGGGCGTGCTGGGCGCGCAGGATGAGCGGGTGATCGTGCGTACCGAGGCGGGGGCTTACCTGAGCTTCTACCGGGGTGTGGCGGCGGCGCTGCGCGAGGGCGCGGCGCCGCCGGTGGATCCGGAGAGCGCGGTGGAGGTGCTGGCCGTCATCGAGGCGGCCCGGCTGTCGGCGACCCAGCGGATCGTCGTCCACCTGAGCTGACCCCCCTGTCACAGGCTCAGAGCAGGCGGGACTGCATGGCGGCCGTGTCCGTGTCCGTCCAGCCGTGCTGGGCCAGCCACCCCGCCGGCCCGTCGAACCGGTCGTCGAGCACGCCGAGGAACTGCTCGATGTAGCGCGACCTCGGCATGTGGTCGTCGGCCGGGCGCGAGTCCAGGTCCACCCGGTAGGTGTCGCTGCCCCGCAGCCGCTGGAGTATCAGCTCCAGCCGCTCCCCCGTGGCCACGTAGTCCGCGACGATGGCCTCCCGGGTCACCCCGGCCAGCTCCAGCGCCAGCGCCGACATCACCCCCGTACGGTCCTTGCCCGCCGCGCAGTGCACCAGCGAGGCCCCGTCGTCCAGCGCCATCGCCCGCAGGCCCGCCACCACGGAGTCCGGCCGGTCGCGCAGGTAGCCGAAGTAGAACCCGGTCACCCGCAGTTCCTCGTCGAGCACGCGCTCGGCCCACGGCAGCACCCGGTCCGCGTCGATCGTGTCGGCTTCGACGTCGGTGTGCAGTCCGCCCTCCGCGAACAGCGTCAGGTGGTGGTGACGCACCTCGGGCACGCGGGTCAGCGGGCCGGGGCCCTCCAGGGTCACCTCGGCGTTGGAACGAAGGTCCACCACGTGCCGCAACTTCAGCTCGTCCACGAGCAGGGTCACGTCCGCGGGGGTGAGTCCCTGCAGATTGTCGGCCCGGAAGATCTGTCCGGCCCGGGTCCGCCCACCGTCACGTGTGGGGAGTCCGCCCAGGTCACGGACGTTGACAGCGCCTTGAAGGTCGATCCACCTCGTCATCTCGCTCATTATTACGACCCTATATGTCCATCGAATATGAGCGAATTCGACGTTCATAACGCAGCATGAACGTATGGATCCACGTGCTCTGCCTCCACGGCTGGTGATCGATCCATCGCTGCATCCGGAGATCTCGGTCGAGCTGCGGTCAAGCCCGCACATTCTCCGCATGGCCCGGTCGGGCTCGCGAATGGACACCACACTCAATCCCGCCCTGCTCTTCGTGCTGCCGGGCTTCCTGCTCATGCTCTCCGTGCTGACCGGCAATCTGCTCTTCTACCTCGCGAGCGTGGGCTCCGGCTTGATGGTGCTGATCCGGTGGATGGCGGTGGACACCTCATATCGATCGACCAGACGAAGACTCCGGCTGGCCAGGGAGCACGCCAACCAGTACATCCTGCCCGAGGACCTGGACCGTCCCTGCCAGATGCTGCTGCGCAGGGCGCAGAACGCCGTCGAGGCGATCATGGGCTCGCAGGTGCACAAGGCCGGGCTGATCGACAGCATCGACAACCAGGTGTCGCTGCCGGAGGAGATCTGGCAGATCTCCCAGCGGCTGCGGAAGTTGTCGTCGATGCACGCGGAGCAGGGCAGGATCATTCCGCGGGAGCTGCCGTCGGGCATGGAGGACGCGTTCAAGCCGTACACGACCGCGCTGGACGCCGCCTGGACGTCGTTGTCACGGCGCGTGCGCCATCTGGAGAAGTACGCCAAGCAGGTCCTCAAGGCGGACAAGGTCTACCACGCCCACCTGCGGCTGGAGGCGCTGGCCGCCAAGACCCCCGAGTACCAGCAGCTCATCGCCGAGACCGTACGCGACGAACTGGCGCACGAGCGCATCAGGGAGTTGTCGGACCAGGCGGCCCACGTGCGCAAGCTGTTCGAGGAGAGCATCCTCCAGGCCAGGCAGGCGGCCGGGGAACTGCTGCGATCCCCACTCACCTGAAAGCGCGGCGCAGGAGCCCGGTCCCCGCTCACCTGGGGTCCGGGGCGGCGCGGCGCAGGAGTTCCAGGGTCCTGCGCATGCCCGCCTCGTTCCCGAGGCTGCGGTAGATCTCCCTGGCGTGCTCCAGCGGCTCCACCGCGGCCCCCCGCCCGCCCGCCTCCAGGTGCGCCTCGCCGAGGTAGCGCAGGCTCATGGCCATCCACCACCGGTCCTCCAGCTCCTCGAAGTCCCGCACCGCCCGCCGCAGCGCCTCCTCCGACTCCTCGATCCGGCCGAGCCTGGCCAGCGCCCGCCCGGCCGACACCGCGGTCCGCGCCACCCCCCACGAGTCCCCCAGCGCGGCCAGGATCTCCTCGGCCCGCCGCACGTACTCCAGCTCGCGCAGCCGGTTGTCCGGATCGCCCACCTCGCCGGCCGCGCGCAGGCAGCGCGCCTCCTCCCACAACTCCCCGCGCTGCTTGAACATCTCGCCGGCCCGGTCGAGGCTGAAGCCGGCCCTGGTGAACAGGTTCGACGCCAGCCGGTGGTCGCCCGCGCGGTGCTCGCCGCGCGCCTGCGCCGCCAGCACCTCGCCGTAGACGCGCAGGGTCTGGGCCTCGGAGTAGCGGTTGCCGTCCCGCTTGAAGATCTCCAGGGCGTCCTCAAGCAGCTCCCTGGCCTCCTCCGGCCGCCGCTCGGCCATCCGCATCTCGGCCAGGTTGCGCTGGGTGCGGGCCATCCACCACAGGTCCTCATCGCCCTTGAACGAGGTGATGGCCCCGATCAGGAAGTCCTGCGCCCGGTCCAGATGCCCGTCGCTGAACAGCGTCATCCCGATCGTGCGCATGGCCCTGGCCGCCCACCAGGTCTCCCCCAGGTCGGTGAAGAGGCCGAGCGCCCGCTCGGCCTCCTCCAGCGCCCGCTCGCGCAGTCCCAGCCCGCCGTGCACGGCTGCGGCGTCCAGCAGCGAGATGGCCAGAGCACGCCGGTCGCCGGTCCGCGCGGCGGCCTCGCAGCCCAGCTCCGCCACGGCCGCCCAGTCCGACCAGTACGCCCGCAGCGAATGGCACAACGAGCAGAACGCCCTGGCCAGCCCCCACGTCAGCTCCCAGAGCCGGAGCTGGTGCGCCAGGTGAACCATGGCGACGAGCGAGAGCCGCTCGGCGTTGAGCCATTCGCCGGCCAGCACCTCCCCGTCGGGGGTCGATCTGCGGCCGGCCCTGCTCCAGTCCTGCGGCCAGCGGTTCTGGGCGGCCTCCTCGGCGCGGCGGCGGTAGCCGTACAACACCCGCTCTATCGCGGCCCTGCGCCGCTCCTCCTCGTCCTGTTCCGCCAGTTCGGCGGCGAACACCCGGACCAGGTCGTGCAGCCGGTAGCGCATCGTGCCGGTCTGGTCGGTGCCCGAGCACTCGGCGAGCTGCGCGTCGATGAGCGCTTCGAGCTGGTCGGCGCCGTCGAGGCCGGAGATGTCGAGCAGCTCACCGGCCACCCAGCCGGGCACATCGGGCGAGGTCAGCGCGCTGAGCAGGCGCAGCAGGCGGCGCTGCATGCCGGTGCAGTCGTCGTAGCTGAGCTGTACGGAGGCGCGCACGCTCTTGTCCACCGTGGGCGCGACCTCCAGCAGGTCGAGCCGGCGCCGCGTGTCGGCCAGCCGCTTGGCCATCTCGCGCATGGTCCACTGCTCGCGGGTGGCGAGCCGGCCGCCGCAGATGTTGATCGCCAGCGGCAGGAAGTCGCACATCCCCACGACCTCCTTGGTGGCCTCCAGGTCCTCCATGACCCGGCCGCCGCCGGCCAGCCTGGCCAGCAGCTCCACCCCGTGCGCCTCGCTGAACACGCCGAGCCGCGTGTCGTGCGTGCCGTTCAGGAACAGCGGGGCGCGCGAGGTGACCAGCACCGCGCAGCCGGGCTCGGCCGGGATCAGCGATTTGACCTGGGCGGCGTCGTGGGCGTTGTCCAGTCCGATGAGGATCCTGCGGCCCTTGGTCCAGGTCAGCCAGAGCTTGCGCAGCTCCTCCAGGCCGCCGGGGTCGGTGGTCAGGCGGACGTCGAGCGCGCGCAGGAAGCCGATCAGCACCTCCTCGGGCCGGACCGGGGCGTCCACGCCGCCGCGCAGGTCGGCGTACAGGCGGCCGTCGGGGTACCAGCCGGCGACCTCCTGGCCGAACCTGGTCATCAGCGCGGACTTGCCGACGCCGCCCCGGCCGTACACGGAGACGACCAGCGGCGGCGAGAGGTCAGAGGCCTTCTTGCGCTCGGCGAAGACCTGGCGCAGCTCGGCCAGCGCCTCGACGCGGCCGGTGAAGTGCTCGGGAACGGGCGGCCATTGGTCGGGCGAGAGCGGGCCCGGTTCTAAGCGGGGCCGGCGTTTGGCGCCGCGTGACTCGGTGGTGACCCAGGTGGCCAGCCCCGCGAGGACGGCGGCGGCTATCGTGACACCGACCTTGGCGACGACCGGAATGTTCCACTCCGCCAGAGTCGGCAGCACGCTCGCGGCGGCGGCGGCGATCCCGGCGGAAGCGGGCGTGGCCCACGAGATCTTCCTCCGTCGCGGTCTGTCCGGCAGGTTGTCCCCTGTCAACGAACACCCCCTCTGGGGGTGATTCAAGCCGATGGGGTACGGCCTGCGCCAGCCGTACCCCATCGTTCATTCAAATGCCGATCACATGACAGGTGGCGGTCATCGTCTTGCTCGGGTCGCTCTCCGAGGTGGCGGTGAGCTTGACCCTGGCCAGCCGGTCGCCGCCGGCCGCGCGCACGGCGTTGACGCTCACGAGCGCCTGCCTGCCGGTCGCGACGGAGGCCAGGGCGTTCGGGAGCTGGGCGGTCCAGCCCCTGCCCTGCACCTCGGCCTTGAGGCGGTAGAGGTCGGAGTTCAGGTACGCGCTGACGTCCTCGGGGTGCTGCCCCTGCGCCGGGGCCGTCCTGCCGGTGTTGAACAGCGGGAACTTGCAGGTCGAGATGTTCTTGGCGGTGGGGATGCCGGCGGCGGGCAGCAGCTTGAGCCCCCGGCGCTGCGGGCCGGAGCCGTCGAGCGAGCGGATCGCGACGGTGTAGGAGAGCTCGCCGTCGCGGTTGCGGTGCACGTCGGTGATGTAGAAGTGCAGGCGGTTGGCCTCATCGACGTACTCGTACTCGCTGCCGGAGTCGGTGCCGGCGTGGAAGAGGGCGTCGGAGAGCTGCCGGTAGTCGCCGATCGTGATCGGCACCTGCGTCCCGTCGGGCAGCACGTAGTCGGTCATGCCGATGTCCTGCGGGTTGGCGTCGATCACCCACTCGAACGGGGCGTCGTCCTCGTTCTTGGTCTTGGCCAGCAGGACGCCGGAGTCGGGGGTGAAGGAGTCGGTGCCCATGCGGTCCACGACCTCGACGGTGTAGTTCTCGTACTCGCCGCGGTCGCACAGGGGGTCGGTCTCCGCGCAGGAGCTCTTGTCGCCGGTGTCGAAGGAGATGTTGACGCCCGACAGCTCCTTGTCGCCCGGCTGCACCACGCGGGCCAGCACCTTGGCGGTGACCAGGCCGGACTCGTCCAGCGCCTCCCGTGACAGGCGCAGCACGTTCCGCTCGTCCACCATCTCCAGCGCGATCTTGTTGCGCAGCATGTGCTGGGCGCCCATGGAGGCGCCGCCGGTGGGCGGGATGAGCCAGCGGGAGTGCGGCCCGCCCGGGCCGTTGAAGCTGCCGCGGCTGAGCATCTCCCAGATGCCGGTGTACGACCTGATCGGCGGCACGCCGTACGGGTTGTTGTAGTTGTCGGCGATGCCCATGATGTGGCTCAGCTCGTGGGCGTAGACGGCCATGCCCGAGCTCTCGGCCTGCACCGAGTCGATGCCGAAGCGGGCGTTGGGCCAGAAGTTGGAGCCGGCCTGCCAGGAGGTCCAGTCGACGTAGCGGGTCGCGACCCAGTTGGGCAGCGCGGGGTCGGGCGGGCCCCACTCGTCCGGCACGTCCTCCTTGAGCGGGAACTTCATCATTCCGAACTCCTGCCAGGTGGACGACTCGTCCTGGCCGGCGCTGAGGTAGAAGACGAAGTCGAACTGGGCGGCCACGTCCGGGCCGACGGCGGCGATCCAGGCCGCGTTGCCCTCCGTGCGCAGGTTCTTGTTGCACGAGTCGCCCGCGGGGCAGCCGGTGCCGCGCTGGAACTCCATGGCGTACTCGTGGTCCTTGCCGCTCAGGGTGTAGGGACCGAAACCGGTCAGGTCCACGCCGTACCGGCCGCCGGAGTCCTCCATCCAGTACTCGTGGATGGTGTGGCCCCTGTTGAGGTCGTTCGGGGTGTTGAGGAAGTCCTGGTAGAACTTGGCGACCTGGTCGCGCGGGACGTCGTGCGCCTCGGCGCTCGGGTTGGCGTAGATCGTCGAGCCCTTGGGCTGGGTCGCCACGAACGGCTGGTTGGGGTAGTCGAGTAAGACGAGCGCGCCCTTGAAGGTGCGTTGTGACCCCTTGACCGCGGGGTCGTTCCACTTGGTGCCGGGCGGCTTCTTGTAGTCCGCCCACGTCATGTGGTCGGGATTCTCCCAGTTCTGCGGGTCGATGGGCTTGATGCCGCCGGGTGGGCGGGTGCGCAGGGCCTGACCGTCGAGGGGTGCGTCACGCTGCCAGGGCTGCGTCTGCGGCCAGTGGTCCTGCCGCCACGGATGCTCAGGATCTTCGGGGGGTGCTGCGGAAGCGGGGGTTGCCAGCAGGCTCACCGGGATCAGCACGATGGCCGCCAGCAAACCCTTCAGCAGCTTCTTCGGGGCATTCACGAATCGACGGTATAGACGTTATTGACGGAGATCACCCGGCAGTTGTAGGGAAGACCTGTATCTGAAATTCCGTCGTTTGACGAAATATCCAGGTAAGAGGGTGCCCGTGGCGGATCTCCAGCGCACCGTTGACGAGCTCGCCGCCCGGCTCGACCGTCCCGTGCTGCTGGAGGATCGCGTGCAGCGCGTCGTGGCGTACAGCGAGCAGAGCGGCGCCATGGACGACGTCCGCCGTGACTCCATCCTGCGCCGGCGCACCGTGCCCGAGGTGCGGCAGTGGTTACGCGCGGCCGGCGTCCACGAGGCGACGCGGCCGCTGCGCACGCCCGGGGCGCCGGCCCTGGGGCTGCTGCCGCGCGTCTGCGTCCCGGTACGGCACGCCGACAACCTGCTCGGCTTCCTGTGGTTCATCGACGCCGCGCCGCCCATGACGGACCCGCAGGTCGCCGAGGCCGCGGCGGCGGTCCCCGGCCTGGCCCTGGCGTTGTTCCACGAGAGCCTGGCCAGCGGCCTGGCCTCGCACCGGGAGCTGGAGGCGGTCAACGGGCTGCTGCTCGGCGAGCGGGAGGCCGCCAGGCAGCTCATCGAGGCGGGCGCGTTCCCGCAGGCCCAGCCGGTGACCGTGCAGGTGGCAAGGCCGCGGGCGGCCGAGCCTGACGACGCGCTGCGGCTGGCGCTGGAGCAGGGGCTGCTGGCGTTGCGGCGGCGGCTGAGCGGGCACCATCCGCTGCATCTGGTGCGTTACGACCACGCGGCGCTGCTCACCGCCGGGCCGCCGGTCTCGGCCGACGAACTGCACGCGGCCATGCCGGTGCCGGTGGTGGTCGGGATCGGGCGGTCGCGGCCGGCGCTGGCGGAGGCGGCGGCGTCGTACCGGGAGGCCAGGCACGCGGCCGAGGTGACCGCGCGGGTGCCGGGGCTGGGGCGGACGGCGGAGTGGGCGCGGCTGGGGGTGTACCGGATGATCACCCAGTCGCCGGACCAGGAGCTGCATCCGGGGCTCGAAGGGCTGCTCGCGGATGCCCAGTATCTGCCGCTGCTGGAGACGCTGGAGACCTACCTGGACCTGGCGGGCAGCGCGGTGGCCACCTCGCGGGCGCTGCGGCTGCACCGTACGTCGCTGTACTACCGGTTGCAGCGGGTAGAGGAACTGGCACGTACGGATCTGAAGGACGGGGGTGAGCGGCTCGCCTTGCATCTCAGCCTCAAGCTCGCGCGGCTTTCAGGACGTTACCTGCCCAGGAGCCGCCCTGATTGCAGTGATGTGCCGGATTCACGTTTAATGCCCTGAGGGCCTGATCCGACGGGAGTATGGATGCCGTCTGCGAAGCGTGCCGGACCATTGACGGGCAAGCGCGCGCCCGCGCCGGTCGTGATCCACTCCGCGTCGCTCGTCCTGCCCGTGTCCGCCGATCCCCTGCGTGACGGGGCGGTGGCGACCAGAGGCGAGCGCGTGCTCGCCGTGGGCCCGAGGACGAAACTGCGGACGTCCCACCCCGCCGCCGAGGAGGTGCGGTGGCCGGGCATGATCGTCGCCGGCATGGTGGACGCCTGCTGCGCCCCGCCCTCCGCTCCCGGGGTGACCGCGTGGGCGCGCGTGGTATCCGATCTGGCCGAACCTGCGGGGTCTGCCGGGATCTCCTACATGGCGGTGACCAGCGAGAGCGAGCAGGAGTGGGAGGAGAGCGGGCGCGACGCGATCATCACGGCCATCCGCGAGGTCGATCGGCCCTGCGCGGTCGGCATCGCCCTGCGCACCCGCGACCCGCTGGTGGTCGAGGACGTCGCCGTGCTGGCCAGGACGTTCGGGCTGCGGCTGCTGGTCGATCTGGAGCACCACTCCCTCGCCGCGCTGGACGAGGCGGGGGTGCTGGGGCCGCTGTGCCACGTCGTGTGCGCCAGGCCGCTCGATCCGGGCGAGCGCAAGCTGCTGCGGCTGCGCAAGACCGTGGTGGCCCTCTGCCCGACCGCCGTCGAGCCGGCCGGGGACGTGCTGACCCTGCTGGAGGAGGGCAACACCGTCGCCTTCTACACCCGCGGCACCTACTCGGAGGGGCCGCTGGGGCTGGCCTCGGCCATCCGGCGGCACGTGCGCGAGCGCGGGCTGCGGCCCCGTGGGCTGGACCGCAGGCTGGTGGAGGCCGCGACGCTGGGCGGGGCCAGGGCGCTGGGCATGGATCGGGGCAAGGGGCGCATCGGGTCGCTGGCCTCCGGCGGGCGGGCCGACTTCGCCGTGTACGACGCCCGCGGGCGTTATCCGTACTCCGCCCTGCTGGCCCAGCCACCCTGCCTGGGCACGGTCGTCGGCGGCACGGTCACCTGAACTGACCGTCCACCAGGCCCAGCAGCTCGCCGAGTTGCTCGCGCTGGTCCCCCGACAACACCGCGAACAGTTCCTCCCCCGCCTGCCTGCGCGCGTCGCGGGCCCGTTCCGACATGGCGCGCCCCTCGGGCGTGATCACGACCAGCGTGGAGCGGCGGTTGGCCGGATCGACCTGCCTGAGCGCGAGCCCTGACTGCTCCAGCGCGTCCATGACCGGCGTGAGCGAGCGCGGCACGATCCGCAGCTCGTCGGCCAGCCGCACCATGCGCATCGGCCGGTCGGCGTCGGCCAGCGCCCGCAGCGCCCGTGCCTGGCCGGGGTTGAGCCCGAGCGGCACCAGCCGCGCGACGTAGCCGTGCCGCAACCGTTTGGAGACAAGGAACAAGAGCTCGGCGAGCTCCTTTTCTGCCATGAAGGTAAGTTTAGCCGGAAGAAATATGAGTTAACCTCTGTTTGAGTGGACATCTGAGAGGAGATCCTTTTTGACGGAGGAACCTCGCGCGCCCCTCCGGCGCATCGTGAAACTGTTCGCCGCCTATCGCGGCCGCCTGAGCGTGGTGGCCTCGCTCATCCTGCTGTCGTCGCTGGTGTCGCTGGCCTCCCCCTTCCTGCTGCGCGAAGTGCTGGACGTGGCCATCCCGGCCAGGGACGCCGGGCTGCTCACGCTGCTGGCGCTGGGCATGATCCTCGTGGCGGTCACGACCAGCGTGTTCGACGTGCTGCAGACGCTCGTCTCCACCACCGTGGGCCAGCGGGTGATGCACGACCTGCGCATCGCCGTCTACGGCCACCTGCAGCGCATGTCGCTGGCCTTCTTCACCAGGACCAGGACCGGCGAGGTGCAGTCGCGCATCGCCAACGACATCGGCGGCATGCAGGCGGTCGTCACCTCCACCGCCGCCTCCCTCGTCTCCAACCTCACCACCGTGATCGCCACGATCGTGGCCATGCTCGCGCTCGAATGGCGGCTGACCGCGATCTCCCTCGCGCTGCTGCCGGTGTTCGTGTGGATCAGCCGCAAGGTGGGCGAGGAACGCAAGCGCATCACCGCCGAGCGGCAGCACAAGCTCGCGAACATCGCCTCCATGGTGCAGGAGTCCCTGTCGATCAGCGGCATCCTGCTCGGCCGCACGATGGGCCGCTCCACCGAGCTGACCGAGCGCTTCGGCAGGTCCTCCCACGAACTGGCCGAGCTCGGCGTGCGCACCAGCATGGCCGGGCGCTGGCGGCAGGCGTCCATCCAGCTCGTCATGGCCGCGATGCCCGCGATGATCTACTGGGCCGTCGGCCACACCGGGGCGATCTCCGTGGGCACCCTGGTGGCCTTCACCACGCTGCAGACCGGCCTGTTCCGCCCGGCGGTGTCGCTGCTGCGGCTCGGGGTCGAGGTGCAGACCTCGCTGGCGCTGTTCGGGCGCATCTTCGAGTACCTGGACCTGCCCGTGGACATCCTGCCCGGCAGGCGCGAGCTGGACGGCGTACGCGGCGAGGTGCGCTTCGAGAACGTCGACTTCTCCTACGGCGAGGCCCCCACCCTGACCGGCGTGGACATCACCGTGCCGGCCGGCACCGGCCTGGCCGTCGTGGGCGAGACGGGCTCGGGCAAGACCACGCTGAGCTACCTGCTGCCCAGGCTCTACGACGTGACCGGCGGGCGGGTCACGATCGACGGGAACGACGTGCGGGAGCTGACCTTCGAGACGCTGAGCCGGGTCGTGGGCGTGGTGTCGCAGGAGACGTACCTGTTCCACGCCTCGATCGCGGAGAACCTGCGCTTCGCCCGGCCCTCGGCCACCGACGAGGAGTTGCGGGCGGCGGCGCGGGCCGCGCGCATCCACGACCACATCGCCTCGTTGCCCGAGGGCTACGACACGGTGGTGGGCGAGCGCGGCTACCGCTTCTCCGGCGGGGAGAAGCAGCGCCTGGCCATCGCGCGTACGCTGCTGCGCGACCCGCCGGTGCTGATCCTCGACGAGGCCACCAGCGCCCTGGACACGCAGACCGAGAAGGCCGTGCAGGACGCGCTCGACGGCCTGGCCAGGGGCCGTACGACGATCACGATCGCGCACCGCCTGTCCACCGTCCGCGACGCGGACCAGATCGTCGTGCTCGACCGCGGGCGCGTCGTGGAACGCGGCACCCACGACAAGCTGATGGCCCGCGCCGGGCACTACGCGGCGCTGGTGAGCCGCGACCAAGTCCCCGTTTAAACGTGTCTTGCCTCACATTCCGGTCAGACCGGAATCCGGTCGCCTGAGCAGCGTGTTTGTTCCCGCGGTGCATCTTCAAGGCAAGGACCCGTTTTGTCCCCCAACTCCTCCACGTTCAGAGCCCTGCGTCATCACAACTACCGGCTCTGGGCGGGAGCTGACCTCGTCTCCGTCACCGGCACCTGGATGCAGGTGCTGGGCGTCAACTGGCTCATCCTCACCCTGACCGGCTCGGCCACCAGCGTCGGCCTGAGCCTGGTCATGCAGGCGCTCCCGACGCTGGTGCTCGGCATGTGGGGCGGGGCGCTGGCCGACCGGCTGCCCAGCCGACCTGTCGTGATCGCCGCGCAACTCGCGCAGGCCGCCCTCGCCGCGGCGCTGGCGGTGATCGCGCTGACGGACGTGCGTTCCGTGCTGCCCATCTACGCCGTGGCACTGGCCGGAGGCGTGGTCACCGCGCTGGGCGGGCCCGCGCTCGGCCGGTTCGGCGCCGAGGTGGTGCCGCCCGCCGACCTGCCGAACGCGATGGCGCTCGGCTCGATACTCAACTCCGCCGGCCGCATCCTCGGCATGAGCGTGGCGGGCGCCCTGCTCCCGATCACCGGCAACGGCGGGCTGTTCGTGATCAACGCGGCCAGCTTCTTCGCGGTGATCGTGGCCGTGGCGGCCATGCGGCGCGCGGAGTTCCACGAACTGGCCGCCTCCGAGAGCCGGCCGGGAGCCGTGCTCGACGGGTACGTGTTGCGCACCCCCTGGCTGCTCGTCGTCCTGGCGCTCTGGTTCGTCGCGGGCAGCCTGGGGCGCAACTACCAGGTCACCATGGCCGCCATGAGCGCCGGCCCCCTGGAGGCGGGCGGTGGCGGCTACGGCCTGCTGTCCACGGTCTTCGCCGTCGGCACGGTGCTGGGCGGCTTCCTGGCCGCCTCCCGGCCGAACCTGACGATCAGGCTGCTGCTGGTCATGGTGTTCGCAACCGGCGTGGTGCAGGCGCTGAGCGGGCTGATGCCGTCGTTGTGGACGTTCGCGGCGGCGATGTTGCCGATCGCCGCAGGCGCGGTGGCCCTCGACACCACCGTTTCGGCCAGGGCGCAACTCGACAGCCCCGAGTCGATGCGCGGCCGGATCATCGCGGCCCTGTCCATCGTCAGCGCGGGCGCGGGCGCGGTGGGCGGGCCGCTGCTCGGCTGGCTCAGCGACACGTTCGGGCCGCGGGCCGCGCTGGAGATCGGCGGCGTGGTGTGCGTGGCCGCGGCGCTGGTCGCGGCGGTGGCGCTGGCCAGGTTGTCCGGCCAGACGGTCAGGCAGGCCATCAAGGTACGGCCCGGCCTAGAGAACGCCTGAGCGCGACCGAAGGCAGGCGCCGAACGCGTACTCTCGTGACGTGCACAACACCAGATATGCGCCCTCCGGAATGGTGTGCAGCGTCGACCACCTGGCCTCGGCGGCCGGGCTGGCGATGCTGGAGCGCGGCGGATCGGCCGCGGACGCGGCCATCGCCGCGAACGCCGTGCTCGCCGTCGTCGCCCCGCACATGTGCGGTCTGGGCGGCGACCTGTTCGCGCTGGTCCACGACGGCGGGGTGAGCGCGCTCAACGCCTCGGGACGGGCGGGATCCGGCGCGGACGCCGACCGCCTGCGCGCCGAAGGCCACACGCGCATGCCGCACCTGCACGACGTCAGGTCCGTGCCGGTGCCCGGCTGCGTGGACGGCTGGGCGGCGCTGCACACCAGGCACGGCCGCCTGCCCCTGGCCGACCTGCTCGCGCCGGCGATCCGGCTGGCGGGCGCCGGCTTCCCCGCCTCGCCGCTGATGGTGGCGGGCGCGGCGAACGCGGCCAGGCGTCCCGGCGGCGCCGACTTCGCCTCCGTACGGGCCGCGGGCGACCGCGTGACCAGGCCCGGCGTGGCCCGCGCGCTGCAGGCCGTGGCCGAGCACGGCAGAGACGGCTTCTACCTGGGCGAGTTCGGGCAGGGCCTGATCGCGCTGGGCGCCGGCGAGTACACCGAGGCCGACCTGGCCGCGCCGGGCGCCGACTGGGTGGAACCGCTCAGGACGCGGGCGTTCGGCCACGACGTCTGGTCGATGCCGCCCAACTCCCAGGGCTACCTGCTGCTGCGTTCCCTGGCCATCGCCGAGGGGCTGGACCTGCCGCGCTCGCCGAAGCACGCCGCCTGGGCGCACCTGCTGGCCGAGGCCGCCAGGGTGGCCGGGCACGACCGGCTCGACGTGCTGCACCAGGACGCCAAGGACCTGCTCGACCCGGCCGAGATCACCAGGCGGCGGGCGATGATCGACCCCCGCTCGCGGCTGCGGCTGCGCGCGCCGGCCGAGGCGGGCGACACGACGTACCTGTGCGCGGTGGACGCCGACGGCATGGGCGTGTCGCTGATCCAGTCGAACGCGGCCGGGTTCGGGAGCATGGTGTTCGAGCCGCGTACCGGCATCAATCTCCACAACCGGGGCATCGGCTTCTCGCTCAAGCCCGGCCATCCCGCCGAGTACGGTCCCGGCAGGCGCCCCCCGCACACCCTCACCCCCGCGCTGATCACCCGCCGCGACGGCACGCTCAGGTCCGTGGCGGGCACGATGGGCGGCGACGCGCAGCCGCAGCTCATGCTCCAGGTCATCACCCGGCTGCTGCTGCACGGCGAGGAGCCGGGACGGGCGATCTCCGCGCCGCGCTGGCGGCTGGGCACCGGCGGCACCGGGTTCGACACCTGGGACGCGCCCGACGACGCCGTCCTCGACCTGGAGGAGGGCGCGAGCTGGGCCGACGGGCTGGCGGCGCTCGGGCACCGGGTGGCGGCGCTGCCGTACGGGAGCTCGTTCGGGCACGCCCACCTCATCGACGTACGCGAGGACGGGATGCTGGCCGGGGCCGCCGACCCGCGCTCGCTCGTCGGATCGGCGATTGGGCGCTGACCGTCCGGGTAGCGAGCCCCACGTCGAGGAGGAGGAGACCAAGCTGCTCCCCTCGCTCAGGAAGTCGGCCGACACGAAGGAGCTGGAGCGGCTCGGCAGGGCCTTCCAGCAGCGCCGCGCCGAAGAGCTGACCGCGCTCGGCTCCCCCACCGAGCCCACCAGGGCCGAGCTGTACGAGCAGGCGCGGCGGACCGAGGTCCCCGGACGTTCCCAGATGGGCAAGGAAGAGTTGGCGCAGGCTCTGCAGGAAGGCAAGTCGTAGGATTCCGGCCCGCTGTCTGGGTAGGGGGCGCGTATGACCGAAACACCTCCGAACCGGCACGGCATGAGCGACGAGCAGGAGATCGAGGTCGCCGAGTGGACCGACGACCTGGGCTTTCGCCACGAGATCGTCGAGGACGACCCGCAACACCGGGACTCGCTCGACGAACGCCTGCGGCGGGAGGCTCCTGAGCGGCTGCACGAGCCCCGTCCCAAACACCGGCTGACGCAGCCGGACGAGGGCCTCGAACCGGACAGGGACGCCGAGGAGATCGGCGAGGACTACGACGACGACACCGACGACCTGTCGGCCGAGGAGCGGGCGGTCCGCATCGATCCCGAGGACAACCTCACGTGAACCGGCCGCGGGCGATCCGCATCGGCTCCCGTGGGAACCTCACGTGAGCCGCTCCAGGACAGGAGAACCTCAGGTGGGCCGCTCCAGGACAGGAGACCTCACGTGAGCCGCTCCAGGGCGGGCAGCAGGGCGTGCAGGTCGTCGACGATCACGTCGGCGGCCGCCGCCTGCGGCCGTTCGGCGTGCAGGTAGCCCCACGGGCCACGGCGCAGCAGCGCGGTACGCATGCCCGCCGCGGCGGCCGGCAACACGTCGTTGTCGAGCCGGTCCCCCACGTACAGGATCTCGGCCGGCTCCCGCCCCGCGACCGCGGCGACCTTGGCGAAGAAGGCCGGCTCCGGCTTGGAGACGCCCCACCCGTCCGAGGTGTGCACGGAGTCGGCGGGCAGGTCCATGGCGACCAGCGCGTCGTAGGCCCGCACCGGCTGGTTGCCGGCGATGATCACCTGGTATCCCGCCGCCCGGACGGCGGCCAGGGCCTCGCGCACGTCGGCGTAGAGGTCGTCGGCGTCGAAGTGGTTGCGCAGGCCGTCGGGGTCGTCCCGCTCCCAGGCGGCGTCCTCGGCCGCGAGGTCGAAATCGGGGCGTACGAGCCGGAAGGCGTCGCCGTGCGGCCGGTCCAGCGCGGCCATGCCGCCGAGCGCGCCCAGCAGCACGAAGGGGCTGACGCCCAGCCTGCCCGCCCAGCGCGTCCAGATGCGCGTCTCGTCGATCAGCGTCTCACCGACGTCGAACACCACTGCCTGAATCATCGATCCCCCTGCTCGAACCGCTCTGTCTCGCCTCATCCACCCGGGCATCGGGAGACATCGGACTACCTGCAAGGGGATTTTTTCATGCGGCCCAGGCACGATGCGAAGGGCCACCGGCCCGATGCGCACCTCGACCGGCCTGACAGCCTGCGAGCGGAGCTCGTCCAGCCGTACCGGCCTGACGCTCCCCTGCGGCGGGTATGTCCGCGCTCGCCCGCTTAATCCCTGGTCAGCCGCTTCCGCTCTGGGCAGAGGCAGCCGATTCTGGTCGCGCGGGGCGATGCTGAAGTGGAATACTTAGCGTGCCTGTTCGAACACGAAGGGATGGTCTCATGGTGGCCATGGCGATCGAACCTCCGGCGACCCAACCCGACAAGCCCGACCAGCACACGCCACAAACCGCAAGAGAGCTGTTCGATGCCCTCCCCCCCCTCCCCGGCTTCCGGGTCGAGGTCATCGATGGGAAGCTGATCGTGAGCCCTGCCGGCAGCCCCGAGCACACGTGGCAGGCCCTGGACCTGCACAATGCACTTCTTCCGTTGAGCCTCGACCGAGGGTGGCGCAGCACCCCGGGCAGCCTGAGCCTCTGCATCGAAGGTCCCCGAGATTCGGTGATCCCCGATTACTCCCTGATACCTCCCGACTGCCCGCGCTGGGGTAACGAGTTTCTGTCGTCCTGGGTGATCATGGCCGCCGAGGTCATCTCCCCCAGCAGCATTCGCACTGACCGTGAGGACAAGCTACGCCTCTATGCGCTGGGAAAGGTGCCGATCTACCTGCTCATCGATACGATCACCAGCTCCCCCGGCGCGACCGTCCACAGCGACCTCGACGAGGGCAGATACCGCGCGACCACCACCGTTCCCCTCGGGAAGCCGCTCCATCTGCCCTCCCCCATCGACTTCGACCTCGACACCTCGATCTTCATGGCGTGAGTTTCTCCAGCGCCTTCGTGATCCGCTTCTCCGATACCGGGGTCGGGGTGCCGAGGGTCTGGGCGAAGAAGCTCACCCGCAGTTCCTCGATCATCCACTTGATCTCCAGCACCTCAGGGTCCCCCCGCCGCGCGGGATGCAGCCGGTCCAGCACGTCGTGATAGTCATCCTCGATCTTGTGCACCCGGTCCATCCACTCCTGATCCCGCCAGGGCTCTTCGGGCAGCTTGGTGAGGCGGCGGTCGATGGCCCGGATGTAGCGCAGGATGTCCGACAACCGCCGGTTGCCGGTGGCCGTCACGAAGCCCTTGTAGATGAGTTTGCCGAGCTGGTCCCGTACGTCGTCGGTGGCGGCGCTCGGTCGTAGCGCGTCCAGGCGGACGTTCGACTCGTGCCAGACGCTCAGGATCTGCTCCACCTTGGACAACACGTCCGTCGCCGTGTCGTACAGGTGGGCGCGCACGTGCTGATAGAGGCGGTCGAAGCCGGCCGGGTCCCAGGCCGGGCCTCCGAGGTCGAGCATCAGCTTGTCCACGGAGGCGTTGACCACGTCATCGAACAGGGCGATTGCCCCGCCGTGCGGGCTGCGGGACAGGGCGAGTTTGGCCTGGTTGGACAGGCCGCCGAGGAGGGATTTGGCGGGGTTGGTGACGTTCAGCAGGAGCAGGCGGCGCACGCCGGGCCAGTGGGAGCGGCGCTGCTCGGCCTGCGTCTCGAAGATCTTGATGGAGACCGAGTCGCCGGCGTCCACCAGGGCCGGGTAACCCTTCATGCGGCCCTGCTCGAAGACCTTGGGCAGGGTGCCGAAGCTCCAGGTGTGCAGGCCGGTCTGCTCCAGGTCGTCGCCCGCCTGGGAGAGCGTCTGGCGCAGTCGGGGGGCCAGGCGGCGCTTGAGCGCGTCGAGGTCCTTGTCCTCGGCCACCGTGCGCCTGCGCTCGTCGATCACCCGGTAGGTGATCCGGAGGTGGTCGGGCACCTGGTCGAGTTGCCAGGCGTCGCGGGGCACGCGGACGCCGCTCAGCCGCAGCAGTTCGCGCTCCACGGCCTCCAGCAGCGGCTCGCCGCCCTGCTTGACGCCGGCCAGCACCTGCTTGGCGTAGTTGGGGGCGGGCACGAAGTTGCGGCGGATGTGCTTGGGCAGTGACCGGATCAGCGCGGTGATCAGCTCCTCGCGCAGGCCGGGGATCTGCCAGTCGAAGCCGTCGGAGTTGACCTGGTTGAGCACCTGGAGCGGCACGTGGACGGTGACGCCGTCGGCGTTGGCGCCCGGCTCGAACTGGTAGGTCAGCTTCATGCGCTGGCCGAGCTGTTTCCAGGTGTCCGGGTAGTCGCGGGCGCTGACGTCGGCGTTCTCGTTGACCAGCATCTCCGGCGAGAACGTGAGCAGCTCGGGCCGCTCCTGCCTGGCCTGCTTCCACCAGGAGTCGAAGTGCCTGGCCGAGACCACTTCGGCGGGCACGCGCTGGTCGTAGAAGTCGTAGAGGGCCTCGTCGTCCACCATGATGTCGCGGCGGCGGGCCCGGTTCTCCAGCTCTTCGACCTCTTCGAGCAGCCGGCGGTTCTCCTTGAGGAACTTGTGGTGGGTCTCCCAGTCGCCCTCGACCAGCGCGTGCCTGATGAACAACTCGCGCGACAGGTCGGGGTCGATGCGGCCGTAGTTGACCTTGCGGCCGACCACCAGCGGCACCCCGTACAGGGTGACCTTCTCCAGGGCGATCACCGCGCCCTGGTTCTTCTCCCAGTGCGGCTCGGAGTAGGTGCGTTTGACCAGGTGCTGGGCGAGCGGCTCGACCCAGTCGGGCTCGATCTTGGCGTTGACGCGGGCCCACAGGCGCGAGGTCTCGACCAGTTCGGCCGACATGACCCACTGCGGCTGCTTCTTGGCCAGCGTGGAGCCGGGGAAGATGGCGAAGCGGGCGTTGCGCGCGCCGATGTACTCCTGGATCGGCCGGCGCCCGTCCGCGCCGCGCTTCTCCATGACGTCCTTGACGCCGATGTGCGACAGCAGGCCGACGAGCAGGGACGTGTGCACGTGGTGCGGGTCGGCGGTCCCGCTGTTGAGCTCGGCGCCGAGGGTCTGGCGGAGCTGGCTGTAGATGTCCTGCCACTCGCGTACGCGCAGGTAGTTGAGGAACTCGGCCTTGCACAACCGCCTGAACGCGCTGGAGGACAGCTCCTTCTGCTTCTCGCGCAGGTAGTTCCACAGGTTGAGGTAGGCCATGAAGTCCGACTCGGGGTCGGCGAAGCGGCGGTGCTTCTCGTCGGCCTGCTGCTGCTTTTCCGAGGGGCGTTCGCGCGGGTCCTGGATGGACAGGGCGGCGGCGATGACCATGACCTCGCGCAGGCAGCCGTTCTTCTCGGCTTCGAGGACCATGCGGCCCAGGCGCGGGTCCACCGGCAGGCCCGCCAGCTTGCGTCCGACGCCGGTGAGCTTGCTCTGGGCGTCGAACGCGCCCAGCTCGTGCAGCAGGTTGACGCCGTCCTTGACCTGGCGGCGGTCCGGCGGCTCGACGAACGGGAACGCCTCGATGTCGCCGAGCCCGATCGAGGTCATCTGGAGGATGACGGAGGCCAGGTTGGTACGCAGGATCTCGGGGTCGGTGAACTCCGGCCGGTTGAGGAAGTCCTCCTCCTCGTAGAGGCGGATGCAGATGCCGTCGGAGGTACGCCCGGAGCGGCCCTTGCGCTGGTTGGCGCTGGCCTGCGAGATGGCCTCGATGGGCAGGCGCTGCACCTTGGTGCGGTGGCTGTAGCGGGAGATGCGGGCGAAGCCCGGGTCCACGACGTACTTGATGCCGGGCACGGTGAGCGAGGTCTCGGCCACGTTGGTGGCCAGCACGACGCGGCGGCCCGTGTGGCGCTGGAAGACGCGGTGCTGCTCGGCGGCGCTGAGGCGGGCGTACAGCGGCAGGATCTCCGTGTTGCGGAACTCGGCCTTGGCCAGCGCGTCGGCGGCGTCACGGATCTCCCGCTCACCCGACAGGAACACCAGGATGTCGCCGGGACCCTCGCCGATCAGCTCCCTGCACGCGTCCACGATGCCCTGCGTCTGGTCGTCGTCCTCGTCGAGCGGCCGGTAGCGCACCTCGACCGGATAGGTACGGCCGGACACCTCGACGATCGGCGCGTCGTCGAAGTGGCGCGAGAAGCGCTCCGGGTCGATCGTGGCGCTGGTGATGATCACCTTGAGGTCGGGGCGCCTGGGCAGCAGCTGTTTCAGGTAGCCGAGGATGAAGTCGATGTTGAGGCTGCGCTCGTGGGCCTCGTCGATGATCAGCGTGTCGTACTGGTCGAGCATGCGGTCGTTCTGCAGCTCGGCCAGCAGGATGCCGTCGGTCATGAGCTTGACCAGGGTGCGGTCGCTCGCCTGGTCGGTGAAGCGGACCTTGTAGCCGACCACCTCGCCGAGGCCGGTGCCGATCTCCTCGGCGATGCGCTCGGCGACGGTACGGGCGGCGATGCGGCGGGGCTGGGTGTGACCGATCAGGCCGCGCACGCCACGGCCCAGCTCCAGGCAGATCTTGGGGATCTGGGTGGTCTTGCCGGAGCCCGTCTCGCCCGCGATGATCACGACCTGGTGGTCGCGGATGGCCGCCAGGATGTCGTCTTTACGCTGGGATACGGGCAGATTTTCCGGATATTTCACCTGCGGTACGGCCTCGCGGCGCCGTACCAGCCGCTGCTCGGCCCGTTCCACGTCGGCGAGGATCTCGGCGGCGATCTTGTCGCGGGTGTCGCGCGAGCGCACCCGGCGCATGCCGTCGAGCCTGCGCCGCAAGCGCCGCTGGTCGCGCGGCATGAGATCGGGCAGGCGGGACTGAAGCTCGGCGAGTGAGGAGGACAACGAAGGCGTTCCCATACTGCTTTCAGGATATTTGAGCCCGGCATCCCCGGAGCCAACCGCCCATGGTGCCCGACGGGACCCGCCTCGCGCACCTCAATATCGCCGTGTCTAGCGATCGTGACCCCGCCCGTGGACGGCCCCTTCGGGCGCACGTTCAGCTTCGCCGACCCCGACGGCTACGTGATCACCATTCACGATCGGGCACGCCCGCCTCCTGGAGCTCGTCGTGCAGCCGCTGCGCGTCGTCGGCCTTGAGCCAGAGCGCCACGCCGGTGCCGGGCCGCTGGGGAAGCTGAACGCCGGGGAGCGGCTCGCGTACGGCGAAGGCGATGGGCTCGGTCGCGAACACGACCGCGTGCGGGGGGCCGGGGGCGCGCTTGAGCCCGAGGCGGGTCTCGTAGAACCCGGCGGCCTTTTCGAGGTCGCGGACCTGCAGGGCGACGAAGTCGATTCCGGTGACGGTCATGGATACTCCCTTTGCATGTCAGGACTTTGACATGAGTGAGCATATGTCAGAATTCTGACATGACGCAAGAAGACGCGAGGCGTACCGTCGGCTACCAGCTCAAGCGGGTGCAGGCGGCCCTGCGCGCGGCCATGGACGGCGCGCTGCGCGCGCACGGGCTCACGACGCCGCAGTACGTGTGCCTGGAACTGCTCGGGCAGCAGGCCAGGCTCTCGAACGCGGAGCTGGCGCGCGGGGCCTTCGTGACGCGTCAGTCGATGAACGTGGTGCTGCACAACCTGGAGGAGGCGGGGCTGGTGGAGCGGCCCTCGACGGCCCCCACGGGACGCGCGCTCCCGACGCGCCTGACGGCCTCGGGAGAACGGCTCCTGGAGGCCGCCAGGGCTGATGTGATGGCGATCGAACGCCGGATGACGTCCGGCCTGGACCGTGCCCAGGCGCAGATCCTCATGACGCAACTGGAGCACATGTCCGAACTGTTGTCCGAATGACGGCGGGCCGGTTACCCGCGTCCGTCGGTCCGGGCGTGTTCGGCGGCGGCGTGGGCGGCGCCGATGATGCCCGCCTGGTTCTCCAGGGCGGCGGGCTCCAGGGGTGTGTCGAGGTGGATGTGCGGCAGGAACTTGTGCGCCTTCCTGCTCACGCCGCCGCCGATCACGATCAGCGACGGCGAGAACAACATCTCGACGTAACGCAGGTACGCCTCGACCCGCTCGGCCCACTCCTCCCAGCTCAGGTCGTGCTCCTCGCGGGCCCGCGCCGAGGCCCGGTGCTCGGCGTCCTTGCCGTGGAACTGCAGGTGCCCCAGCTCGGTGTTGGGCACGAGCACCCCGTCGGTGAACAGTGCGCTGCCGATCCCGGTGCCGAACGTCAGCACCAGCACGGTCCCGCGCCGCCCCTTTCCGTGGCCGAACCTCGCCTCGGCCAGGCCGGCCGCGTCGGCGTCGTTCAGCACCGTCGCCCCGCCGAACAGCCCGGCCGCGTCGACGCCGATCCAGCCGCGGTCCACGTTCGCCGCCGTCTTGACCACGCCGTTCGCGACGACCCCGGGAAAGGTCACGCCGACCGGACCGTTCCAGTCGAAATGCGTCACGATGGAGGCCACTACCTCGGCCACCGCATCCGGCGCGGACGGCTCCGGTGTGGCCACGCGCAGCCGCTCTTCCAGCAGCTCACCGGTCTCCGTGTCGACCGGCGCACCCTTGATCCCGGAGCCGCCGATGTCGATGCCCAGAACGTTCATGCTCTACATCTCCCCCAACAGACGCCGGAAAACTATATTTCTGGTCGGCTGAACCCGCCTCCTGCCCTCCGCGTATCTCGCGTCACAAGCGCTAACTAGGAGGCAACGGATGCGGCCACGCATCATCACACTCTGCGCTGTTGCGGTCGTCTTGGGAGCGACTCTCACCTCTCCCGCACACGCCACCACCAGGACGCGATTCGACGTCACCCCCCTTGTGTCGGACGTCAAGGGCAAAGCCCCTGTCACCGACCCCAAGGTCGTCAACCCGTGGGGCCTGGCCATGGGAAAGACTCTCTGGGTTTCGAACACGGGCACCGGTAGCGCCACGGTCTACTCCGGCACGGGCAAGAAGGAGCAGACGGAAGTGGCCATCCCGGGTGGAGCCCCGACCGGCCAGGTGTTCAACCCGGGTGAAGGCTTCACCGTGAAGGGCAAGCCCGCCAGCTTCATCTTCTCCAGCCCGAGCGGCGCCATCTCCGGTTGGAACGCCGAGGTCGACAAGGCCAACGCGGTCATCGCGGCCTTCACCCGCGGCGCCGACTACAAGGGGCTGGAGCTCGTCCAGACCGAGGACGAGGCGTTCCTGCTGGCCGCGGACTTCGCCAGCGGGCGCATCCACGCCTTCGACGAGGATTTCCAGCGCATCCGCCTGGGCCGCTCGCAGTTCAGGGACCGGGCCCTGCCCGAGGGCTACAACGCGTACAACGTCGCGGTGGCCAACGGCAACATCTGGGTGGCCTACGCCCTGCGCGACCCGGAGACCGGCAAGCCCGTCTTCGGCAAGGGCAAGGGCTTCATCAGCCGCTTCAACGCCGAAGGCCGCCTGACCGGCCGCATCTCCCGCGTCGGGCTGAACGCCCCGTGGGGGCTGACCGCCGCGCCGCGCGGCTGGCGGGAGTACCGGGGCGCGCTGCTGGTCGGCAACTTCGGTGACGGCACCGTGCACGCCTACAAGAGCGGCCGGCACCTCGGCTCCCTGCGTACGTCCGACGGCAAGGCGGTCGTACTGCCCGGCCTGTGGGACATCGAGCCCGGCACCGCCGCGACCGGCGGCGAGAACTCGTTGTGGTTCTCCGCCGGCATCGACGGCACCAAGCACGGCCTGATCGGGGTCATCGCCCCGCAGGGGACAAAGGTGAGCTCCAGCGGGGCGGGCACGCCGTCCAGCAGCCCGTCGAGCAGCCCATCGCACCCATCAGGCCACAAGACGGGCGCCACTACCCAGCCACCCTCCCAGAATCCCTACGGCGGGTACTGACAGGCGCCCGGCCGCCGCCGTCCCCCGACCTGGTGAGAAGCGCAGCTCGCCCATATGGGCGGGGGGCGGCGGTCACGCGGCGTTTCCGGCGCGGTCAGCGCGAGCCGCGCCGGAAACAGCCTCAGCGGTACGGAACGCGGCAGGTACGGCTCCCCGAAGTACAGTCGGGGGCGTGAGTGAACGATCTTTCAGCGAGTGGCTCAGGCAGCAGTGCGAGCCCGGGTGGACCGCGGTGGTGACCCACCCCTTCGCGATGGCGATCAACCGGGGCACGGCGACCGGCGATGAGATGCGGCGCTACCTGGAGCAGGACTTCCAGTTCGTGGACTCCTTCACGGCGCTGCTCGGGGCGGCCGTGGCCAGTGCCGACACCTTCGAGGCGCGGGTGCCGTACGGGCAGTTCCTCGGGCAGGTGGCGACCACCGAGGAGAAAACCTACTTCCATCGGGCGCTGGCCGAGCTGGGCGGCCGGACGGAGGTGCCGCCGGAGCCGGTGACGGCGGCGTTCATCGCGCTCATGGGCGAGGTCCGGGCGGCACAGGACTACCTGAAGATCGCCGCCGTGCTGTGCGTGGCCGAGTGGTGTTACCTCGGCTGGGCCTCGCGGGCCACCGAGCCGCTGCCGGAGAGCTTCGTGTACCGGGAGTGGATCAGGCTGCACGAGGGCGAGGAGTTCCGCGCGTGGGTGGGTTTCCTGCGCGGCGAGCTCGACCGGCTGGGCGCGGATCTGGCGGAGGAGCGGCGTCAGGAGGTGCTGAGCGTGTTCCGCCGGGCCGTGGAGCTGGAGCGGGCCTTCTTCGACATGGCAGCCTCAGACACGACCTCGCACACGGTTTCGGACGCGAGCTCGGACGCGGCCGCCGGGGCGGACGCCTGACCCCTCTGCTAACCGAGCACGGCCGCCAAATCGTCATATTTCTGGTAATGGACGCCGGTCATCCCGAGCGTTCTGGCGGCCTCCACGTTCGGCAGCCGGTCGTCCACGAACAGGCAGCGCTCGGGCGCGACCCCGGCCCGCTCGGCGGCGATCTCGTAGATGCGGCGGTCGGGCTTGGCCACGCCGACCCTGGCGCTGCTGACCACGTCGTCGGCGAAGTGCGTCAGCCCCAGCAGGTCGATGTGCTGCTCCAGCGTGTCCATGGCGTTGGTCACGATGACCACCGGCACCTGCTGCTGCGCCCTGGCCAGCAACTCCTTGACCTGCTCATCCACCCAGAACCTGATCGCCAGGAACTCCGCCATGGCCCGGCGGGCGCGCTCGTCCCCGCCGAGCGCCACCGTGATCGACTCGGCCCACTCCGCCTCGGTGATCCGGCCGAGCGTCGCGGGCCCGATCACCTCGGGGTCGAAGGCCGTCTTCATGAGGGGCAGGCCGTAACGGGCCTCGATCTCGGCCTGGGCGGCGTGGTCGAAATGGCGCAGCACGCCGTCGAAGTCGGTGAGAACCGCGTCAAAGGGGATCACAGAACAGCATTCTGCCCCAGATGCGCGACCCGGAGGTCCCGCCACAGGTGCCGGGGCGACCGGCGGCACTACCATCTCCGAGACAGGATTCGGTATCGGAACGGTAGGGCATGAGCGATCATCGGCTGCCACGTGAGCTCAGCCGCCTGTTCGCCGACGGCGGCAGGGGGCGCAAACTGCCCGTGACGCTGCCGCCCGGTGAGGTGGTCTGGCCTGATCCCGGCTACACCGGGCAGGGCCCGGCGGCGCGGCCGGCGTTCTGGATGAGCGACGACCCGGTGAGCGGCGCGGACTGGACGCGGCTGCGCGAGTGGCACTCGCACAGCGGCCTGTGGCCGGTGCTGCTGGACGAGTCCGCCCAGCCCTGGGCGGTCGGGCAGGTCGTACCGGATGACTCCCGCCAGATCGAGCACTTCACCGCCGAGGGCTTCATGACCGAGGTGTGGCAGGAGTGGGTGGTGCAGATGCCGAAGGACGCGCTGGAGGAGCTGGATCCGTACGGCGCGATCTGCCCCGGCCCGGCCGCGCCCGGCACGCTGCGGGCCGAGCCCGGGGCGGTCGCCGACTGGCTGGCGGGCGAACTGGCGGTCAGGGACATGCCGCTCGGCCTGGTCGCGGCGAACCGGAGCGCGGACGCGCTGGTGGTCATGGGCTGGCAGGGGGCGCTGCACCACAACGAGTGGATGGTGCCCATGGCGGCGGTGGTGCGCAGCTGGGAGGACAGGTTCGGGGCGCGGGTGGTGAGCGTCGGCTTCAACACGCTGGAGCTGAGCGTGGCGGCGCCGCCGGTCGATCCGGAGCACGCGTTACACGTGGCGGCCGAGCACTGGACGTTCTGCCCGGACAACGTGGTGCAGGGACCCGGCGACCTGGAGGCGTACGCCGAGCAACTCGTCGGCCGACACGCCTGGTCCTTCTGGTGGGACTGAAAGGCCCTTTTTACGCTACCTTTAATGTCCGTGTCCTCGGGAGATCTCACACCGGAGTTGCTGCACTCCTCCTTGTGGGGTGACGCGCTGGTGGAGGCCGCGGGCATCCCCGTCTACGACATGCAGCTGGTGACGGTGGGCGGCGGCCTGGGCTCGTTCACGCTGCTGGACGTGCTGCGCATCCGGGGCGTGGCCACCTCCGCCATGAGGGTGCTCTCGACCAGCGACTCGCCCTGGCAGACGTGGGAGTACCTGACGCGCGTCTCGCAACTCCCGGCCCACGAGCGCATCCGCTCCGACTCGGGCGCGCGGCCCGACAACATCTGGGGCTTCCCCTCGTACGCGGTGCAGGAGGCCTGGCAGGACCGCTCGGTCAGGCCGCTGCTCCAGGTGCTCACCGAGCCGGTCATGGCCGACTTCTACAGCCCGAAGGCCGCGCTGGTCATGCGTACCGTGCAGCGCGAGGCCGACCGCATCGGCTACTGGCAGATGCTGGCCAAGGGCCAGGTGCGCATGGTCAGGAAGCGGCTGGGCGGCGGCTACTTCACCATCCTGACCCCGCCGGCGGGCAGCGGGCCGACCAAGCGGGTGGCGCTGCGCTCGCGGTTCGTGCATCTGGCCGTGGGCTATCCGGGGCTGAAGTTCCTCGACGACCTGCAGGAGTTCCGGCAGCGGCAGGGTGAGCGGTATCGGGTGGTGAACGCGTACGAGCCGCATGAGCACGTCTACGACCAGCTCAGCAAGCGTCCCGGCGTGGTGGTCGTGCGCGGCGCGGGCATCGTGGCCTCGCGCGTGTTGCAGCGCCTGATCGACGACAGGGAGCGGTACGGCCTGCGGACCCAGATCGTGCACCTGTTCCGCACCTACGTCACCGGCTCGCACGGCCCGCACGCGTTCATGCGCCGCAAGGGCGGCGACGGCTGGGCCTACCAGGCGTTCACGATGCCCAAGTCGGCCTTCGGCGGCCAGCTCAAGGCCCAGTTCCGCAGGGCGACGCCCGAGCGGCGGGCCCGGCTGGCCTCCCTGGTGGCCGGCACCACCACACCGAAGTTGTCCGGCTGGCAGGAGCAGCTGCGCCGGGCCAGGCGGGGCAACTGGTACCACCCGGTGCACGCCGAGGTGGAACGCATCGACCTGGCGCCCGACGGCCGGCTGGTCACCTATACGAACAGCGCGAACTCGGCGCCCATGCAGCACGTCTCCGACTTCATCATCGACTGCACCGGGCTGGAGGCCGACATGCCCGAGCACCGGGTGCTGGACGACCTGCTCAGGCACGGCGGCGCGCGCCCCAACAAGGCGGGCAGACTGCAGGTGGGCGAGCACTTCGAGGTGCTCGGCGCGGAGAACGGCGACGGCGTGCTCTACGCCTCGGGCGCGGCCACGGCGGGCAACCACTTCCTGGCCGTGGACAGCTTCATCGGCATGCAGACCGCCGCCCTGGACATCGCCGACGACCTGGCCGGGCGGGGTTTCTGCGGCGGGCTGGGGCCGGTCAGGTCCGTGTCGCAGTGGATCAGGTGGGCGGCGAACAGGGGTCCGGCTTGATCCCGACGCTGGCCGGGCGCCTGCAGACTCGGCTGTTCGTGCTGGCCACGGTGGGCGTCGTGCTGACGGCGCTGCTCACGCCGCTGCTGCCGATGTCCTTCGGCGACGCCTTCCTGATGTTGCTGGCCGTCGCCGTCGTGGGCGCCGGCTGGGAGCTGCTGTATCACCTGCTGATGCAGTTCCGCTGGGACAAGGACTGGCCGACATTGTTCGGCCTGGTCACGGCCGTCCCGGAGGGGCTGCTCATGTGGGGGCTGCTGGATCTCGGCCTGGTGCCGGGGGTGGACGGGCCGGTGGCCTTCTGGGCGTTCGCCGTCATGTTCGGCGTCGTCTGGCTGGGCCAGTGGCTGTTCGTGAACGGGCCCATGAGGGTGCTGTTCGTCAAGTGGCGGCATCGGGGTGGCCGCCTTCTGTAGAGGGGGATTCATGGGCGGAGTCGAGCTGGCTCGTCCGTTGTGGTTCTGGCTGGGCACGGTGGCCACGGTCGCGGGGGTGGTGCTGCACCTGCCGATGTACCTGCACAGCGCGGAGATGCACTACCGCCTGGCGGGCATGCCGATGGACCTGCCGATGACGATCGGCATGGTGCTGATCGTGGCGGGGCTGGTCGTCACCGCGTACGGGCTCGTGCCGCCGGGGGCGTTCACCACCAAGCCGGCCGGTGAGGTGCGGGTGCGGGCACTGGACGACCAGAGGATGCGCCCGGCGCACATCGGGTTGATCGTGGTCATGTCGGTGGCCGTGGTGATCGACGCGATGAAGCCGATCACGCTCGGCTTCGTCTCGCCCGGCATGGTCGAGGAGTACGGGCTCAAGTCACCGCTCAACCCCGGCGGCGACCTGCCGGTGGCGCTGCTGCCGCTGTTCGGCCTGACCGGGACGGTGCTGGGCTCGCTGTTGTGGGGCTGGCTGGGCGACAAGATCGGCCGCAAGCCCTCGATCCTGTACGCGGGCGTGTTGTTCATCGGCACCGCCATCTGCGGCGTGATGCCCTCCTTCGAGGGGAACCTGTTCATGTGCCTGGCCATGGGCCTGGGCGCGGGCGGCATGTTGCCGATCGCGTTCTCGCTGCTGGCCGAGACCATCCCGCCCCGGCACAAGGGCTGGGTGATGGTACTCATCGGCGGCAACCTGGCGGTGGCGTACCTGCTGGCGAGCTGGCTGTCGGCGACGCTGGCGCCGGACTACTCCTGGCGGGTGTTGTGGCTGGTCGGCCTGCCGACCGGGGTCTTCCTGATCCTGCTCAACCGCTTCATCCCCGAGTCGCCGCGCTTCCTGCTGGCCCACGGCCGCGACGCCGAGGCCCGCGCGGTCATGGCCAAGTACGGCGCCGCGCTCACCTCGCAGGCGGAGGTGGAGCGGGTCCGGGACGAGCACGAGGGCGGCTACTCCCGGCTGTTCAGGGCCCCGTTCACCGGGCTCACGGTGGCCGTGGTGATCCTGGGGCTGAGCATCGGCCTGGTCACCTACGGCTTCCAGCTCTGGATCCCGTCGAACCTGCGCCGGCTCGGGCTCGACCAGGCCACGGCCGACCAGGCGCTGGCGGACTCGACGCTGCTGGGGTTGCCGCTGATCTTCATCGCGGCGGCGATGTACGGCCTGTGGAGCGCCAAGAAGACGATCGTCGTGCTCTCGGCGCTGGTCGGCGCGGCGCTGCTGATGTTGTCGTTCTCCGGCGAGACGCTGGCGCAGGACCGTACGTGGCTCTACGTGCTGCTGGCCGGGCCGATCGTGGGAACGGCGGCGATCGCCGCGGTGCTGGCCGCCTACAGTTCGGAGATCTATCCGACCCGGGTGCGCTCGCGCGGCTCCGGGCTGTCGGCGGGCGTCGGCAAGTTCGGCGGCGTGGCCGTCACCGGCGTGCTGGTCGCGGGCGCGGCGGCCCCGTCCATCGGGATGACCTCGCTGCTCGGGGCGGTGCCCCTCGTGCTGGCCGTGCCGGCGGTGCTGGTGTTCGGCGTCGAGCCCGCCAAGGGCCCGGCCGGCGAACCGGCCGAACCCGCGGCGGCTTAGCGGGGGTCAGGGAATCCGGGCCACGGCGCCGTAATTACCGGACGCGCTGGGTTGTTCGGCACAGACGATGTCGTGGCCATGGGGCCGCCATTCCGGGACCCACACCAGTCCCGGCTCGACCAGCACCAGACCTTCGAGCAACGCCGCGACCTCCTCACGGGTACGAATCGCGTGACCGGGAAGCGTCATCGCCAGCAGGTCGTGAATGGCCGGCAACAACTCCGGCGGAATGGCGTCGAACGTGGTCTGCAGCAGCGACAGATAACTTCGCTCCGGCACGACCTGCCTGATCCGCTTGATCACGAAATGGAAGTACTCGTCGTCGTTCAGGCTGTGGGCCGACAGCAGCAACACGGCCATGGGCCGGTCCCAGTCGAGGAACGTCTGCAGGACCCGGTCATCGAGCAGGTCGTCGATCTCGCGCACGTCGCCCTCTACGACGCGTACGAGGTCGGTGACGGGCTCGATGGTCGCCCTGGCTCCGGCCAGCACCATAGGGTCGTTCTCCACGTAGACCACGCGCGGCACCGAGGCGCGCAGGGCGTCACGGGCCACGTCGTGCAACTGCCTGCCGGGCGGCAGGCCGCTCGGCACACCACTTCCGATGATCAAGAACTGGTCGACGCCCCGTGTCGCCAGGTGACGGACCACACGGCATAAATATTGGAGCACGGCCCTGGCGGCCGTCGTGGTGATGGGGGCGGCCTGATCATAGCGGCGCATTACATCTCTGTCCGCCACGAAGTTGTTCTTCCCACCCGCGGCGGCGTCGAGAATTCGGGTGATCCTGGCTTGGGCCATCTCCAGCTTCGCCAAGTTTCGGATGGCACGCTGACGCATTGAGTGTTGCCCCTTTCCCCTCGCCCACTACCTCAGGAAAAGCTAGATCCTTGCGGATCCCCACTCGATGACCCAGACCATATGATCCTCGCTGCACGGCGAAAGACAACCGGAAAACCCATTGATTGTGGATATACCTACGTAACCATTTGTTGGTACAAACGCGCGGGAAATGATCAGATCCCCAGCGAACGCGAAAGCCTTTCGCGATGGAAATTCAAGGTCTCGAAGGTCTCGTCGCGCGTGGTCGTCGTCACCGACAGCTTCGTGAACGCCTGGTGGAAGGACTCCACCGCGCCCGGCTCGGTGATCAGCGCGTCGGACTCGATGCCGTGGGCGCAGGCGATGTCGGGCTCGAACGCCTCCGTGAAGCGCCACAACGTGAACGGGCCGGTGCGCGGCACGTACGCGGGGTCGTCCAGCGGCACCACGTGCAACGAGACGTTGGGCCGCTTGGCGTGCTCGATGAGCACCTCCAGCTGCCTGAGCTGCACGTGCTGCCCGACGATCGAGCGCGTCAGCACGCTCTCGTCCACCACGGCCCACAACACCACGCCGCTGTCGCGGGCCACCGCCTCCTGGCGGGCCAGCACGAGGGCCAGCGCCTCCTCCACCGTCTGCTGCCCGAGCGTCGCCGGGCCCGCGACGGTGATGGCGGCCCTGGCGTATTCCTCGGTCTGCAGCAGCGGCGGGACGAACTGGTTGTGGTACGTGCGGATCACCGTGGCCCGCTGTTCGAGCGCGTAGCCGGTGGCCAGCCAGACCGGCACCGACTGCGCGTCGTACCAGGCGGCCTCGCGCTCGCCCCTGGCCAGTGACAACACGTACTCGCGGATGGGCGGCACGGAGACGCCGTAGACGGTCAGCAGGCGCTCGACGGTGATGGGCGCAGGAGCGAGCCTGCCCTCCTCGATCGCGGGGATCGCGGCGGCCCCTCTGCCGATCGCGGTATCCACCTGCTCGACGGAGAGCTGGGCGGTCAGGCGCAGGCCGTGCAGGCGCTTGCCGAGCGCCCGGCGCTGCGGGCCGCTCAGCGGCGCGACCGCCTCGGGGATGTCGGAGGTCGGCTCCGGCTCCTCGGGCAGGCCCTCGGCCTTGCGGGCCAGCTCCACCACGCCGCGCAACACGGCCAGCGAGCCCTCCGAGAGCCCCGAGGCGGACAGGCCGATGGTGGCGGCACGCAGTTGCAGGTCCTCGACAGAGCCGGATTCGAGGAAGTCGTCGCCGACCAGCCAGCCGACGCTCACCTGCAGGCAGGAGGCCAGCGCCCGCAGCACCTGGAGCGTGGGGTTGGTCTGCTTGCCGGTACGGAGCTGGCTGACGTAGGCACGGGTGATCGGGATGCCGGCCTCCGTCAGGGCGGAGGCGACCTGAGCGCCGGTGTAGCCGCGCTTGGTCAGCGCGAGATCGAGCCGCTCGGCGAAGTTCGCCACGGCACACCTCCTACCGCCCGTGAACGCCTCAAGCGTAAGGGACACGAGCCCCACTGTCCCCTGCCATGCGGGGCAGCTCTGCCCCGCGCGTCGCTAACAACTTATGCGCAAACTGTCAGTTGACATAGCCCTGTCGTGAAGCGGACTATCGGAGCACGTGGTAACTGAGGCTTAACAGCCCAAGGGTTCTGAAGAGATCCCCGGCGAGGAGGTGGCCGGACGTGACCATGGATTCCCCGGACGCTGTCTGGTTGGACACTGCCTGGCTCTGTGAAGGCCCGGTCTCCACCGGGCAGGAGCAGGTCGTTCAGCGCATCTGCGCCCGCGTGGCGGGACCCGCGGCCGACGCCGGCGTGCACGTCGTGAGCCTGCCGCTGGGCGGCGTCGAGGTCTGGCTGGACGACCCCCGTCACCGCTGGCGTTTCCACCACCGGATGGCCCGCGAGCTGCGGCTGGCCGGATGGCACACGGAGACCAGCCCCGATCGGCTGCTGTTGCTCGGGTGGAGTGCGGTCTGCCTGAGCCACCGCGCCAGGATGCTGGCGGCGGCGCTGACCGGACGGCTGGCCGACTTCGACAAGACGGCGTTCACGGCCGTCATGGTGGCCACCCGGCTGAGTCACGATGACTTCCCTGCCGAGCGGCTGGCGGCCGAGGTCGAGTCGTGCTGCGCCGGCGAACTGCGCTGGCCGGCCCGGCTGGCCGATCTCGACGGGCTCGAACGGCGGTCGTCGCTGGAGCCCATGCGGCTCAGGCTGGCCCAGGTGGCCGGACTGGAGGTCAAGGTGGGGCTGCGCTGCGGCGAGCATCTCGCGCTGGCCTCGAAGGTCGCGCGGATGGTGGCCGGCGGTGCGGGACCGGCCAGGACGCGCACGTCCCTGCCCCTGCCAGGACCGGCGGAACACACGGCCGGAGCGGGGGCGGCAGAACGCATGGCCGGCCGCGATATGACCGAGCGCATGGTCGACCGAGGGCTGACCGAGCGCATGGTCTGCGTCAGCGTGCCCAATGTGTCCGAGGACACGACCGTCGAGAGCGCGGTGACGGCGCGATGACACTGACGCCCGTACGCGAACACCGGACCGCACCGGTCCCGGCGGCCTGCCCGCCGCGACCGGCAGCGCGGCCGGCCGCCCGCGGGCGTCCTCTCAAGCTCTTCGGCGGGGCGGGCGTGCTCACGCCCGGCCCGGCCCTGTCCTGCCAGGACGCGACGGCGGTCATCACGGCCGCGTCCAGGCAGGTGCTGCCATCCGGCGGCGGGCGGTCTCCGGCCGGGCACGGCCGGTCCGCCCCATGTGCGGGACCGGTGGCAGCGTCAATGACGCCGGCCCCGGCGCTTCCCAACCCCCCCGGCACCGTGCGGCACGTGCCCGACCTAGTCGGTGCGGTGCTGTTGGCCAGCGCGGTCGCGGCTGGCGTGCTGGCCATCTCGAGGGGTAGCGCCTGGGGTCGGTCTTCTTCCCGTTCGCTGGGTCGCGCGGGCGCCTTCGCCGTGCTCGCCACGGGATCGCCGATCCCGTGGCGGGACCGGTGGCGCCCGCGCGACCCGCGGCGGCGCGACGGCCCGGCGGCGATGACGGCCGCGCTGGTGGCCGTCGCGCGGGCCGCCGTTCTGCTCGCCGCCACGGCGCAGGTGCGGGTCGCCGGGGCGTCGGGACGTGAGACCGGACCACGATCTCAACGCGCGGCGGAAGAGGGGCCGGCGATGTCTCGCCGGCTCCTCGCCGGTCCGCGCGGCGACCCCGACCAGGTACGCGGCGAGGCCGAGAAGGAGCGGGCCCGCTTCGGAGCGTTCTGTCCATCCCCTACCGGAACCACCAACCCGCGATAACCAGGAGCGATCATGCTCTCCGAAGAGCTGCGCAGGTCACAACCGCACGAAGTGCACGCACGGGGCGTACCGCCCGGCGCGCCGCCGCCCTCATGGGGTGAGAGCCGGTCTCCCACTGAGTCGGCGCGAATCACGCAGAGCGCGGGATCGGCGCGGACCGTGCACAGTTTGCGTCGCATCCGCCAGGTGTCCGTCGAGGCCATCACCGAGATAGACCAGGCGCTGCGGCACCGCGCCTCCTGATCCGCTCGACCTTCCCGCACAGGAGGAAGACCATGCGCACCGTCCGGGGCATCCAGTGAGCCGCGGCAGGATCGGCGTGATCGTGGCTCCCGCGAACCCGTCGGCGGAACCGGAGCTGACCAGGCTGCTCGGCTCCCGGGCCGACATGCACGTCGCCCGCCTCCCCGTACGCCCGGGGCCGTCCCTGGCGGACCGGCTGGACAGCTACAACGCGGCCCTGCCCGCCATGGCGGGCGTCTTCGACGGCCTGCGGCTCAGCGCGCTGGTCATGGCCTGCAGCGAACCCCGCTACCTGCTCGCGCCCGAGGAGGACCGCGAGCAGTGCGACGAACTGACCGCGGCGACCGGGGTGCCGTTCGCCACGGCCACGCTGGCCATGCGTGAGGCGATGGAGCACGTGATGGCCGGCGACATCGTGCTGGTCTCGCCGTACCAGCCGTGGGTGACGGACCTGGCCGAGCGGTTCTGGAAGTCCGCCGGGGTGGACGTCTCCCGCGTGGTGCAGGTACGGGCCCGCGACGGCTACTCCTCCTACGCGGTCACTCCCGCCGAACTGATCAGCCAGGTCGAGCCGGCGGAGTTACCCGGGGACGCCGTGCTGCTGTTCACCGGCACCGGGCTGCCCACGTTGCCCGTGTTGCGCCGGCTGACCAGCGGCAACGACCGGACGGTGCTCACCTCCAACCTCTGCGTGGCCTGGTGGGCCCTGTCCAGGGCCGTCGGGCGGCACGTGACGCTCAGCCGCGTGCCCCACCGCCGCCGCGTGACGGCCCAAGGGGGGCGCACGGCATGAAAGGCGTCATCGTCGTCGGAGCCGGCCCCGCCGGGCTGACCGCCGCGCTCGCGCTGGCCAGGGCGGCGATCCCGGTCACCGTGCTGGAGCGCGAGAGCGAGCCGCCCCGCCACGCGCGCGCGTGCACCTTCCACCCCGCCACGCTGGACCTGCTGGACGATCTCGGCGTCGCCGCCAGGCTCGTGGCCGCGGGCCGGGTGGTGGACCGGGTGCAGTGGCGTGACCGGCCCGGGACCGTACTGGCCGAGATGGGTATGAACCGGCTGGACGGCCTGACCAAGCATCCGTTCAGGATCCACGCCGACCAGGCTTCGCTGACCTCGTTGCTGCTCTCCGCCCTGAGCGTCTACCCGGACGTGGACGTGCGGTTCGGCACCCACGTGGACGGTGTGGCGGAGGGCGGCACAGGGATCCGGGTCCGCGTCGGCCACACCTGGACGCGGGCCCGGTACATGATCGCCGCCGACGGCGCGCACAGCACCGTACGCGGCTCGCTGGGCCTGCCCTTCCCCAGGTCCGCCTATCCGACGCAGGCGCTGCGCGTCTTCACCGACTCGCCGCTCGACCGGCTGCTGCCGAGCCTGGCGCCGCTGACCCACGTCCGCGACGTGCAGCAGTCGTGCACCCTGATCGGGCTGCGCGACCACTGGCGGATCATCTTCAAGATCCCCTGCGACACGCACGAGCCACTGTCCATCTCGAACCTGTCCCTGCTGCTCCGCAGGGCCCTGCCGGGAGCCACCGAGCCGATCCGGGTGACCGGCGCCGACCGGTTCGAGTTGTCGAAGGGGGTGCTGACCTCCTACCGGTGCGGGCGGGTGCTGTTCGTGGGCGACGCCGCGCACCTGACCTCGACGGTCGGCGGGCTGAACATGAACGCGGGCATCCACGACGCCGCCGAGGCCGGGCGGGTGATCGCGGCCGTCGCCGGCGGCTACGCCCGGCCCGCCGCGCTGGAGGCCTGGGCCTGGCGGCGGCGCTCCGTGCTGCTGCACCGGGTGATCCCGCGCAGGGAGGCGCGGCTGGCGGGCGTGCGTGAGCGCGACAGCGCCAGGCTCGCGGCGGCCATGGCGGGGTTACGGGCCATCGCGGGGGATCCCGACGCCACGCGCGCGTACCTGGCGCAGGCGTCGCTGCTCGACGCTCCCGATCCCGCCGTGCCGGGTTCCGCCGGAAGGACTTAGCACGACCCGTACGCGTCCACGTACCGATAGGAGGAGGTGACACCGGATGTGGCGAACCCTGTCCGACGACGCCCGCCAGGCCATCCGCGACCTGTGCGACAAGCACGGCGCCCGCCTCTACGACTACTGCCGCACCGAGCTCGCCACGGGCGACGCCGAGCAGGCGGTCGCCGGCGCCGCGATGACGGCGCACCTGTACGTGGACCGCGTGGTGGACCCCGGCCTGCGACGACCCTGGTTGTACGCGGTGGCCCGCGCCCACCGGGCGGTCGTGGCCAAGCCCGCCAGCATCGGCTCCTGGTCGCGGCCCGGCCGCATGTCGGAGCTGCTGCCCGAGGCGCTGCTGTCCCTGGATCGCCCGCGGCGCGAACTGCTCGACCTGGCCGTACGGCACGGCCTGGCCGATGCGGAGATCGCCGTGATCTTCGAGCTGCCCGAGGCCGAGGTGCGCGCCATCGTGACGCGGGCCGCCGCCGGCCTGGAGGAGTGGTTCGCCGCGATCATGGCCGCGCGCTCCCCCGACGGATGTCCCGACCTGACGGCACGGATGGCGGAGTGGGTCACGGCTCCCGGCCGGCGGGCCAGGGCCAGGATCGGCCGGCACATCCAGTCCTGCGCGACCTGCCGGGCCGCGCCCAGGACCATGACGGCGGAGGCGCTGCTGCGCCGGCTGCCGATCGCGTCGTTGCCCGGCACACTTCCCAACCGGCTGGCGTTGGCGCAGCCGTTGCCCGGCGAGGGGCCACTATGGCGAGCCGACGGCTTTCCTGTGCAGGCCCGCACACTGGTGGAGACCGGCCTTTCGTCCCCGGATCCGCCGGTCGCCAACGCCACGCCGTCCCTCCCGGTCGCCGACCCCACGACGGCGACGCCGGGAAAGCCCTGGTCGGCGGCGGGCGCGGCCGCCGCCGACCAGGAGCATCACCCACCGACCGTCCCCGGCCAGCGGCACCGTCCCGCGCCCATGCCCGGCCCTGGGCCGCTGGCGGCGCCCGTCGCGAACCACGAACCTCCCCCTGCCCACAATCCCAACCACCGATCGCCTTTCCCGGCCAATGGGTCGAACCACCGGCCACCCGCCCCGGCGCATGACGCCGACAACGGATCCGCCCCGGCACACGGATCCTCCCCGGCTCACGGATCTCCCCCGGGTCACGGCCCGGACCACCGGCCGCCTCCCCCGGCGCATGACATGCCGCTCGCCGCCCCCGTGGACATCCCCGCGGACGTCCCTGCGGACGACGCAGGTCAGGAGCAGCAGGCGGCGCCGGCCGTACGCGGACGTCATCCCTTCACGCCGCCGAGCCGGTTGCGCCCCTTCCGCGGCGGCGCCTACGGCGACAAGCTCGTCTACACCACCTCGACCAAAGGCGAGAGCAACGGCGTCCACGACCAGGGCGCGATCGTCCGCTACGGCGGCATCACCCTGTCCTCGCTCAACCAGGGGCCAAACGGGGACGGCGAGCAGTGGCAGGAGTTCTGGCGCAACCCGCCCGAGGATGAGGACGATCCCGAGCCGGGCACCCCGATCAGGGCCGTGGCCAGGCTCGGGCTGATCATGGGCGTGGGCCTGCTGGCGGCCGGGCTGATCTGGGCCGTCATGAACGCCCGCGAACATCCGGCCACGCTCACCAAGGCCGCCGCGCAGACGAGCGTGCTGCTGCAGGAGCCCTCGCGCCGGGTGGCCGAGGTCACCACCGCCGAGGCCGCCCCGGCGTCGCGGCTGAAGGCCGTGCCCAGGAAGGCCGAACTGCCCAGGCCGGCGCCGCCGGTGGCGCGCCTGTCGCCGTCGTCGGAGTGGCTGGGCGCGGCGCGTACGGGATCGTTCTCGCTGTCGTGCACGGGCCGGTGCGAGATCATCTCGGCCACCGGCACGAACGGCATAGCCGTCTCGGGGACCCGCTTCCGCGTCAGGGAGCCACGGGACGGTTGTGCGGCGGAGCCGCAGGTGCGGCGCGGGCAGATCACCGTCCGGTGGGCCGGCAGGACCACCGGCGACGGCCGCCGCACCGGCGGCACCACCACCGCCAGGGGCACGCTCACCATGAACGTGGCCTGGACGGCCGCCCCGCGCGACGACGTGCTGATGGTCGACGCCCGCGGCGGCGTCCACATGAGGGGCTGCGGGTAGGAGCCGGCGGCTCCCACCCGCAGAGGGGGTTTAGTAGAACTGGAACTCAGGCTCGGGCTCGGGCAGGTCCAACCGCTCGGGACCGCGGAACCTGGAGGTGTCCTTCGGTACGTCGGCCAGCGGCGTGCCCAGCACGAACGGCACGCTGACGCTGCTCCTGGCCAGGTCGACGGTGACGTTCGCGCCGGTTCCCGCCTCATTGCCGTAGGTCGAGTCGGTTCCGGCGATCACCAGGCCGATCCTGTGGCCCTTCTTGAAGGTGTAGTCCTGCGGCAGCGTCAGCCACTTGACCTTGCCGTACGTGCCCGCGGGCAGCGGCTCGGCCCGGCTGAGCGAGTCGCGGTTCTGCACGTCGATCCAGCCGCGGGCGACGATCTCCAGTGGGCGGGTGGCCACGTTCGTGACCACCTTGCGGTAGCAGGCGTCGTCGGCCGCGGTGCTCTCCCCGTGGCAGTCCTCCTCGGTGAGCGTGGTGATGCCCTGGCCGCGCCGCCAATCGACTCGTTCGGTCTCGCCGAAGTCGACCAGGAGTGCGGTCAGGTTGGAGGTGGGCTTGTCCAGCTTGACCCGCAGGTCGGCGGTGGGCGTGCCGGACAGGCGCAGGTTGAGCGGGAGCGCGCCGGTGGTGAACGCCACCCGGCCCGGCTTCGCCGTGCCCACGTCGGCGACCATGTCCTCCTCACTCATGCGGACGTCGGTGAAGGTGGCGGTGCTGTTCCTGGCGGCGGGTCGCAGGCCGAGCGAGCCGTCGGCCGCGGGTCGCAGCGACGCCCTGAGCGCGAACGGCGCGGGCCAGTCCCGCTGGGTGATCCACTGCTTCGGGCCGATCTCGACGTCGGCGCGGGGCTCGTTCGTGATCCCGTTGCGCACGCCGTGCAGCCAGTGGTCGAACCAGCGGTGCAGCGTGTCCACCCACAGGGTTCTGCGGCCCTCGAAGTCGAACGGGTCCACGTGCTGGGTCTGGCCGACCCAGATCTTGCGCGGCACGTGCCGGTCGGCCAGGGCCTTCCACCAGGTGGAGAAGTTGTCGGGCTTGACGTTGAGGTCGTTGACCGTGTGGATCACGAAGACGCTGGCCTTGACCTTGGAGACGTCGCCGAGCAGGCCCTCGATGTAGTCGCGCTCGGCCCAGAACGGATTGTAGTTGCCGGTGTCGTCGCCGTCCTCGGCGTCCATCTTGTCGCGTACCGGCTTGCACTTGGGCTCTGGGTCGGTGTCGACGTAGTTGGCCAGCCAGGAGGCGTAGTCGTAGTTGTAGATGACGCCGTTCGAGCGCTGGTACTTGTACCAGGAGCTGATCGCCGAGATGGGCACGATGGTCTTGAGGCCCTCGACGCCGGTGGCGGCGACGGCGTTGGCCAGGGTGCCGTCGTACGATTTGCCGATCATGGCGGACTTGCCGGTCGTCCAGTCGGCCACGGCCGGGCTGCCGTCGGCCCTGACGGCCTTGGCGCGGCCGTTCAGCCAGTCGATGACGGCCTTGCCGCCCAGCACGTCGGCCTTGCCGCCGATGTCCGGGCAGCCTTCGGACCTGGTGGTGCCGAGCATGTCGACGTTGAGCACGGCGTAGCCGCGGGGTACGAAGTAGTTGTCATAGAAGAGCGGAAATTTCGCGACATTTCCGGCGGCGTCGTAAATCTTGCGCTCTGACTCGTTTCCTCGGCCTGAGTTGTCGTAGTACGGGCTCTCGTCGATGACCACCGGCACCCTGAGCCCCGGGCCGGACTCCTTGGGCCTGATGATGTCCACCCTGACCTTGTCGAGCTTGCCGTCCAGGTCGCTGTCGACGGTCGACTCGACGTACACGTGCTCGCGGATGGCGTCGGCGTACGAGAAGACAGGCTGCGTACGACCGTTCTCGATCTTGATCGTGGGAACGGCGGCGGTGGCGGCCTGAGCGGGTGTCGCGATCGCGAGGGTGAGGGCGACGGCGAAGAGGGCTGGGCGTAATTGGGACACGCGTGACCTCCGGGACAGATAACCAGATAGAACGGAATCTCTCAGACGGCCCGGGAGGTGGCAATATCCGAGGTGTGGATGTTCTGGACAGAATCCGAGGCTGCCTCCTGGGCGCCCGCGTCACCGCTGGTCACGCTAGTGGCACCGGCGCCGGAAAGGGCGACGGCGCGCCGGTCGGCCCCGGCAGGCGGGAGGCTACGGTCGAGGCGGTCCGCCGGGCGTACCTGCGCTGGCTGGACACCCAGCAACACCACTCACCGCCGGACGGGGACCTCCCCCACCGGACGGGGCGGCTGCGGGAGGAGCAGTGGCTGTACTCCCGGCGCGCCCCGGGCAACGCCTGCCTGTCGGGCCTGCACCGCCCCTTTCCCGGGCCGTCCACGTGGGGCGCGCCGGGCCCGGTGAACTCCGACTCGAAGGGCTGCGGCACGGTGATGCGCTCGGCCCCGTTCGGCCTGCTCCCCTTCCCGTCCTACGAGGAGGACGTGCGGGAAAACGCCGGGGCCGCGCGAGAAGGAGCCGGGGCCGTGCAGGACGTGGGCGCGCAGGAAGGCGCCGAGACCGTGCACGACTTGGCGGTGCGGGAGCGTTCGAGTTGTCGGCGGCCTGCGCGCAGATCACCCACGGCCACCCGACCGGCTACCTCGCCGCGGGAGCCTTCGCGGCGATCATCGCGCACCTGATGACCGGCGAGGCCCTGGAGTCCGCCGTCCGCCGGGCCATGGACCTGCTGGCCACCTATCCGGGCCACGAGGAGACCACCACGGCCCTGCGCGCCGCCGTGCTCCTGGCGGCCGGCGGCGGCCACTCGCCCGAGGCGGTCGAGTCACTGGGCGGCGCCTGGGTGGCCGAGGAGGCGCTGGCCATCGGCGTCTACAGCGCCCTGGCCGAGCCGTCAGTGGACAAGGCGCTGCTGCTGTCGGTCAACCACTCGGGCGACAGCGACTCCACCGGCTCGGTGTGCGGCAACCTCCTGGGCGCGCTGCACGGCGCGAGCGTGCTGCCCGCCGCCTGGCTCCGCCCGCTGGAGGGCAGGGACACGATCGAGCGCCTCGCCGCCGAACTCGCCTGACGGCGTCACGGCCCGTCACTCCCGTCCGGCAGCATCTAGGGTGGATGTCTCCAGCCGATGAGGAGAAGGTGCATGCGTAACGTCGCTCGGACTTCGCTCGTGGACGCCGCGATCGCCGAGCTCCGCCGGGAGATCGCCGCGGGGGTGTGGCCGGTCGGCACCAAGATCCCGTCCGAGAGCCGTCTGGCGGAGAGCCTGGGCATGAGCAGGCTGTCGGTACGGGAGGCGGTGCGGGTCCTGGCCCACGCGGGGCTGCTGCACACCAGGCAGGGCGATGGCACGTACGTGACCGCGACCGACGAGTCCAAGGTCGCGCTGCGTCGCCGGCTCGACACGGCCGCCGCCATGGACATCATCGACGTACGCCGCGGGCTCGACCTGGTCGCGGCCCGCCTGGCCGCCGGCCGGCGCACGGAGGAGGACCTGATCGCGATGCGCGCCACCCTGGCCCGCAGGGACGCGGCGGCACGCACCGGCGACCTCGACGGGTTCGCCGACGCGGACGTGGACTTCCACCTGCAGGTCGCGGACTCGGCCCACAACGCGCTGCTGGGCGACCTCTACCGCAGCATGAGCGACGCCCTGCGCGACAGCGTCAGAGACCAGGAACAGGCGGCCCTGACCCCGGACTCCTCGCACGCGGAACTGCTGCGCGCCATCGAGGAGGCAGACCCGGCCAAGGCGGTCGCGGTCTCAGTCTCCATCCTCGACCAGCAGGAACGCCACCTCTGAACCACCCCTCCCCGGCCTGCCGCGCCTGGCCGCAGGCGTGGTAACGAAACAGCGGGAAGTCTTTGAGCGAACATGCCAAATCAGTACACGTGTTCGATGACCGGGATGACGCGGAGCCGGTCAGGACACTAGGCTGTTTGCTGTGAGCCGCTGGGACGACAGGGAACGCGCCGCGATGGTGGCGCTGCTTCGCCGCACCCCCACGGAGAAGGGCGAGCGTGAGCTTGTCCAGCGACTCACCGAAGAGGCGTCGCCAGTGGCGGTGCTGCGCGAACGCCTGGATCCCGTCGACCTGTTCTCCGATCCGATGGAGGAAGCGCTGGCGGGCGCAGGAGAAGAGATCTCCTCCTGGGAGCAGGACGGCATTCACGTCATAACCATGGGAGACCGGCGTTACCCCCACCGATTGCGCGATGTGTTCGATCGGCCTCCGCTGCTGTTCGCCCGCGGGGCGGTCCTTGAGGAGGACGACGGGGTAGCGGTGGTCGGCTCCCGAACGGTCTCACCACAGGGCCGGGCCCTTGCCGCCGAGCTGGCGACCCGGCTGGTCGAGCGCGGTCTCACCGTTGTCTCAGGGCTGGCCGCGGGCGTTGACACCACGGCTCATGAGGCCGCGCTTCGCGCGGGCGGCCGGACAGTGGCCGTTATCGGCACCGGGATCCGTAAACACTTCCCCCCCGAAAATCGCGACCTCCATCGAGTGGTGGCCGAGCAAGGGGCCGTGTTCTCTCAGTTCTGGCCGGACAGAACACCCGACAAGACGACGTTTCCCCTGCGCAACGGCACGATGTCGGGCTATAGTCTGGCGACGATCATCGTTGAGGCCAGCGAGCGGAGCGGGACTCGCATCCAGGCGCGTAAGGCCGTGGAGCATGGGCGGCCCGTGATCTTGATGCGGTCAGTCGTCGATCGCACTCAGTGGGGACGGGTCACGGCGGACAAACCCGATGTCCACGTGGCCAAGGACGCTCATGAAGCGATGACCATCGTCGATGAGTTGATGGACCGTCCACTCCAGCTTGAGAGATTTCTTTCCCGGATGGGCTGACGCGATTGGCGGAGACGCTACCGGTGCTCCAGGAGATGATTCGCGAGCGGCTTGGCGCGATCATGACGAATCCCCTTCAGATTCCGAACGTCACCTGTGAGGTCTGCACAGGGCCGCTCGCTTCGCAATACACGCGGTGCTACCGCTGTAATGAGGATGCCCGCAGGGGAGACGTGCCCGTCGCACGGCGGGTCGTCCCGTTGACCTACGCCGTGGTGGGCACTCAGGCCGACCGGGACATGTATCGGTACAAAGATCCAATGCCCGCTGCTCAGCGGCTTCGCAATCCCTCCTACCAACGGTTACTTCTCCTTCTTCTGGGTTTCGCCCAGACGCACGCGTCGTGTCTCGACATCGTGGCGTCCAAGCCTGTCACCGGCATGACGACGGTCCCCTCACTCAGGGGACGGCCGGGCGTCCATCCCCTCGCTGTCCTGGCGTCCGTCCTGCCCGGCCATTGGGCCCCCGTGGAGCTCGAAGCCGCCGTGGGAATCCCTGAGGCCCAGCGCCGTGATCTGCGGCCCGGACACTTCATCGTGCCCGAGCCGAGCACAGTGACGGACAAACACATCCTCGTGCTCGAGGACACCTGGGTGCAGGGCGGTCACGCTCAGTCGGCGGCTTCCGCGCTCCTGCTCGCGGGAGCCTCGGAGGTGACGATCCTCGTCATCGCGCGCCGTATCCGTACAGACTCGCCGCGATCGCTCACCGAAGCATCCATGCAGCAGATTCTCACCGACCGCGAGTACTCCGTGAGCATCTGTCCGGTCATCGGCAGGAGTTGTCGCCACTGGCCACCACATCCCCGGCCCACGTCATGGGCCGCCCCATCGGGCCAGGAGGACTGAGGCCGCGGTCTCCATCCTCGACCAGCAGGAACGCCACATCTGAACCGGGGTGCGCCCCGACGCGTGCCGCTCGGGGAAGGGCGGCGTCAGGGCGCACCCCGGTGGTCCGCTAGCCGGAGATGACGACCGTGTCGGCGGACGGCTCGGACGGCTCCTCCCGCCTGCGTCGCAGCACGGTCAGGCGCAGCGCCGCCACGGCCAGCAGGGCGCCGACGCCGGCGGCGATGAGCAGCGTGTACGCGGGCACGCCGCCGGACTCGGCCGCCGCCGTCTGCTCACGTGGTGTGGCGGTCGCCTGGGGAGCGGCGGGCGCGCCGACGGCGAGGCCGATCTTCTCTCCTGGCGCGAACCCGGGCGGCCGCACGTCGCCCCAGTAGTCCTCGCCCCCGGGCAGCACCATGTCCTGCGCCACAGGGTTGATCTTCAGCGAGCCGGGCACGGTGAGCGTGCCCACCTCGTACGGCTCGAACGGCCCCTGGATGCCCTGCACCCGCCACACGCCCCGCGGCACCACCACCGACGTCGCGTAGTGCGCCGCCTCGGGCAACGCCGTGCCCGCGAAGGTCAGGCTCTCGCCGCCCGAACCCGTGAACCGCAGCCCGACCGGCTCCATCTTCCCCTCGAATGGATGGTTGCCGTGCTGCAGCACCCAGAACCCCAGCGCGTACGACTCCCCGTCCTCGAACCGGGACGGCGCCGGATCCATGTACGTCACGGCCCAGTTGCCGGCCGCGGCGACCGGCAGCGCCCCGACGACCAGCACCAGCACTCCGGCCAGCACGACCAGGAGCTTCCTCATGTGACCACCTCCGGTGTTGGTACACCGCAGGCGCGTCCGAGGTTCTCCGGAGCCCCCGTTAGATATGCGACATTTCCTGAAAGGGCGCGCACAATGGGGGCGAGGAGGCCTGCGCCGTGTCCGCCGCCGGACGTGAATATCTGACCGCGATGCTCGACGTGCTCGTGTACGAGAACGTATTGATCGCGTGGCGACGGATGCCACTGGGCGGATACATGATCGTTTCCCATGAGGGCGAGGAGATCAGGCTGACCGCGCAGCAGGCCGACATGTGGTCCCGAGGCGCCTTCGCGGTCTACCTCGCCCTGGTCGACCAGCGCCGCATCCGCCCCCGCATCCCCGGCGACACCACCCAGAACTGAACGCCACCCAGAGCTGAGCGCCGCTCAGAGATGACGGCCGCTCAGAGATGACCGCCGCTCAGAACTGAGAGCCAGGATGGCGGCCGGTCTCGTACGACCCGCCGCCAACCCGCTCCCTCAGGATGCCCGGTTGTTCATGAACTGCGAGATCTTCCACTCCCCGCCGTTCCGCGTGAGCACGAACAGCTCACGGAGGTTCTTGTTGCCCTGCTTGCTCGTTGCCGTGACGATCGCGTCATCGTCCCCTGCGGTCTTGGTGTCCCCGACGGTGTGTGTGGCGTCCCCCATGCCGTTCGCGCCCTGGAGCTGCTTCTGGAACAGGCTGCGGATCGCCTGGCTGCCCTCCGCCGTGGCCTGCCCGTCCACCGCCGCCATGCCGTCGTCGGCGAAGGCGCTGACGACCTGGTCCACGTTCCCGGACTTCAGCGCGCTGAAGAAGCCCTGGACGGCCGACTGCGGCTCGCCGCCGCCTTCCCCGGTGCCGCTCGGCGACGCCTCGCCCGAGTCCGTCGTGTCGGGAGAATCGCCGGGCGACATGGAGTCCATGTCCGTGGGGACCGCCGCCCCCTTCATCGCCTGTGTGTTGTTGCTCGCGGAACAGCCCGCGAGCAGGAGGGCGGGCACTAGTGCGGCCAGCAGGAGTGCCCTGCGCTGAGAAATCTTGCTCATGGCCGCTTGATGCCCCCGCCGATCAACCGCGAATGCGCGGTTTAGGCACTCCGCACAACCCCTTTACCTGGTACGGGCACAGCTCCCGGCGAAACGGGAGAGGTTCACGGGATTTGAAGAGACCTGTCAGAGCCGCGATCGTTGCCGCCTTGAGACCAGCTTGCCCGGAACCGCCTATAGCGTCCCTCTAGTGCCGCGAACCCAGGCGAAATCCGAACCCCTCCCCCAGCGCGAGGACGCCGAGCGCTGCTTGAGCGTCGAGTCAGATCGGCGTTGCGTGCTCCCCTTGGCCCACCGCGGCGCACACGTCTACCCACCGGTCGAGGTGGGCGCCGCGGAGAACGATGCCTAGCGGCGTCAGACGCCCGCCTTCACCCGCTGTTCCAGGCTGACCTCCACGTGCCCGGTGTCGCCCGTCCGCACGGAGTAGACCGGCACCGACAGCGTCTCGTCGTCCAGGCAGCGCCCGGTCACCAGGCTGTAGACCTGCTTGTGCAGCGGCGAGGCCACCGTCGGCTCACCCTTCCTGGTCCCGACGATGCCCCGGGAGAGCACGTACGCGCCGCTGTAGGGGTCGAGGTTGGCCAGCGCGTACAGGTCCCCGTCATAGGTACGGAAGATCGCCACCTGGACGCCCTCCACCAGGGCACAGACGCCGCTCTCCGGCCGCAGCGCGTCGAAGGCGCAGATCGAGGTCCAGTTCATCGGGCCATCACCGGCTTGATCTGGCCGCGCTCGTTGCCGAACACGATCGACGGGTCGGGCGTGCCGGGGGCGTTGACGAAGCTGACGAACCGGTCGAGCTTGTCCGGGTCGTCCAGCGTGGCGGCCCACTCGTCGGCGTAGGTGGCGATGTGGTGTTCCATCTGCGCGTCCAGGTCGGCGCAGATGCCCAGCGAGTCTTCCATGATCACCTCACGGAGATAGTCGAGCCCGCCGTCCAGCGACTCCAGCCAGGCGGCGGTGCGCTGGAGCCGGTCGGCGGTGCGGATGTAGAACATCAGGAACCTGTCGATGGTCCTGATCAGCTCCTCCGAGCTCAGGTCGTTGGCCAGCAGGTCGGCGTGGCGGGGCTTGAAGCCGCCGTTGCCGCCGACGTACAGGTTCCAGCCCTGCTCGGTGGCGATGATGCCGAAGTCCTTCGACCTGGCCTCCGCGCACTCGCGGGCGCAGCCGGAGACGGCCGACTTGAGCTTGTGCGGCGAGCGCAGGCCGCGGTAGCGCAGCTCCAGCGCGATCGCCATGCCCACCGAGTCCTGCACGCCGTAGCGGCACCAGGTCGAGCCGACGCAGGACTTGACCGTGCGCAGCGCCTTGCCGTACGCGTGCCCCGACTCGAACCCGGCGTCCACCAGCCGCCGCCAGATCTCCGGCAGCTGATCGACGGTGGCGCCGAACAGGTCGATGCGCTGCCCACCGGTGATCTTGGTGTAGAGACCGAAGTCGCGGGCCACCTCGCCGATCACGATCAGCTTCTCCGGCGTGATCTCACCGCCGGGGATGCGCGGGACGACCGAGTAGGTGCCGTTCTTCTGGATGTTGGCCAGGAACTTGTCGTTGGTGTCCTGCAGGGTCGCCCGCTCGCCCTCCAGCACGTGCCCGTTGTGCAGCGAGGCCAGAATCGAGGCCACCGCCGGCTTACAGATGTCGCAGCCCCTGCCGGTGCCGTGCTGCCCGATCAGCTCGGAGAAGGTCGTGACGCCGCGTACCCGGGCGATGTCGAACAGCTCGGCCCGCGAGTACGTGAAGTGCTCGCACAGCGCCTTGCTCACCTCGACGCCCGACTTCTCCAGCAACTGCTTGAGCAGCGGCACGCAGCTGCCGCAGGTCGTGCCGGCCCGGGTGCACGCCTTCAGCCCCGGCACGTCGGTGACGCCCTGGTCGGCGATGGCCGTGCGGATGTCGCCCGCGCACACGTTGTTGCACGAGCAGACCTGCGCCTCGTCGGGCACGTCGAGGTTCGCGCCCGCCCCGCTGAACAGCAGGTCCGACGGCGAGGCCGGCAGTTCCTTGCCCACGAACGGCCGCAACGAGGTGTACGGCGAGGCGTCGCCCACGCAGATGCCGCCCAGCAGCGTCCGCGCGTCGTCGCTGATGAACAACTTCTTGTAGACCCCGCCCACCGGGTCCATGTAGGTGACGTCCAGCGCCCCTTCCATCGCCCCGAACTGGGCCACCTCCACGCCCAGCAGCTTGAGCTTGGTGGACATGTCGGCCCCGTCGAACGTCTTCGAGCCGCCCATGATCCGGTCCGCCACGACGTCGGCCATCGAGTTGCACGGCGCGACGAGCCCGTACACCATGCCGCCGGCCAGCGCGCACTCGCCGACCGCGTAGATCGACGGGTCGGAGGTCAGCATCCCCTCGTCCACCACGATGCCGCCACGGGGGCCGACCTCCAGCCCGGAGGACCTGGCCAGCTCGTCGCGCGGCCTGATGCCCGCCGAGAACACCACGACCTGGGCGTCCAGCACGGTCCCGTCGGGCTTGCGCAGCCCGGTGACCTGCTCGCCGTCGTGCACGATCTCCTGCACGCCCGCCCCGGCGTGCACGCCCAGCCCCAGGCCCTCGATGTGCGACTTCAGCACCGCGCCGCCGCCCTCGTCCACCTGGCGGGGCATCAGCCAGGGGCTCATCTCGACGATGTGCGCCTTCAGCCCGAGCGCCCGCAGCGCGTCGGCCGCCTCCAGGCCCAGCAGGCCACCGCCGACCACGACGCCCTCGACGGCGTTCTTGGCGGCCTTCCTGATGGCGTCCAGGTCGTCGATCGTGCGGTAGACGAAGGCGTGCTCGGCGCCGGGCACCGGCGGCACGAACGGCGCGGAGCCGGTGGCCAGCACGAGCACGTCGTACGGCTCGCTGCCGCCGTCGGCCAGCGTGACCAGCCCGGCCTCCCTGTCGATGCCGGTGACCCGGGTGTTCAGCCTGGTCACGATCCCGGAGGGCATCTCGTAGGTGAGGTCCTCCAGGGTGACGCCGGACAGGTAGGAGGTCAGCGCCACCCGGTCGTATGCGGGCCGCGGCTCCTCCCCGATCACGGTCACGGTTCCGTCGAAGCCCTTGGCGGTGAGGGTCTCGACGAGCCGGTGGGCCGTCGGGCCGTACCCTACGACGACGATCCTGTTCATGCGGGAACCCCTTCTTGCTCACACAGCCAGCCGACGATGCCCTCCACGGCGTCGCGGCACGTACCGCATCCGGTGGTGGCCCTGGTGGCGGCCGCCACGCCGGCCACGTCCCGTGCCCCGGCCTCCCAGCAGGCCCTGATCTGGCCCTTGGTCACGTTGTTGCACTGGCAGATCTTGGCCGCGTCCGGGATCAGGGTCGGGCTCTCGGCCACGGGCGCCGAGGCCAGCCCGGGGAACAGCAGCCCCGCCCGGTCGCCCGGCACCGGCCCGCCACGGTCGAAGAGCTGGGTGAGCGTGCCGACGGCGTCGCTCTCGCCCAGCAGGATCGCGCCGACCAGCCGTCCGTCGCGGATGACGAGCTTGCGGTAGGTGCCGCGCGCCCGGTGGCTGAAGCGCACCACCTCGGCGTGCTCCTCGCCGAGCTGGGTCTCGCCCATGGCGGCCAGCTCGACGCTCTTGGCCTTCAGGCGGGTGACCAGGCGGGAGCCGCGGTAGAGCGCCTTGCCGCCGGTGATCACGTCGGCGGCGACGGCGGCCTGCTCCCAGGCGGGGGCGACCAGGCCGTAGACCATGCCCTCGTGCTCGGCGCACTCCCCGATGGCGAAGATCGACGGGTCGTCGGTGCGCAGCTCGTCGTCCACGACGACACCGCGCCGCACTTCGAGTCCCGCCTCGGCGGCCAGCCCGGTCACCGGCCGCACGCCGCACGCCAGGATCACCAGGTCGCCCCGGACGAGCTCGCCGTCGTCCAGGCGGACGCCGTGCTCCTCGACGCCCGAGGCGGCGACGCCGGTACGGGTCTCCACGCCGAGCCCGGCCAGCGTCTCGCCGAGCACCTCGCCGGCCTCGACGTCGAGCTGCCGCTCCATGAGGTGGCCGGCCAGGTGCAGCAGGGTGACCGGCAGCCCCCGCCCGGCCAGGCCGCGGGCGGCCTCGATGCCGAGCAGCCCGCCGCCGATGACCACGGCCCGTCCGGCGTGCTCGGCGGACTCCATGATCCGCTCGCAGTCCTCCAGCGTGCGGAACGGGATGGCCCGCTCCACGCCGGGGATCGGCGGCACGATGGCGTCACTGCCGGTGGCCAGCACCAGCAGGTCGTACGGCTCGCGCCGGCCGTCGGAGGTGACGACGTGACCGGTGTCCCTGTCGATGTGGGCGACCGCGCTGCCGAAGGCGGCCTCCACGTTGTGCGCCTCGTACCAGGACGGGTCGAGCAGCCGTACCTGCTCCGGGCGCGAGCTGCCGGCCAGCACGTTGGACAGCAGCACCCGGTTGTACGGCTGGCACGTCTCCGCGCCGAACACGGTGATCTTCATATGCGGGTCCCGGGCGCGCACCTCGCTGACCAACCGCGACCCGGCCATCCCGTTCCCCACGACGATGAGCCTCATGAGTCCCTCTCCACCCTGACGGCGCAGACCTTGAACTCCGGCATCCTCGACGTCGGGTCGAGTGCCGGGTTGGTGAGACGGTTGGCGCCCTCCCAGTGGAAGGGCATGAACACGGTGTCGCGCCTGATGGCGTCGCTGATCCTGGCCACGGCCTTGCTCTCGCCCCTCCTGCTGCTGACGCGCACGATGTCGCCCACGGCGATGTCGAGCTGCTCGGCCAGATCCGGGTGCAGCTCGACGAACGGCTCGGGGGCGGCCTGAACGAGCGGCGCGATCCTGCGGGTCTGCGCGCCGCTCTGGTAGTGGGCCAGCACCCGGCCGGTGGTCAGGTAGACGGGGTAGTCCCGGTCGGTCTCCTCGGCCGACGGCCGGTGCTGGACGGGCACGAACCTGGCCCGGCCGTCGGGGTGGGCGAAGGAGTCGAGGAAAGGACGCGGCGTGCCCGGGTGGTCCTCCGAGGGACACGGCCAGAACACGCCGGTCTCGCCGGCGATGCGCTCGTAGGTGATGCCGGAGTAGTCGGCGGGGCCGCCGGCGCTGGCGCGGCGCAGCTCGTCGAAGACCTCCCGCGGGTCGGTCCCGAAGGTGTGGCCGAGCCGTTCCGCGAGGCCGGCGATGACGTCGAGGTCGCTCCTGACGCCCTCGGGCGGCGTCACCGCCCGCTCACGCAGCAGGACGCGGCCTTCGAGGTTGGTCATGGTGCCGCCCTCCTCGGCCCACTGCGTCACGGGGAAGACCACGTCCGCCAGGGCCGCGGTCTCCGACATGACGAAGTCGCAGGTGACGAGCAGGTCGAGGGCGCCGATGCGCTCGGCGACGTGCTCGGCGGCGGGTGCGGAGATGACGGGGTTGGAGCCGAACAGCAGCAGCGCGCGCGGCCCTTCGGGGGTGCCGAGCGCGTCGAGCAGCTCGTACGCCGACCGCCCCGGCCCGGGGATGTCCTCGGCGGGAATGCCCCAGATGCCCGCCATGTGCTCGCGGGCGGCCGGGTCGTCGATCTTGCGGTAGCCGGGCAGCTGGTCGGCCTTCTGCCCGTGTTCCCTGCCGCCCTGCCCATTGCCCTGGCCGGTGACGCAGCCGTACCCGGAGCCATGCCGGCCCGGCAGGCCCAGCGCGAGGGCGAGGTTGATGAACGCGGTGACGGTGTCGGTGCCCTTGGCGTGCTGCTCGGCGCCGCGCCCGGTCAGGATGTAGGTCCTGCCGACGGCGGCCATCGCCCTGACCGCCTGCCGCATCTGGTGCACGGGCACCCCGGTGATCCGCTCGACCCGCTCGGGCCACCAGGAGGCCAGCGAGGTGCGTACCTCGTCGAAGCCGTTGGTCCTGGCGGCGACGTACTCCTCGTCCACCAGTTCGTCGGCGATGGCCAGGTGCAGCAGCCCGAGGGCCAGCGCCAGGTCGGTGCCGGGCGTGGGCTGTAGGTGCAGCCAGGCGAGCTTGGCGGTCTGGGTGCGGCGCGGGTCGATGACGATCAGGCGCGGGCCGTCCAGGTGGCGCACGAACGGGGGCATCGTCTCGGCCACGTTCCCGCCCGCGATCAGCACGACGTCGGCGTCGTCCAGGTCGGTGATCGGGAACGGCATGCCCCGGTCCATGCCGAACGCCCTGATCGAGGCGGCGGCGGCCGAGGACATGCAGAAGCGGCCGTTGTAGTCGATCTGGCTGGTGCCGAGGGCGACCCGGGCGAACTTGCCGAGCGAGTACGCCTTCTCGTTGGTCAGACCACCCCCGCCGAACACGGCCACGGCGTCGGGGCCGTGCTCGGCGCGGATGGCCGACAACCGGTACGCCACGTAGTCGAGCGCGACGTCCCAGTCCACGGGCTCGCCGTGCAGGAGGGGGGAGGTCAGGCGCTCACCGTTGGTGAGCAGCTCGCCCGCCGTCCATCCCTTCTGGCACAGCGCTCCCGAGGCGTTGGCCGGGATGTCGGTCCTGGGGCTGATGGCCAGCTCGGGACCGATCTCCATGCCGCACTGCAGCGCGCAGTACGGGCAGTGCGTCTTGGTCGTCGTCGGCGGCGTCACGTCGTCAGACCCTGGCGTGGGCGAGGCTCGCCACGATCTTGACGCCGACCGTGCGGGTGTAACACCACCAGGTCAGGGCGAGGCAGGAGACGTAGAACACCCCGAAGGCGAGGAAGGCGGGGGTCGGGGTGCCCGCCGCGGCGAACGACATGCCGAACGCCCGGTTGATCAGGAAGCCGCCGAGGGCTCCGACCGCCGAGATGATGCCGATCGCGGCGGAGGCCTGACGCTTGCCGTACAGCAGGCTCTCCTCGCTCTCGCCGCGCTCGGCGACGGCCTTGGCCTGGAAGATGGCCGGGATCATCCGGTAGGTGGAGCCGTTGCCGATGCCCGAGGTGAGGAAGAGGAGCTGGAAGGACAGGAAGAACAGCCAGAAGTTGCCGGAGGTGCTGGCCGCCCAGACCAGCAGCACGCCGCCGCCCATCGCGGCGAAGTTCCACAACGTGACGGGCGCGCCGCCGAGCTTGTCCGCCATCCAGCCGCCCACCGGCCTGATCAGCGAGCCGATCAGCGGCCCGGCGAAGGCCACCGCGGCGTACGGCGCGTCGGGGAAGAGGTTCTGGCTCAGCAGCGGGAAGGCGGTGGAGTAGCCGATGAACGAGCCGAACGTGCCGATGTAGAGGAAGGACATGATCCAGGTCTGGGCCCTGCCCGCCACCGCGAGTTGCTCGCGCGGGTTGGCCCTGGCGCTGGTCAGGTTGTCCATGAAGAAGAAGGCGCAGGCCGCGGCGACCACCACGAACGGGATCCAGAACCAGCCGGCGGCGGCCAGCCCGAGCGAGCCGATCACCAGCGGCATGACGAGCTGCACGGAGCTGACGCCGATGTTGCCGCCCGCGGCGTTCAGGCCGAGCGCGACGCCCTGCCTGCTGCGCGGGTAGAAGTAGGTGATGTTGGCCATGCTGGAGGCGAAGTTCCCGCCGCCGAAGCCCGCCAGCGCCGCGATCACCAGGAACAGCCAGTACGGAGTGTCCGGATTGTTCACCGCCACGCCCAGCAGCACGGCGGGGATCAGCAGCAACAGGGCGCTGACCACGGTGAAGTTGCGGCCACCGAACTTCGCGGGCCCGAAGGTGTAGGGCACCCGCAGCACCGAGCCGATCAGGTTCGGCAACGCGACCAGCCAGAAGAGCTGGTCGGTGGTGAACTCGTACGACCCCATCTTGGTCGCGACGATGCTCCACAACGTCCACACCGTGAAGCCGAGGTGCTCGGCCACGATCGAGAAGATCAGGTTCCGGCGTGCGACGCGCTTGCCTGAACTCTCCCAGAAGGCTGGGTCATCGGGATGCCACTCGGCGATCCAGCGCGCCATTGACTCTCCTACGCTCGGCGTCCGGATCTCCAAGGTAGGAAGCGCTCGTTACGCACTTTGACCGTCCGTGGCTGTGCGTTCGTTACGGGTGATTCACCTCGGTAACAAGCTCCGCACATGCGTCACGCGGGAAACATGCCCGTAATGATCGCTTACCGGGTGCCCCCTGGGGTAACTGCACTCAGACAAGGGGGGAAACATGATCAAAAAGCTACATCAGATGGGCGTGAAGTCGGGCCACATGTACTCCGCGGGGCTGGCTTCGATCGCCCTTTCGTTCGGGACCTGGCTGATGTCGAAGAACGCCGAGCAGGGGGCCGGCCTGGACCGGGCCGACAGGTGGGGCATCTTCATCGGTGAGTGGGCGCCCACGTTCTTCGCGCTGGGCGTCGCGCTGCGCATGGAGGAGACCCACCGCGACCTGGAAGAGCCGGACATGGGGGTGTTCGACGGCGCGGAGAGCACGCGCTCCCGCACGCACGCCGGCGTTTAAACGTATGTGTCGCGCGGGTCACGTCACTCTGCGTGACCCGCGCGACTTCGCACGGGGTCAGTCGCGACGGGGCCAGTCGCGACGGGGTAACTCGCGGCGGGATCGGTCGCGACTGAGTCAGTCGCGGCGCTCGGCCATGCGCCGCAGCGGCTCGTCGGTCAGCCGGTACCTGTACCAGTCGTCCTGGTTGACCGCGCCGAGCTTGTCGTAGAAGTCGATGGTCGGCTGGTTCCAAGTGAGGACCGACCATTCCAGGCGCTGGTAGCCGCGCTCGGCGCAGATCTCGGCCAGCCTGCGCATCAGCCCGATGCCGTGGCCGCCGCCCCGGCTGTCCGGGCGGACGTACAGGTCCTCCATGTAGATGCCGTGCGTGCCGCGCCAGGTGGAATAGGTGAGGAACCACAGCGTGAAGCCCACCACCCGGCCGTCCTGCTCGGCGATGTGCACGAAGGCGGCCGGGCTGTCACCGAAGAGGGTGTCGTGGAGCTGCTCCCCGGTCACGCGTACCTCGTGGGCGGCCTTCTCGTAGGTGGCGAGTTCAGTGATCATGCTGACGATCTCGGGCACGTCAGCGGGTGTTGCAGGACGAATCATGAGATTCAGGGTACGGGCCGTGAACCCATCCCCGTCCGCCATACGTGTTGGTCCTAGAACGGTATTCGGGGTGCCGTTGGAACGCTCAAGACTGGATGACCGATTGGGGAGCGGAAATCGTGAGCGTTGCACAGGGACTGGGCGTGCTCCCGCCGTCATGCTCGGAGCTGAAGAAGGCCCTGGTACGGGGCGAACACGCGCTGCTGCGGAACGGGGACCTGCGGCGCGCGCGGCACTGGTTCGACACCGCCTACCGGCACGCGCAGGTGTGCGGTGACCCGCCGGCGCTGGCGCGGGCGGCACTGGGGCTGGGCGGGATCTGGGTGCACGAGCACCGGACGAGCGCCGAGTCGGAGATGATCAGGGCCCGTCAGCGGCACGCGTTGTCGCTGATCGACCCCTGCTCCGCGCTCGCGCTGCGGCTGCGCTTACGCCTGCGCAGCGAGGAGGACTACCGCGAGGGCGCGCACGAGGGCACGCTGCGGCTGCTGGCGCAGGCCAGGAGCTCCGGCGACGCGACGGCGCTGGTGGAGGCGCTGAGCCTGGCCCACCACTGCCTGCTGGGGCCCGAACACGGGGAGCTCAGGCAGGAGCTGGCCGGCGAGCTGATCGGCCACGCGGGCGTCACGGGGCGCGGCGGCGACCTGATCATGGGGCTCATGTGGCGGACCGTGGACCTGTTCCTGGCCGCCGACCCGCACGCGGAGCGCTGCCTGAAGGAGCTGAGCGACCTGCTGCGGGAGCGGCCCCACCTGGCGATCGGGTACGTGACCAGCGCGATGCGGGTCATGCACACCATCCGCGCGGGCCGCTTCGAGCAGGCGGAGAAGCTGGCCGCCGAGTGTCACGAACTGGGCCTGGCGGCCGGGGACATCGACGCGACCGGCTGGTACGGCGGCCAGCTCGGCGCCATCCGCTGGTACCAGGGCCGCACCACCGAACTGCTGCCCGCCCTGGCCGACCTGGTCAACTCGCCCACCCTGAGCCCCATCGACAACTCCTACGTGGCGGGCCTGGCGCTGACCGCCGCCGTGGCCGGCGACCGGCGGCTGGCGACCGGGCAGCTGGCCCGGCTGCGCGGCCGGGACCTGGGCGACCTGCCCAGCTCCAGCTCCTGGCTGGTGACGATGTACTGCGTCGTGGAGACCGCCTTCCTGCTGCGGGACGCCGAGACCGCCGCCCGCGCGCAGGAGTTGCTCACCCCGTACGCGCACCTTCCGGTGATCGCCAGCCTGGGCGTGGCCTGCTTCGGCTCGGTGCGGCACTCGCTGGGCATGGCGGCGCTCACCACGGGGCTGGCCACCGGCGACCTGGACCCGGCCGTCGCCCACCTGCGTGCCGCCGTGCACGACAACCTGGCGCTGGGCCACTGGCCGGCCGCCACGCTCTCCCGCTGCCGGTACGGCCAGGCGCTGGCGCTGCGCGACGGCCCCAGGGACGAGGCGGCCCGCGCGGCCCTGGCCACCGCCGAGGCTGAGGCCGGGGAGCTGGGCATGACGCTGCCCGCGATGGCCGGCCGGACGCCGGCGGGCGACGCCGCGTGCCGGTTGCGCCGCGACGGGCGGCACTGGCGGGTCGAGCTGGGCGAACGGCACGCGCTGGTCGAGCACAGCATCGGCATGAGCCACCTGGCCGTGCTGGTCGCCAACCCCGGGCACGAGATCCCGGCCGGTGACCTGGCGGCGGGCACCACGCGGGAGCCGGCCGCGTACGAGTCGGCCCAGTCGCTGCTCGACGACTCGGCCAGGGACGCCTACCGGCAGCGGTTGTCCACGATGCAGGCCGAGATCGACGAGCTGGACGCGATGCACGACCTCGAACGGGCGGCGGCGCTGCGGCTGGAGCGCGAATGGCTGATGTCGGAGCTGGCCGCGGCGACCGGCATCGGCGGGCGGGCGCGGCCGTTCGCCGGGGATGGCGAGCGCGCCAGGATCGCCGTCGGCAAGGCCATCCGGCGGGCGCTGGCCCGGATCGCGGCGGTGGACAGGGCGATCGGTGAAGAGTTGCGCGCCACCGTTCAGACGGGTGTGCGCTGCTCTTACCGGCCACGGTGAGCACGGTGAGGAGGTGGAACGGGTTGGCACACGATGGCACGCCTCTAGGGAGGGGCCCGTTGTTATCCGTACGTCCATGGGGGACATTCCATGCGTCATTCGCAAAGGCTCAACGTACCCATCCGGCTTGAACGTACCCTGCCCGAGCCGCTGCAGGTACAGCTCGCCGCCCAGCTTCGCGGGGCCATCGTGGCAGGTCAGCTCGCGGCCCGTACCCGGATGCCGTCCACGCGCACCCTGGCAGGGGCGCTGGGGATCTCGCGGGGGGTGGCGCTGGCGGCGTACGAGAGGCTGCTGGCAGAAGGTTACATCTCGGGGCGGCACGGCTCGGGCACCTACGTGTCGGGCCCCGACCTGCCCAGCTCCGACCTGCCCAGCTCCGGCCTGCCCGGCCCTGGTCTGCCCAGCCCCGACCCACCGGACCTCGGCCTGCCGGACCCCGGGATATCTGAGGGCGGTGCTTCGCGCGTCGCGACCGCGCCGGTTCGGGAGGCCGGTGCCGGTCCCGGGCAGGCGCTCATCGACCTGCGTTCCGAACGGCCCAGCCCGCACGCGTTCCCGCTGACGGCCTGGCGGGCGGCCTGGCGGCGGGCCGGCCACCACGCCGTGCCCTTCGGGGGCCTTCCCCCGGCCGGGCTGCCCGCGCTGCGCGCCGCGATCGCGGCCCACCTGCGCGACACCCGCGGCCTGGCACTGGACGGCCACGAGGTGATCGTCACCGCGGACCTCGCGGAGGCGCTGAAGCTGCTCCTGCGCGCGCAGGGCGGCACCGACCCGGTCATCGCGCTGGAGGACCCCGCGCCGCGCCCGCTGCGGGCGGCGCTCGAACGGCTCGGCACCGTGCTGCCGCTGCCGGTGGACGGCTCGGGGGCGCGTACCGACCTGATCCCCGCCGCCTGCGACGTCGTGGCGGTCCTGCCGGAGCGGGGCGTGCTCGGCACGCGGTTGCCGATCGAACGGCGGCGCGCGCTGGCCGCGTGGGCCCGCGACAGCGGCGGCATGGTGCTCGAACCGGCCTTCGACGGCCTGTTCACCGTGGCGCCCGGCCCGCGCCCCGGCGTCCTGGCCGTCGGGGACTCCTGGTCCACGGCCATGGCGGGCTCGTTCCGCGACGTGCTGACGCCGACGCTGCGGCTGGCGTTCGCGGTGGTGCCGCAGCGGCTGGCCGGCGAGATCGAGCAGGCCATGTCCGCCGGGCACGGCCGGCCGTCGATCACCTGCCAGCTCGCGGTGACGGACCTGCTCACGTCGGGCTGCGTGACGCACCGGGTGCAACGGCTGTCGGCCCTGTACGAGCCCAAGCGCTCGCTCGTCCGCCACGCCCTCGGCGCCTACCCGGACACCCGGCTGCTCGGCGCGCGCACCGGTTCGTCCGCCACGCTCCTGCTGCCGGCCTCCGTACCCGCCGAGTCGGTGGCCGCGGGGCTGCGGGCGCGCCTGGTCCAGGCGTCCGAGCTGGCCGAACTCCACCACCCGGACGCCGTCTCGCCCGGCAACGGGATCGTCCTGTCCTACGGCCACCTGGACGAGGTCCCGTTGTGCCGGGCGCTGCACGCGCTGACCCGGACGCTCGACGAGCACCGGCTGACCCGCCGCACGGCCGCATAGCTGGGGAGGTAGTGGCAGGAGCGCCGTCGGTGTCGCACCTTTTATGGGATCGGTTCCGCACCCACGGACAGGGGATCCCATGAACAAGGTCGTCGCGCTCCTGCTGCTCGTCCCGCCGGTGCCCTCGGGCGCGCCCGACATCGACGCCGTACGCGGCTGGAACGAGCAGACACTCCAGGTCGTACGGGCGGCGCGGGCCTCCGACGCACCCATCGACCCGGCCACCGGGCAGCCGTGGCGGCGGCGGTTCGCGGGCTTCCAGTGCCGCGGCCGATGCGGGGCGCTCGCGGGTGGTGGGCGGGCTGCACTTCGGCTTCAGCAACTTCGACGGGCTCGCGATGGGCGCGGACGTCGCGGCGGAGATCCTCGCCAAACGGCTGCTGCTCAAGTCGGGCCCCACCCACCTCGGCTCCTGCCCCCGCTGAGGAGCCGAGGTGGGTGGGCCTCGTAGGCTGGGATCAGCTTCCGACGAAGGCGTTGACGACCATCGCTCAGCTTCCGACGAAGGCATTGACGACCATCGGCAGCGACGCGTCCAGCCCGACCACGTTGAGCACCCGTTCATCGCCCGGGTCGTTGATCGTGTACCCGGCCGCCGTCATCGCCGCGACCACCACGTTGACCAGCGGACTGACCGAGTGGCGGTAGGCGTTGAGCTCCTGCGTCGGGTGCGACCGCCCGGCCCAGGTCTCGCTGTCGGTCAGCACCACGATGCCGTCGGCCTCGAACCGCTCGCGCCGCGCCCAAGAGAACGGCAGCGACAGGTCGGTGCCACCGCCCGAGGGCCTCCAGGAGGCGAGCTCCCGCAGGTTGGTCCGCGGTGTGATCTTCGAGTCGTGCACCCGGGTGTCGACGTCGATGACGTGCACGTTGCCGCGCTCGATCCTGGCCAGCATGACCGCCATCGCGCACGCGATCTCGTACACGCTGCCCAGCGGCGAGCCGCCCAGGCAGACCCTGTCGTAGCTCATCGAGCCCGAGGAGTCGACGGCGACGAGCAGCCGCTTGCCCGTGGGTTCGGCGAACCCGAAGGACAGCTCGTACGCCTCCTCCAGGGCGTCCCTGACCGCGGGCAGCGGGCGCCACCGCTGGAGCTCGGCGCGCGCGTGCGGCTGGGCCTGGCCCGAGCCGTACACGCGCAGCGCCAGGAACACGTCCATCGGATGGACGCGGGCCCCGGCCAGCGCGTCGCGGTCGGTCAGCCGCGCCACCGCCCGGCGAGTCGCGTCGCCGCCCGGCCTGAGCGCGCCGATGCGCGTCATGCGGGCGAGGTTGCGCAGCAGCGCGGTCATCCCGACGGTGTCGACCAGCGCCTCCCAGACGCTCGGCTCGGCGAGCACGGCGTCCGGCAGGAACTCCCACGGCACCTTCCGCTCGGTCACCACGCGCACCGCCTCGGCGGCACTGGTGACGGCCTTGGCGGTGAGGAAGCGGTCCACGGCGGGCAGGACCTGCCGCGCCCGCTCGTCGGGCACGTTGCCGGCGATCCACCCGAACAGGGTCCCGCGCTGCTCGTCCTCGGCCGCAGGGTGCGCGATGCGCAGCACGTCGCGCAGGGAGAAGCTCTCGCCCTGCGGCGTCCTGCGCTGCGCGGCCTTGCACGCCTTGAAGGCCACCTCGTCCGGGCTGCCTTCGAGGAACCACGACCCGAGCGCGGTGCGCAGGGACCTCCCGCTGACGACGGACACGCCGCGCGCCGTGAGCTTGCCGGACAGGTTCTTGTGGTGGCCGAAGAACTGGGCGAGGTGGTCGGTGGTGCGCGCGACCTTCGGCAGCGCCAGCTTGGCGGCCTGCCGGGTGGCGGCGTCGCCCTTGGCGTACGCCGCCGCCAGCGCGAACAACACCGGCCGCGGCTTGGGCGCGCGCGGCGGGCGCGCCGTCGAGATCGCGGTGAGCAGTTCGACGACGCGCGGCCCGTCCTCCTCGATCGCCTCGAAGAGCACGCCGGTGTTCTGCCTGGTCAGCTCGCCCTGGTTGACGTAGTACGTGCCGCCGGCCGTACCGAGGATGAGGAAGTCCTCAAGCTTCGTCCACAGGTCCTTGGCGAAGACGTACCCGCCCGCGGCATTGCGCATCTGGTCCCGGCGGCCGGGGATGGGCTGTGACTGCGGGGTCTTGAGGGCCGACACAGACGCGAGTGGATCACGTGTCATGGGGTACTCCTTCGCTTGCGCTGAAGGGAGCGCGGATATGGCAAGGTCCACCGGCATAATCTGCTGCTCTGCCAGCTGAGCTACGTCGCGGCGGCGCTCCGGCCACCGCGGCGGCGGGACTCGAACCCGCGACCCGCGGAGCCCGTAACCGACGAACTTCGACCCGCGCTCCCTGCCAGAACGGTACTGAAGGGGCTGCTCCGGCCACATCTCATTTTCCGGGAGACTGGTGCCGCTCAGGCACTCGTGCAGAAAGGCTGGACACCCATGGAACAGCGCGTGTTGGGACGTACCGGACGCCAGGTCGGCGTGATCGGGCTCGGCGCCTGGCAACTCGGCGCGGACTGGGGTGAGGTGACGGAGGATGAGGCCGCCGCCACGCTCCGGGCCGCCGTGGACGCGGGCGTCACCTTCATCGACACCGCCGACGTGTACGGCGACGGGCGCAGCGAGCAGATCGTCGGCCGCTTCGCCAAGGACCGTCCCGGGCTCACCGTGGCCACCAAGATGGGCCGGCGGATGGAGCAGATCCCGTCGAACTACGTGATGTCCAACTTCCGCGCCTGGAACGAGCGCTCGCGCAGGAACCTGGGCGTGGACACCATCGACCTGGTCCAGTTGCACTGCCCGCCGACGCCCGTCTACTCGACGGACGCCGTGTTCGACGCGCTGGACACGCTGGTGGCCGAGAAGAAGATCGCCGCGTACGGGGTCAGCGTGGAGACGTGCGAGGAGGCGCTGACCGCCATCGCCCGGCCGGGGGTGGCCAGCGTACAGATCATTCTCAACGCGTTCCGGCTCAAGCCGCTGGAGCGGGTCCTGCCCGCCGCGCGCGCCGCCGGGGTGGGCATCATCGCCCGGGTGCCGCTGGCCAGCGGGCTGCTGTCGGGCAAGTACGACGAGCACACGACGTTCGCGGCGGACGACCACCGCACCTACAACCGGCGTGGGGAGGCGTTCGACGTCGGGGAGACGTTCTCCGGCGTGGACTTCGCCACCGGGCTGGAGGCGGTGCGGCGGCTGGCTCCGCTGGTGCCCGCGGGCGTCACCATGGCGCAGTTCGCGCTGCGGTGGGTGGTGGAGCAGGAGGGTGTCTCGGTGGTGATCCCCGGCGCGCGCAACCCGGCCCAGGCCACGGGCAACGCGGACGCCGCCGCCGTACCGCCGCTGGACGCCGCGACGCTGGCGGCGGTGCGCGACGTCTACGACGACCTCATCCGCCCGCAGGTCCACCACCGCTGGTAGCCCTGGATGAGCGGGAAGCGTCCCGCCCGGCCCAGCCGAGGCGCCGTCGAACGGCGGCAGGCCTGGTGACCTCACCGGTCACCGCCACCCATCTCGCTGTCCGGGCGGGACAGCCCACCGGAGATTCCCACTCCGGCCGGTCTTGCTCGCCTCCGGGGAATGCGTACGACGGAGGCTTGCCTCCACCTTGTTCCGCCGAACGGGCACAGGCAAGAGGCGATGCTTTACAGATCTGCCAAGGGCCCGCCTGTCACGTTCCCTCCGCCTGTCACGTTCCCTCCGCCACAGCCGCATGGCCTCCACCAGCCCGCCCTGCCCGGTGTAGCGGGGCTGTCGTCACGGAACCGGCTTGTCCGATTCGGTCGCCGGCCGGCGCACCGCCGCCAGGCACGGCAGCCCGGCCCACCGGTAGAACACGACGACCAGCACCACAACGGCCGAGAGCCATCCGATGAGCACGACGTCACCCAGGACGGCGTCGCCCCGCTCGGCCAGCATGACGATCGCCCCGAGCCCCGCCACCGCCCAGCGCAGCACATCCAGCCGGGCGACCCTGGCAACGTCGCCATGGCCACGCAGGCGCTGGATCACCGCATCGGTGATCAGCCACACGGCGACCAGGCCGCCACCGCCGTTGGCCAGCCCGATCACCTGAGTGGCCATGGATTCCTCGGTGATCGCGGGGACGGCGAGCGTCGCGAAGAGCGAGACGAAGATCATGACGACGGCGACGAGCATGGCCCTGCCCGGCAGGTCGCGATCGGATCGCCGCAACTGGTCCAGCCCGGCCACGCACAACGCCCATCCGACAGGGTCGAACAGCAGGTCGAAGCCGTTGAACCGGACGGCGCCGAAAACCAGGACGAGCCCGGTGGCGATCTTCGCGACGGGTTGCACGGACCACGCCCTTCCTCATTGGTACCCATCCGCTCGCGCCAGGTGCGCCCGGAACAGCCCGGCCCCGGCAGAGAGCCAGACCACTCCACGCCCGCATGCGCGAAGCAATGAGAGAACGTCCAGCGAAGTCGCCCGCGCGTGAGTCAGGGCTGCCTCCCGGCAGCCTCCCAGTACGCCGTCCGCAGTTCCCCCTTCAGGGCGGCGAAGTCGTGCTTCGACGCGACAGTGGCCGCACGCCGCCCCATCTTGTCCCGGAACTCGCTGCTTTCCAGCGCACGCAACGCATCGACATAGTCATCGACGCCCCGGCCCGAGAGGTAGGCATCGTCGAGCCATTCCTCGTAACACGCGAGATCGCCGACCACGATCGGCAGGCCGGCCACCGCCGCCTCCAGGGTCGCGATCCCGAACGTCTCATGCGTGGAAGGCAGAAAGAACACATCCGCCGCGGCGTAGTAACCGAACACCGCCTCACGCGGAATCTGCCCGGTGAGTTCGACGTTCTCCGGCACGTCGCGCTGGGCCGCCAGCAATTCCTGGCGGGAGTGCGAAAGCACCCCGAACGGCATTCCCCCGACCCAGATGAATCGGGCCTCCGGCAGCCTGAGCGCGCACTCCAGGAACTCCTCGAAGCCTTTCCTCGGCTGTATCTGGCCGACCGCCAGAACCGTCAGCCGATCATCGTCCCACCCCAACTCCCGCCGGATGCGGGCCCGATCGGGGAGAAGGGCGCGGATCGGATTCCCATTGATGGCGATATGCGAGACGTCGATCCGCGTGCGCACCCCGAGAGCGATCAGCTCCTGCGCTGTCGCCTCACTCACGGAAATGATCCGGCCGGCCCGGTTGTAGAAGATGCGCATATAGGGGCGCAGCAGCCTGAGCAGCCACTGGGCGCCTCTGATGCTGCCCACGATGGTCAGCGGCGTGACATGCGCCGACACCACCGTGCTGCCCCGATGCAGGAATATGCGCGCGAGCGCGACCGGGCCCATCGTGTGCACATGCAGAACGGTGCTTCTCCCGAAACCCCGCAGACCGGAGGTCAGCTGAACATCTTCCATCTCGGCGATGGCCTGAATGGTCTCCTCGTACGCGCTATGGACACCATGGCCTTTGACGGTGAAGCTCGACTCCGAGATGACGTTTACCCGTAAGCGCTCCAATGGGACACATCCATTCACTCCGGCGCCCGGCCTTGCCGTACGATATTGATGACGTCGACCCGCGAAGACCGTAGCCGCTCCTGGAGAACCCAGGCCGTGACCGACCGATTCCATCCGGTGGTCAGAGGTCAGTCAGCGCAGCTGAGTCCATCCGGTCGGCATTCATGCGTTGCCGCACGCAAGAATAATCAAGCGATGGCCCAAGAATAAGCGGAGTGCGTTCCCAGCAACAGAACTTCTCTCGAACACTAGGCGACCATGTCCCCGGCGGCACGCCCGGGCCAGGGGGCCGTGAGGTGGGCCATCAGCTGCGCGGGCGCGTCCTCCTGAAGGAGGTGACCAGCTCCGTCGATCCAGTGGAGTTCGGCGTGCGGGATCCTGTCGTGCAGCCATTCGGCGTACTTGGGAGGAAGGATGCGGTCCTCCCGCCCCCAGATGAGACGCACCGGCAGTGACATCTCGCCCAGCAGATGCTCATACCCGGCCGTGTCCGCCTGCCTGATCTGGCTGTACTGCCGGTAGAACGCCGCCTGCCCCACGGCGCCCCGCCACGGCGCGAGAAACGCCTCCAGCACCCCCGGCCGGAACCCGGTCTGCGTGGCGTGCCGCAGATGGCTGGCCACCAGAGCCTCGTGCGCGTAGTCGGGCAGCTGCTCGAAGACCTCCGCCTGCTCAAGGATGAGCTGGAAGAGCCCTCTCTCCCACTCGCCGCCGCTCACCGCGTCGAAGAGGGTGAGATCCCCGTAGCTCGCGCCCTCCAGCAGCAGCGTACGCAACGCGACCGCTCCCCCGATGTCGTGCGCGACCACACTCGGCCCGGACAACTCCCAGTGCTCCAGCAGCCGCCGGAAGTTCCTGGCGTGAGCTGCCAGGCTGAGGTCCTGCCCCGCGCGCTGCTCCGACTGCCCGAACCCGAGATGATCGAAGACGAAGACCTTACGGTTCAGCGCGAGCGCCGGCGCGACATCGCGCCACAGATAGGACGAGTAAGGGGTGCCGTGCACGAGCACGACCGGCTCCCCGCTGCCCATGGCCTGCCATCGCACCCGCCCATCAGGCGTCTCGAACTCTTCCCCCAGCGCCCAGCTCACAGAAGTTCCTCCGTTCAATCAGTCCTGTCGGACACGGTAGGAACCCCCTCCCCATCAACGCCCCCGTTATGTCACACCGCCCCCACCTGCGCTCACTTCTTCCCGGCGAGGCGCTGGAGCTGCCCCTTATGCACGTCGCTCACTTCTTCCCGGCGAGGCGCTGGAGCTGCCCCTCGGGCACGTCGCTCACTTCTTCCCGGCAAGGCGCTGGAGTTGCCCCTCGTGCACGTCGCTCACCCACTCCCAGCCGGGCCTGGCCGATGGGCCGACCCGCGGGTCATTGGGCACACGCCCTTCACGCAGGGCGAGCACGTACGCCCGATCAAGCTCGATCCGCGCCCGCACCTGATCACCCTCACCGACCGATCCATGACCGGGGACGACGACCTCGACGTCGCCCGCCACGGCGTCCAGCAGCCGGAGCGCGGAGAGATAGTCCTCGATCGGGTCGGCGGGGCCGTTCAGGTCGAGCATCGGCACCAGGACGTCGGAAAGCATGTCACCGGCGACGAGAACCCCGCGTTCTTCGACGAACAGCGCCGCATGGCCCGGCGCATGCGCCTGGTGCTCAATGATCCGGACCTGCGAGCCCTCCCATGGGAGCTGGGCCGTCCCGGCGGGCAGGGCGGTGATGAGGCCGAGCAGGTCCAGCGGGACCTTCCCGGCGACTTCGGTTTCGAGCAGGTGCTCGGCGATGCGGGCCTTCGCATCCGGTTCCGACAGCTGCTCCCTGACTGCGGCCGCGCAACGAGCCGTGCCGTAACGAGGGGCCGCGCCGAACCGGGCGTGCCAGAGCAGGTGATCCCAGTCCGGATGCGTCGAGAAGCCCGCCACCACGGTCTCCCCCGCACCGGACAGGTCGCTCGCCAGGCAGTCCATCTCGTGGTCCTGCACCCCGGGGTCGATGAGCAACACGCCTGCCCGGCCATGCACGACAACGGCATTGCTCTGCACGAACTCACTCTCGTGGACCAGCACACCCTCCGCGACCTGCCTCAGCACGAGGGTCCCCTTCCACTGGGTGGTTCACGACCGCTTGGCCGAGACCGTAGTGACCGCCGGCAACAGCTGGCAAGTAGCGCGGAGTAAGCGCCATCGGGAGCGTTCGCGGTCAGCGCACTAGCGTTGTTCCTTGAGACGGAGCGCTTCCTTGCGGTTCTCGGCCTGGACGGCCCGCTCGCGCTCCAGCCACGCCGGATTCTCCGCTTTCAGCGCATCGATCTGCTCGGTGGTGAGCGGTTCGGTGATCTCACCCCTCGCCAGGCCGGAGATGGAGACCCCGAGCTTCGCGGCCACGACCTGCTTGGGATGCGGCCCGTTGCGGCGCAGGTCGGCGAGCCAGGCGGGAGGCGAGGACTGCAACGCGTTCAACTCGTCCCTGGAGACGACACCCGCCTGGAACTCGGCGGGGGTGGCCGACAGGAGGACACCCAGCTTCTTGGCCGCGGTCTCGGGCTTCATCGTCTGGATGCTCTTCGGTTTGGACGAGGTCATGCGCCTAGCGTAGTGAGTCGGAACGGGCTCTCTGACATCGATACCCTGAGGCGGTGAACGATGGTGAGACCGGCGGCGGATTCCGGCTGGCGTACGTGCCCGGGGTGACCCCCGCGAAATGGGTCAACATCTGGAACGAGAGGCTGCCCGACGTACCACTCACTTTGATCTCGACCCCCGCCTCCGAGATCGTGGCCCTCCTGCGGGACGGCGCCGCCGACGCCGCCTTCGTCAGACTGCCGGTCGACCGCGACGGCCTCAGCGTGATCCCCCTGTACGTGGAGACCACCGTGGTCGTGACCCCCAAGGACCACGCGGTGACCGCCGCCGACGAGGTGTCCGTCGCCGACCTCGCCGACGACGAGGTGCTGCGCCCCCTGGACGACACCCTCGAATGGACGACCAAACCCGGGCAACCCGCCTTCACCGACCCGGCCACCACCGCGGCCGCGATCGAACTGGTGGCGGCCGGCACCGGCCTCCTCCTGGTCCCGCAGTCCCTGGCCCGCCTCCACCACCGCAAGGATCTCACCTACCGCCCGGTGACGGACGCACCACAGTCCCAGATCGGCCTGGCCTGGCTCACGGACGCGACCACCGACCGGGTAGAGGACTTCATCGGCATCGTCCGCGGCCGAACAGTCAACAGCTCCCGAGGCCGCAACGCCCCTCCCCCTGCGGAGAAGCCCGCACGCAGACAGGGCCCCAAACCCGCACAGAAAAGCTCCGGCCACCGAACCGAACGGCCCACCCGCAAGAAAAAGGGCCACCGCCCTCGCTGACCCCGACCCCGATCACGGAACGGCGACGGCCCCCCGACCACCCTTGCCGGGGGCCTCAAATGTTGTGCCGCCATATACAGTGCCGGCGGCGTTTAAGAAGGCGGGTCAGTTGTCACGACGTGCGCTCTGCCATTGAGCCACGGGACCACGAAGAGGTCCCGACCGGATTCGAACCGGCATCTCACCATCAAGGCCCACCTCCGGTCGATCCGGCACCGGCGGTGAATACTGAGCTTCGAGCGAGAATCTGAACTTGACCGGCTGCCTCTTCCACCTGGGCTACCGCGGCTCGTACCGCGGGGAGGATTCGAACCTCCGCTTGGGCCGTTCGTCAGCTTCAGCCTGAGCTTCAGCTTCGCGCTTTCGCGCACCCCGCGCTCAACGGGGAGTCTCTGAGGTCATCCAAGCAGATAGCCGAACACCTTCGCACCAATCTCCCGGTCATCCACGACGTAGCCGTTCGCTTCCTCGCGGGCGTACTTGACCGCGTCCTGCAACTTCTGCAGCCGGCCCAGCAACTCGTTGACACGCCGAGCCGGCACGGCACCGGAGAAGGCGACCTTCGTCCAGTAGCCGACCACGATGTCCTCGTTGTACACCTGCACCTGCGCCGGATGCTTGTCCGTCGCCTCGGCGAGAACGTGGTTGCGCGGCACCTTCTTCGTACGGGTCGTCTTGACCGCATCGGCCCGCCACGCCTCCGCGTTGTCGTCCCGCGACCAGCTTTCCGCCGGATCCAGCGTCGGCAGCTTCGAAATGAACGTGTGCAGGTCGGCAAGCTGCTTCTCCAGAAACAGCAGGTACGTAACCGGCACATCCTCCAGCAGAACCTGGTTGTCAACGATCACATGCGCGGTGGCGTGACAGTTGGCCCAGTCCTTGGTCGCAGTGACATCAAACAGCCGGGTCAACGCCTTGCCGACGTCCACAAGGACCTGCTCGACCTTCACCTGCACGCGAGTGGACTCCGGCGGCAACTGCTCGCCCTCATCGTCGATCGGCTGATAGGTCCGCGACAGACCCGACATCAGCGGCGCCTTCTGGATGGCGTGGTAGGCGTCGGTGACCGCGCGCTGGCTGCTGGCCTTGACGCCCTTCTCCACGGCCAGAATCTGATTGAGCTTGGCCACGGCGGGAGTCCGTTCAGTGAGGGGATCGACTGGAATGACGCAGAGCGTACAGCGACCCCTTAACGCCTTCGCAACCAAATAACGCCGGCCAGCTCCCCCGAAGGGCCCTCAGAGAGTCACTCAGCGGGGACAACGGAGCCGTGCTCCAGATAGGCCATCCCTGGCGAACGGACGATGACACAGCACCTGAAGAGAAGGAAATGTAACCAGACTCCAAGTAAATGTAACCAGCGCATGGTTACATTTACCCATGAGCCAGTACGTGAACGAGTTGGTCGCACGTCTTCGCGCGGCCGGGGGCGACTACGAGGATGTTGAGGTCAAGTCGGCGGCAGGAGGGCTGCCGCAGTCACTCGGCTCCACCCTGAGCGCGCTCGCAAACCATCCGGGTGGTGGGACGATCATCCTCGGTCTCGACGAGGCCACCGGCTTCCGCCCCGTACCGCTCTCGGATCCGCAAGCTCTCAAGCAGGGCCTCGCTCACAAGGCCCGCTCATTCTCGCCGCCTGTCCAGCTCACAGTCAGCGACGCGGAGGTGGATGGAGCGCCGATCATCGTCGCCAGAGTGCATGAATGCGATCCGTCGGCCAAGCCGTGTCGGATTACCGCGTCGGGCACGGCATACATGCGGGGGTACGACGGGGACTTCCCACTATCGGATTTGGAAGAGCAGGCATTCCTCGCCGCCCGGAAGCCACCGCTCTTCGATCGGCAGCCCGTGACGGGCGCAACCCGCGAGGACCTGGACAGCAACCTTGTCGCAGCGTTCCTACGTTCGGTCCGCGAACGGGATCCCCACGGCCTGGGCCGTTTCCCGGACGATGCCGAGTTGCTCCGGCGTGCCGGCGTGACTGTGCCCGACGGCACTCCGACCGTCGCAGGGCTGTTGGCTTTGGGAGTTCATCCGCAGGAGTGGTTTCCGCGCTTCGTCATCCAGGCTTCCGCAGAACCGTTGCCGACCGATCCCGCAGGATCACGGGCTCGGAACCAGGCGACGATCACCGGGGCCATTCCCCGAATGCTGGAAGAGGCCCTGGACTGGGCGCGGCGAACCTTTGATACCAGCGTCGTGTCAGCGCCGGACGGGACTGTTCGTGATCGGCCCGCATATCCGTACATCGCGTTTCGCGAGATCATCGCGAATGCTCTTCTCCATCGCGACCTCGATCATTGGTCGGCCGGCATGGCCGTGGAGGTTCGGCTCCGCCGAGACCGGCTGATCGTCTCCAATCCGGGCGGCCTGTACGGCATCACAGTCGACCGGCTTGGCCAGGATGCCGTCACTTCCGCACGCAATGCGCGACTCGTTGCGATCTGCCAACACGCCCGCACACCAAAGACAGGCGCGCGAGTGATCGAAGCTCTGGCAACCGGCATACCGATCGTGGCCAATGCCCTGGCAGAGGCCGGGCTCCCATCTGCGCATTACATAGACGCCGCCATCCGATTCACCGTCATCCTGCGGCAGCAGGCAGTTCCCGTCATCCGCCCAGGTGACGACCTCAACGAGACGGAACTACGCGTCTACGACGCTTTGGCAGCCGGCACACGCGCTGTTGCTGACCTGAAGCAGGAACTGAACTTGTCCGCACCCAACATCCGCAAGGCACTTCGCGAACTAAGATCGAGGGGACTCGTAGAGCAACTGGGGGGCCAAGGGCGGTCAACAACCTACCGCAAGCTCTCGGAGTAGGGGACAGTGCTGATGTCCTTGACGCCCGTTCGCCCAGTAAGCCGAGTCGCCGCTGATGCCCAGATGAATGACGATTGACCAGGTCCATCTCGTCGATGACGGTGAAACTCGCGAATGCTCATTTGCGCGAGCCAGCGGCACGACAGCCCCGTGGCACAGTGCTGCGGGGCTTCTTGATGCAGGTGGGCGGTACTGGGTTCGAACCAGTGACCCCTCGCTTGTAAGCCACGTCGGGAATAGCGGGGATCTTGGGTGATTCAGAGCCTCACCTCGGCAAACGTTCCACCCAGATCCTCTGCTGTCCACGCTCGTCCCGGGCCGTTGTCACTCAGATAGTCACTCAGCGGGGACGGTCCGGCCGTGCTCCAGGTAGACGGTCTCGCCCTGCTCACGGGCGATGGCAGCAGCCTTGAGACGACGGGCAAGGCGCTCGATCATCAGACCGTCCAGCTCATCAACACGACGGAACTCATAGGCGCTCAGCTCCTCGTCGGCGAACCTGATCTGCTTGATCTCCTCGTCGTCCAGGGTGCCGCCGTCGAACACAAACAGAACCTTGTCGCCCTCCTGCGGGAGAGGTGCCCAATCGGCCACAAGAAGACGGCCGATGGCAGGCTGGATACCCAGCTCTTCGCCTACCTCACGGACGCAAGCCTCGTAGGGAGTCTCCCCCGATTCAACGTACCCACCGGGGATGTCCAGATACGGCTTGTACGTGGGCCGGACGAGCAGCACACGCCCACTGTCATCGAAGAACAGCACTCCAGCGGCAGCGCGGGCCTGAGCGAACCGCTCGGCCTCCTGATCGTTCACGGCCTCGACCTTACGCCACAAGGCCCGCTCTCACACGATGTGCAAACGCCGGGCGAGCGCGGCGAGCTGGAAGCCAGGCTTGCCTTTCTGCCTCCTGATCCAGGACATCGTGAGCTGGCGGCTCAGGTAGTGATGGCGTACCTGCTCAGGCGCGATGGTTTCAGCCTCCAACAGTGCCGTCAGAGCATCTTCGGTACGGTTCCGCAGGCTGAACGCGTGCGCCACGGCGAGACCATGACGAGCGCGACGTTCGACCGGAAGCCCGATGGTGTCCAGCCCTGGCCCAAGGTCCACGGCAACTTGGATGTCTCCCAGTTCGATCGCCGTCGCCACCTCGTGGATGCGGACGTTCGTCGGTCCGAAGGCCGTCCAGACGTAGTTGGCATCCCTGCCCAACCGCACCGCTGATTCCCTCGCTTCGGCAAGGAACGCACGCGTCGCATCCCGGTCATCGTCTCGCGCCGCCGCCATCGACCCGGCAAGGTACAGCGTCCCGTACACCGACAGCAGTTCAGGTGTGGCTAGTGGAAGGCCGGGAGAAAGAAGTTCAGCGGCGTCCACGGTGAGTTGCTTGGCGGCCGTGTATCGGCCGTTGGCCAGCAACGCGTGTGTGACACAGCGAAGCAATGAGGCAGTGATGAGCTGATCGCCGGACTCCCGCGCAAAGGTCAGGCCCCGCTCGGCAGCGATCCAGGCGAGATCGGCCTCGCCCACCTTGGTCAGGATGCTGGCAGCAGCGTGATAGACCTGCCCGAGCACGCCCAGTGACGCCAGACGCGCATCGCCGTCACCGACACGTGCGGCGTGGTGAGCTTCGCTGACGAGGCCCGGAAGAACCCGAATGACGTAGCTGTACCTGGCCCCCTGGTACGCCCGCCACACGCCGTCAATGGCGCTCTTCAACGTGGCCAACCTCGGCGGCTCCGCGTTCACGATCAGCTCGGTTATCGGCGAAAGCTGCCGATAATCTGTGATCGCCGCCCGCAGCGCGGGGATTGTCCGATCACCGCTTTCATCCGTCCACTCGAACAAGTGCGGCTCAGCCAGCAGATCGCCGAGAGACACGTCCAAGGCGTTCGCCAATGACTTGATGACCGACAGCCGGTCCAAGGTGATGCGATCGTTCTCGGCCTTGCTCAGCCAGTCCGTGGTGCGTCCCACCAATCCGGCCAGAACGTCCTGAGACATTCCTCGTCGTCGCCGGTACCAGGCCACTCGCTGACCGATGGACAAGTTGCTCGTCATTCCCCGCATGTCCTCATCCTCAGCGGACGCCTACGACGGACCCCGGAATTTCTTTCCGGCCTAGCAGCTCAGCCCACACATACCGTCACGCTACGTCATCTCCGCACGTGATGGGAGTCCACTCATGCAACCTCCGACCCAACACCTCAAGGCCGAGGAAGACGCTGCCACAGTCCTGGCCGATGCCCTCGCCACTCATGGAATCTCCGCAGACGTGCACGACGGCTACGGCGTGGCCCTGGTGTCCGTCTGGGCCGGACTGGTCGTCTGGTGCCACGGCGGGCGGTACTGGTGGCGATCGGCATGGGACGCAAGGCGGCAGCGGGTCATCTACGCCTGGCACTCCTCCACCGAACCGGCTCGGGCGGCCCACCGCATCGCTCTCCGCTACGCCCAACTGCGGAAGTCTCACACGCCCTCCACTCCGGCCGCCGGAGCGCAGCCGTGCCCGTAACCTTGCAGCAGTTGATCAGGGAGTACCCGGCGTGGCAGGTCCAGGACATGGCCGGGGGCTGGGTGGCCATGCGTAGGAGTCTGGTCCCCCAGACAAGCGGGCTGTCCAACGTCCGTTGCGGGGAGACATTGACCGAACTTGCCGCGAATCTGCAGGCGGAGACCCGGCTGACATGCCCCGGCACCACGCCCGAAAACGACCACAGGCAGCAACCTGAGCGAATCGATGGCAACCCGACCCGGAGCGCAGGGCCTCCAGGCCCGAGCACCGGAAGCGGGGCGGCGTGCGCCACGAGGCGCTGTTTGACCGTGTGGAGGTGGAAGACCTTCGCCGACGACTCGTCGTAGCGGGTCGTGGAAGTGGGAGGCAGCCTGATCCCGGAGTCGCGGGTGAGGGTGGGAGCAGCCTCGGCAACGTCAGGGCGTGCCGGTACTGCCAGACGGTGCGGGCCTGGTCAACGAGCGGGAAAGGTGTACGTGAGGAACCAGCGCTGTAACGCTCTTCAAGGCTTCCACCAGCTCGAATTTGGCGGATCTGGGCTGGGTTGCGGTGCGTACCCGCCGGGTGAAGGTGCTCGGTGGGGAACTCCTGGGCCGGTTGTCGCGCTTGGCCGGGAGGCTCTGGTGAAGGTCTACGGCGTAGCCAGGGCGATGCCGCAGGGGCATAGCTGGGCACCTCCTCTCGCAAGCGGTCGGCAGGGAACGTGGGAACCATCTCGTGCTGCTCCCCAGGCTCGGTCCCGTCCAGGGCTGGGCGCGGGGATAGGTGCGTCGTCCGCCGAAGGCGCGGGGTGGGGCGGAGCCTGCGTAGTACTCCGAGCGCGGGAAAGCCGCGCACATGGGGAAGGCGGGCAGCAGTTTCAGCAGGTAGGAACGTCAGGTCAGGAGGCCGCTCGTGAATATGGGCGAACTGCTGCTGGAGCCGGAGACGGCCGAGTGGCGGGTACTGAGCATTCAGACCAAACTGCACCGCTGGGCCGGTGAGGATCGCTCTCGCCGGTTTGATGATCTGTTCAATCTGGTCGCCGACCCGGCGTTCCTCGTGGTTGCGTGGCGTCGGGTCCGGGGTAATACCGGGTCCCGCACGGCGGGCGTGGATGGGCTGAGGGCCCGTGACGTTCCGGCCGGGTGGGGCGAAGAGGCGTTTCTGAACGGGATCCGCGAGCGGTTACGCTCGCGGGCCTTCCAGCCGCTGCCGGTCCGGGAACGGCTGATCCCCAAGCCCGGCACTTCCAAGAAGCGCCGTCTGGGGATCCCTGTTCTGGCTGACAGGGTCGTTCAGGCGTCGCTGAAGCTGGTCATGGAACCCATCTTCGAGGCCGGTTTCGCGCCGTGCTCGTATGGGTTCCGTCCGAACCGGCGCGCGCACGACGCGATCGCCGAGATCCACCACATGGGTTCCCACCGGTATGAGTGGGTCCTAGAGGCGGATATCGAGGCGTGCTTCGACACCATCTCGCACTCGGCCCTGATGGACCGGGTACGGCGACGGGTCGGGGACAAGCGGGTGCTGGCGCTGGTGAAGGCGTTCTGCAAGGCCGGGATCCTCACCGAACTCGGCCGGCAGGAGCCGACGACCGCCGGAACCCCGCAGGGTGGGATCATCACGCCTCCAACGCAATGGGCAACTTCTGTTTCGAGGTCACGTTGGGTTACCGGCGGGGTGAGCGGTTGCGGCGGGAAAGTACGGAGATGTGA
>NZ_JBFAKB010000024.1:0-196585 GCF_040655495.1 Nonomuraea sp. NPDC050404
GACGCGCTGGCCGGCATCCGGTTGATCCCAGGCACCGGCCAGTCACCCCCGGCCATCCCGCAACCCACCGACCTCCAACTCCACCTCCTGGATCTTCTTGACATCGATCCACGAGACCTCCGCTGAAGATCACTCACATGCGGAAAACGGGGCTAGCCTGGATCTCTATGACCTTGGAGTCGCTGAGAGACGGGGATCCTCGTCAGGTGGGGCCCTACACCCTGTTCGGGCGGCTGGGCGAGGGCGGCATGGGGGTCGTCTACCTGGGACAGGGCCCCGACGGCACGCGGGTGGCCGTCAAGCTGATCCGCGCCAGGCTGGGCGCGCAGGCGGACTTCAGGCGGCGTTTCGCCCGCGAGGTGGCCGCCGCCAAGCGGGTCGCCAGGTTCTGCACCGCTCCCGTGCTGGACGCCGACGTGGAGGGGGACGTCGCGTACCTGGTCACGGAGTACGTCGAGGGCCCCAGCCTCAGGGACGTCGTGCAGACGTCGGGACCGCTGAAGGGCTCGGCCCTGGACGGGCTGGCGGCGGCGATGGCGATGGCGCTGCGGGCCATCCACGGGGCCGGGGTGGTGCACCGGGACCTCAAGCCGTCCAACGTGCTGCTGTCGCAGGTGGGCCCGAAGGTGATCGACTTCGGGATCGCGCAGTTCGCCGACGCGGAGATGAGCAGCGAGGTCCTGGGGACGCCCCTGTACATGTCGCCCGAGCAGGTGTCGGAGGGCGCGATCGGGCCGGCCTCGGACATCTTCTCGTGGGGCGGCACGCTGGCCTTCGCCGCCGGTGGGAAGCCGCCGTTCGGTACGGGCTCCGTCCCCGCGGTCCTGATGCGCATCGTGAGCGACCCTCCGGACCTGGGCGGGTTGTCCGGCCCGCTGCGCGACCTGGTGGCGGCGTCCCTGGCCAAGGACCCGGCCGCCCGGCCGACGGCACAGGAGCTGATGGACCACCTGAGCACGGGCGACACGGGCACGGCCGCCCTCGCCGGCCTCCGCCAGGACACCCCGTCGCCGATCCCGGGCCTGACCTCAGGCACGGACACGGGCGGACGGATGGAGCCAGTCACGGACACGGGCGGACGGGCAGAGCCAGTCGCGGCCCCAAACGGACGAGTAGAGCCAGTCGCGGCCACCCACGGACGGGCAGAACCGATCGCGGCCACGCACGGACGGCCGGAACCGGTCGCGGACACCGACGGCAAGGCCCGCGGCGCGGCGCACGCCAACCGGCGGCGCAAACTCCTGACCGCCGCCGTGGCCGTGGTCGTGGCGATCGCCGGCGTTTCGGCCGCCGTCTATCTCCGCGCCCGGACGACCAGCGCGGCGAACACCGGCACCACCGCTACCACCGGCACCACCGGCACCACTGTCCCTGGCCAGAACCCCTTGAGATCCGCCCAGAACGTACGCTTCTACGGCCCGAAAGAGCCAGGCGCCGCCCGCCAGCAACAACTCTGGCGGCAGACCCGCCCCCAGGACGCCGAGCTCATGCGCGCACTGGCCGAGACCCCCCACGCCATCCGGCTCAACCAGCCGGAGATCAGGCCGAGGGTGCGGAACATGGTCGCGGCGGCGAAGCAGGCGGGCGGCGTCCCGGTGTTCCTGGTCAACTACCTGCCCGGCGACGGCTGCCGGCCGTTCACCCCCTCAGAGACGACCGCCTACCACCAGTGGATCGAGGGCATCGCCGCCGAGCTGGGCCGGAGCAAGGCGGTGGTCATCCTGGAGCCCGGCACCCTGGTCAAGGTCCCCGGCCTCGGGGACTGCGCCACGGGCACGCCGGACCAGCGCTACCGCGAACTGCGCCGGGCCGTACAGCTCCTCAAGGCCAATCCGGACACGGCCGTCTATCTCGACGGCAGCCAGAGGCACTGGCCCGGTACGGAGGCCATGGCCGAACGCCTGATCAGCGCCGGGATCGCCGAGGCGGACGGCTTCTTCGTCAACGTCGCCGGCTACCACGGCACGGACTCCAGCGTCGAGTACGGCAAGGCCGTGTCCGCCTGCGTCAGCGTACGGATGAGGACGGGCACGTCGGACTGCCCCGAGGGCCTCACGGCGGACCCGGCGGCCATGCCGCACTTCGTGGTGGACACCAGCAGGAGCGGCGTCCCGGAGCCGTGGAAACCGGCGAAGCAGTACAAGGACCCGCAGACGTGGTGCAACCCGCCGGGCAGGGGCGTCGGCGAACGGCCCACGACCGAGACGGGCGAAGAGCTGGTCGACGCGTACCTGTGGATCGCCCGCGCGGGCACCTCCAGCGGCCGTTGCAGGCGCGGCACTCAGGGCGAGAAGGACCCCGAGCGCGGCGTCGTGTCCCCGTCCATCGGACAGTGGTGGGGTGAGCTGGCGCTGGAAAGGGCGAAGAACGCCGGCCCGCCGCTGCGGTGAGGCCGTTCAGGCGGGGAAACTGACTGAAGCATGTTGCCGATCTTTGCCATGAATGTTTAGCTCTGTGTGTTTGTGCATGGTCACGGCTGCTCCTCCTGGGGAAGGAACCGCATGTCCGCACGTCCGCACTTATTCCGGCTGCTCACGATCCTGCTCGCCCTGACCGTCACGGCCTCCCTCACCGGCGGCACCGTGCGCGCCGGCGCACAGGCCAAGCCCAACGTGGTCGTCATCATGGTCGACGACATGAACACCTACGCCCTGCAGTACCTGGACAACGTGCGCTCGCTGCTGGCGGAACCCGGCACGACCTTCGACAACAGCGTCGTGTCGTACTCGTTGTGCTGCCCGTCCCGTGCGACCTTCATGACCGGCCAGTACGCCCACAACCACGGGGTGCTGAGCAACGCGCTCCCCGACGGCGGCTACCCGAAGTTGCCCGCCGCCGAGACGCTGCCGGTCTGGCTGACCAGGGGCGGCTACGACACGGGGCACATCGGCAAGTTCCTCAACGGCTATGGCCGGGCCAACCCGACGGAGATCCCGCCCGGCTGGGCCGAGTGGTACGGCTCGGTCGATCCCAGCACGTACCGGATGTGGGGGTACACGCTCAACGAGAACGGCGTGCTGCGCACCTACGGCAGCGCCGACGTGGAGGACCCCGCGCTCTACCAGACCGATGTCTACGCCGGGAAGGCCGTGGACTATATCCGGCGCAAGGCGCCCGCCGACAAGCCGTTCTTCCTGTCCTTCGCGCCGCTGTCCCCGCACGGTGAGGGCGCGGGCGGAGACCGGTCGCAGCGCAATCCGCGCCCGGCGCCCAGGCATCTCGGCGCGCTCGACGACGTGACGCTGCCCAAGCCGCCCAGCTTCGACGAGGCCAACGTCTCCGACAAGCCGGCGGCCGTACGCAACCGGCCCAGGATCGACGCCGCGGCCGAGGCGCGCATGCAGAACGTCGCGCTCAAGGGCCGCCTGGAGTCGCTGCTCTCGGTGGACGAGGCGGTGGCCGGCATCGTGGCGGCGCTGCGCGAGTCGGGTGAGCTCGACAACACGCTGATCGTGTTCACCTCGGACAACGGCTGGATGCAGGGTGAGCACCGGATCAGGAACGGCAAGATAGTGCCGTACGAGGAGTCGATCAGGGTGCCGCTGATCATGCGCGGGCCCGGCCTGCCCGCGGGCCGGCACGTCAAGACGCTGGCCTCCAACGTCGACCTCGTGCCGACCATCCTCGACGTCACCGACGCCACCCCCGCCATCACGCTCGACGGCCGCTCACTGCTCCCGATCGTCGCCGACCCCGCCATGATTCCGCGCGGCATCGTGATCGAGAACGGCCCCAGGACCGACGGCGCGAGGTGGTACGCCGGCCTGCGCGCACCGCGATGGAAGTACGTCGAGCACTCGACGGGCGAGCTGGAGCTGTACGACCTGCAGCGCGACCCGTACGAGCTGACCAGCGTGCACGCCGACCCGAGCTACGACGCCACGCGCCAGGCGCTGGCCTCCCGGCTGGCCGCTCTGCGCACCTGCGCGGGCGACGCCTGCCGCCAATGGACCCCGGTCCCCGGCCCCCGTCCCTAGCCGAAAACCCCGCGTACCACTCGATCAATGACCCGAGGTAAAGCGGACGTTAAATCTCCGCTTGCCTCCCTTGTCCGAACATCCTTCTGGCGCGAGGCTCTGACCAGCAATAACCCCCCAAGCGCCCCAGGAGGTTGGTTCGTGAGCAAGGCACGCGTGCCGTGGAAGGCCGTCATCGGCGGCTCCATCGGCAACATGGTCGAGTGGTACGACTGGTTCGTCTACAGCAGTTTCGCCATCTATTTCGCCGCCTCCTTCTTCCCTGAGGGCAACGACACGGCGAAGCTGCTCAACACCGCGGCCATCTTCGCCGTCGGCTTCTTCATGCGCCCGCTGGGCGGCTGGCTGCTCGGCCGCTACGCCGACAGGAAGGGCCGCAAGGCCGCGCTCACGCTCACCGTCACGCTGATGTCGGCCAGCGCCCTGCTGATCGCCATCGCCCCGACCTACGAGGCGGTCGGCTACTTCGGCGCGCTGGTCCTGGTGGTGGCGCGCCTGCTGCAGGGCCTGTCCGTCGGTGGCGAGTACGCGGCCAGCGCCACGTACCTGACCGAGGCCACCCCGCGCGGCCGGCGCGGCTTCGCCTCCAGCTTCCAGTACGTCTCCATGACCGCCGGCCAGCTCGTCGGCCTCGGCCTGCAGATCATCCTGCAGAACACGATGTCCTCCGAGGCGCTGCACTCCTACGGCTGGCGCATCCCGTTCGTGGTCGGCGCGCTGGCCGCCGCGGTCGTGTTCTACCTGCGCCGCAACCTGCTGGAGACGGAGGCGTACGACGAGGAGGAGCGCGAGACGGGCGACGCCCGGCGCGGCACGATCAAGTCGCTGCTCGCCCACAAGAAGGAGGCGCTGCTGGTCATCGCCCTGACGATGGGCGGCACGGTCGCGTACTACACCTACACCACCTACCTCACCAAATACCTCTCCAACACCGCGAACCTCCCCAAGGAGACCGCCACGCTGGTGAGTTTCTGCGCGCTGTTCATCTTCATGTGCCTGCAGCCGCTGGCCGGCGGGCTGTCGGACCGGATCGGGCGCAGGCCGCTGCTGATCACGTTCGGGATCGGGTCGATGGTCGGCACGGTGCCGCTGATGACGGCGCTCGGCGGCGTCTCGGGCTTCGGCGGCGCGCTGCTGCTCTCGCTGATCGGCCTGATCATCGTCACCGGCTACACCTCGATCAACGCGGTGGTCAAGGCCGAGCTGTTCCCGACGCACGTGCGCGCGCTCGGCGTGGCGCTCCCCTACGCGATCGCCAACGCCCTGTTCGGCGGCACCGCCGAGTACGTGGCGCTGTGGTTCAAGGACAGCGGCATCGAGTCCGGCTTCTTCTGGTACGTCTCCGGTTGCGCCGCCGTGTCCCTCATCGTCTACCTGTTCATGCGTGAGACCAGGGACATCGCACTCTCGCGTGCCGAGCAGGCCACCGAGAAGACGCCGGCCGCCCGCGTCTAACCTGGCGTTATGCGAGTTCTGCTGGTCGAGGACGACGATCGGCTCGCCGCCGCGCTCACCACGGCCCTCGCCCGGCACGGCCACCAGGTCACCCGGGCGGGGCTGGCCGTGGACGCCCTGCGCCTGTCGGGGGCGGCCGACTTCGTCCTGCTCGACCTGGGGCTGCCCGACATGGACGGGCTGGACGTGCTGCGCCGCCTGCGCCGGGTCTCGGCGGTGCCGCTGATCGTGGTCACGGCGCGTACGGAGGAGCGCGAGGTGCTGCGCGGCCTGCGGTCAGGGGCCGACGACTACCTGGTCAAGCCGTTCCGCACGGTCGAGTTGATGGCCAGGATGGAGGCGGTGGTGCGGCGCGGCACGCGTCCGCGCCCACTGCGCGACGACGTGGTGAACGTCGGCGACGTGCGCATCGACCTGGAGTCCAGGCAGGTCACGGTGGCCGGGGAGCCGGTGACGCTGACGCGGCGGGAGTTCGACCTGCTGGCGCTGCTGGCTCGGGAGCCCGGCGTGGTGCGCGGCAGGGAGGAGATCCTCGACGAGGTCTGGGGCGACCCGCTGCTGTCGGCCTCTCGTTCGCTGGACGTGCACGTGGCCAACCTGCGTTCCAAGACCGGCAGGCCGGGCCTGGTGGAGACACTGCGCGGCACCGGCTACCGGCTGGGCTCCACGACGTGAACCCGGGCAGGGCCAGGTGAACGCGCGGCTGATGGTCACGTTCACCGTGAACCCGGGCAGGGCCGCGTGAACGCGCGGCTGGTGGTCACGTTCACTGTGAACCCGGGCAGGGCCGGGTGAACGCGCGGCTGGTGGTCACGTTCACCACGCTGATCGCGATCATGGTGGCGGCGCTCGCGGTGCCGCTGGGCTTCGCCTACGCCTCGCACCGCACGAACCGCCTCCTCCTCGACCGCCGCGCCGACGCCACCCGCTTCGCGGAGCTGGCCGACCAGGCCGCGCGCGACGACGACCGCACGGGCCTGGTCGCCGAGATCACCCGCTACGCCGACCTGTACGGCGCCGCCGTCCGCGTACGCGACCGCGACGGCTCCATCCTGCTCACGGCGGGCCGCTTCGACACCGACGAACGCGACGCGCTCCGCCTGGCCCTGTCCGGCCGCACGACCGAGGATCTGCCCACGATCAGCCCGTTCGGCCCGGCCACGGTACTGCTGGCCGAACCGGCGGGCCGGGACGCACAGTTGTCGGGCGTGGTGCTGCTCCAGGCTCCGGCGGACAGCGCCCGGCTGGATGTGACGCTGGTGTGGAGCGCGCTGGCGCTCGGCGCGCTGGTCGCGCTGGCCTACTCCGTCCTGGCCGCCAGGAGGCTGGCCCGCTGGATCCTGCGGCCGGTCACCGAACTGGACCGCACGACGCGGGCCATCGCCCAGGGCCGTCTGGACGCGCGGGCGCATCCGGGAGTGGGTCCGTCGGAGCTGCGACGGCTGGAGGAGCGCTTCAACACGATGGCGGACGCGGTGGCCGGGGCGATGGAGCGGCAGCGGGCGTTCGTGGCCGACGCCTCGCACGAACTGCGCACCCCGCTGACGGTGCTCGGGCTGCGGCTGGAGAACCTGGAGCCGCACCTGCGCGAGGAGGGCACGGCCGAGTACGACGAGGCGATGGCTGAGCTGGACCGGCTGGCACTGCTGGTGGAGGACCTGCTGGCGCTGGCTCGCGTGGAGGCCGGGGCGGGGGTGGCGGGCAAGGAGATCCCGCTGGAGCCACGGCTGGCGGCCTGGCGGGAGGTGTACGCGGCGGCCGGCGTGCACCTCGTAACCGACATTTCAGGAAGCGTCCCCGAGGCCGCGGCCAGGATCGCGGACATCGCCCTCGACAACGCCCAGAAATTCGTCCCTGCGGGCGGCACAGTCACCGTCACGCTGGCCAACGGGATCCTGCGGGTGGCCGACGACGGTCCGGGACTGAGCGCGGAGGAACGCATGGAGGCGCAAGGCCGCTTCTGGCGCTCCAGCGAGCACGCGAACGTCCCGGGCAGCGGCCTGGGCCTGGCCATCGCCGCCGAACTGGCCAGATCCTGCGGCGCCACACTCCACCTCCTGCCCGCCGTACCGCACGGGCTGGTGGTGGAACTGCGTCTCAAAGATCAGCCATAGACCGACCGGTAGTAGCGGGCCGCGCCCGGGTGCAGCGGCACGACTCCGGTGCCGATGGCGTACCGCTCGTCCAGCCTCCCGCCCGGCGCGGACGGGGCCTGGAGCCGGTCACGGGCACGGAAGAGCGTCTCCGTGATCGTGTACGACAGATCGTCCGGCAGCGAGTTCCGGCACATCAGGTAGCTGGGAGTGCCCACGGTCGGCACCGACGCCGGGCCGCCGTACGTACCGGCGGGCACGGAGGCGTGCTCGTACACGGGCCCGAACTCCCGCCGCAACACCGGCACCAGCGGATCCAGCGGCAACAACCGCACGTCGTCGCGGGCCGCCAGCGCGGGCGTCGGCGCCCCGCCCGACCAGAAGAACGCCTCGATCCGCCCGGCCCGCAGCGCCTCGATCGAGGCGTCCAGCTCCAGCCTCGAAATGACCGGCGGCCGTTTCAGCCCGGCGGCGGCCAGCACGCGGGCGGCGGTCACCGCCGTACCCGACCCCTCCACCCCGATCGACACGGCCCGCCCCGCCAGCTGGCCGACCTCGGTGACCTGCGACTCGGTCAGCACGACCAGATGCACGTAGTTCATGTACATCCTGGCCAGGGCGGAGACGGGCTGATGCCGTATGCGCACGGCATCGGCGGCGCTGTCGGCCAGCGCGAACCCGGCGTCGGCCCGCCCATCCGTCATCATCGTCAGATTCTGCACGCTGGCCGCCGTAGCCAGCACCCGCACCCTCATCCCGCCCCGCCGCAACTCCTCGGCCAGCCGATCCCCCAGCGGCCGGTACGGCCCCCCGGCCAGCCCGGTCGCCAGCCGCAGTTCCCTCCCGCCCTCGCCACCTTCCGAGCACCCGGCCGGGACGGCGAGCCCCCCGAGAAGGAGAGAACGGCGAGATATCGACATGAATTCACGTTAGCCGGTGGAACAGAATGAACCTTGTGACGACAGCACGCCTGCGCATCGCCCCCGAACTGCGACTGTTCCTGCCCGCGAGTCGCCGCCAAGAGTGGCAGGAAGTGGCCCCCGACAACACCTCCACCCTGGGCCACCACGTCGAGTCGATCGGTGTCCCGCTGACGGAGGTGGGTCCCATGCTGGTCGCCGGCCGGGGCGTGCCGCCCTCGTACCAGCTCACCCCCGGCGACGTGGTGGACGTGCACCCGATCCCCCGCCCCCAGCAACTGCCCGAGGAGCCGCGTTTCCTGCTGGACGTGCACCTGGGCACGCTGGCGCGCCGCCTGCGCCTGCTGGGCATCGACACCGCCTACCACAACGACATGGACGACCCGGCGCTGGTGGTGCAGGCCAACGAGGAGCGGCGGGTGCTCCTCACCCAGGACCGGGGCCTGCTGCGCCGCCGCGCGCTGTGGCTGGGCGCGTACGTACGCGGCTCCGCCCCGGCCGACCAGCTCCGCGACCTGCTGGAACGCTTCGCCCCGCCCCTACGCCCGTGGACCCGCTGCACGGCCTGCAACGGCGTGCTGGTGCTGGTCGCGAAGGACGAGGTGGAGCCCCAGCTGGAGGACGGCACCCGGCGCAACTACGACGCCTACGGCCGCTGCGCGTCCTGCGGCCAGGTCTACTGGCACGGCGCGCACAGCGGCCATCTGGAGGAGATCGTCAGGACCGCCCAAGCCTGGGCGGGCTAAACGGCCAGCAGGCGCCGTACCTCCTCCTGCTGGAGGTCGTCGGCGACGCCGGTCCTGACCACGTGGCCGCCGTCCAGGATGACGAACGTGTCGGCCAGGCGCAGGGCGATGTCCAGGTACTGCTCCACGAGCAGCACGGCCAGGCCGGCGGCGTGCAGGCGTTCGATGGCCTCCTCGATCTCCAGGATGATCGACGGCTGGATGCCCTCGGTTGGCTCGTCGAGGATGAGCATTCTGGGGCGGGTCACCAGGGCTCGGGCCATGGCGAGTTGTTGTTGCTGGCCGCCCGACAGGTGTCCGGCGCTGCGCTTGAGCAGGGGTTTGAGGGCGGGGAAGATGTCGAGGGCTTCGTCGATGGCGGTCCTGGGCTGTTTGGCGGCCTCCACCGTGACCAGGAGGTTGCCCTGGACGGAGAGCTGGGGGAAGCACTGGTGGCCCTGGGGGACGTAGCCCATGCCGAGCCGTACGCGTTCGTGTGGTTTGAGTTTGGTGATGTCCCGGCCGTCGAAGGTGACCGTGCCCGCCGTGGCGGGGATGACACCCATGACGGTGTTGAGCAGTGTGGTCTTGCCTACGCCGTTGCGTCCCATCACGCACACGAGCTGCCCGGGGCCCACTTCGAGTGACACCCCGAACAGCACGCGCGCGCGACCGTACCCTGACTCAAGGCCGGTTACCGACAGCATCGCCAGCCTTCCTCCTCCCCAGATAGACCTCCTGCACGCGAGGGTCGGCGCTGACCTCGTCCACCGACCCCTCCACGAGCACCCTGCCCTCGTGCAGCACGGTCACCGTCGAGGCGTGCCGCCGCAGGAACTCCATGTCGTGCTCCACCACGATCACCGTGTGGTCGTCGGCGATCTGCGTGAGCAGTTCGCCCGTGCGCTCGCGTTCGTCCTTGGACATGCCCGCCACCGGCTCGTCCAGGAGCAGCAGCCTGGGCCGCTGCGCCAGCAGCATGCCGATCTCCAGCCACTGGCGCTGGCCGTGTGAGAGAACGCCCGCTGAACGCTCGGCGAGGTCTTCCAGACCCGTCCTGGTCAGGGCCTCGGCGACGGCGTCCGAGACACCCTTGCGGCGTCTGGCGAGCGACCACAGCGGCATGCGGAAGCTGGCGGCCAGGTCGAGGTTCTCGATCACGGTGAGCTCCTCGAACACCACCGAGGTCTGGAACGTGCGGCCGACGCCCAGCCGGACGATCTGGTGTTCCTTCCTGCCGATCAGGTCGAGGCCGCCGAAGCGTACGCTGCCGGCCGCCGGCCTGGTCAGGCCGGTGATCACGTCGATGAGCGTGGTTTTGCCGGCGCCGTTGGGCCCGATGAGGAAGCGCAGCTCGCCCTCGGGCACGGTCAGGTCCACGCCGTCGAGGGCGCGGAAGCCGTCGAACACCACCTGTACGTCACGTAGTTCGAGCACGGCGCAACCTCCCGACGACGCCCAGGATGCCCTTCGGGGCCAGCGTCATGACCAGGATGAACAGGGCTCCTTGCAGGTAGAGCCAGCCCTCGGCGAACTGCTCGCTGAAGGCCGTCTTGGCGTACCCCATGACGATCGCGCCCAGCACCGCCCCGGCCAGCGCGTGCCGCCCGCCCACGGCGACGGCGACGACCAGCTCCAGGGAGGGCACGATGCCGAGCAGCGCGGGCGAGATGATGCCGACGACGGGCACGAACAGGGCGCCGGCCAGCCCGGCCATGCCCGCCGAGATGGCGAAGGTGACGGTCTTGACCAGGGCGGGGTCGTAGCCGAGGAAACGTACCCGGTCCTCGCCGTCGCGGACGGCGACGAGCAGGCGGCCGTAGCGGCTGTTGACGAGCTGGCGGGTGGCCAGGTAGAGCACTCCGAGCACGCTCGCGACGACGAGGTAGAGGCCGCGCTGCGTGGAGTCCTCGGCGAGGTCCTGGCCGAACAGCTCGAAGAAGTTGGTCATGCCGTTGGTGCCGCCGGTCAGGCCCTGCTGGCCGACCAGCAGGATGACCATGGCGGCGGCCAGTGCCTGGGTGAGGATCGCGAAGTACGCGCCCCGTACCCGCTGCCTGAACACCAGTGTGCCCAGGACGACGGCGACCAGCACCGGCCCGAGCACCGCCATCCCGAGCGCGAAGACCGGGTTGCCGAACGGCACCCACAGGGCGGGCAGCACCTCCACCCCGCTCCAGCTCATGAAGTCGGGCAGGCCACCCTCGGCCTCGGTGAGTTTGAGGTACATGGCCATCGAGTAGCCGCCGAGCCCGAAGAAGACGCCCTGGCCGAGCGTGAGCATGCCGCCCTTGCCCCAGGCCAGCCCGATCCCGAGCGCGACGATCGCGAAGCACAGGTACTTGGCCAGCAGTCCCAGCCGGAACGGTTCCAGCAGCAGCGGCGCGGCCACCAGCAGGGCCACGGCCACGGCGGCGAAGGGCAGGTGTCGTCTGATCGCGCTCATGTGAGCACCCTCGATCTGAGCACGAACATGCCCTGCGGCCTGATCTGCAGGAACGCGATGATGACGGCGAAGACGATCACCTTGGCCAGCGAGGCGTCCGACCAGAACTCGGCGTAGGAGTTCAGCAGTCCGAGGCCGACGGCCGCGAGCACCGCCCCGCGCAGTTGCCCGAGCCCGCCCGCGACGACCACGAGGAAGGCGTCCACGATGTAGACCTCGCCGAGCGCGGGGCCGACGGGCCCGATGAGCGTCACCGCCACGCCCGCCACCCCGGCCAGCCCGGAGCCGATGAAGAACGTCAGCATGTCCACCCGGCCGGTGTCGATCCCGCTGGTGGCGGCGAGCTGCCGGTTCTGCACGACGGCCTGTGTCCTGCGGCCCAGCCCGGTACGGTTCAGGTACAGCCAGATCGCCACCACGCCCGCCAGCGCGAGCCCCATGATGAACAGCCGGTTGTAGGGCAGCATGCCGATCCCGCCCGACAACCAGGCCGGGGCCGCCACCTGCACGTTCGGCGCGCCGAACAGGTCGCGGGCGAGTTGTTGCAGCACCAGGCTGACGCCCCAGGTGAGCAGCAGCGTGTCCAGCGGCCTGGCGTACAGGTGCCTGATCGCCAGCCGCTCCAGGACCAGCCCCATCAGCCCGGCGACCAGGAACGCCGCCGGGAGCGCCAGGAGGAGGTCCTGCATCAGGTACGCGGTGTAGGCCCCGACCATGATGAACGAGCCGTGCGCCATGTTGATCACGCCCATCTGGCCGAACGTGAACGTCAGCCCGAGCGCGATCAGCAGCAGCACCGCCCCGATGGACAACCCGATGGGAAGCTGGTTGACGAAGGCCGACATCACTTGCCCGCCGCCAGGCCGGCCGCCCACGGGTAGCCCTTGAGGTAGGGGTCGGGCTTGATCGGCTCACCCGAGTCCCACACCTGCTTGATCAGGCCGTCCGGCTGGATGATGCCGATACGGGCGGTCTTGTACATGTGCTGGTTCTCGCCGTCGATGGTGACCAGGCCCTCGGGGCGTTCGAGCTTGATGCCGGGCGCGGCCTTCTTGACCGCCTCGACCTCGGTCGAGCCCGCCTTCTTGACCGCCTCGGCCCAGAGGTAGACGGCGTTGTAGCCGGCCTCCATGGGGTCGGAGGTGACCTTGTTCTGGCCGTACTTGGCCTTGTACGCCTTCACGAACGCCTCGTTGGCCGGCGTCTCGGTGGTCTGGTAGTAGTTCCAGGCGACCGGATGGCCCGCGATGTTGTCCACGCCGATGCCGGTGACCTCCTCCTCCGCGATGCTCACCGACAACACCGGCAGGCTCTCGGCCGTCGCGCCCGCGCTCTTGAGCTGCTTGAAGAAGGCGACGTTGCTGTCACCGTTGAGGGTGTTGAAGACCGCGTCCGGCTTGGCCCCGGTGACCTTGTTGACCAGCGTGGAGTACTCGGTGTGGCCCAGCGGCGTGTACTCCTCGCCGAGGATCTCCATCCCGTTCGCGGCCGCGTACGCCTTGATGATCTTGTTCGCGGTGCGCGGGAAGACGTAGTCGCTGCCCACCAGGAACACCTTCTTCTTGCCCTGCTCCTTCAGGTAGTCGAGCCCGGGGATGATCTGCTGGTTGGTGGTGGCGCCGGTGTAGAAGATGTTCGGCGAGCTCTCCAGCCCCTCGTACTGCACCGGATACCAGAGCAGGCCCTTGTAGCGTTCGAAGACCGGCAACATCGCCTTTCTGCTGGCGGAGGTCCAGCCGCCGAAGACGGTGGCCACCTTGTCCTGTCTGATCAGCTTGGTGGCCTTCTCGGCGAACGTGGGCCAGTCGGAGGCGCCGTCCTCCACGACCGGCACGAGTTTCTTGCCGAGCACGCCCCCGGCCTTGTTGATCTCTTCGATGGCGAGCAGTTCGGCGTCGCGCACGGTGACCTCGCTGATCGCCATCGTGCCGCTGAGGGAGTGCAGGAGGCCGACCTTGATCTCATTGGACTGGGCGGCGGGTTGAGCATCGGTTCCGCAGGCCGCTAGGGCCAGAAGAAGCATCGCGGAGACAATCGGGCGGATGGGCACAGGAGGGTCCTTCCTGGCGACCGGTTCTGGGAGAACGGTGACTCTGCGGCATTTCGCCGGAAGATCCCGAAGGTTAATTGGCGATTGCCAAACGTTCACTTGTTCACAGATGGTTCATCCGCGCGCGGCGAAACCGGGCCGACATGTCACGGCAACAGCTCGGAAACGGCCGGTTCTTAGGGTCCGGCCATGCGGCTTACCTCACACGAGCAGGAGCGGCTGCTCATCCACGTCGCCGCCGGGGTGGCGCGCGAGCGGCAGGCCAGGGGCCTGCGGCTCAACCACCCCGAGGCTACCGCCATCATCGCCTCGTTCCTCATGGAGGGCGCCAGGGACGGGCGCAGTGTGGCCGACCTGATGGAGGCCGGGCGGTCGGTGCTCGGCCGGACCGATGTCATGGAGGGCGTGCCGGAAATGCTGGACAGCGTGCAGATCGAGGCGACCTTCCCGGACGGCACGAAGCTGGTCACCGTACACAGGCCGATCCCGTGATCCCGGGCGAATACGTGCACCCGGAAGGGACGATCGCGCTCAACCCGGGACGCGAGCGGATCACCGTGCGCGTGGTCAACACGGCCGACCGGCCGGTGCAGGTGGGTTCGCACTACCACTTCGCCGCCGCCAACCCCGGGCTGGAGTTCGACAGGAAGGCGGCCTGGGGAATGCGGCTCGACGTGCCCGCCGGGACCGCGATCAGGTTCGAGCCGGGTGTCGAACGCGACGTGACGCTGGTGCCCCTGGCCGGCGCCCGCGTCGTGCCGGGCCTGCGGCCCGAGTGGGCGGGGCCGCTGGATGACTGACATCTCACGCGCCCGATACGCGGCACTGTACGGTCCCACCACCGGCGACCGGATCCGCCTGGCCGACACCGACCTGTTCGTGGAGGTCACCGAAGACCGCTGCGCCGGGTACGGCGACGAGGCCGTCTTCGGCGGCGGCAAGGTCATCCGCGAGTCCATGGGCCAGGCCAGGACCACCCGCGCGGAGGGCGCCGCCGACCTGGTCATCACCGGCGCGGTGATCCTCGACCACTGGGGCGTGATCAAGGCCGACGTCGGCATCCGCGACGGCCGCGTGCACACCATCGGCAAGGCCGGCAACCCCGACACCATGGACGGCGTGGACATCGTCATCGGCCCGTCCACGGAGATCCTGGCCGGCAACGGCAAGATCCTCACCGCCGGCGCCGTCGACTCCCACGTCCACCTCATCTGCCCGCAACTCCTCGACGAGGCCATCGGCTCCGGCGTCACCACGATCGTCGGCGGCGGCACCGGACCCGTCGAGGGCACCAAGGCCACGACCGTCACCGGCACCTGGTACCTCGGCCGCATGCTGGAGTCCCTGGACGCCTACCCGCTGAACTTCGCCCTGCTCGGCAAGGGCAACACCGTCTCCACCGAGGGCCTGCTCGAACAACTCCGCGCCGGCGCCTCCGGCTTCAAGCTGCACGAGGACTGGGGCACCACGCCCGCCGCCATCGACGCCTGCCTGAGCGTGGCCGACGCCACCGGCGTGCAGGTCACGATCCACACCGACACGCTGAACGAGGCCGGCTTCGTGGAGTCGACGCTCAAGGCCATCGGCGAGCGGATGATCCACGCGTACCACACGGAAGGGGCGGGCGGCGGGCACGCGCCCGACATCATCCGTGTCGCCGCCCACCCCAACGTGCTGCCCTCCTCCACCAACCCCACCAGGCCGCACACCGTCAACACGCTCGACGAGCACCTCGACATGCTGATGGTCTGCCACCACCTCAACCCCTCCATCCCCGAGGACCTGGCCTTCGCCGAGTCGCGCATCCGGCCGACGACGATGGCCGCCGAGGACGTGCTGCACGACCTCGGGGCGATCTCGATGATCGGCTCGGACTCGCAGGCCATGGGACGGATCGGCGAGACGATCATCCGTACGTGGCAGACCGCCCACGTCATGAAGGCCCGCCGCGGCTCGCTGGGCGGCCCCGCCGACAACCTGCGCGCCCGCCGCTACATCGCCAAATACACCATCTGCCCCGCCATCGCCCACGGCCTGGACTCCGAGGTCGGCTCCGTCGAACACGGCAAGCTCGCCGACCTCGTCCTGTGGGACCCGGCCTTCTTCGGCGTCAAACCGGACCTGGTGCTCAAGGGCGGCGTGGTGGCCTGGGCGCAGATGGGCGACGCCAACGCCTCGATCCCGACGCCGCAGCCGGTGCTGCCCCGTCCCATGTTCGGCGCCTCGCCGGTCACCGCCGCCGCCACCTCGCTGCACTTCGTCTCGCCCCTCGCCCTGGAGTCGGGGCTCGCGGACTCCCTGGCGGTACGGCGTCGCCTGGCGCCGGTCGCGGACGTACGGCGCAGAGGAAAGTCGTCGATGCCGCTCAACGACGCCCTGCCACGGATCGAGGTGGCCCCGGACACCTTCGAGGTACGCGTCGACGGCGACCTCATCGAACCCGCCCCCGCCACCACCCTGCCCATGTCCCAGCGCTACTTCCTGTTCTGATGCACCCGTCCCTGCTCCTGCTCACCGACTCCCGCCTGCCGGCCGGCGGCCACGCCCACTCCGGCGGCACCGAGCGCGCCATCGCGGCGGGAGCGGTGCACGACGTGCCCTCGCTGGCCTCCTTCCTGCGCGGCCGCCTCCACACGACCGGCACCCTCACAGCCGCCCTGACCGCCGCCGCTTGCACGCATGCGGATGCCGGGAGCTCGTGGCGGGTGCTGGACGCCGAGGTGGACGCCAGGACCGCCTCCCCCGCCCAGCGGGACGCCTCCCGCACCCAGGGCAGGCTGCTCCTGCGGGTGGCCCGCCGGGTGTGGCCGTCACCCGTCCTGGACGAACTCGCCGAAATCCTCCCGAGCCCGCACCACCCCATCGCCCTCGGCGCCACCGCGCACGCCGCGGGCGCGACCCCCGAGGAGGCGGCACTGGCGGCGGCCTACCACGCCGTCACCGGCCCCGCCACGGCCGCGGTCCGGCTCCTCGGCCTCGACCCGGTGGCCGTGCACGCCCTGCTGGCCGCCCTCACCCCGGACCTCACCGCCGTCGCCACCCAGGCCGCCCTGTCCGCCGCCCCGCCCCCGACCTGCGAGAACGCCCTCGGCGCGGAGACCTCCGGCTGGGAGACGCTGCCCGCATACTCCGCGCCGGCCCTGGACCTCCTCGCCGAGCAACACGCACAGGCCGAGGTCCGGCTGTTCATCTCATGACATATCCCGACTGGAAGGACTCCACCATGGGCGCCAATCACGACGACCACCACCACGCCCCCGACGGCCGCGGCCGCGCACTGCGGCTCGGCGTCGGCGGCCCGGTCGGCAGCGGCAAGACGGCCCTGGTGGCCGCCCTGTGCCGCACGCTGGGCCCGTCGCTGTCCCTCGGCGTGGTGACCAACGACATCTACACCACCGAGGACGCCGACTTCCTGCGCCGGGCGGGCGTGCTCGACGAGGAGCGCATCCTGGCCGTGGAGACCGGCTGCTGCCCGCACACCGCCATCCGCGACGACATCGCCGCCAACCTCGACGCCGTGGAGACCCTGGAGTACCGGTTCGGCCCCCTCGACCTGGTCATCGTGGAGAGCGGCGGCGACAACCTGACGGCCACGTTCAGCCGTGGGCTGGCCGACCGGCAGATCTTCGTGCTGGACGTGTCGGGCGGCGACAAGGTGCCGCGCAAGGGCGGCCCCGGTGTCACGACGGCCGACCTGCTGGTGGTCAACAAGACCGACCTGGCCCCGATGGTGGGCGCGGACCTGGGCGTCATGGACCGCGACGCGGCGGCCGTACGCGGCGACCGTCCTGTGCTGTTCACCTCGATCCGCCAGGACCCCACGGCGGCCACGATCGCCGCCTGGGTCTCCGAGCAGGTGCACGCCTGGTCCCACGCCCACGCGACCCCCATCTCGTAGTGCTCCGCCGGATGGACGGACGCCGGGCGATGCGGGCGAGCGCCGCCGTGGCGACCGCGCGGGGCGCGGACGGCCGTACCGTGATGAGCCGCCTGGCCTCCGCGCCCCCGCTGACGCTGCGCCAGACCGGCCCGCACACCGTCCACCTCGTCTCCACCGCGGCGGGCCCGCTCGGCGGCGACAGACTGACCCTGGACCTGTACGTGGCCCCGCGCACCACCCTGGAACTGGGCTCGGTCGCCGCCACGCTGGTCCTACCGGGCCAGGGCGAGTCGGAGTTGCTCGTCACCGCCCGGGTGGGGGCGGGCGCCACCCTGCGCTTCATGCCGGAGCCCACGGTGCTGGCCGCCGGCTGCCGGCACCGCCTCCTGGTACGGCTCGCCCTGGAGGCGGACGCGGACGTGCGGTGGCGCGAGGAGATCGTCTTCGGCCGCCACGGCGAGGAGCCGGGCCGCTGCCACGCCCGCTTCGACGCCACCCGCGACGGCCTGCCGCTGCTGCGCCAGGAGTTCACGGTCGGCGACCCGGCCCTCGACAACTCCCCGGCGGTGTACGGCGGGGCCCGCTGCGTCGGCACCACGTTCCTGACCGCCGCCGCCAAGGAGACCGCGGTGGCCGAGGGCGTCGCGGTCCTGCCCCTGGCCGTCTCCGGCACCCTGGTCTCCGCCCTGGCGGCCGACGCGGTTCAGCTCCGCTCCCGCCTGGAATGGGGCGAACGCACGGCCATCGCGACCGACCCCTGGAAAACCTCCGGAGCCCCGATGGCACGGCTGTCACAGCCCTTACCGCGCCTTGGTGACGACTCCGTTGCGTACGGTGGTGAGCCGCCCGCCCCCGTCATACAGTGATCGTGTGGCCGACGACCTCATGCCCACGCCCGCCCGCCCCAGAACCCGCCGTGGGTACGCCCTGGCCGTCACCGCCGCGGGAGCCCTGCTCGTGTTCTGCGCCGTCCTGCCGTGGGCCGGTCTGCAGGCGACGAGCAGCCTCATCGGCGGCGGCGTGGCCAATGACGTACGCGGCATCGACGACCCGTTCGGCGTCTACACGCTGATGGCCGGAATGGTGACGCTGGGCTGCGGCCTGGCCGGCATGGTGGCGCGCCCCCGGCTCGCCGCCCTGGCCGTCATCCCGGGCGGGCTGGCCCTGGTGGTGCTGGTGATGTTCATCTCCGGGGACGGCGGCGGCCTGCGCGACCGGATCTCGCTCAACCTCGGCGAGTTGCTGTCGATCGAGCCGGTGATCAGGTTCGGCTGGTTCGGCGCGCTGGCCTGCGCGCTGGCCATCGTCCTGCTGTCGGTCCTGGCGTTGTTCCGCCGCCCTGAGGCCGGGGATCAGTCGTAGAAGCCCAGCCGCCGCAGCTGCTTGGGGTCGCGCTGCCAGTCCTTGGCCACGCTGATGCGCAGGTCCAGGTAGACGCGCGTGCCCATCAGCGCCTCGATCTGCTTGCGGGCCTTGGTGCCCACGTCGCGCAGCCGCTCCCCCTTGTGCCCGATGACGATCGCCTTCTGCGAGGGCCGCTCCACGAACATGTGCGCGTAGATGTCCAGCAGGTCGTCACGCCCCTCGCGGGGCAACATCTCGTCCACGACGACGGCGATCGAGTGCGGCAGCTCGTCGCGTACCCCCTCCAGCGCCGCCTCCCTGATCAGCTCGCCGACCATCACCTGCTCGGGCTCGTCGGTGAGCCGGCCGCCCTCGTACAGCGGCGGGGACTCGGGCAGGTGCTCGATCAGCACGTCGGCCACCACGTCGAGCTGCTCGCCCGACTGCGCCGACACCGGCACGATCGCCGCGAACTCCGCCACCTGCGACACCGCCAGCAACTGCGCGGCGATCTGGTCCCTGGTGGCCAGGTCGCACTTGGTCACCACCGCGACGACCGGCGTCTTCTTCACCGCCGCCAGCTTGTCGGCGATGAACCGGTCGCCCTTGCCGATGGGCTCGTTGGCCGGCACGCAGAAGCCGATCGCGTCCACCTCGGTCAGCGTGGACAACACCAGGCTGTCGAGCCGCTCGCCGAGCAGCGTGCGCGGGCGGTGCAGGCCGGGCGTGTCGACGATGATGAGCTGGGCGTCGGGGCGGTGCACGATGCCCCTGATGACGCGCCTGGTCGTCTGCGGTTTGGACGAGGTGATCGCCACTTTCGCGCCGACCAGGGCGTTCATCAGCGTGGACTTGCCGACGTTCGGCCTCCCCACGAAGCAGGCGAATCCGGCGCGATGGTTGTCTGGCGAAGTCACATGTGCATTGTGTCCCATCAGCGGGCGTGTTCACGCCACCAGGCGAACGCCTGGGGCGCCACGTCGGGGGTCCAGGCGGTCGTGTCCAGTGCGGGCACCTCCCGCTCCGTGACCCACCGGAAGTCGTTGATCTCGACGCCGTCGGGCTCGGGCTCGGGGGAGCCGGGGGCGATCACGCAGCCGTAGGCGGCGATCACGTAGGCGACCTGGTGACCGTTGGGGTAGAGGGTGCGGAACTCGGGGCCGCCGTACACGCCGATGAGGCCCTTGACCTCGATGTCGATGCCGAGCTCCTCGCGCATCTCCCTGATCACCGCGTCCTCGGGCCGCTCGTCCGGGTCCACGCCGCCGCCGGGCGCCGCCCACAACCCGACGTCACCGTGCCGGGCCAGCAACATGCGCCCCTCGTCGTCGAACACGAAGGCCGTCACCGACGGCAACATCAGCAGATCGTTGCCGATTTTCTCCCGTAGTCTCGCCAGAAACGGCGACATCGGCATGCTCAGCCTCGCAGGGTGCCGTCGGGGCCGGCCACGAGCAGCTTGCCCGCGCCCAGCTCTGCCGCCACGGCCTCGTCGCCGGGGCTGGGGTCGCCCTCGCTCACCAGCGCCGCCGCCTCCAGGGACCGCGCGCCGCTGGAGATGGCCATGGCCGCCGCCACCTGCACCGCCGACAACGTCAGCGCGGACAGGGCCACGTTCGTCGCCGAGTAGGTGCGGCCGGTCTCGTCACGCACGGCCGCCCCCTCGGCGGATCCGTTGCGCGCCCGCGCGGCGCGGGCGAGCGTGATGATCTTGCTGTCTTCTGGGTTCACACGTTCCAGGTTAGGTGCTGACCATGGATATCGCGGCCTCGACCACCTTTCTGGTACGGGCGCCGTCCACCTCGTTCATCCCCGTGTGCACCACCGACACCAGCGTGTCCCCGACGCGCGACAACACGACGTCCATCGAGTACGGGTAGCCGTTCAGCTGCCCGCGCAGCCGCGCGCCGACCGCCTCGTCCACCGTCTCATACATGGCCTCGCGCACCGCGAGCCTGTCCAGGCGCAGGTCGGTGCCGCTGGAGGTGCGCACTCCCCGGCACTCCTCCATGGCCTCGGCCAGGGCGTCGAGGTGTCCCGCCGCCTCCTCGTTCGCGTACCGGGCGAGTCCCACCCCGGCCTGCTCGCCCAGCCCGTCCCCGTGGTAGCTGACGGCGGCCTGCGCGGTCAGCGCCTGACCCGGCGCCCGCCCGCCGGCCGGCTCCAGCACGGCCCGGCAGTTCCTGTCCGCCTGCCCGAACGGCATCCGCCACGCCTGCTCCGGCCGGACCGTGAATCCGTCGGGCAGGGGTGGCTCCTTGGTGAGCATCTCGCGCAACTGCGCCATGGCCTGCGCGTCGAGGTAGCTCTCCGCTCCCCCGCCCCCGCATCCCGCCAGGAGGCCGGTCACCAGCGCACAGGCGATGATCCCAGGTTTGGCTTTCATGATCCCCCCTTGGATCGCAGCCTCCCCCACCGACGAATGCGGCAATCCACCGGAGTAACCACCTATACGCAAAAAGGGTGCCCCCATCCGGTTTTCCGGACGAGAACACCCTTTACGCCGACCAGCGTCCGACCTTTTGCAGGCCGGGACGCTGTCGTCCCCCCAGGAACACCCTCCGACCGCGAACCCCACCCGGTCTTCGGATGCCTCCCCTTTGGACACCCACCGCACTGGATGTCGTGGTTAGAGAGTGGCGGATCCGGGTTGCAGATGACTTGTAGAACACTTGCGACATGTCCCCACAAGGGGGAAACGGGAGCCTATTCCCGTTCGGCGGCCGCCGGGACGACCTCGTCCTCGGGAGGCTTCACCCGCCGCACCACCACCGTACTGATCCGGTTACGACGCCCCGCCAGGGTCTCCGCCGTCAGCGACAACCCCTCCACCTCCGCCTGCGACCCGGCGATCGGCACCCGGCCCAGCGCATGCGCCAGCAACCCGCCGACGGTCTCCACGTCGTCCACGTCGATCTCGGTGTCGAACAATTCGGCCAGCTCATCCACCGGCATGCGCGCCGTCACCCGCATCCCGCCGTCCGCGATGTCCTCCACCCGGGGCGCCTCCTGGTCATACTCGTCGGTGATCTCCCCGACGATCTCCTCCAGGACGTCCTCGATCGTGACCAGACCCGCCGTGCCGCCGTACTCGTCGATGACGATCGCGATGTGGATCTGACGGGCCTGCATCTCCCGCATGAGCTGGTCGATGGGCTTGCTCTCCGGCACATAGGCGGCCGGACGCATGATCGACTCGATCGACTCCTTGCCACCGCCCTCACCCGACTCGTGGATCCGGCGGGCGATGTCCTTCAGATAGGCGATCCCGACGACGTCGTCCTCGTTCTCCCCCACCACCGGAATCCGGGAGAAACCACTGCGCAACGCGAGCGACAACGCCTGACTGATCGTCTTGGCGCGCTCGATGAACACCATGTCCGTACGCGGCACCATGACCTCGCGCACCAGAGTGTCACCCAGCTCGAACACCGAGTGGATCATCTCGCGCTCGTCCGGCTCGATCATCCGCCGTTCCTCGGCCAGATCCACCAGATCACGCAACTCGGCCTCGGAGGTGAACGGCCCGTCACGGAAACCCTTGCCGGGCGTCAGCGCGTTGCCGAGCAGGATGAGCAGCTTGGGCAGCGGGCCGAAGATGCGGGTCAGGCCGTACACGATCGGCGCGCTGGCCAGCGCCACCGGCTCCGCGTGCTGACGCCCCAGCGTACGCGGCATCACCCCGACCACCACATAACTGATCAGGATCATCACGACCGCGGCCCAGACATAGGCCCAGCCCTGATCGTGCATCAGATCGATGAACAGCAGCGTCGCGATCACCGTCGCGACCAGCTCACAACTCAGCCGCAACAGCAGCAGCAGGTTCAGGTAGTGCGGCGGATCCGTCACGATCGCCTGCAACCGCACCGCACCCCGCCGGCCATCGCGCACGTACTCCTCGGCACGCACCCTGGAGATGCGCGTCAGTGCCGTCTCCGCACTGGCGATCAGGCCACCGATGACCACAAGGGCGATGGCCGACAGCAACCAGCCGTTCACCGCGGGTTGCGCACCCCCTGCCACGACTCGAGGAGCCGGGACTGCAGACCGAACATCTCCTTGTGCTCCTCCGGCTCGGCGTGATCATAGCCGAGCAGATGCAGGATGCCGTGCGTACACAGCAGCTCAAGCTCGTCCGCGGCGCTGTGACCGGCCTCCTCCGCCTGCCTGGCGGCGATGTGCGGGCACAACACGACATCCCCGAGCAGCGCCGGATCGGCCGGTCCCTCGGACTCGCCACGCGCCCCGCCACCCGGACGCAACTCGTCCATCGGGAAGGCCAGCACATCGGTCGGCCCCGGCTCACCCATCCACTTCTCGTGCAACTCGGCCATCGCGTCCTCGTCGACCACCACGATGGACAACTCGGCGAGCGGGTTGATGCCCAGCTCGCCGAGCACATGACCGGCCAGGCCGACGAGGCTCTCCTCGTCGACCCCCACGCCGGACTCGTTGTTGATCTCGATGCTCATGGCCGCCGCTTCCCCCGCTGCTGGATGCCCTTCGGTTCCTGGGCCGCCTGAGTGGCGTCGTAGCGCCCGTACGCGTCCACGATCTCGCTGACCAGCTTGTGCCGCACGACGTCGGCGCTGCTCAGCCGGGAGAAGTGGATGTCCGGAATGCCATCCAGGATTTCCTGCACCACCCGCAGCCCACTGACCGTGCCCGAAGGCAGGTCAACCTGCGTCACGTCACCCGTGACCACGATCTTGGAGTTGAACCCGAGCCGCGTCAGGAACATCTTCATCTGCTCGGCCGAGGAGTTCTGCGCCTCATCAAGGATGATAAATGCATCATTAAGGGTTCTACCGCGCATATATGCGAGGGGCGCCACCTCGATCGTCCCCGCCGCCATCAGCTTGGGGATCGAGTCGGGGTCGACCATGTCGTGCAGGGCGTCGTAGAGCGGCCGCAGGTAGGGGTCGATCTTCTCGTACAGGGTGCCGGGCAGGAAGCCGAGCCGTTCGCCCGCCTCGACCGCCGGCCGGGTCAGGATGATGCGGTTGACCCGCTTCTCCTGCAGCGCCCGCACGGCCTTGGCCATGGCGAGGTAGGTCTTGCCGGTGCCCGCGGGGCCGATGCCGAAGACGACCGTGTGCTGGTCGATGGCGTCGACGTAGCGCTTCTGGTTGACGGTCTTGGGCCGGATCGTGCGGCCTCGTGAGGAGAGGATGTCGAGCGACAGCACTTCGGCGGGGCGGTCGGAGGTCATGCGGAGCATGGCGATGCTGCGCTCGACCGCGTCGGGCGTGAGCTCTCCGCCGCTGCGCAGCACTTCGACCAGTTCCTCGAACAGGCGGACCACGGTGCCGCTCTCGTCGGGGCTGCCGGTGACGGTGATCTCGTTGCCGCGCACGTGGATGTCGGCCCGGAAGGCGCCCTCGATGACGCGTAGCAGCTCGTCGCGGGAGCCCAGGAGGCTGACCATCGGGTATTCATCCGGTATCAGCACCTTCGCTTGAGTCCGCGAGGGAGGTGCTGTGCGTCGGGATTCGTGTAGTTCGGACATGGGCAGGCCAGCGGCCTGATGCCTCCCGGTCTCTTTCGGAGTTCTTCTCCGCCCATCGTATCCGGGAGCAGGCCGATTGCTCGCGCCAATATCACCGCGTCCGGTTATCCGGGCGGCCAGGTGAGGTCGCGCCCGCCGAGTACGTGGGCGTGCACGTGGGCGACGGTCTGGCCGGCGGCGGGTCCGGTGTTGAAGACGATGCGATAGCCGCTGTCGGACACTCCGTCGATGACGGCCACCTCGTGGGCGGTCTTGAGCACTTCGTCGGCGAGCCCGTCGTCGGCCTTGGCGAGGGTGGCGGCGTCGGCGTGGTGGGTCTTGGGGATGACCAGCACGTGGGTGGGCGCCTGGGGCGTGATGTCGCGGAAGGCCAGGGTCCTGCCGGTCTCGTGGACGATCTCGGCGGGGATCTCCTTGGCGACGATTTTGCAGAAGAGGCATTCGCTCACCTGATCACCCTATCGAGCCTGTGCCGTTGGGGAGTCCGTTGTGAATCGGTAATCACCTGTGTCGTGCGGAGTAAGATCAACACGGTTAGGGTGAGTGTGCGAGACTTCAGGTAAAAAGACGATTCAGGGTCGGGCGAGCGCCACCTGGCGAGGACACGACTGGGTAATGCACCCTAAGGAACCGGGGAACCCTCTAGAACCGGAAGAGCGTAAACCCATTGGTAAGGCCGTGCGTCCCACTGATGTGACCACCGAAACCCTACTGGCCGACAGGTCGATGGGGGCGGTGCCGGTCGGGTGGGATGCCGACATGGCCGTTACCGCGCTCTACAGTGCGCACTTTCGGTCGCTGGTGCGTCTCGCCGTACTGCTGGTGCGTGACATTGCAACAGCCGAGGAAGTCGTGCAGGATGCGTTCGTCGCCATCCATGGTGCCTGGCGCAGGCTGCGTGACCCCGACAAGGCGCTAGCCTACCTGCGTCAGTCTGTCGTCAACCGGTCCCGGTCCGTGCTGCGTCACCGCGCGGTCGTCGAGAAGTACGCTCCCAAGGGACTTCCTGATGCCCCGAGCGCCGAGAACGGCGCGATCGGCGAGCTGGAGCGCTCCGCCGTCATCGAGGCGCTACGTGCACTGCCAACCAGGCAGAGAGAGGCGTTGGTCCTACGCTACTACGGTGACTTGTCCGAAGCTGAGATCGCCCACGCCATGGGCATCAGCAAGGGCGCGGTCAAGAGCCACACGGCACGTGGCATGGCCGCGCTGCGATCGGTCCTGGAGACGATGTCATGACCCAGCCGCCCGACGAGTACGGCGATCTGCTGCGCCGTGCGCTCCGCACGGAGGCGGACGCGGTCGTGCCCTCGCCGGAAGGACTGGAGATCATCCGTGCCCGCATCGAGCGGCGGGGTGTGCGCAATCTGTTCTGGTGGCGAGCGGGCGCGGCGGCTGTCAGCGCGGTGCTGGTGGCGGGTGCGATCGTGATGGCGGTGCCTGAGCTGCGTTCGCAGGTGATCGATCAGGCTCCCGTCGCGCCCGCGGGCAACGAGAGCAGTGAGCTGCCGTCCAATTCCTCCACGACCCGCTCGCACCAGCCGCCGTCGAGGGAGCCGGAGCCGCAGCCGCTGCACTCCCAGCCGGTTCTGCTGCCCGACAGTCCCGAGCCGTCGTCGCCGCGTGCGACGAGGAAGGCCGAGTCGACCAGCAAGCCTTCCCCGTCGCCGAGCCCGTCCCCCACCGAGTGCGACTCCTCGCTGAGCGAGACGGCCGAGCCGCCGGCGGACTGCCCGTCGGGGTCGCCCACTCCCACGCCGACGCCGACCATGGAGGAGACGAGCGCGCCGCCGTCCTCCTGTCCTCCCGAGGAGTGCCCGCCGTCCGACGAGGTGACGGAGTCTCCCGTGCAGGCGCCCGGCCCGGCGTCCGAAGTCCCCGTGCCCACGCCCTAGCGGCCGTTCCGGCTCAGGGGTTTCTTCAGGGGTTCACCAGCGTCCCGTACGGCTGAGCAGGACCGCCGCCGCGGCCACGCCCGCCGTGGACGTACGCAGGACGGTCGGCCCCAGCAGCACCGGCGTCGCCTTGGCCGCGTTGAAGGCGGCCAGTTCCTGTTCGGAGACGCCTCCTTCGGGCCCCACGACCATCACGATGTCGCCGTCGGCCGGCAGCGTCACGGTGGACAGCGGCTCGGTGGCCTCCTCGTGCAGCACCAGCCCGAGCGCGGCCTCCGACAGCAGCCGTTCGACCTGCGCCGTGGTGGCGAGGTCGGCCACTTCCGGCAGGTGGAAGCGGCGGGCCTGCTTGCCGGCCTCACGGGCTGTGGAGCGCCAGCGGCCCAGCGCCTTGGCAACCTTGTCGCCCTTCCACTGGGTGATGCTGCGCGCGGCCTGCCAGGGGACGATCAGGTCCACGCCGGCCTCGGTCATCATCTCGACGGCCAGTTCGCCCCTGTCGCCCTTGGGCAGCCCCTGGACGACGACGAGCCGGGGCCGGGGGGCCTCGATCCGGTAGCGGCGCAGCACGTCGAGCCTGAGCGCGTCTTTCAGCGTCTCGCGTACGACGCATTCGGCCACCGTGCCTGCGCCGTCGGTGAGATCGACCCGCTCGCCGGCCCGCAGGCGGCGCACGGAGGCCGCGTGCCGCCCTTCGGGGCCGTCAAGCGTGAGCTCGGCGCCGTCGAGGTGCCGAGCCAGGAAGACGGGTACGGTCACCGGCCGTTGAAGGCGTCGCGCAGCCGGGAGAAGAAGCCCTGCTGCCCGGGGGCGAACTTGCCGGGCGGCCGCTCCTCGCCGCGCAGCCTGGCCAGCTCCTTCAGCAGGTCTTCCTGGGCGGTGTCGAGGCGGTTGGGGGTCTCGACGTTGACGTGGATGAGCAGGTCACCCCTGCCGGACTCGTTGAGCCGCTGCACGCCGCGCCCGTACATGGTGATGACCTGGCCCGACTGGGTGCCGGGCCGGACGTCGATCTCCTCGGAGCCGTCGAGGGTCTCCACGGCGAGGATGGTGCCGAGCGCGGCGGCCGTCATGGGGATCTGCACGGTGCAGTGCAGGTCGTCGCCGCGGCGCTCGAAGATCTCGTGGGGCCGTTCGACGATCTCCAGGAAGAGGTCTCCGGGCGGGCCGCCGCCGGGGCCGACCTCGCCCTCGCCGGCGAGCTGGATGTGGGTGCCGTCCTCGACGCCCGCGGGGATGCGGACCTTGATGGTACGGCGGGTGCGTACGCGGCCGTCGCCGGAGCACTCCTGGCACGGGTTGCGGATGATCGTGCCGAAGCCGCCGCACTGCGGGCACGGCCTGGAGGTCATGACCTGGCCCAGGAAGGAGCGGGTGACCTGGGAGATCTCGCCGCGGCCGTTGCACATGTCGCAGCTGTCGGGATGGGTGCCGGGCGCCGCGCCGGCGCCGTGGCAGACCTCGCAGAGCACGGCCGTGTCGACGACCAGCTCGCGGGTGGTGCCGAACGCCGTCTCGCGCAGGTCGAGCTCGACCCGGATGGTGGCGTTGCGGCCCCTGCGGGCGCGCGAGCGCGGACCGCGGGTGCCGGCCGCCGTGCCGAAGAAGGCGTCCATGATGTCGCTGAACGGGAAGCCCGCCCCGAAGCCTCCGGCGCCCGCGCCCGCGCCTGCCCCGGCGCCGCCGAAGGGGTCGCCACCCAGGTCGTACATCTGGCGCTTGCTCGGATCTGACAGCACCTCGTAGGCCTGCGTGATCTCTTTGAACCGGTCCTGGGTCTCAGGATCGGGGTTCACGTCGGGGTGCAGCTCGCGGGCGAGGCGGCGGTAGGCCTTCTTGATCTCGTCCTGACTTGCGTCACGGCGCACCCCGAGGGTGGCGTAGTAGTCGCTGTTTGCCACTTATCGACCTCTTATGATGCAGCCAGGATCTGGCTGACGTAGCGTGCCACCGCGCGCACGGCGCCCATCGTCACGGGATAGTCCATCCTGGTCGGCCCCAGCACTCCGAGCCGGGCCAGTTGGTTGTCGCCAGAACCGTATCCGGTCGCGACGACGGATGTCCCACGCAGGTAGGGGTTTTCCGAGCCGATGCGCACGGTGAGCGCGGACGGGGTGTCTGTGGAAGTCTCGCCGAGCAGCCGCATGAGGACGACCTGCTCTTCCAGCGCCTCCAGCACATCGCGCAGGCCGACGGAGAAGTCGGCGCCTGCGAGGTTGGCCGCGCCGGCGAACACGATCTTCTCGTCGTGCCGCTCGACCAGCGTTTCGAGCAGCACCGACAGGATCGTCACCGCGGCGGGCCGGTCTTCGGGAGCCAGCCGCTCGGGCAGGTCGGCGACCAGGTCGGGCACGCTGGTCAGGCCGCAGCCGTCGAGGCAGGCGTTGAGCACGGCGCGCAGGTGGGCTACGCGGGCGTCCTCCACCGCTTCCGGGAGTTCGACCACGCGTTGTTCGACGCGGCCGGTGTTGGTGATGAGCACGAGCATGACCCGCCGGTCGTTCAGCGGGACCAGTTCGACGTGCCTGACGGTCGAACGCGTGAGCGTCGGGTACTGCACGACCGCCACCTGCCTGGTCAGCTGCGCCAGCAGGCGGACCGTGCGGGTGACCACGTCGTCGAGGTCGACCGCGCCGGCGAGGAACGTCTCGATCGCCCTGCGCTCGGCCGACGACAGCGGCTTGACCTGTGAGAGCCGGTCGACGAACAGGCGGTAGCCCTTGTCCGTCGGCACGCGGCCCGCGCTGGTGTGCGGCTGGGTGATGTAGCCCTCCTCCTCCAGCGCGGCCATGTCGTTCCTGACCGTCGCCGGGGAGACCTTCAGATTGTGGCGCTCGGCGAGCGCCTTGGAGCCCACCGGTTCGTTGGTGGACACGTAGTCTTCGACAATGGCGCGGAGCACCGCCAGTTTACGATCGTCGAGCACGTGCTCACCTCCTGCCTCTGTCTCTATCAGGAACGCACCTCTTGAAGAAACGAGGTGTCTAGCACTCTGTGTTCCCGAGTGCCAAGTGTACGGCTCTCGCCCACAAGGTGCGATAACACCGCGTCCCATCCTGCTTCTAGCTTCTTGGAAGCGACAGGCCTCAGACTTGCCCACATGACCGACGATTCCCAGCCCCCGCCGTACGGCCCGCCGCCTGGGCAGGGTCCCCACCAAGGTCAGCCGCGTCCCGCTCAGTATGGCCCGCATCCGGAGTCCCAGCCCGGTTACGGTCCGCAATCAGGATCCCAGCCCGGTCCGTGGCCGCCGCCGCATCAGCAACGACCGCCGCGGCACGGCGAGGCCACGCAGTTCGATTTGCCTCCTCAGTACGGACAATACGGCCAGCAAGCCCAATTCCCACCTCCAGCCGCCACAAATGTCATAAAACCCAGCCTGTGGTGGCTCGCGGCCCCCTGGGGCGTGTTCCTGGCGTGTGTGGCGGTCGGCGTGTACTTCCTCGTGGACGGCATGGCGGGCATGACGGGCGTGGCCCCGACGAGGACGTTCGCATCCGGCGAAAGCGTCACGGTACGGATCGACCCGGCGGACCGACCCGGAGTGTTCATCACCGGTGACACTGCGGTCACCTATGACTGCTCGATCAGCGGCGGCCCGGGCCAGGCCAGGCTCGCCAGGACCACGGACGCCCAGACGATCACGGCGGGAGGCGCCGAGTGGGAGCAGTTCCTCGTGATCAACGCGCCGGCCAAGGGTGAGTACCAGCTCACCTGCAGCAACCAGGGGCAGGCCACCGTACGGTACGGCGTGGGCGGCGACCTGTCGGCCGCCGTGGGCAGGGCCGCCGGCGGCATGTTCACACTGATCTTCGTCCCCGCCGGGGGCCTGCTCGTCGCGATCGGCGGCACGGTCACCGTCCTGCTGCTCCGCAAACGCTCCCGAAGGCGCCTTGCGGTCGGCGGGTGATTTGCTACGGTCCCCGTGTGTACGAGGGCGATGTTCTGGCGGGAAATTGGCGGCGGCCGGGCAAGGGCAAGATCCCGAAAGTGCCCGCCGAACTGGAGCTGGTCGTGGAGGACGCCGACAGCGGCTTCTGCGGTGCGGTGGTGGCCTGTGACAAGGAGGCCGTCACGCTGGAGGACCGGTTCGGCAAGCGCCGCCTGTTCCCGCTCGCACCCGCCGCCTTCCTGCTGGAGGGCAAACCCGTGACCCTGGTACGCCCCGCGGCGGCCCCCGCCGGGCCCAGGCGCAGCGCGTCGGGTTCGATCGCCGTGGAGGGGCTGCGGGCCAAGGTGGCCAGGCAGAGCCGGATCTACGTGGAGGGCGTGCACGACGCCGCGCTGGTGGAGAAGATCTGGGGTCACGACCTTCGGGTCGAGGGGGTCGTCGTCGAATACCTGGAAGGTGTGGACGACCTGCCGGCCATCGTCGCCGAGTTCGACCCCGAGCCGGGCCGCCGGCTGGGCGTGCTGGTCGACCACCTGGTGCCCGGTTCCAAGGAGAGCAGGATCGCGGCCGAGATCACCTCGCCGCACGTGCTCGTGGTGGGGCATCCGTACATCGACATCTGGCAGGCGGTCAAACCGTCCGTGCTGCGCATTCCCGCCTGGCCGGACGTGCCGCGCGGGGTGCCGTGGAAGGAGGGCGTCATCGCGGCGCTCGGCTGGCGCATGGAGCCCGCGCAGGCGTGGCGGCGCATCCTCGGTGCCGTCTCGACATACACCGACCTGGAGCCTGAGCTGCTCGGCCGGGTCGAGGAACTGATCGACTTCGTTACGGAGGCACCATGAGCCAGGACCCGCCCGCACCGCCGCCCGACGACGACGCCACGCGCCGAGTCTCCCCCGCCGACCTGCCGCCGAACCCCGGCTACGGGCAGCAGCCCGGCTCTCAGCCCGGGTACGGCTCTCAGCCTGGTTACGGGCCTGGTTACGGTTCTCAGCCTGGCTACGGCCAGCCCACCCCGTACGGCCAGCAGCCCGGTTCCGCGCCGAACTACGGACAGCAGCCGCCCTCCGGCTACGGCCAGCCCGGCGGCTACGGCCAGCCCTACGGTCAACCGGGGAGCTACGGCCCGCCGCCGGGCGGCCAGGGATACCCGCAGCACCAGCCGCCGCCCGGCCACGGCTACGGTTACGCGCAGGGTCACGGCGAGCCGTACATCCCGGGCAGGTACGGCCCCCGCCCCGGCTCCGACGACACCACGATGGCCATGCTGTCGCACCTGCTGGGCCTGCTGGTCTCCTGGATCGGCCCGCTGATCATCTACCTGATGAAGAAGGACGAGTCCCCCTACGTCAGGGACCAGTCGGCCGAGGCACTGAACTTCCAGCTCACGATGTTCATCGGCTACCTCGTCTCGGGCATCCTGATGATCATCTTCATCGGCGCCCTGCTGCTGCCGGTCATTTGGGTCCTGTCCCTGATCTTCCACATCCAGGCCGCCATGGCCGCACAAAAAGGACTGCCGTACCGCTACCCGTTCGCCATCCGCATGATCACCTAGACGCGCCTGGACGCATCCAGACGCGTCTAGACCAGCAGGTCGCGGATCAGGGCGTCTGCCAGCAGGCGCCCTTGGAGGGTCAGCACCATCCGGCCCGACTTGAACGGCTCGGGCTCCAGCAGCCCGCGGGCCAGGGCGGCGGCCACGACCGTACGCGCGCCCGGCGCCACCTCGGCCAGCGGGTAGCCGGTGTCCAGCCGCAGCTCCAGCATCAGCCGCTCGGCGTCGCGGTCCTCCTGTTCGAGCACCTCGCGCGCGTGGGCGGGCGAGGCGCCGGCGGCCAGCCGCTGGGCGTAGGCGGCCGGGTGCTTGACGTTCCACCAGCGGGTGCCGCCGACGTGGGAGTGCGCCCCCGGACCGGCCGCCCACCAGTCGCCGCCGGTCCAGTAGAGCAGGTTGTGCCGGCAGCGCGCCCGGTCGGAGACGGCCCAGTTGGACACCTCGTACCAGCGGAAACCGGCCTCGGCCAGCAGTTCGTCGGCGATCAGGTAGCGGTCGGCGGCCACGTCGTCGTCGGGCATGGGCAACTCGCCGCGCCGGATCCTGGCCGCCAGCCTGGTGCCCTCCTCGACGATCAGCGAGTACGCCGACACGTGGTCGGGCCCGGCCTCGATCGCCGCGGTGAGGGAGGCCCGCCAGTCGTCGTCGGACTCGCCCGGCGTGCTGTAGATCAGGTCCAGGTTGACGTGCTCGAACCCGGCCTGCCTGGCCTCGCGCACGGCCGCGGCCGGCCGGCCCGGCGTGTGCTTGCGATCGAGCACCTGGAGCACGTGCTCGCGGGCGCTCTGCATGCCGAAGCTGATCCTGTTGAACCCGCCGTGACGCAGTTTCTCCAGGTAGGACGGGTCCACGGACTCGGGGTTGGCCTCCGTGGTGACCTCGGCCCCCGGCCGCAGCCCGAACTCGGAGTCGATCGCGGCCAGGATCCTGGCCAGGTCCTCAGGGGGCAGCAGGGTGGGGGTGCCACCACCGAAGAACACCGTCTCCACCGGCAGGCCGGCGTCGCCCAGCACGCGGCGGGCGAGGCGTATCTCCGCCACGACCGTGTCGGCGTAGTCGTGGTGGGAGGCGCCGGGGCCCAGCTCGGCGGCGGTATAGGTGTTGAAGTCGCAGTAGCCGCAGCGGGTCACGCAGAATGGCACGTGGACGTAGAAGCCGAACGGGCGCTCGCCGAGGCCCTTCAGGGCGCTCTCTGGCAGTTCGCCCGAGGTGGGCGCGGGATCGCCGTCAGGCAGGGTGGATGGCACGCCTCCCAGTGTGCCCGGCTCCCAAGAGTGCTCCAATTCGACTGCAAGTACGGCGAGGTCCACTGAATCCCTGACCAAGGGGGAATCGCATGGCAGGCATCGGCATCGTCGGGGCGGGGATCTCGGGGCTCACCCTCGCTCTGCGATTACAGCAGCTCGGCGTCGAGACGACGCTCTACTGCGAGAGCGACGCGGAATCCGTGCGCAAGGGGCGGCTGCCCAACACGGTGGGCCGGTCGGGCCATACGGCGGCGCGGGAGCGGGAGCTGGGCTCCGAGCACTTCCGGGATCCCGGCTCGCTGCTGGGCTACGCCACGCTCTCGATCGCGGGGGATCCGCCGGTGGAGTTCACGGGCAGTTTCGGCGAGCCGTTCCACGTGGCCGACTTCCGGCTGCTGCTGCCCGCGTTCATGGACGACTTCGCCGTACGCGGTGGCGAGATCGTCGTGACCGGTACGGCGCCCGACGCGGCGCAGGTGGAGCGCTGGTCGCGCGGGCACGAACTGATGGTGGTGGCCTCGGGGCGGCGCTCGCTGACCGAGTTGTTCCCGCGCGATCCCGGGCGTTCCCCCTACGATCGGCCGCAGCGCCTGGTGACCGCCGCGCTGTGCCGCGGCTTCGCCTCCGAGACGCTCTTCCGCTACAACATCTCCGGCGGGGCGGGCGAGATCTTCCGTGCGCCGATCGTGACGCGCGAGGGCGTGGTCTCGGCCGTGCTCGTCGAGGCCGTCCCCGGGGGCCCGCTGGAGCCGATCTACCGGACGCCCTGGGACGAGTTGCCCGCCGCGCTGCTCCCTGCCTTCCGTGAGCACGCGCCGCGCCTGGCCGAGCTGGTGGAGCCGGCGGAGTTCGAGATGCTGGGGCCCGACGATCTGCTGCAGGGCGCGATCACTCCCATGGTGCGCCGGCCGGTGGCCCAACTGCCTGATGGCAAGATCGCGCTGGCCATCGGGGACGCCTGGATCACCAACGACCCGATCACCGGGCAGGGCGCGAACCTGGGTTCCAGGTGCGCGTGGATCGCGGCCGAGGCCATCGCGGCGGGCGGCCCGTACGACGCCGCCTTCGGGCGTACCACGGCGGAGCGGATGTGGGAGGCGGGGGCTCCGGTCACCGACTGGACGAACGCGTTCCTGCGGCCGCCGGCCGTGCACGTCATGAGCCTGCTCATGACGGCCGGCACCAGGCAGGACGTCGCCGATCTCGTGGTGTCGCTGTTCTCCGATCCCGCCCACGCCTGGGGGCTGCTGTCGAGCCCCGAGGAGGTCGCGCGGATCATTGACGACGAGGAGCGGCGAGCCTACGATCGCGTCTAACTTATAGGAAAGTTTCCTATATAAGTGCGCAGTTCCGGGAGCCGCTCGTGAAGAAGAAGATCCTGATCGCACTGTCGCTCTTACTCGGCCTCTCGGCGGTCTCCCTGCCCGCCGAGGCGCACGGCGTCTCCGAGACACGCTTCAAACGGGTCGCGTACTTCATCCAGTGGGGCGTCTACGGGCGCAACTATCACGTCAGGGACGTGGACGTCTCGGGCGCCGCGGCCAAGCTCACGCACCTGAACTACGCCTTCGGGTTCGTCAACGCCGAAGGCGCCTGCTACTCCTCCGACCCCTGGGCGGACTGGCAGCGGCCGGTGCCGGCGGAGCAGAGCGTGGACGGGGTCGCCGACGCGCCCGGCCAGGCGCTCAACGGCAACCTCAACCAGTTGCGCAAGCTCAAGGCCAAGCACCCCGGTCTCAAGGTGATGATCTCCCTCGGCGGCTGGACCGGCTCGAAGTACTTCTCCGACGCCGTACTCACCCCCGAATCCCGGGCCGCGCTCGCCGAATCGTGCGTCGACCTGTGGCTGCGCGGCAACCTGCCGGGCCTCGAACCCGGCGCGGGCGCGGGCGTGTTCGACGGGATCGACCTGGACTGGGAGTGGCCGGGCTCATCCGGGGCCGAGGGCAACATCATCAGGCCCGAGGACAAGCGGAACTTCACCCTGTTCGTGGCCGAACTGCGCGCGCGGCTGCGGGCGCACTCCTCCGCGGCGCAACTGTCCGCCTTCCTGCCCGCCGCCGCGGCCAAGATCGATGCCGGGTTCGAGGTGCGCCAGGTGTTCAGGCAGCTCGACTTCGCCACCTTGCAGGGGTACGACCTGCGCGGCTCGTGGGAACCGCAGACCGGCCACAACGGGAACCTGTTCACCGACCGGCGGGATCCGAACCCGGTTCGGTACAGCGTGGACCAGACCGTGCGCGACTACCTCACGCGCGGGGCGCCCGCCCGCAAGCTCGTGGTCGGCGTGCCCGCGTACGGCCAGGGCTGGACGGGCGTGACGGGCGGCGGCAACGGCCTGTACAAGCCCGCCACGGGCCCGGCGCCCGGCAAGTGGGCCCCCGGCACGGAGGACTACAAGGACCTGGTGTCCAAGCCCGGCAAGCGGCACCGCGACCTGCGCACCGGGGCCGTGTGGCTCTATGACGGGAACGAGTTCTGGTCCTACGACGATCCGGCGGTGCTGGTTCAGAAGGCGGCCTACATCCGGCTCAAGGGGCTCGGCGGGTCGATGATGTGGTCCATCGACCAGGACGACGCCCGCGCCTCCCTCACCTCGGCGCTGTACTCGGTCCTGCGCTGAGACGACACCTGACCCGCGCAGCCGTCCGCACGGCCTCATCCCACGCGGACGGCTGCGCACGCCCCTGGGCTGGACGCACGCGATGCGGCTGCGCGCAGGACGTTCGTGATCCCGCACTGACGACATGGCCGGACGCGGCACCTCTCAGCGGCACCTCTCAGTTGAGGACCCGTCAGCCGAGGGCGCGCTCGGCCAGCTTGTCCCACTTGGGGTCGCGTCCGGGTACGGCCAGGATGCGGCGCAGCGCGTCCTGGTCCCCGTGCTTGGCCAGGAATGCGTCGGCCACGCTCACGCCCGTCTCCGGCCGCGAGAGAACCTCCACCTCATCCCCCGGCCCCAGTTCGCCAAGCTCAATCACCCGCAGGTACGCCCCGGGCCGCCCCGCCCGCGTGAAGCGCTTGAGCCAGCCGGGCTCGTCCAGCCAGTTGCGGAACACCACGCACGGCGTCCTCGGCCCGGTGACCTCCAGCACCGCGCCGCCCACCCGCCACCGCTCACCGACCAGGGCCCCGTTGACGTCGAGCCCCGACATGGTCAGATTCTCGCCGAATCGGCCGTCACGCAGTTCCCTGCCCAGCTCCCCCTCCCACCAGTCGTAGTCCTCCCTGGCGTAGGAGTAGACGGCCTGATCCGACGAGCCGTGGTGTTTCCTGTCGGCCCGCTCGTCCCCGGCCAGCCCATTGGCCAGCACCGCGACCCGCTGCGTGATCGGCCGCTTGTCGATCGCCGTACGCCGCAGCTCACCGGCCCATTCGGCGTCAACCGCCGCGCCGGTGTTCACGGAGAGGATGCGCATAGCTGGAGGTTAACCGAGGGCCCCCGACGCCGGCACCTCCATTTCTCCACATCTGGTCATGGTCCGCGCACAGGCCGTCACCCACGCCTGTCGTCGCGGCGGTTGAGTTGGGACTCCTCATCGAAGTCGGCAAGCTTCAGCAAAGTCTCCAGAGCCGCCTGCCGGGTCTCCTCCACCGAGGAGCCCCGCTCGCCGAAACATTCGGCCGCCACGTCCAGCAGGGCCGTCACCACGGCCGCGTCGGGGTAGGGCACGTCGACGAGGACCGTGCCGTCCGCGTCCTCCTCCTCGGTACCCACGTGGAGCCGCAGCAGCCGCCGGGTCTCCTCCGCCACAGCGACCCCCAGCACCGCGGCACGCTCAAATCGCTCAGAAGCAATCACGCCACCCTCCAGTAGCACAGGTGTTCGGTTATAGAAGGTAGACGGTGGCACCGACAGAAACCCTTACGCCGTCGGGGATCCCGAGCCGAAGGCGCACTCAGCAATGCACCTTCAGGACCGATTCGCGACCCGATTCGGGCTCAGATGGGGCTCGGTTCGCAGCCCGATTTACGGCCCCGGTTCGCGGTCCGGTTCGGGGGCCTGGTTCGCGGCCTGGTTCGCGGTCCGATTCGGGGCCTCGTTCGCGGCCCGTTTTGGGGCCTGGTTCAGGGCTCGGTTCGAGGTGCAATTCGAGGTCGGGTTCGGGTGCTGGGGCAGGCGCGCGCGGGGCACGGTCGGCGGTGGATACGCTCGAACGGTGTCCGACTCGATCATCAGTGCGTACGCCCTCACCGTGGAACTCGGCGGCAACCCCGTGCTCCGCGACATGAGCCTGACCGTGGCACCGGGCGAAATCGTGGCCGTGGTAGGCCCGAACGGCTCCGGAAAGTCCACCCTGCTGCGCTGCCTGGCCGGCCTGCAGCCCCTCACCTCCGGGAAGGTCCACGTGTTCGGCAGGCCCCCGGCCGACGACGCCGCCTTCTGGCGCGAGGTGGCCCTGCTCGGCGACGAACCGGCCTGGTATCCGGGCCTCACCACGCGCGAGCACCTGGAGCTGATGGGAGCCGTACACGCCAGGGCCAGGATGACGGTGGAGACGGCCCTGGAGTTGTTCGCTCTCGACGAGCGGGCCGACGCGCCGCCGCTGAACCTGTCCACCGGCCAGCGCCAGCGCCTCTGCCTGGCCTCCACGCTGCTGCGGCCCAGCGAGTTGCTGCTCCTCGACGAGCCGGAGCGCGGCCTGGACAGCGATTTCCGCGCCACCCTCGCCGACCTGCTCGAAGAGTACGCCGAAGAGGGCGGCACCGTCGTCATGGCCACCCACGACCAGGACCTGGCCACCATCGGCCGCCAGGTCGCCCCATCAGGAGTGCCCGCATGACCGGGGCAAGCACCGATGATCGGCCCGAACCCGCCGCCGAAGGTGGCCGCAATACCCGCCGCCACGAACTCGCCGATGGAGATGGCCACATGACCGGGCCGGGCGCCGCGAACCCGCCGTCGGAGGTGGCCGCATGACCGAGCCCAACATACGTACGGTGCGGGCATATCTGCGTTCGCGTGGCCGCGTCCGCGCGGGCCTCATGGATCGCTACGTCACCCTCTTCTGCATGGCCATGTTCATCGCCGTGGCGGGTCAGCCCCTGTCCGTGGCGGTCGGTGAGCTGGCCGTGCCCGGTGACCCCGCCCGTATGGGAGCGGGCGTGGCGCTGCTCGCGCTCGCCCTGTCCGGATTCCTGGCGACGGCCCGCACGGCAGGCCCCGTCCTGCTGCCCAGCTCCGACGCCTCCTGGTTGCTGCTGTCACCGCTGAATCGGCGGCAGGTGCTCAGCCGTACGGCGCGCCTGCTGCTCGGCGTCGCGGTGCTGGCGGGCGTGGTGCTCGGGATTGGGCTGCTGGCCGTGCTGGGCGCGCCCGACCCGCTCGTGTGGCGGGTGCTCGGCGTGCTGGTCGTGAGCGTGGCCGCGACCGTGGGCGGGATGGCGCTGGCCGTGCTCGGACAGGCGTCCCAGTCGTGGAAGTTGTGGCTGACCGGCGCGATCGCCGTACTGCTCGTGCTGGCGGCGGTGGCGGTGACCGGCCAGCTGCGCACGGTGCTGGCCATCGCCGCGAGCGCTCCCCTGCCGGTCCTGGCCACCGCCGCGTCCGGCGCCGCCGTACTCTCAGGACTGCTGGTACGGCAGGCGTGGGCGTCCCTCGACCGCATCCCCACCCACGCCCTCCTGACCTCCTCGACCCGGGCGGGACACGTCGCCGGCGCGGCCGTGTCCCTCGATCCCGGGATGTTGTCCTGGATCGCCGAGGACAACCACTGGCGGACCAGGAAGCTCGGCTCCCGGCGCTGGCCGCCGCTGCCCGCGCCGTTCGCGCTGGCCTGGCAGGACTGGCGGCGCCTGGCTCGCAGGCCCGGCCGCCTGTTGGCCATCGCCGCCACCGCGGCGCTGCCCGCGGTCGTGGGCCAGACGGGCGCCTCTCCAGCGGTGGTCGGGCTGGCCGTGCTGGCGGGCGCGCTGGCCGTGGCGGCGCTGAGCACGTCCGGCGCGCGCAGGGACGCCGACAATCCGGCCCTGGCCAGGATGATCGGCGTGGGCCTGCGACCGGCGCTCGCGGCCCGCGCGGTGTTGCCGGCGCTGCTGAGCGGGGTGTGGGCGGCCGGGGCTGCGGCCGGGATGGCGATCGGGGCCGGGCTTGGCGGTGGGGGGTCGTGGTTGCTCGGGCTGCTGGCCGCGCCCGCGCTGGCCGCCGCCGCGCTGCGGATGGCCAGGCGCGAGCCGGTCGATCATTCCATGCCGGTCCTCGACACCCCGATGGGCAGCATTCCCACGGGACCGTTCATCTGGGCGAGCAAGGGGCCTGACCTGGCCCTGCTCGGATGCCTCCCGACAGCGGTGGCGCTGGCCACCCCGTCGGCCGCCCTGGCCCCGTTCCTCGTGGCCCAGGGGATGATGAGCGCCGTGGTGCTGGTGGCGTACGTGTGGCGAGCGCACGCGAACGGCGGCAGCGCGAAGCGGTAGACGCGGTGTGGCGGGGGCGCGGCCGGCCAAGCGCGCGGAGGTCGGCGGGGGTTGCGGTAGGCCGAGCGGGCGGAAGGCGGCGGGGGTGTGGGAGGCGCGGAAGGTTCGGGCGGCGGGTGCGGGTCAGGCGACGTATACGTCGCTGGGCACGCCGCCGTACGGGATCGTCCGGTCCTTACGCATCCCCGCCCGCTCCGCCACCCGATGTGACGGCACGTTGACGTCCCTGATCACGGCCACCACGGTCCCCCGCCCCTTGCCCATGCGCAGGGCGGCCCTGGCGAGTTCGACCGCGTACCCGTGCCCCCAGGCCGACGGACGGAACCGGTAGTAGAGGTTCAGGACCTCCTCGTCCTCCACGAGCGCGGGACGCAGCCCGCCGAAGCCGAGCACGTACCTCTCCCCCGGCCGCCGTGCCGCCCAGTAGCCGATGCCGCGCTCCTCCCAGTCGGCCAGCCACAGGTCGAGCATGGCGCGGCTCGACTCCAGGTCGGTGACGGGGCCGCTGGGGTGGTACTCGCTCGTACGCGGATCGGAGTGGATCTCGTGAACGGCGTCGAGGTCATCGGCCGTCACCCGGGACAGGACCATTCGCGCCGTCTGCACCACTTCCATGCCTTCAGGGTATTCGGGCCCCAGCACCACCTGAAAGCGGCTACTTCTTGGCCTTGTCCCCCGCGTTCGAGTCGGTGGACAGCGCGGCGACGAAGGCCTCCTGCGGCACCTCGACCCGGCCGACCATCTTCATCCGCTTCTTGCCTTCCTTCTGCTTCTCCAGCAGCTTGCGCTTACGGCTGATGTCACCGCCGTAGCACTTGGCCAGCACGTCCTTGCGGATGGCGCGGATGTTCTCGCGGGCGATGACCCTGGCCCCGATGGCGGCCTGGATCGGCACCTCGAACTGCTGCCTGGGGATCAGCTCGCGCAGCTTCTTGGCCATGTCGACGCCGTAGGTGTAGGCCTTGTCCTTGTGCACGATGGCGCTGAAGGCGTCGACCGCCTCGCCCTGCAGCAGGATGTCGACCTTGACCAGCTCGGCCTCCTGCTCCCCGGCCGGCTCGTAGTCGAGCGAGGCGTAACCCCGCGTACGCGACTTGAGCTGGTCGAAGAAGTCGAAGATGATCTCGCCGAGCGGCAGCGTGTAGCGGATCTCGACCCGGTCCTCCGACAGGTAGTCCATGCCGAGGAGCTGGCCGCGCCGCCCCTGGCAGATCTCCATGATCGCGCCGATGAACTCCGCCGGCGCCAGGATCGTGGACTTGGTGACCGGCTCGAAGACCTGTGCGATCTTGCCGCCGGTGGGGAACTCGGACGGGTTGGTGACGGTGAGCTCCTTGCCGTCCTCCATGACCACGCGGTAGACCACGTTGGGCGCCGTGGAGATCAGCGACAGGCCGAACTCGCGCTCCAGCCGCTCGCGCACGATCTCCATGTGCAGCAGCCCGAGGAAGCCGACCCGGAACCCGAACCCGAGCGCGGCCGAGGTCTCCGGCTCGTACACCAGCGCGGCGTCGTTGAGCTGGAGCTTGTCCAGCGCCTCGCGCAGCTCGGGGTACTCGTCGCCGTCGATCGGGTAGAGGCCGGAGAACACCATCGGCTTGGGGTGCTCGTAGCCGGCCAGCATGTCCTTGGCACCCTTGACGGCCGCGGTGACGGTGTCACCGACCCGCGACTGCCGCACGTCCTTCACGCCGGTGATGAGATAACCCACCTCGCCCACGCCCAGCCCCAGCTCCGCGGGCTTGGGCTCCGGCGAGATGACGCCGATCTCCAGCGTCTCGTGGGTGGCTCCGGTGGACATCATCAGGATACGCTCGCGCTTGCCCAGGTGACCGTCCACGACGCGGACGTAGGTCACCACGCCGCGGTAGGTGTCGTACACCGAGTCGAAGATCAGCGCCCTGGCGGCCGCGTCGGCGTCGCCGACCGGGGCGGGCACCGAGGCCACCACGTGGTCGAGCAGCTCGCGTACGCCCACGCCGGTCTTGCCCGACACCTTGAGCACGTCGGACGGCTCGCAGCCGATCAGCCCAGCCAGCTCTTCGGCGAACTTCTCCGGCTGCGCCGCCGGCAGGTCGATCTTGTTCAGGACCGGGATGATGTGCAGGTCGGCGCTCATGGCCAGGTAGAGGTTGGCCAGCGTCTGCGCCTCGATGCCCTGGGCGGCGTCGACCAGCAGGACCGCGCCCTCACACGCCTGCAGCGACCGGGAGACCTCATAGGTGAAGTCGACGTGCCCGGGGGTGTCGATCATGTTGAGCACGTGCCCGTCCCACGGCAGCCGCACGGCCTGCGACTTGATCGTGATGCCGCGTTCGCGCTCGATGTCCATCCTGTCGAGGTACTGGGCGCGCATGGATCGATCGTCGACGACACCGGTGATCTGCAACATCCGGTCGGCAAGCGTCGACTTGCCATGGTCGATATGCGCGATGATGCAGAAATTGCGGATCAACGCGGGGTCGGTCTGGCCAGGCTGAGTGCGCACCGAAGTCCGTTTCGACAGGGTTGAGGACAAGCAGTCTTCCATGGTGACATGCCCGGGTGATTGCCCGAACCGTCATCCGCCGCGGCCTGCGCCTTCTCGCGCTGGTCGTGGCCATCGTGGTCGCGCTGGCCGGCCTCCTCGCCGCCGCGCTCCGCCTCCAGTTTACCGGTGCCCCGGCAACCTGGGCGAAGAGCACCGGCAACGACGCCTTATGGCTGGGCCACGCGTGGGTGGACGGCCGCCGTACCGAACGTGACGTGGAGAAATTGGCGCAGCGCCTGCGGGCGACGGGCGTCAAGGACGTGTACGTCCACTCCGGTCCTTTCGAATGGGATGGCCGCTTGAACCCCGCTAAATATCCCAATGCCGGAAATTTCATCAAATGGATGCGGCAACACCTGCCCGATATCCGCATCTCCGCCTGGCTCGGCCAGACCGTGAAAAACGGACTCGATCTGGACGATCCCCGATCCCGTGAGAACGTCCTGACGGGCGTGGCCGCCATCATGAAACAGGGCTACGACGGCATTCACTACAACTTCGAGCCCATCGGCGACGACGACACCGATTTCCTCGACCTCCTCGACAGAACCCGGCGGCACACCAGGCTGCTGTCCACCTCCACCCCGCAGATCGAGCCGTACTTCGGCATGCGCCTGACCGCCAGAACCGTGCTGGGCCACGACAAGTACTGGTCGCAGGGCTACTTCAGGCAGGTCGTGGACCGCGTGGACCAGGTGGCGATCATGACCTACGACTCCTTCACCCCGCTGCAGTCCCTGTACGGCGGCTACGTGACCCGCCAGGCCACCCTGGCCCTGGACCTGGTCCCGGAGGCCAAGACCCTCTACGTCGGCGCCCCGGCCTACCACGACCACGGCCTACCATGGGCGGACTACGCCGAGAGCGTGGCGATGGCCGCCGAAGGCGCCCGGCTGGCGCTGTCGGACCACGGCCGCCGCGAGCGCTTCGGCCTGGCCCTCTACGTGGACTTCGCGGCCACGGAAGAGGATTGGCGGGAGTACATGACGCGGTGGCGTTGATTTGAGCAGCCGCCTGAGTTATTGGTACGCTGGGTAACTGCGTGTGGCGCGCCCTCTCTCGAGCCCGCGCGCCCCGTCCATCACCTTAGACTTCACCGAGGCTTCTTCGTGGCGAACATCAAGTCCCAGATCAAGCGCAACAAGCAGAACGAGAAGGCTCGTCTGCGCAACAAGGCAGTCAAGTCCTCGCTGAAGACGGCTGTCCGCAAGTTCCGCGAGGCTGCCGAGCAGGGCGACGTCGCGCAGGCCACGGCCCTGCAGCAGGTCGCCGCCCGCCAGCTCGACAAGGCCGTCAGCAAGGGCGTCATCCACAAGAACCAGGCCGCCAACCGCAAGTCCGCGATCGCCAAGCAGGCCGCGGCCCTGGCCGCCGCCAAGTAAGGCCCGCAAGGGCCGCACTGCAGCGCCGCACCTCTCTTGGGGGTGCGGCGTTCTTGTTTTTGTCGCTGTTCTGTCACGGTTTCGATATCACACCGGCGTATCGGGTGCGTCTCCGTTGCGAAGATCCCTTGCCCCCGCTCCACCCCCTGCCTGAAGGTGCACTAAACGGGCAAAGGGGGACGGATGCGGGGGCCGTTGGTCGTCAAACGGGCGTTCAGCGAGCCGCTGCTCCTCCTGGCCGCGTTCGGCTCGATCCTGCTGGCCACCACCACGCTGGTGGCGCTGACCATGTACGCCTCCTCCATCGCCGACGCCGGTGTGCGCAGGACGATGGAGACGGCCTCGTACCAGCAGACCGCCACCACCATCAGCACCCCTGTGACGGCCGAGACGTACCCGCAGATCGACCGGTCGGTACGCGCCGAGGTCGCCAGGGCCTATCCCCGCCCGCCCGCGATCACCACCAGCTTCCGCTCCGACTCCTACGCCATGCCCGGCCAGGAGGACCAGGAGCGTCCTGAACTGCTCAGGTTCGGCAGCTACGACGGCCTCGACCGGCACGCGAGGCTGGTCTCCGGCGTCTGGCCGAAACCCGGTGATGGCCCTGTCGAGGCGGCGATCTCATTGTCGGCCGCCTCCGCCACCGGGTTCGAGGTGGGGCGGGAGTTCACCACGCGGGGGCGGCTCGACCCGCGTCCGGTCAAGGTCCGCGTGGTCGGCGTCTTCCAGCTCAATGATCCGTTCGGCGAACGGTGGACCGGTGAGCAGTTGCTCAGCCGGGGGGTGGAGCGCGGCGAGTTCACCACGTACGGGCCGCTCATGGTGGCGCGGGACACCTTCGTCGCCCGCTTCGCCACCAACGTCAACGCGACCTGGATCGCCGAGCCGGACCTGCGCACCCTCACCCCGGAGCAGTTGCGCCCGCTGGCCGGTGCGATCGCCGGGGTGGGGCAGCGGCTGACGGCGGGCGGCTGCGCCGGTTGCGTGGCCGTCAGCCACCTGCCCGAGATGCTCACCCAGCTCGGCACCGCCTCGCTGGTCGCCCGCTCGACCATGCTGATCCCGGTGCTGCAACTGCTGCTGCTGGCCGCGTACGCGCTGATGCTCACCGCGCGACTGCTGGCCGATCACCGCCGCATGGAGGTGGCGCTGCTGCGCTCGCGGGGCGCCGGGACTGTGCGGCTGGCGGCACTGGCGGGCGGTGAGGCGCTGCTGGTGGCGCTGCCGTGCGCCGTCGTGGCGCCGTTCCTCGGGCCTCCACTGCTCGCGCTGGTCAACCTGCTGCCCTGGATCAGGGCCTCGGGGGTGCGGCTGGCGCCGGAGGCGGACCTGGGGACGTTCCTGGTGTCGTTCGGGGTGGCGCTGGCCTCGGCCGTGCTGCTGATGTTGCCCGCGCTGGCGGGGGCGCGGCGTACTTACGTGGAGGAGCAGTCGGCGCGCGGGCGCGGCGGCGGGCGCGGGCTGATCGAGCGGGCGGGCGCCGACCTGGCGCTGCTGGTCGTGGCGGGGCTGGCCATCTGGCAGTTGCGGCGCTACGGCGCGCCGGTGACCACGACGGCCGCCGGCGGCCTCGGCATCGACCCGCTGATCATCTCCGGGCCCGCGCTGGCCCTGCTCACGGGCGGCATGCTGGGGCTGCGGCTGGTGCCGCGCATCTCGCGGCTGGCGGAGAAGCTGACCTCCAGGCGGCCCACGCTGGCTCCCGCGCTCGGGGCGTGGCAAGTGAGCAGGCGCCCACTGAAGTACGCGGGGCCGGCGCTGCTGCTCACGATGGCGATCGCGATCGGCATCGTCTCCCTGGCCACCGCCGCCACCTGGCGTTCCTCCCAGCTCGACCAGGCCCGGCACCAGGCGGGGGCCGATCTGCGGTTGTCGGGGCCGCCCGATTCGCCCGAGCTGGGGGCGTTCGGGCGCGGCACGGCGTTCGCGGCGCTGCCCGGCGTCACCGCCGCCACTCCCGCTTTTCGCGGGCAGACCGATGTCAGCGGCGAGAACGCGCTGCTGCTCGCGCTGGACGCGGGCAAGCTGGATGAGCTGTTCCACCTGCGTCCCGACCTGTCCGGGCAGAGCGTCGGGGAGTTGTCCAGGACGCTGGCGGGCGATCGGGCGGGCGGGCTGGCGCTGCCGGGACGGCCGGCCACGGTGACCCTGGAGGCCGAGGTGAGCGCGGATCTGCCGCTGAGGCTGGTGTTGTCCGACGGGCTCGGCGTGTGGCGCGACGTTTCGCTCGGTGTGCTCAAGCAGGGTACGAACCGGGTCGAGGTGGACCTGAAGGCGCTGGCCGGGCGGAGCGGGACGATCACGTACCCCGTCTCGTTGCTCGGCCTGGTCGCGACCGCGCAGGAGAGCACCGCGAACCTGACCCTGAACGGCCTGCGCGCCGACGGCCGGGAGGTGACCGCGCCCGCGCTGACGATGAGCGTCGGCGAGAAGGGTCCCGCGATGACCCCCTTCGTGCGCCGGCCGGAACCGGGGCCGATGCCCATCGTGCTGACCGCCGACCTGGCCGCCTCGCTCAAGCTGGGCGTCGGGCAGAGCGGGAGGGCGAGCATCGATCGCCGGGTCGTGCCGGTCAAGGTCGTGGGTGTGGTGGAGAGCATGCCGACGACCACGGCGGGACAGATGGCCGTGCTCGTCGACTGGGCGACCATGCAGGCGCACGAACTGGCGGCGGCGCAGTTGCCCAGGCCCGCCACCGAGTGGTGGCTGGCCACCGGTGGCAGCTCCGCCGCCGCGCTCGACGGGCATCCCGAGTGGGACGTCACCGCGCTCGACGAGCGGGAGCTGGCGGCCACGCTGCGCGACGATCCGCTGGCCAGCGGGCTGCAGGGGGCGCTGATGCTGGGGTTCCTGGCGGCGCTGGTGTTCGCGGCGCTCGGGTTCCTGGTCAACGCGGCCGTCGCGGCGCGGGAGCGGATGGCCGAGTTCGCGATTTTGCGGGCGCTCGGGGTCGGTTCGCGGCAGATGTTCGGGATTCTGGCCATGGAGCAGGCGTTCGTGGTCGGGCTGTCGCTGGCGGCCGGTACCGGGCTCGCGCTGGTCGTCGGCGTGCTGGTGGTGCCGCACATCGTGCTCACCGGTCAGGCCGCGGCCGTCACGCCCGGCGTGGTGCTGGACATTCCGTGGGCGGCCACCGGGCTGATGCTGGCGCTGGTGGCCGGGGTGCTGTTCGCGATCGTCGCCGGGCTGGCCCGCAACCTGCGCCGGCAGGGGCACGGCCTGCGGGAGGAACATTGAGGATCTGGCTGCTCGCCCGGACGTTGCTGGGCGCAGTGTCGGTGCTCTTCGTGCTGACGCTGAGCGCCTGCCTGCTGGTCTCGGGGCTGCCGAGGGTGACGCAGGGGTCGTACGACGAGGCGCTGCGCCGGGCGCTGGCCGCCGCGCCGGCCGTACAGGCCGACCTGACCGTGACCACGGAGTCGCACGGGCCGGAGGGGGACCTCATCGAACGCCGCCAGTTCGACGCCCGCGAACGCCTCTGGCGTCAGGTCCTGCCTCCGGAGCTGCGCCCGCTGGTCGCCGGTGACGGCCACATGAGTGCCAAGACCTCGCTCACGCCGATCAGCGGCACCGGCGGCTCCACCTACCTCAACCTGGGCTGGTTGTCCGACGCCGAGCGGCGCGTGCGGTGGGTTCAGGGGCGGGAGCCCGGCGCGCCCGGCACGACGCGGCACGAGGGTGAGACGATCCCCCTGTTCGAGGTCGGGATCGTCGCCGAGGCGCTGCGCGAGATGAACCTGCGGCTGGGTCAGACGACGGTGATCGGCGAGAGCGACTACGCCGCCGTGAAGATCGTCGGCGTTTTCGAGGCCGTGAACCCGCGCGACCGTGCCTGGTCCCACGATCCGGACGTGCTGCACGTCACCAAGGTGCAGCCGCCCGGCAAGCTGGACCTCGAAAAGCACATCACCGCGCTGATCTCCGACGCCGGTCTGAGCGCGCTCAGCGGCGAGGGGCGCAACCTGTCCTACAACTGGGTCCTGCCCGTCCGGGAGCGGGCGGCCAGTGCGCTGGCCGTGCCCGGCCTGGCCACGGCGGTCACCGACTTCGAACAGGTTGTGGGACTGCAGACCAACGGCGGTCCCCACCGTCTGCTGACCGGGCTGCCCAAGCTGCTCACCGACTTCCTGAGCGCGCTGTCCACCGCCCAGACCGTGGTCTACCTGGTGCTCGGCGGGCTGCTGGCGGTCGCGCTCGGCGTGATCCTGCTGGCCGTGCAGCTCCTGGCCGACCGGCTGGACCACACGCTGACCCTGGCGCGGGCGCGCGGCGGGTCGCTGGCGCAGGTGACGGGCGCGGCGGCGGCCCTGACAGGGGTGGCGGTGGTGCCGGGGGCGGTGGCCGGGTACGCGCTTTCGTACCTCGTGTCCGGTCCCGCGCTGCCGATCGTGCACGCAGGACCCGTGATCGTGGTGCTCGTGGCCGTCGGGTTCGCCGCCGTGCGCGTGGCGCTGCTGCACCGCAAACCCCTGCACGAGCGGCGCGACGACGTGGCCGCGGCCCGGCCCACCGCCAGGCGGATCACGTTCGAGGTGCTGGTGGTGGTGCTCGCGCTGGTGGGGGCGTACCTGCTGCGGGCCAGAGGGCTGGGCGCCTCGGCGGGGCAGGACCCGTTCCTGCTGGTCGTGCCGGTCGCCCTGACCGTCGCGGCGGCGCTGATCACCCTGCGGTGCTATCCCTACCCCCTGCGCCTGTTCGTACGGCTGGCCGCACGCGGCCGGTCGGCGGTGCCGTTCCTGGGGCTCACCAGGGCGGCCAGGGCGCGTTCCGCCAACGTGCTGCCGGTGCTGATCCTGCTGCCCGCGCTGGCCGTGGCGGTGTTCGCGGCGGTCGTGTCCGACGGGATCGCGAGCACGCAGCGGGTGGCGTCCTGGCAGCAGGTGGGCGCGCCGATCAGGATCACCTCGGAGCTGGAGATCCCGGCGTCCGCGATCGCGCGGGTGCGCGGGCTGGCCGGGGTGGAGCGGGTGGTGCCCGCACAGACCGGGCGGGTGCAGGTCGGGTACGGCGCCGAGCGGGCCGAGGCCATCGCCGTGGACGTGGCGCAGTGGCGGGCGATCCTCGGGGACGCACCCTTCGACCTGCCAGAACTGTCGGACGGGGCGGCTCTCGTCTCGCCCGAGTTGCGGGGGCGGGGGACGTTCGAGATCGGGTGGCAGGCTCGGGTGAAGCTGGCCACCAGAGGGGTGATCGAGTCGGTGCCCGGCTTCTACACCAAGGGCAAGTTCATGATCGTGCCCATCGGCGTGCAGCTTCGGCCGGCCGTGAACACGCTGCTGATCAGCGGGGACGTCTCGCTCGGCGAGCTGGCGAAACTCGTGCCCGCCGGGGTCGTCACGTCGCAGGAGCGGGCGCTCGACGCCATCCAGGACGATCCGCTGACCGGGACGGTGCGCTGGGCCATGGTGGTGGTGACGGTGGCGCTGGCCGCGTACGCGCTGCTCGCCGTCGTCCTGTCGCTGGTCATCGGGGCGGCCGAGCGGGCCAGGGCGGTGTCCTTCCTGCGTACGCTCGGTCTGTCGGAGCGGCAGGCGCAGCGGCTGACCGTACTGGAGATCCTGCCCATGATCCTGCTCACCGCGCTCGTCGGGCTCGGCCTCGGCCTCGGGCTGCCGGCCGCGCTCGGGCCCGCCGTGGACCTGTCGTCGTACGCGGGTGACCTGCCCGTCGGCGACTACTCCCTCGATCTTGTCCTGCCGGGCGCGCTGGCCTTCGGGCTGGCCGCGGTCGCCGTGCTCGGCGCGTACGCGCACACCGCCATCAGCCGGCGTCGCAAGCTCGGCGCCGTTCTCCGAGTGGGGGAACTCACGTGAACCGGACCCTGTCAGAGCTTGAGGCGAACGCCACGCGGGAGAAGGCCGCGTTCGGCGGGGACGCCCATATCGTGTGCGACAACCTCGTGCGCATCTACAAGACCGAGGGTGTCGAGGTGGTGGCCCTGCAGGGGCTGGACCTGGTGATCGACAAGGGCGAGCTGGTGGCGATCGTGGGCGCGTCGGGGTCGGGGAAGTCGACGCTGCTGAACGTGTTGTCCGGGCTCGACGTGCCCACCGCCGGGGTGGCCAAGGTGGCGGGGATGGATCTGCTGTCGATGAACGCCAGGGATCGGCTGCGGTATCGGCGGTCGGTGGTGGGGTTCATCTGGCAGCAGACGGCCAGGAACCTGCTGCCGTACCTGACGGCCCGGGAGAACGTGGAACTGCCCATGAAACTGGCGGGTGGTCAGGGTAAGAAGCGACAGCGGGCGGACGAGCTGCTGGATCTGCTCGGCGTCTCCTCCTGCGCGAACCGCCGCACTTCCGAAATGTCGGGCGGGGAGCAGCAGCGGGTGGCCATCGCCGTCGCCCTCGCCAACTCCCCGCAGCTCATCCTGGCCGACGAGCCGACGGGCGAGTTGGACAGCGACACGTCGGAGCAGGTGTTCGACGCGCTGCGCAAGGCCAACAGGGAACTGGGGGTGACCGTGGTCATCGTGACGCACGACCCGCTGGTCTCGGAGCAGGTGGACCGTACGGTGGGCATTCGCGACGGGCGTACCAGCAGCGAGACGTTGCGGCGCGAGGGCGCCGAGGGGCAGATCATCGCCGAGGAGTACGCCGTGCTGGACCGGGTGGGGCGGCTGCAGCTCCCGCGTGACTTCATGAACGCCCTGGAGATGGAGCGGCGCGTACGCCTCGAACTCGAATCCGACCACATCGGCGTGTGGCCCGCCCGAGAGGAGCCCTCAAGTGACTGACTCGCCCCTGGTCGTGGTGGAAGGGCTGCGCAAGGTCTACCGCGGCGGCGCCAAGGAGGTCGAGGCGCTGCGGGACGTGTCGTTCGCGGTGTTCCCCGGGGAGTTGGTCGCGATCAGGGGCCGGTCGGGCTCGGGCAAGACCACCCTGCTCAACCAGATCGGCGGCCTGGACAAACCGGACTCCGGCCGGGTGGTGGTGGACGGGCACGAGATCACCGCGATGTCCGAGGAGCAACTGCTGGCCGTGCGCCGGGACGTGGTGGGCTTCGTGTTCCAGTCGTTCGGGCTGATCCCGGTGCTGTCGGCGGCGGAGAACGTCGGGGTGCCCATGCGGCTGCTGCGGGTGCCGTCGGCGGAGCGGGAGGCCCGCGCCCGGATGTTGCTGGCCCTGGTGGGGTTGGAGCAGCACGTCAATCAGCGGCCGTACGAGTTGTCCGGAGGGCAGCGGCAGCGGGTGGCGATCGCCAGGTCACTGGCGAACCGGCCGCGGTTGCTGGTGGCGGATGAGCCCACCGGGCAACTGGATTCGCAGACCGGGCGGCAGATCATGGAGTTGTTGCGGGCGCTCGTACGGAGTGAAGGGGTCACGGCGCTGGTGGCCACCCACGACCCGAGCCTGATGACGCTGGCCGACCGGGTGCTCGAGATCAGCGACGGATCCGTACGCGAATCCGCCCTCACCTGACCCATTGCCCTTCAGGGGTGCGGGGGATGCGTCTCGGAGGCGGCGCTCGTTCGGCGGCTGTGCTCCAGGAGTTGCCCGTAGTCGTCGGCGACGCCCCGGAGCAGCGTTTCGACGACGTGCCGGATCTCCCTGTCGCCGACTCATCGCGCCCTCCACTGGCGTCATCGCGCCCGCCGGCGTCACCTCATCCGCTGCGGACGTCGACGCGACCGCTGAGGCCGAACCCGCTGCGGACGAAAGCGCGGGCCCGGCGTGAGAGCGTCGCGCCTCACTCTGGCGCAGAACCTGAACGCCGCGACTTCGCCCTGCGCAGAATCTGAACGCCGCCCCTATCGTCCGGTACGGCTGGCCACGATGACCTGCACAGTGTGCTCCAAAGCGTAAGCCGGGTCCGCTCCCCCGCCCTTGACCTGCTCATCGGCGCTGGCCACCGCCTGGATCGCCTTCGACAGCCCTACCGGCCCCCACCCGTTGAGCTGCCGCCTCACCCGATCCACCTTCCACGGCGGCATGCCGACATGGCTGGCGAGCTGCCCGCCCCGGAGGTTGCGAGGCGCACTGCCGACCTTGGCCAGCGACCGCAACCCACCCGCCAGCGCGCTCACCAGCAGCACGGGAGCGACCCCGGTGCCGAGCGCCCACCGCAACTGCTCCAGAGCCTCCGCCAACCGCCCCTCAACAGCCGAATCGGCCACGTTGAACCCGGTCACCTCGGCCCGCCCCTTGTGATAGCGAGCCACCGCCGCGGCGCTGATTGTCTTGTCCTCGGTGTCGAACACCAGCTGGTTACACGCGGCCGCCAACTCCCGAAGATCGTTACCCACGGCCTCAAGCAACGCCTGAGCCGCGTCACCCGAGATGTTGCGCCCGGCCCGCTTGAACTCCCCCTTGATGAAGTCCATCCGCTCCCCGGCCTTGGTGACCTTGTTGATCGTGATCACCTGGGCACCGGCCTTCTTCACCCCATCGACCAACGCCTTGCCCTTCACCCCACCCGGGTGCGCCAGCACGATCACCGTGTCGTCGGAGGGCTGCTTGGTGTACGCCACGATCTCGGCGATGACCTCTTTCGCCAGATCCTGAGCCGACCGGATCACCACCACGGAGTGATCCCCGAAGAGCGACGGCGAGGTCAACTGCGTGAGCTCACCGGTCGTCACCTTGCTTCCCATGAGGTCATGCGTCTCAGCGCCGGGGGACACGGCCCGCGCCGCCGCCACGACCCCATTAACGGCCCGCTCGGCCAGCAACTCCTCGTCGCCGACAACCAAGGTCACAGGTGCTGGATCGGTTCCCGCCATGTCAGGCAGCATGCCATGCGCCACCGACAACCCGGTACTCGATGCACCTCTCTTCTCCGGCTCACGCTCACGGTGAGAGGCCACGGACGCGGCCCGGCGGACGCCACAGACCCGCATATGGGGTTGACCTCCTGCCCGGCGGCGGCCCGGCGCGGCGCAATCGTGTTCGCCCCCGCACATGGCAGACGCAACAGGCAGGTCGGAGCCGCCCAGACCGTAGCGGGCGGGGCCAGGGGAGGAAGCGGCCGAGCGGGCCGACGCGGAGCGCACGCATAGCGGACAACGGCCAGCTCACACGCAGCAGCCACAACAGCCAGCGCGTACCGAACGTGCCGCACCCGCATAACGAGGCCGAGCTATCTGCCCCTGGCGACCTTTCCGCCCGGTCACCCAACCTGGCGACCTTTCCGCCCGGTCACCCAATCCGGCGATCTTTCCGCCCAGTCACCCAACCTAGCGACCCTTTCCACCCGATCCCCTACCTCGGTGAGCTTGCCGGTCACCACACCCCGTATGCCGCAGATCAGGCAGACCCTCTCGGCGTTCGAGTACCGCGGATCAAGCATGCCTTCTCGGCGACCCTCCTCCCCAGGTGCTCCCCCGTCCGCAGGTCCGCCTCGCTCATCAGCTCAGGCCCTTCATCGACGTTCGACTGCGCGGCGGCCCCCAGCCACACGCCCAGACGGTTGAGGTCGTCGGAAGAGCCGGTGCTCGCGTTCCAGCCGGACTTGAGCCCGAGGCTCACCCAGAGCATGCCGTGCTGGGCCGCGAGCAGCGCCATGTACTCCAGCGTGTGCAGCTTGTCACCGCTCATGGAGCCCGAGTTGGTGAAGCCCGCGGCGAGCTTGTCCTGCCAGGCCGCGTTCGTCCAGCGCGCGACCGAGTCACGAGCGAAGGAGTGGAATTCGGGGCTGGCCGAGCCCATGTAGGTCGGCGACCCGAACACGATCGCGTCCGCCGCGTCGAGCAGTTCCCACTGCTCGTCGGTCATGGCCTCGATGAGCACCGTCTCGGTCTTGACGCCGTCCACGGACATGGCGCCAGTACGTACCGCGTCCGCCAGCCGTGCCGTGTGCCCGTAACCGCTGTGGTAGGCCACCACCAGCGAGATGTCCTCCATGATGAGCTCCCTTCGTCGTCCTGGTGAGCCAGCATCTCGGGCAGGCCCACCCGCGCGGACCACCCGATCGGACGGCTTCGCCCACCCGAAGGAGCAGGTCAGCAGCCCGGGGACCGCATTAACATCGAGACATGGAGGTAAGGAGCCCAGTCCCGGTCGAGGAGTCGTGGTCCACCGCGCTGGCGGGGGCCCTGGAAGTGCTCCGCGCGCCGATCGGGCAGGTCCTGCTGCGGCTGTCGGAGGTACTGTCACCGTTTCTGCGACACGACGGCCTCGTGCTCTACACCGGCGACTGCGTGCTGGCCTCTCCCCTGCTCACGCACGGGATCGAGGGAGTGACCGCCGAGGAGATCGGATGGCTGGCCGGAGTGGTCGGCGTCGCGCGGCCCTGGTTCGGCGAGGCAAGCCTGGCGGGGGTGCGGCGTCCCGTGCTGGCGGCCGCCGTACAGCCGCCGGAGTCGGTGGGCGGGCTGGTCGCGATCACGATGAGCGACGGGACGCCTCCCCCGCCCGCCGTACGGCAGATCGCGCAGCAACTCGTGGAGCTGACCACCCTGCACCTGGCCGACCGGCTCGCCGACGCGGAGCCTGTTCCGGTCGGCGCTTCCACCGTGACCGTCGCAGAGCTCAGCGACGCGCATGCCGCGACGCTGACGTCCCTGCTCGGGGTGTTGCGGGCACGGCGCTTCGATGACGCGACGGCCCGCCGTACCGCGATCGAGCTGGCCGTACCCGCGCTGATCGAGACCCGGGAGGGCGGCGAGCGCGAGTTCGGGGAGGAGACGGCCGGAGACGCATTCGCCATGCTGGCCGACAAACTGTCGCTGCTCACCCGCTACCACGACATCGAACTCGAATTGGCGGCACCGTACGACCGCGAACGCCCGCTCCCCGGCGACGCGGCCAGGACGGCGCGGGCCGTGGGGCGCGGAACGGTACTGGCCCTGCTCCAGCAGGGCAGACCGGGCCGGATCAGGGTCGCCTGGCGGATAGAGGATTCCCGGCTGATCGTCACGACGCGCGACGACGGCCCCGGTACGCTCGCAGCCGACGCACTGCCGGTGTACCGGCTCCGCGACCGCGTGGCGGCGGTCGGCGGCACGCTGACGGTCGACTCCGTGCCGAACTGGGGCACCACCGTAACCGCGTCACTGCCACTCACCTCCGCACCGGACCGGCCGGTGAGCCGCCTGGACACCCTCAACCCCAGAGAACACGACGTTCTCGAAGAACTTTCGCACGGTCACCGCAACCGTCTGATCGCCGAGCACCTGAGCATCAGCGAGAACACCGTGAAGTTCCATGTCGCCAACATCCTGAGCAAACTGGGCGTATCCTCCCGCGGCGAGGCCGCCGCCCTGGCCCGCACCCCCAACGATCCGGCAGCACGTTAACAAGGTGACGCGTGTGCCGCTCTGTCAGCGCGACCGGCAGGTCGCATCATCCTGACCATGCTCGACCCCGCCCCCGCCTGGCTCACCACCCGGTGACCCATCACCGGATACTGAGGGACGCTGGGATTTGTGAGCGGCGCCGGAACCTCAAGATGCCGGGCCATCAGCGTGCTCAGGATTCTCGGCCATGGTCGCTCAGGGCCCGCGTGGAACCACCGCCATTCCTCTCCCTGCTCCTTCTCCTCCTTCTTCCGCTGCCCGTTCAACAACGGCGAGGTCTCCCGACTGATCCGTCCGATAAATGTCGAGGCCAAGGCGTCGGAGCAAGCTCAGGGTGGACGTGGCGGGATGGCCGTAGTCGTTCTCGGCGCCCACGCTGATCAACGCCGCCCGCGCGCCGAAGGAGGCCAGGAAGGCCGGGGATTGCCGGTTTGATCCGTGATGCGGCGTTTTGAGGATGTCGGCCCGTACGGGGAATCGATGCAGCAGATCTTCCTGCGCCTCAGTTTCCAGATCGCCGGTGAGCAAGATCGAGCCTGCGCGCCACCGTACGTGGAGGACCACGCTCGAGTTGTTGATGGCGCTGCCCTCACCCTGCCCGTTCATCTCGACTCCGGTGGCGTCCGGGGCCAGCACCGTGAGCTCTGACGGACCAAACTGCCAGCGGGTCCCCGGCTGGGCCGTCGACGCAGGTATTCGACGGTTTGCCAGCGTGGCCGAGATCCGTGCTCCGGTTTGTTCGGCGGTCCGCTGCGGGCTGACGAGTACCGCTCCCACCCGACGGTCGCGAAGGACGCCAGACAGGCCGTCCACATGATCAGCGTGAGGATGGGTGAGCACGACCAAGGGCACGTCCTCGACACCAAGTCTGCGCAGACACCGGTCCATGGCTACCGGATCCGGCCCTGCGTCCACCACAACGCCTCGGCCCGGACCGGCCGCGACGACGAGCCCATCACCCTGGCCCACATCGCACATCACCATAAGCCACCTCTTGGGAGGCCATGGACTGGCGACAGGACGGATCACCAGCACGGCCACGAGGGCGGCACCGACCGCCGTCACCGCAATGGCACGCCAGGGACGACGGCGCAGGATCGGGATCGCCACGGCCACCGTAAGCAAGAGCAGGCCGAGCCCCGGCAGCCCCGCAGGCCATGGCACGGTGGCGAACGGCAGATTCACCGCCCAGCGAGCGACCGTGATGATCCAGCCGACCGCGTACCCAGCCGGGATCACCAGCAGGCGCGCACCATCAGGCCAAATGGGAGCCACCAGAGCGGCGCCGAAGCCAAGCAGGGTCGCGGGCGCTACGGCGGGCGCCACGAGCAGATTGGCGATCACCGCGACGGGGGTCAACTGCCCCGACATCAACACCAGAACCGGCGTCACAGCCAACTGCGCCGCCGCCGGCACAGCAACGGCCTCAGCCGTCCAGCGCGGAAGACGGTACGGCAGCCGGTGGTGCGGTTCCTCGGTGTGGGTTCCCGAGGATGCTTCCGTCCTTGAGGCTCCTCGGACTCCTGAGGACGGTTCCGCTCCTGAAGCCCCTCGAATCCCTGGGGCCCCTCGCATTCCTGGCGATGCTTCCGTCCTTGAGAATCCTTGGACTTTTGAAGATGGTTCCGTCTCTGGGGCCCCTCGCATCCCCGAGGTCCTTCGCTTTTCTGAGGTTGCTTCCGCCCCTGATGCTTCCTGGGAGGATGCTTGCGTACTTGCGGATGCTTGCGTGCCTGTAGATCCGTCCATTCCTGAAGCTGCTTGCCGCCCCGACGCTCCCGGGGTCTCGGGTACACGGGTTGGGTCGTTTTCCTTTTCCTTGGTCGAACCCGCCAGTTTGTCTCGCCAGCGTGGGGCGAAGATGAGGATGCCGGCGGTGGCCGTGACTGACAGGGCGAAGCCGTAGGAGCGGGCGAGTTCGGGGGCGAACAGCACCAGGAAGAGGACCGTCGCCGACAGGGCCGCCATGCCGTCCTTTGATCGGCCCGTACCCATGGCGATGGCGGCCGCCAGGCCCATGAGGAGGGCTCGGAGCACGCTCGGGGAAGGGCGGGCGACCACCGTGAACGCGAGCATCGCGATAGCGGCGAAGAGCGCCCTTGCGGGGAGGGACAGGCCGATGAGGCGGGAGAGCGCGAGAGTGGCGCCTGCGACGATTGCCAGATTGGCCCCTGATACGGCGTTCAGATGGCTCAGGCCGGCTTCTCTGAGGTCGGCGGTCACCTGTGGGTCCATGCGGGAGACGTCGCCTACGACCAATCCCGGGAGGAGGCCGCGCTGGTCGGGTGGGAGGACGTCGGCAGCGGATCTCAGGCCGGATCTGAGGGTTCCTGCCACTGTTTGTAGGCCAGATGGCTGCGTCAGGACCCTGGGCTGACCTCGGACCAGCAGGATGGCTGCTTCGAGGGTGCCGGGGGCGGGTTTGGCAAGGCGGCCGGCGACTTCTACGTGTTGGCTGGGCAGGAGGGTGCGCCAGGCCCGTCCGGTGGCGAAAACCGTGATGGGAACGTCCACGGCGTGGCTGGTTGTGGATGTCTGGATGGTTTTGAGGCTCGCGCGGACTACGTAGCTCTCCTGGCCGAATCGTCCGCGTCCGTTTGCGTTTGGTCTGCGTTCAGGGTCGTCGGTCAGGGCGATCTGGGCGGTGATGGATGCGTTCTCGGCAGCCAGTGCTGCTGCTGGGCTTGTGGTGAGGGCGTGCGTTCGGAAGGCGACCGAGGCTGCGGCTGCGGCGATGCATATGAGGGTGGCTATGGCGACGTTGCGCCATCCGGTTCGTCCAGCGTCGCTCCCTTCGGTGCGTACGACTGTTCGTGCCGACGGTGAGGCTGAGGAAACTGCTCGCGGGGTTGCTGAGGGTGAGGTGTGTATTTGCGTCGCTGCGGGCGAGGTGGGTGCTCGCGGAATCGTTGCGGGCGGCGTGGCTGCTGCTCCCAGAACTGCTGTGGGCAGGGCTGCTGCTCGCGGCGTCGCTGTGGGAGGGGTGGGTTGCGGTCTCCTGCGAGCCGTCGAGGTCGGTCGAGTGAGCCAGGACGTCGCTGCCGCGCCCAGAGCTGCGGATGCGGCTACCAGCATGCCGGTGAGGGACGAGCAAACGAGGAGGATGAGGGCAGTTGCCCAGGCTGCCACAGCGGGGAGCGCGAGGGGCCAAGCGTGCTCGCGCCCGTCAATGTCCTGCTGTTGATCGGAGCTGAGTTTGGTGTCGGGGTCGGACTCCGAGCTTGAGGCCGGGTCGGGGGCGGGTGCTGAGTCGGGGGCGAGTGCTGGCTCAGAGGCGAGTGCTGGCTCGGAGGCGAGTGCTGGCTCGGGGTTGGGGCCAATGTCGAGGTTGGGAGCCACGTCGAGCCCGAAGCTGGAGGCCGCGGCTGGGGCCAGGGCTGGGGCGGAGGCCGAGACTGGGGCAGAGGCTGGAGTGGGAGCCGAGGCTGGGACGGAGGCCGAGGCTGGAGCGGAGGCTGGGGTGGGGGCCGAGGCTGGGATGGGGGGATTTTTGGGGTTCCAGTGGTTGGCGTCGGGGTGCTGGGTGGGCATGTTAGACGCGGACCTTTGGTTTGATTTCTTCGAACTTTCTTGGGCCGATGCCGCTGACCTCGCGGAGTTGGTTGACGGTGGTGAAGGCGCCTCGGCCGGTGCGGAACTCGACGATGCGGGCGGCCAGGACCTCGCCTACGCCTGGGAGTTGCTCCAGTTGGTCGGGCGTGGCGGTGTTCAGGTCCAGGATGGCGGTTGCCGGGTCTGCGGCGGGGACCACGGGGGATGGTTGGCCGGAGGTGGCGCCGACCACTATTTGCTCGCCGTCGATCAGGCGTCTGGCCAGGTTGAGCGAGCCCGTGGAGGCGCCGCGGGACACCCCGCCGGCGGCTGTTACCGCGTCCGTCACCCGGGCACCGGAAGGTAGCAGGTAGACGCCTGGCTTGCGGATCTTGCCGGCGACGTGGACGGTCACCTTGGCGGTGGGCGACGGCGTTGCGGGTGTGGTTGGGGTGAGCGCGGTTGGAGGTAGGAGGGGCTCTGGTGAGGGCTGCGACTGCCAGAGGAAGAAGATCGCTACGGCTGCTGCGAGTACGCCTACGGCCAGCAGGACGCGTAGACCGGGCTTGCCAGGATCGAGGGCGGGGCTCTGGGAAGCAATGATCTTGCGGAGTGACTGGAGGAGGGAGGGAGACGGCAGAGGGATGGGGGCGCGGTTGAGATGCGGCTGTGGTGACTGGGGTGGCTGGAGTGCTTGGGGTGGTTGGGGTGGTTGGGGTGGCTGGAGTGCTTGGGGTGGTTGGGGTGGCTGGAGTGCTTGGGGTGGCTGAAGTGGCTGCGGTGGTGGCTGGGGTGGCTGTTGTTCGGTCTCTGGCGGGGTGTGGGGAATGGGCTCGTGCGGTGGTGTCTCTTGAGGGGTGGGGAGGCTGTGGTGGTGTTCCCGTGGTTTCGAAGAGGAGTTGCGGCGGTTCGGTGGAGTGTTGGGGCGTCCTTCCCGGGCTGCGGTCACCGTTGTTGTGCCCCAGGGTGGTCGGCGGGGGAGGCGGAGGCGGGCAGGGGCGGTGATCGACCGTAGCCGGGATTCGGCTATGGCTCGCTCTGCCGTGGGATCGGGGGTTCGCACGACCGAGAACGTACGGGGTGGGGTGCGCAGCGGTGGAGCCGAACGGTGTTCTGGGGATGAAGGGCGAAGCAGGCGCTATGGCTGTGGATAACGGCGCGCTGTTCCGGTAAGTCTTTCCTCTTTGCCGGGCGGCGTAGGCAGCTGCGGCTTGGGAGCGGACGGTGCAGGACCGGACGGTGCAGGACCGGACGGTGCAGGACCGGACGGTGCGGGAGGGACGGTGCGGGAGCGGACTTCGTGGGCGGCACGATTGTGAGGCGCTGACGTGGTCAGCGCCTTGCTCCCCCTCCACTCGACACACGCTCGCCCAGGCCCGACTCACCCCCGTCCGGACCAGCCTCACTCCCGTCCGGACCAGTCGCGCTCCCGCCCGCGTCCGTCCTACGTCCGTCCTACGGCGGACCGTACGGCAGGGCGTGCCGCGAGTGCGGCGGCGCAGGCGGCGAGGACCAGGCAGGCGGCGATCACGCCCGAGATGAGTGGCCACGGCACCACAAGGGGAACGTCGGCCTGCATGGCAGTGGCGAAGGCGCGTCGCATGCCCAGCAGCGCGGGCAACGCCACCACGAGCCCCAGCCCGGCCCCGAGCAGCACCACAAGCACCGCCTCGGCCGCCACGGTCCCGAGTACCTGCCGGCCCGTCGCCCCGGACAGGCGCAGCACCGCGAGGTCGCGGGCCCGCCCGGCCGCCGACATCACCATCGTGTTGACGATCGCCACGCCCGCGTAGGCCGTGGACACAATGACGAGGAGCACGGTGGCGATCCACACCAGCCGGTCCTCCTCGGCGTCCGCCTCCGCAGAGTAGGTGGCCAGGTCCACCACCCGCGCACCGGGGCCGGGTGGCGCGATAGCAGCCACGGCATGCACCTCCTGAGCACCGGCGCCCACGACATTCGCCCTTTCAGCAGGGATGCTTGCCTCCTGGGCAGGAGCGCTCTCCAGATCCACTCTCTCAGCAGGGACATCCGCCTTCCCGGCCGGAGCCCCCTCCAGGTCCGCTCCCTCAGCAGAAACATCCGTCTCCCCAGCAGCAGCACTCTCCAGGTCCGCTCGCTCGGCAGGGATGCCCGCTTCCCCAGCCGGAGCCCCCTCCAGGTCCGCTCCCTTGGCAGAAACGCCCGCCTCCCCAGCAGCAGCACTCTCCAGGTCCGCTCCCTCAGCAGTGACGTCCGACCTCCCAGCCGGAGCACCTTCCAGGTCCGCTTCCCCAGCCGGACTCCGCAGGACATACGCCTTGTCGGCCAGGGTCACCGGGTCGTGGTTTCTGAGGAGTTTCCGGGAGAGCAGCACGTCGGCGTCCGCCTCCCGGATCACCCCGTCCACCGTCAACGACACGGAAGTGCCGTCCTCGAAGGACACCGGCAATACCGAACCCGGCCGCAACCCACGCGACTCAGCCAGCCAGTCCGCCACCAGCACCCGATCCTCACTCAGAAGCGCGTCGAGCGACCCGGAAACCACCTGAACGTCACCCTCCCTCTCCAGCAGTTCCGGAGTGGCGCCGATGACGCTCAAAGCGCCACCGTCTGCCTCGAACAGGGCGCTGAACAGGGACGACTCGGCGCCGCCCGCCGACGCGGCCGCGTCCGTCAGTCCGGGTGTGCCGTCCGGGACGATCACCGCGTCCGCCCGGATCGTGGCGGCGCGTACCTCCGCGAAGGCCGCCGCGGTCGTCTGCACCATCCCCGTGATCAGCACCGCGCACCCCACCGTGATCAGCACCGGCGTGGCGGTGGCCGCGGTACGGCGGACGGCGGTCAGCGCGTTCTCCCGAATGAGCATCCCGGTCGCGCCGCGGCCCCGGGCGAGCGGCCACGACACCAGTCGCGCCACCGGCGGCACGATCGCGGGAGACAGCACCGCCAGCCCGGCGATCACCCCCATCGCCGCGACCAGGCCCGACATCACGAACGAGTCGGAGCCGTCCGAGAGGGCAGCGTCAAGAGCGGCCGCCAGGCCCAGCGCGCAGCACGCCGCCCCGGCGAGCCACCGCACGAGCGGCATCGGACGGTCGTCCACCTCGGCCTCGCGCAGCGCCTCCAGCGGGCGCACCCGCGCGGCCCGTCGCGACGCCGACCACACGCCCGCCAGCGTGACGATCACGCCCACCGCGAACGAGCCCGCGAGCGGCAACGGCGACAACCGCACCGCGAAGCCCGGCGGCTCGAAGCCGACCGTGATCAGCAGGTCGCCCAGCACGGGAGCGAGCAGCGCGCCGGCCATGACTCCCGCCGAAGTCGCGGCGACCCCGACCACCAGCGCCTCGCCGTACACCATCCGCCGCACCTGACGCGGCGTCGCGCCGACGGCGCGCAGCAGCCCGAACTCGCGGCGCCGCTGCGCCACCCCCACCGCGAACGTCGAACCCACCACCAGGATCGATACGAACGCGGACAACACGGCCATACCGGTGAGCACCTGCAGGCCGATCCAGCGGGTCCGCTCGTGCTCGCGCGTCTCCAGTGCGCTGCGCCCCTCCCCAGTGTGCACCACGCCGGAGGTGCCGGCCGCCGCCCGTGCCGCCGCGGCGACGGCGGCGACGTCCGCGCCCGGCTCGGTGACCAGGCCGATCGCGCGCACCCCGGCCGAGAGGCGGGCCGCATCGGCGTCGCTCAGGTAGACGCCGGGCCCGTTCACGGTGCCGGACACCGTGTACGTCACCGGTCCGTACACGGTCAGCACGGACACCCGAGCCCCGGGCGCGAGCCCCAGCGACCGGTCCAGCGCCACTTCCCCTTCCCGTGGCGCGGCCCCCGCCGTGAGCGTGTACGGCGCCAGCCTCGCCGCCGACCACGCATACCCCTGGCTGTCCGTCGCCGGTCTGCCCTGAATGACCGGCTGTGCGTAGAACATGCGATCCGGTACGGCCTGCGCCACCCCCGCGATCGCACCCAGCCGTTCCCGAAGCGACGCGACCGTCTCCTGCGACCACGGACGATCCGGGGCGAAACTGCCGTCGTCACGCTCCGCCATGGGCACCGAGACGAACACCTCCGTCCCCGCCAGCCGGACCGGCACCCTCGCCCCGGCCGAGGCCAGCGCCAGAACGCTCATCGACACCATCGCCATGCCGAGGAACAACACGACGAATCCTCCGGCGAAGGAGGCCCACCGCTCCCGTACCGTCGCGAAGGTCATCACGGCGCGCCCTCCAGGGCCGCCATCCGGGCGGCGACGAGTTCGGCGGTCACGGTGCCGGGCCGGCCGTCAGGGGCGGAGATCTTGCCGGTGTACTCGTCCACCACGCGCCCGTCGGCGAGGAAGAGCACCCGGTCGGCGTACGAGGCCGTCACCGGGTCGTGCGTCACCATGATCATGGTCTGTCCGTGGTCGTCCACCAGCCCGCGCAGCATGCCGAGGACCTGGCGCGACGCCCTGGTGTCGAGTTGTCCTGTCGGCTCGTCGGCGAACACCACGGCGGGCTTGGTGATCAGCGCCCTGGCGATGGCCACGCGCTGCTGCTCGCCCCCGGACAGGCCGCTGGGCCGATGTCCGGCCCGCTCCGCGAGGCCGACCTCCGCCAGCGCCGCGCGGATCAGTCCCGGCGGGGCGGCGCGGCCGGCCAGGCGAAGTGGCAGGGCCACGTTCTGCTCGGCGGTGAGCGCGGAGACCAGGTTGAACGCCTGGAAGACGAAGCCCACGCGCTCGCGACGCAGCAGGGTCAGGCCGTTCTCGCTCAGCGAACCGAGGTCGGTGCCGTCGATGACGACCGTGCCGCCGGTCGGCCGGTCCAGGCCCGCCGCGCAGTGCAGCAGGGTGGATTTGCCTGATCCGGACGGGCCCATGATCGCTGTCAGCGTGCCCGCGTGGAAGCTGGCGCTCACCCCGTCCAGGGCCTTCACCGGATGAGCCGCCGTACCGTACAGGCGCTCCACCGCCTCCAGCCGCACGGTCTCCGGATGATCCATCACCTGGGGCGGGCGGTCCCGGCCGTCCGCGGTGCCTGTTGAGTGCATGCGGTCCAGAAAAGCCGCCCGCCCCCTGCCACCGCATTGGCGCAGAGGCGAGAGAAGGGGGTATACCCAGCACTACCGCGCCCGCGCACCGGGATCGGTTAACGTCGGTGCGTGCTCGCCCGTACCGCCCTGTCGGCGATGACCCGCAGGCCGTCGGCGTTCCTCCGCTCGTCGTGGCCTTGGCGTTCGCTGGCCTACCTGCTGGGCAGCGTGCCGCACGCGGTGATCGCCTGCGGGTTCATCTACGGGGCCTACGCCTACGGCGTCGGGGCCGCGACCGTGGCGGCGCTGCTCGCCCTGGCCGTGCTCGCCCTGCCGGCGGCGGCGTTCGAGCGGTGGCGGCTGCGGCTGGTGGACCGGGTGCCCGCGGGCGATCCGCACGTGAGGCCGCCGCGGCCAGGTGCGCGGGCCTGGTTCGCCACCCGCATGCGGGAGCAGGCGACCTGGCGGGAGCTGGGGTTCACGGTCGTCACGGTGTCCGTGATGTGGTGGATGGACCTCGGCATGGTCTCGTCGGCGTTCTGGCTGCCGCTGCTGCTGATGTCGGGGCCGTTCCAGCCGAGCATCGACTGGGTGGAGGGCCTGCCGCTGTTCGCCGCCGGGTTGCTGCTGTTCCCGCTCTTCGCCTACCTGATGGCCGCGTGGGCGGGCACCCGGGCGTTGATCGCGCGGGCCATCCTCGCGCCGGGCGACGCGGAGATCATCCGTTCCCGCGCCCGCCTGGTCGACGCGTTCGAGGCCGAACGCCGCCGGATCGAGCGCGACCTGCACGACGGCGCCCAGCAGCGGCTGGTGTCCCTCAGCATGAGGCTCGGCCTGGCCCGGCTCGACCTGCCGCCGGGCTCACCCGCCGAGGTACAGGTCGCGGAGGCGCACGAGGAGGCCAAACGCGCGCTGGCCGAGTTGCGCGAGCTGATCAGGGGCGTCCATCCCCAGGTGCTCACCGATCGGGGGCTCGGGGCGGCCGTACGCGACGTGGCGGGCCGCTCGCCCGTCCCCGTGGACGTGGACGTCACGCTGCCCGGCCGGTTGCCGACCGCGATCGAGGTGACCGCCTACTACGTCGTGTCGGAGGCGCTGGCGAACATCGCCAAGCACAGCCGGGCAGAACGCGGTTTCGTGTACGGCCGGCACCACGACGACACGCTCGTGCTGGAGATCGGCGACGACGGGGTGGGCGGCGCGGACCCGGCGGCCGGGTCCGGCCTGGCGGGGCTGGCCGACCGGCTCGCCGTGACGGACGGCATGATGACCCTGTCCAGCCCGGCCGGCGGGCCGACGACCCTACGTGTGGAGATCCCATGTCCCGTCTCCGGATAGCCCTCGCCGAGGACGACGTGCTGCTCCGCGAGGGGCTCGCCGGGCTGCTCGACCGGTTCGGGCACGAGGTCGTCGCCTCGGTCGGCGACGGCGAGGCGCTGATCGCCGCCGTGGCCGAGCACGGGCCCGACATCGTCGTCGCCGACGTGCGCATGCCGCCCGGCTTCACCGACGAGGGGCTGCGCGCCGCGCTCACGCTGCGCGCCTCCCACCAGGGGCTCGCCGTCCTGGTGCTGAGCCAGTACGTCGAGCAGACCTACGCGGCGGAACTGCTCGACTCCGACGGCGGCGCGGGCATCGGCTACCTGCTCAAAGACCGCATCGGCGACGTACGGGAGTTCGTGGACGCGGTGGAACGGGTCGCCGCGGGGCGTACGGTCGTGGACCCCGAGGTGGTGCGGCAACTGCTCAGCCGCCGACGCGGGCCACTGTCCCGGCTGACCCCGCGCGAACGTGAGGTACTCGGCCTGATCGCGGAGGGCCGCTCCAACGCCGCCATCGCCCGCGTGCTGGTGGTCACCGAGGCGGCGGTGTCCAAGCACATCGCCAGCATCCTCACCAAGCTCGACCTGCCCCCGGCCGGGGACGACCACCGCCGCGTCCTCGCCGTCCTCGCCTACCTCAGAGGCCGTTCCGAGGCCGTTCCGCCGCCGATCCCTACCTCTGAGCGACGGTCAGGTCCCCACCGCTGAGCGACCGTCAGGTCCCTACCACTGAGTGACGGTCAGGTCCCTACCGCTGGGTGACGGTCAGGCCCAGCATGCCGGGACCCACGTGGACCCCGATCACGGTGCCCACCTCCACCACCCGCGACTCCCTCAGTCCGGGCAGCCGCTTCGGCAGCCGCTCCGCCAGTTCCTCGGCCCGCTCCCGCGCCCCGAGGTGCTGCACCGCCACCTCCACGGCCCCCTCCCCCGCCGCCCGTACCGCCAGATCCTCAAGGCGAGCGATGGCGCGGGCGGCCGTGCGTACCTTCTCCAGGAGGGAGATGCGGCCGTCCACGAGGTGCAGCAGCGGCTTGATCATGAGGGCGGAGCCGACGAGGGAGGCCGCCGCGCCGATGCGGCCGCCGCGGCGGAGGTAGTCGAGGGTGTCCACGTAGAAGAACGTCCGCGTGGACCGCATGCCACGGCGGGCGGCAGCCGCCACCTCACCGGGCGACGCCCCGGCCAGGGCGGCGCGGGCGGCGTCCAGGACGGGAAAGCCCAGGCCCATCGCGATCGAGCGGCTGTCAATGACCTCCACGGGTACGGCCGCGTCGAGGGCGGCGCTCCTGGCGGACTCGATCGTGCCCGACAGTTCGCCCGAGAGGTGGATGGAGACGATGGCCGTGGCGCCGGCGGCGGCCAGGTCCGCGTAGCAGGAGGCGAACCGGGCCGGCGACGGGCGGGAGGTGGTGGCGGAGGCGAGGTCTCCGGCGAAGGAGCCCTCGTCGGTGCCACCCACCTGTACGGGCACCATGGCCACCCCAGGCACAGAACCCAGATAAGCGGTTGAATCCGTAACAACAGCAACCGAGGGCGACATATCCCGAGATTAGCTACTGAACGGGTGTTCCACCCCGCCACACCCGCCGCGGCTTGAGACCGAACGACCAGGCGAAGGCGCCCTCGTGGTCGGCATCCCACTGCACGATGTCGGCGAGCCGGCCGGGAGCGAGAACACCGCGGTCGGGAGCCCCCAGCACGGTGGCGCCACCGAGCGTGGCCGCGCGCAGGGCGTCGTTGACGCTCATCCCGAACGCCGACACCGCCATGGCGATGACCAGGGACATCGAGGTGATGCCGCAGTAGCCGGGGTTGTGGTCGCTGCCGAGGGCGATCTGCACGCCGTGCTTGATCATCTGGCGGACCGGCGGAAGGTGACCGCGCTGCAGCGCGGTGGCGGGGCAGACGACGGCGGGCACGCCGTAGCGGGACATGATCGCGATGTCCTCGTCGGACATGTGGTGCAGCCCGTCGGCGGAGGCGCAGCCGAGCTCGGCGGCGAGCTGGACGGCACCACGGCGGCTGTAGATGCCGGAGTGGATGCGCGGCAGCAGGCCGACGTTACGGCCGGAGGCGAGGACCCAGCGGGACTCCTCGGTGGTGAAGTGGCCCTCGTCGCAGTAGACGTCCACGCTGTCGGCGCCGGCGGCGGCCGCGTCGGCGCACCAGGCGCCCACGGCCTCGACGTATTCGCGCTGCCTGCCGAAGTATTCCGGCGGGACCACGTGCGCCGCGAGGAACGTGACGTGCACCCGCGGCATCATCGGCTCCTTCTCCAGCTCGCGCAGGAGCCGCACGTCGGCGAGCTCGCCGTCGCGGGTGAGGTGGTAGCCGGTCTTGGCCTCGACGGTCGTGGTGCCGCTCAGCAACCAGCCGCGCAGCCGCTCGCGTACGCCGTTGCACAGCGTCCACGGGTCGGTGCCGCGGGTCACGGTGACCGTGGAGCCCACGCCGCCGCCCGCCGCGGTGATCGAGGCGGAGGTGGAGCCCCCGGTGCGGATGGCCAGCTCGGCGTAGCGGTTGCCGGCGTAGACCGGGTGCGTGTGGGCGTCGATGAGGCCGGGCGTGACCAGCGCGCCGCCCAGGTTTTCGACATGGTCGACGTCGACGATGTCATCGACCACGCCGGGCACGCTCTGCGGCAGGTCCGGAGCGCGGCCGACCCAGGCGATGCGGTCGTTGTGCACGAGGATGGCGGCGTTGCTGAGGACCTCGTTCCCGGTCCAGAGGCGGCCGATGTTGGTCAAGAGTCGGACGGTCACCGCATCACCACCCAGCATGACCCCCTGCATGGAAGCAGAACGCAGTGCACGGCCTGTGCCGCGCCCACTGAGTCCGCTCCGGGTCCGGACGACATGGGGGGTCTCCTGCTCTTGTCCGCAACGAAGTTGTGCGGTGTGACCGTATCGCCGGAGGCATGATCCGGCGATTTCAGTTCAGTTACGTTATTTCACATGTCGGGCTGCTGTACAGGGTTATTCGGAAGAAAGACCACTGATCCCAACCATCACGCAGCCCTGTCTCGTCCCCACGGCCCTCGCTGACGACTTCGGCACCAGCAGTCATCATCTGAAACCTAGAACCCAACCCAAAAGGCAGACCAACGTTAGGTCTGGCCAATCCTAGCAATCCCGGGGTTCAGGGACCACTGCCGCTTTTGGGCAGGTCTGCGCTCTTTGAGGCGAGTACCGCCCCGCCGTACCGGTGAGTGAGGATGCAGTGAAGAAAGTGTGACATTTCAAAGATTACACCGATCCAAACGCCGACCGGCCGCCGAAAAGCGGCCGGTCGGCATCCCTCAAAAAGCAGGTCAGAAGACCCGTTCCACCGGCTTGCCGGCCCGCAGCAACTCCTGCGAGAGGCTGGTGGGCACCCGCGCGTGCAGGATCGTCCCGTCCTCCGCGTGTTCCACCGAGAGCACCTCGCCCTCCTTGTGGACCCGCGAGACCAGGTCACCCCTGTCGTACGGCACCAGCAGGTGCACCTCGTGGTCCAGCCGCGGCAGCCGCTCCTCGATGAGCGCCATCAGCTCGGGAATGCCCTTGCCCGTCCGCGCCGACACCACGATGCTGTCGCGTTCGCTCCTGGTGAGGCGGTCGATCACGTCCTGGCCGGCCGCGTCGGCCTTGTTGACCACGATGATCTCGGGGATGTCGGAGGCGCCCTCGATGTCGGCCAGCACCTCGCGCACCGCCGCGATCTGCCCCTCGGGGTCGGGGTGCGAGCCGTCCACCACGTGCAGGATCAGGTCGGAGTCCGCGACCTCCTCCAGCGTGGAGCGGAACGCCTCGACGAGCTGGTGCGGCAGGTGCCGGACGAAGCCGACGGTGTCGGCGATCGTGAACAGCCTGCCCTCCGGCGTGCGCGCCTTGCGCACGGTCGGGTCGAGGGTGGCGAACAGCGCGTCCTCCACCAGCACGCCCGCGCCGGTGACGCGGTTGAGCAGCGAGGACTTGCCCGCGTTGGTGTAGCCGGCGATGGCCACGGCCGGGACCTCGCGCCGCTGGCGCCTGCCCCGCATGGTCTCACGCGAGGTGGACATGCCGCTGATCTGGCGCCGCAGCTTGGACATCCGCTCGCGGATGCGCCGGCGGTCCAGCTCGATCTTGGTCTCACCGGGGCCACGGCCGCCGATGCCGACGCCGCCCGCGGCGCGACCGCCGACCTGCCTGGACAGGTTGCCACCCCAGCCGCGCAGGCGCGGCAGCAGGTAGGAGAGCTGGGCCAGTTCGACCTGGGCCTTGCCCTCGCGGCTCTTGGCGTGCTGGGCGAAGATGTCGAGGATCAGCGCCGTACGGTCGATGACCTTGACCTTCACCGTCTCTTCGAGCTGGCGGAGCTGGCCGGGGGCCAGTTCGCCGTCGCAGATGACGGTGTCGGCGCCGGTCGACTCGACCACGTCGCGCAGCTCCAGCGCCTTGCCCGAGCCGATGTAGGTGGCCGGGTCGGGCTTCTGCCTGCGCTGGATGAGCCCGTCGAGCACCTGCGACCCGGCCGTCTCGGCCAGGAGCTTGAGCTCGAGTAGGGAATTCTCGGCGTCTTCCGATGTGCCGGAGGTCCAGACGCCGACGAGTACGACCCGTTCGAGCCGCAGCTGCCGGTACTCGACCTCGGAGACATCCTGGAGTTCGGTGGACAGGCCCGCCACACGGCGCAGCGCCTGGCGGTCTTCAAGATCCATGTCGCCGGTCTCGAACGGATCGAGCTCGGGGTATTCGTGCATACGTGTCATCTCTATTAGGGAACGTCTGGACACCTCAGTGTCTTCCCACGATGGTGGCATGACATCCCGAGCGCAATCACCTGGTTATCTACGCAGCTCAACACACTGTCAAGCGGGCGTGACGGCCACGTCGCCGGAACCCGCCGTCAGAGAGATCTTGCGCGGCGCGGCGTTGTCCGTCTTGATCTTGACGCTGACGTCACCGGAGTCGGTGTCGGGCTTCACGACGTAACCGTCGTCGGGAACCCTGAGCGTGATGTCCCCCGAGCCGGTCTCCACCCGGGCGTCCTCGGGCGCGGAGACGTACTTGAGCTCGACGTTCCCCGACCCCGCGTACACGCTCACCTTCTTGCCCGCCAGCCCGGCCGAGTCGACATCGCCGGAGCCCATCTGCACGTTGAGCGACCCGGACAGGTCCCTCAGCGTGAGGTCGCCCGAGCCGCTGTCGACGTCGACGGCGAGCCCCTTGGGCACCTCGATCTTGTAGTTGACGCTGCAGCTTCCCCAGTCCGACTGGCATTCGTAGGCCAGTGACAGGGTCTGGTTCCTGACCGGGTGTTCGGGCTTGGGCTTGTTGTCACCGCGCCAGTGAAGGGTCTCGACGACGCGTACGGCGGCGCCGTCAGTCTCGGTGATCACGGTGTCGCCCGAGCCGGTCTCAAGCCGCAGCGCGGTGACCTTTTCGCTCACCTCGTACGAGACCGTGTCCTCATTCCCCGGCCCGGTCATGCTGTCGAGGCCGCATCCGGTCAGCAGGAGGGCGGAGGCCAGCAGGCCGCCCGAGATCGCAATCGTCTTCACCTGATCGATCATGTCCCGGAAATCGCGTGACCACATCGGGGATTCCCCGGATGGCAACCCCCACCTTTGACCCTGGAAGTCCGGGGGAGTAATTTCAATTCCATAATCCAGAACCTATTTTCCATTCTACGGAAAAGGAAGAGGTCCCGATGGAGATCACCGGCCCGATGCTCGACCGGTTCGACGAGATCCTCACGCCGGAGGCGCTCGCATTCGTGGCGGCCCTCCAGCGGGAGTTCGGCGCCAGGCGGCTGGAGCTGCTGCGGGCCCGCCAGACGCGCCAGGACGAGCTGTCGGCGGGTGGCCTGCTCGACTTCCTGCCCGGGACGAAGGAGATCAGGCAGGGCGACTGGCAGGTCGCGCCCCCGGCCCCCGGCCTGGAGGACCGCCGCGTCGAGATCACCGGGCCCGTCGACAAGAAGATGACCATCAACGCGCTCAACTCCGGCGCCAAGGTGTGGCTGGCCGACTTCGAGGACGCCAACTCCCCGCTGTGGGAGAACTGCGTGTCCGGGCATCTCAACCTGCGCGACGCGCTCGACCGCACGATCGACTTCGAGACCGGCGGCAAGGCGTACGCGCTCAAGCCCGACGAGGAGCTGGCCACGGTCGTGGTGCGCCCGCGCGGCTGGCACCTGGACGAGAAGCACGCCACGGTGGACGGCCAGCCGGTCTCGGGGTCGCTGTTCGACTTCGGGCTCTACTTCTTCCACTGCGCCAAGCGGCAGATCGACAAGGGCAAGGGCCCCTACTTCTACCTGCCCAAGATCGAGTCCCACCTGGAGGCCAGGCTCTGGAACGAGGTGTTCACCAGGGCCCAGGAGCTGCTCGGCATCCCGCACGGGACGATCAGGGCGACCGTGCTCATCGAGACCTACCCGGCGGCGTTCGAGATGGAGGAGATCCTCTACGAGCTGCGCGACCACTCGGCGGGGCTGAACGCGGGCCGCTGGGACTACCTGTTCAGCGTGATCAAGAAGTTCCGCACCAGGGGCAGGGAATTCCTGCTGCCCGAGCGGAACGCGGTGACGATGACGGCGCCGTTCATGCGCGCGTACACCGAACTGCTCGTGCGCACCTGCCACAAGCGCGGCGCGCACGCCATCGGCGGGATGGCGGCGTTCATCCCCTCGCGCAGGGACCCCGAGGTCAACGCGGTGGCGCTGGAGAAGGTGCGGGCGGACAAGACGCGCGAGTCGGGCGACGGGTTTGACGGGTCGTGGGTGGCGCATCCGGACCTGGTGCCGATCTGCCGTGAGGTGTTCGACGGCGTGCTCGGGTCGCGGCCCAACCAGCTCGACCGGCTGCGCGAGGAGGTCAGCGTGTCGGCCGCCGAGTTGCTGGCCGTCTCCGAGACGCCGGGCGAGATCACCGACACGGGCCTGCGCAACAACGTGGACGTGGCGCTGCGTTACCTGGCCGCCTGGATGGGCGGGCTGGGCGCGGTGGCGATCCACAACCTCATGGAGGACGCGGCCACTGCCGAGATCTCGCGTTCGCAGATCTGGCAGTGGATCCACAACGACATCACGCTGGCCGACACGGGTCACCAGGTGACCAAGGAGCTGGTCGAGCAGATCATCACCGAGGAGGTGGCGAAGATCGCCATGGAGCCGGGTTACGACGAGAAGCTGTTCGGGCAGGCGGTGACGTTGTTCAAGGAAGTGGCGCTGGACGACGACTTCGCCGAGTTCCTGACTCTTCCGGCTTATGCCCAGATGCCGTAGAAAAGCCAGATGGAGACGCTCACAGCGGCCCTGCGCTCGTTGCTGCCGGACGATTCGGTGATCACCGATCCCGTACGGCTGCGTACGTACGAGTGCGACGGCCTCACCTACCACCGGGCGACCCCCGGCGTGGTCGTGCTCCCGGGCACGGCCGAGCAGGTCGCCCAGGTGGTACGGCTGTGCAACGAGCACGGCGTGCCCTTCGTGGCCAGAGGATCGGGCACCGGCCTGTCGGGGGGCGCGCTCCCCCGCGAGGACGGCGTGCTGATCGTCACCTCCAAGATGCGCGCGATCCGCGAGATCGACCTGGACAACCGACGGGCGGTGGTGGAGCCGGGGGTCACGAACCTGGCCATCACCGAGGCCGTCCGCGACCGGGGCTACTACTACGCGCCCGACCCCTCCAGCCAGCAGATCTGCTCGATCGGCGGCAACGTGGCGGAGAACTCGGGCGGCGCCCACTGCCTCAAGTACGGCTTCACCGTCAACCACGTCGAAGCCTGCGAGATCGTCACCCCCGACGGCGACCTGGTCACCCTTGACCGCATGGATCCCGGCTACGACCTGCTGGGCGCGTTCATCGGCTCGGAGGGCACGCTGGGCATCGCCACCGCGATCACGGTACGGCTGATGCGCGCGCCGCAGGCCGTGACCACGGTCCTGGCCGCGTTCGAGAGCATCGAGCAGGGCGGGGAGGCGGTCTCGGCGATCATCGGGGCGGGCATCGTGCCGGCCGCGATCGAGATGATGGACGCGCTTGCCATCGAGGCCGCGGAGGCCGCGGTGGCCTGCTCCTATCCCGAGGGCGCGGGCGCGGTGCTGATCGTCGAGCTGGACGGGCCCGCCGCCGAGGTGGAGCAGCAGTTCGCCCAGCTCGAACAGATCTGCGCGGGCGCGTTCGAGCTGCGGGTGGCGGCCGGCGCCGAGGAGCGGGCGGCGATCTGGAAGGGCAGAAAGTCGGCGTTCGCCGCTGTCGGGCGGATCAGCCCGGCCTACATCGTGCAGGACGGCGTGGTCCCGCGCACGTCGTTGCCCGCCGTGCTGGCCGCCATCGACCGGCTCTCGGCCGAGCACGGCATCAGGGTGGCCAACGTCTTCCACGCCGGTGACGGGAACCTGCATCCGCTGGTGTTGTTCGACGACGCGGAGCCGGGAGCGGGCGAGCGGGCCGAGGTGGTCTCGGGCGCGATCCTCGATCTGTGCATCGAGCACGGCGGCTCGATCACCGGCGAGCACGGGGTTGGGGTGGATAAATCCCGATATATGCCGAAAATGTTCGGCGAGGATGACCTGGACACCATGCAGCTCGTCCGGTGCGCGTTCGACCCACAGGGGCTGGCGAACCCGGGCAAGGTGTTCCCCACCCCGCGCCTGTGCGGCGAGGTGCCGGGCGTGCGCAAGGGCGTGCATCCGCTGGTCGAGTCGGGGAAGGCGGAGCAGTTTTGATCGACGGGGTGACGGTCAGGCAGGCCGGCGAGGACGACGCCGTCGGCGGCGTGCTCCCCCGCTGGGTCGCGCTGCCGGAGACGGTCGAGGAGATCGCGACCGTGCTGCGGGCCTGCGCCGAACGGGATCTGGCCGTGGTGCCCGCGGGCGGCGGCACGAAGCTGCACTGGGGCCCGCCGCCCGAGCGTTGCGACGTGCTCCTGGACCTGTGCTGCATGAACGAGGTGCTCGAACACGCCGCGGGCGACCTGGTGGTACGGGCACAGCCCGGGGTGACCATGGACGCGCTGGCCGGCGAGCTCGCGGGCAAGGGGCAGGAGCTGGCGCTCGACGTGCCGTTCGCCGAGGACGCGACGGTGGGCGGCACGCTGGCCGCCGCGCTGCCGGGACCGCGCTCGTTCCGCTACGGCACCGCCCGTGACCTGCTCATCGGCATCACCGTCGTGCTGCCCGACGGGACCGTCGCCAAGTCCGGCGGCAAGGTGGTCAAGAACGTCGCGGGCTACGACCTGGGCAAGTTGTTCACCGGCTCGTACGGCACGCTCGGCGTCATCGCGGAGGCCACGTTCCGCCTGCACCCGCTGCCCGCCGAACGGCGCTGGGTCGTCGCTGATCTGGACCCCGCCGAAGTGGGGCCTGTCGCGATGGCGCTGGCGGCCTCGCAGGCCGAGCCGAGCGCGGTGGAGGTGGACCGGCCGGACTCCGGCCCTGTCACGCTGGCCGCGCTGGTGGAGGGCACGGCGGCCGAGGCCAGGGCCGAGACGTTGCGCGAGCTGATCGGCCGGGGTTCTCTGAGCGTGGAGCAGCCGTCGTGGTGGGGGCTGATCGACAGTGACGACGTGCTCATCGAGCTGCGATTCCTCCCCTCGCATCTGGGAGACGTGCTCGACGCGGCGGCCGGCTGGTCGGTGCGGGGCTCGGCCGTGTCCGGGCGGTTGCTCTTGGAGGCGCGGCGGGAGATGGAGCGGGACGAGGTGGCCACCACGCTGACCCGGCTGCGGGAGGTGGCACGGGCGCATGTGCTCGCCGCGCCCTACGAAGGTCTCGACCGGTGGGGGCCGGTGAGCGGGCTGCCGCTGATGCGGCGGGTCAAGGAACGGTTCGACCCCGGGCGCAGGATGTCTCCCGGCCGGTTCGTGGGAGGCATCTGACGTGGACCCGGAACTGATCAACGACTGTGTGCACTGCGGGTTCTGCCTGCCGACGTGTCCCACGTACGCGCTGTGGGGCGAGGAGATGGACTCCCCGCGCGGACGCATCCACCTGATGAAACAGCACGTCGAGGGCACCCCCATCACGCCCGAGATGGCCGGGCACTTCGACGCCTGCCTCGGGTGCATGGCGTGCGTGACGGCCTGCCCGTCGGGGGTGAAGTACGACCGGCTGATCGAGCAGACCAGGGTCGAGGTGGAGCGGCAGCACGTACGCGAGCCGGAGGAGCGGGTCGTGCGCGGCATCGTGTTCAGCCTGTTCCCCTACCCGCGCAGGTTGCGGTTGTTGCGGCCGACGATGTGGCTGGCCGAGCGGATGGCGCCGTTCCTGACCAGGGTGAACCCGAGCCTGGGCGCCATGGCCGCGCTGGCGCCCCGCGTGGAGCACCGGCAGCGCATGCCGCGCCTGGTCAGGGCCAGGGGCGAGCGCAGGGCCGTGGTCGGGATGCTCACCGGGTGCGTGCAGGGCGAGTTCTTCCCGCAGGTCAACGCGGCCACGGCGCGGGTGCTCGCGCTGGAGGGCTGCGACGTGGTGATCCCGCAGAGCCAGGGCTGCTGCGGGGCGCTCAGCGTGCACTCCGGGCGCGACGACCAGGCGAAACGGCTGGCGCGCAGGACGGTCGCGGTGTTCGAGCGGGCCGGCGTGGACACGGTCGTGGTGAACGCGGCCGGCTGCGGCTCCTCCATGAAGGAGTACGGGGAACTGCTCGGGCGGGAGCCGGGCTTCCGGGTGATGGACCTGTCGGAGTACCTGGCCGAGCTGGGCCCCGTCGCGAAGCGGCATCCGCTGCCGGTCACCGTCGCCTATCACGACGCCTGCCACCTGGCCCACGCCCAGGGGGTGCGTTCGCAACCGCGCGAGTTGCTGCGGGCCATTCCGGAGCTGGAGTTGCGGGAGATTCCCGAGTCGGCGATCTGCTGCGGGTCGGCGGGGACGTACAACCTGTTGCAGCCGCAGGCCGCCCGCGACCTGGGCGACAGGAAGGCCGGCGCGGTCGCGACGACCGGCGCGGAGCTGCTGGTGTCGGCCAACCCGGGATGCACGATGCAGATCGCCGCCGCCATGCGGCGGGCCGGTGGGCGGATCAGGGTCGCGCACACGGCCGAAGTGCTGGACGCCTCCCTGCGCGGGGTCCGGCTGTGAGCGACCGGAGGGAGCGAACCATCAGACGCGGGAGCTCGCTCACTGGACCGACGGAGGAGGGCCGGTGAGCGTGCAGTCGGTCGAGCGGGCGCTCGACGTGCTGGAGGCGCTGGCCGATCACGGGGGTGAGGCCGGGCTGTCGGAGATCGCCGCCAGGACCGGGCTGCCGTACGGGACCATCCACCGGCTGCTGCGGACCCTGCTCACGCGCGGGTACGTACGCCAGGAGTCCGACCGTCGTTACGCCCTGGGCGGCGGCCTGGTGCGGCTGGGCGGCATCGCGGAGAGCATGGTCGGGGTGTGGGCGCAGCCGTACCTGACCAAGATGGTCGAGTTGTCCGGCGAGACCGCCAACCTGGCCGTGCTCGAAGGCGACTTCATCGTGTACGTGGCGCAGGTGCCCTCGCCGCGCAGGCTGCGCATGTTCGCCGAGGTCGGGCGGCGGGTGCTGCCGCACAGCACGGCGGTGGGCAAGGTGCTGCTGGCCGGGCGGCCCGCTCCGGAGGCGGTCGCCGTGTTTGAACGGACCGGCATGCCCCGGCGTACCCCGAACACCATTACGGACATGCCCGCCATGCTCGCCGAGCTGGGCACGGTCAAGAGCCGTGGGTACGCCATGGACCTGGGCGAGGAGGAGCTGGGCGTGCACTGCATGGCCGTGCCCGTGGTGGACGGGGAGCGGGTGGTGGCCGCGATGTCGGTCTCCGGGCCCGCCGAGCGCATCGACGCGCTGGACCGGGAGGACCTGGCCGAGCGCATGCGGAAGATCGCCTCCGACTTCGGTAACGAGCTGAGGCCGACCGGCTGACGTATTGTGTTGCGCTATGGGCAACAAGAGCGCGTCCGTTCAGTCCGTTGACCGTGCCGTCACGATCCTGCAGATCCTGGCCAGAGACGGCGCGACCAGAGTGACGGACCTGGCGCAGGAGCTCGATGTGCACAAGTCCACCGCGTTCCGGCTGCTGGCGGCGCTGGAGCAGGGCGCTCTGGTGGAGCAGACCGGCGACCGGGGGCGCTACCGGCTCGGGTTCGGCGTCGTACGGCTGGCCGGGGCCGCGACCGCCCAGCTCGACCTGTCCCGGGAGAGCCGCCAGGTGTGCCTGCGCCTGGCCGAGGAGATCGGCGAGACCGTCAACATCGCGGTGGCGCGGGGCGGCGACACCGTCAACATCTCGCAGGTACGCGGGCCCGCCGCGATCAGCGGCCACAACTGGGTCGGCCAGCTCACCCCCTCGCACGCCACCTCCAGCGGCAAGGTGCTGATGGCCTTCGGCGCGCTGCGGCCGAACGACGACCTGGAGCGCTACACCCCGAACACCATCACCGCGCCGGACGACCTGGCGCTGGCGGAGGTCAGGGAGCGCGGCTGGGCCACCACGGTGGAGGAACTGGAGGTGGGGCTGAACGCGGTGGCGGCCCCGATCAGGGGCGGCGACGGGTCCGTGGTGGCCGCTGTCAGTGCCTCGGGGCCCTCCTACCGGCTGACCTCGGAGCGGCTGGAGGAGGTGGCGGCGCTGCTGATGACGGGCGCGGAGGAGATAAGCCGGCGGATCGGCTATTACGGTTAGGGCATGTGTAGAAGCATCAAAACCCTCCGCCCGCCTTACACCGAGGACGTGACCGAGGAGGACGTGCGGGCCGCCGCGCTGCAGTACGTCAGGAAGATCTCCGGCTTCCGCGCGCCCGCCGCGCACAACGCCGAGGCGTTCGACCGGGCCGTCGAGTCGATCACCAAGGCGTCGGAGGAGTTGCTGGCCGCGCTCCAAGTTCGCGGAAGTCGTTGACAGCGGCTACTCGTGGGAGGACGTTACCCGGTGTAACCCCCCAGAGGAGCTGCCATGATCAGCGGGTTGTACCAGGGACAGGACGGCGACTCCCGGCTGACGCTGCGCGTCGATGTCGACGGCGTCAGGCCGACGGGGCGGGTGAGCGGCGACCTGTTCACGGTGGCCGGCGCGACCACCTCCTACGTCGGCTCGTTCGTGGTGCACAGAGCTCACGTCGTCGATGGCCGGATCCAGGGGCAGGGCGACTTCACGTTCCGCGTGCCGGAACGCAACGTGGCCGTCGTGGTCGCCGACCAGGCCGGGACCGCCGTGGTGGCCGGGCGCACCTATCAGGTCTCCTTCGCCTCTCCCTACTTCCGCAGCGTGGTGCTGGAGCAGGATTCCGTGGTCGGGGCGGTGCCGTTCGTGTCGTATCCGACCGGGTCGCTCCCCGGCCCCACCGGCTCGCCGGCCAGGGAGCTGAGCGTGGTCACGGCGTACGCGGAGGCGGGCGTCGAGCTGAAGTCGGCCGACCCCGGGGTGATCCCGGTGCAGGGCTCCGGCGCTGATCTGGCGTGGGACGACGCCGAGCTGCACCACGCGATGACGCGGCACTTCAGCCAGTTCGGGGACGCGGTGGCCTGGCGGGTGTGGCTGCTGGTGGCCAGCAGGCACGTGGGCGGCTACCGGGGGATCATGTTCGACTACGACGACGCGCACCAGCGGCAGGGGGCCGCGGTGTTCTACGACGCGATCAAGGGGACGACGCCGCAGGCGCAGCGGGCGCAGTTGCGTACGTACGTGCACGAACTCGGGCACGCCTTCAACCTGCTGCACTCCTGGCAGAAGAACCTCGCCACCCCACCCCAGCCCCTCGGCCCCGACGGCGGCTTCGGCGATCTGTCGTGGATGAACTACGTCCAGAACTACCGCCCCGGCGGCGAGCAGGGCTACTGGTCCGCCTTCCCCTTCCAGTTCACCGACGCCGAGCTCATCCACCTGCGCCACGGCTTCTACCGCGACATCGCCATGGGCGCCAACGCCTTCGGCACCGGCGCCGCCGAGATCGCGCCGTTCGAGCAGCCGGTCGAGGACCACTCGGGGTTGCGGCTCGACGTACGCGCCAAGGAGTCGTTCGAGTTCGGCGAGCCCGTCGTGGTCGAGTTCCGGCTCTCCTGCGCGGGCGAGCCCCGCACCACGCACGGCCACCTGCACCCCGACACCGAGTTCACCCAGGTCTCGATCACCCGGCCGGGCGGCAGGACCGTGTTGTACCGGCCGATGATGCGGCATTGTGTGGACACCTCGCCGGACATCCGGCTCGACGGGGGCAATCCGGCGATGTACCGCAGCGCGTACATCGGGCACGGGCGCGACGGCCACTACTTCCAGCAGCCCGGCGAGTACCAGGTCCGCGCCCAGTACATCGCCGCCGACGGCTCCCGCATCGTCTCCCCCGCCTGCCCCATCCGGGTACGCCTGCCCATCAGCCGCGAGGACCACCAGGTGGCCGAGCTGATGCTGGGCGAGGACCAGGGCAAACTGTTCTCCCTGCAAGGCTCGGACTCCCCCGCCCTGCGCTCCGGCAACGAGGCCCTGGACGAGGTCATCAGCCGGTACGGCGGCCATCCGCTGGCCGTGTACGCCCGGCTGGTCAAGGGGCTCAACGCCGAACGCGAGTTCAAGGACCTGACCCCCGGCAACCGGCTACGCGTCCGCCCACCGGACCCCAAACTGGGCATAGAACACCTCACGCAGGTCGCCCGCGAGGCCGACACCGTCGACAACATCACCCTCAACCTGGTGATGCGCCGCCTGGCCAGAGCTGAGGCACGGCAGGGGGATCTGGGCCGGGCGAACGCGGTCATGGACCGAATGGTCGCCACATTCGAGTCCAAGGGCGTCAACCCCGTCGTCCTGGGCCAGATCCGCCGCCAGGCCGAACTGACGAAGTCGGCCCTCAGCGCCGAAACCGCCTGAGCTCGTCCTCAACACACTCATGCTCTGCGACAAGCGCGGCCCACACCCGCCTGGCCTGCGGATACCGGCCGCGCCCGGCCTCCTCCTGACTGTGCTCGCCTCGACGCAACACGAGATACCGACCACCTTCCGAGCACCACTCCAAGGCACCGCAGCAGGAGGTCTCGACGACACGGGTGACAGCGGTGTGGGGCCGGTGCGGCTCCCACCGGATCTCGCTCATCGGCGCTCCCACAACTCGCCGTAGGTCATCCGCCCGGTCCGCGTGTTGCACTCGCCGTAGGCATCGGCGAAACCGCACATCGCCTCGAAGGCCAAGCGGGTGTCCAAGGCGGGCATATCGAACGGGTAGTGCAGCTCGAAGCGCACCTTCAGGCCGCCCGGGGTGTGGTCGATCATGGTGATGAGGTTGAGGTTCGCATTCTTCTTGGAACGTGCCAAACCCCAAGCGAAGAGCTTCACTGCGAGCTTGTGGGCGTCGTCCGCACGGCTGGGAATGCAGCTTTCAAGGAGGCGTTTCACGTGGCGGGCGGCGGCTTCTGCGCTACTCTCCCGCGCGGGATAATCCTGCGTCCACGTTGTCACAGTCACCCACCAGACTCCTGATCGTGGATATCCAGCACCTGCTGTCGGATACCCAGCTTGGTGGCTCGATGTAAGCACGTCAAGCTGTATGGGTGACTGGCGCTGCCGACCATCCGGCTTATGCCCGAGTTGCGGCCGATTTGAGGGCTCGCATCTTCTCTGGCGATCTCGCGCCGGGCGCGCGTCTCCCCGGGCGGCACGAACTGGCCGTGGAACATGGCGTCGCCGAGGGAGTCATCCGCGTAGCCACTCAGATGCTGCTTCGAGAGGGCCTTCTCGTATCCCGCCCCGGCTCGGGAACCTTCGTCCGCGAACGCACCCAGCGCCGACCCCTCATCCGGAGCTGGTTCCAGGACAGGCTCGCGCAGCAGTTGGAGGAGCAGGGCCGCGAGGGCGCGAAGTTCTTCGCCTCCGACACCACCCAGGCACCATCCGGTATCCGAGAACGACTCGGCATGGGAGACCCGGACGCCCACCGCCACGACGTGATGCGTACCGCCTACAGGTTCGCCGCCGGCTTCGACGACACCCCTTGGATGTTGCTCACGAGCTGGGAGCCGCTGAGCCTGACCCGAGGCACCGTCATCTCCTTCCCCGAGTCCGGACCACACGCCGGCCAGAGCATCCCGCACCGCATGGCCGCCATCGGCATCACCGTGGACACCTGGCGGGAGGACGTGTGCGCCCGCCCGGCCTCACCCGACGAGGCCAAGCGGTTCGACATCGCCAAGGGTTCCATCCTGATCGTCATCGAACGCGCCTACTACGCGGGCGACCAGGTGGTGGAGGTGGCCGACATCATCGTGCCCGCCGAGGCCACCAAACTCGTCTACAACGGCCCGGTCGGCGACCGCTGAAGAGGTCGCTTGCCACCGGTACGATCAGCCACGGACAGTTACCCTGGCCGTAACCGGCTTCGGTAGGAGGACACGTTGCTGCTCAGATTCCGCACAGCGAACGTGCGGTCGCTTCGCGACGAGCAAGAACTTTCCTTCGTCGTCCCGGAGGGTGTGCCCACTACGGCAGCGGCGCACGAGCTGAACATCGCGGGAAACCGTCCCGTGCGGGTCTTCCCGCTGGTCGGCATCTTCGGCGCCAACGCCTCGGGCAAGTCGAACATACTCGCCGCCCTGACCGACATGCGTACGGCGGTTCTCGATTCCTACGCCGCCTGGGCCTCCCTGGAGAACATTCCACGGGAACCGTTCCGGCTGAGCCCGAAGTTCGAGAGTGATGCGAGTTTCTTCGAAGTCGATCTGGCGATCGACGGGATCCGCTGGACCTATGGCTTCGAGCTGGGCTCAACGCACGTGCTGGCCGAATGGATCCACAGTTATCCTCGTGGCCATCGTCAGGTCTGGCTTGATCGAGACGCCTCCCGGCCCGAGGTCTACGAATGGCCGGGCGGGCGCGTCAAGGATCGTGCCCAGTTGGCGCGGCGCACCCGGCCGAACGCTCTCCTCCTGTCCACGGCCGGGACGGACAACCATGCTCAGCTTTCGGCGCTGTTCCATTGGTTCCGGCGCAACCTGCGGCTTGTCACCCAAGAGAGCGATCGGGAAGAGCGTGAGCAGCTCACCGTCCAGGAACTGTCGGGCAGCCGCGCGGCGCGCATCAACGAATTGCTGAGGGTCGCGGATTTGGGCATCACCGGCGCACAGGTAATCCGTGACGACAGGAAGCGGCCGAGGGTGAGACTGGCCCACCGGTCGGCGTCGGGTGAGATCTCCCTCGACTGGCGAAACGAGTCCTTCGGCACTCGTTCCTGGTTCGCGCTGCTCGGCCCCTTGTTGATGGCACTCGACGAGGGCGGCGTGCTACTCGTCGACGAACTGGACTCGAGTCTGCACCCGCGCTTCGCAGCCGAAGTCGTCAGGCTCTTCCACGATTCCCACGCCAACCCCAAAGGCGCACAATTGATCTTCACCTCGCACGATTCGTCGCTGCTCACCACTCCCAGCGGTGAGCGACTGCTGGAGCCGGGCCAGATCTGGCTGACGGAGAAGACCCAGGAAGGCGTCACGGAGCTGTACCCCCTGACCGCAGCCGCACCGACCGAGGGCGAAGACCTGATGAAGTCCTATCTGGCCGGATCGTTCGGTGCGGTCCCAGCGATTCTGGAAGGACAGATCGCCCGGCAATTGCTGGTCGCTCGCGAACAAGAGTCCATGGATGAAGGCGAGCAATGACGCGCACGAGGGGGAAGGACGCGTTGACATCCGCTCAACAGCGGCGCGGGCGACGCCACCGAGTCGTTTACGTGTTCACCGAAGGCGAGGTCACGGAGCCTTCGTACATCGACATCATTCACAACCGGGGCAGCTTCGCCGATCCGGCGATCCCGGTTGAGGTGCGGATCGCGAATGCCAGTGCGCCGGGGTCCCAGCGCAAGCCGATCAAGCTGGTCGAGGCGGCGGTGCGTTTGGAACGTGACAAAGCGCGGGAGGCGGAGCGCATCCGGCTGCCAAAGGAGTTCTGGCCCCAGGTGTGGTGCCTTTTCGATCGAGACGATCACGTGGTGCTCGGTCAGGCGCTGAAGCAGGCCCGCGAGGGAAACGTAAGGGTCGCCTTCTCCCATCCGTGCTTCGAGGTGTGGCGGCTACTGCATCACAAGGCAGTCACCGGTACGTTCGGCCAGGTTTGCGACTTGGCGACAGCGCGGCTGCCCTTCGCCAGAAGCGTGGCGAACGTCAAGATCGTGCTACCGGAACAGATCCCGATGGGCAGCTTCGGGTTAGCCAAGAAACGCGCCCTCCAGATGAACGCTGTTCATGAGGACCACTTGCCCTTGCAGAACCGGGATCCGTACACCGACGTCTTCGCCTTCGTCGAGCAGGGACTCGGCATCACGTCCTATTGACGGCGTCAACTAGATTCGTAGCCGTGCGGATCATCTCTCTCAATGCTTGGGGCGGTGCGATGTTCGATGAACTCGGCCGCTGGCTCGACGGCTGTGACGCCGACATTCTGTGCCTGCAGGAGGTGACGCATACCCCGACCGGCCAAGGCTGGACGCGGTTCGATGACGCCGAGCGGTCGTTGCCGCAGCGAGCCGATCTGCTGGCCGACGTCCGTTCGCGTCTTCCCCACCATCACGGCCTGTTCACCGCGAGCGACTCGGGGCCGGTGCGGGATCACGAAGGCGCCGAGCATCGCCAGGACTTCGGGGTGGCCACCTTCGTCGCCGAGGGGCTGCCGGTCGTCGGTCTGCGGTCGGCGTTCGTGCACGGCACCTACATCGACCACCGGGAGTGGCCGAGTGATGGGCGGCCGCGTGCGGCGTTGGCCGTGCGGGTCTTCGACCGTCGGGGGCGGCGGTTCGTGACCGTCGTCAACCTGCACGGTCTGCGGGACGCGGGTGGGAAGGGTGACACGCCTGCGCGCCGCGTACAGGCCGAACGGCTTGTGGATCTGGTGGACGGGGTGCGGGAGGAGGGGGATCTGACCGTGGTGTGCGGTGATCTCAATCTGCTGCCCGGGAGTGAGACGTTCCGGATTCTCGGCGGCAGGCTCGGGCTTACCGAGCTGGTGCGGGAAAGCGACACCAGGACCTCCCGTTATCCCAAGCCCGTACGGCATGCGAGCTACCTGCTCGTCTCCGACCCCGCCGCCGTCAAGCACTTCGAGGTCGTCGCCACGCCCGAGGTGTCCGACCACCGGGCCCTGCTGCTCGAACTTACCCAGAGGTAATCACGCACTTCAAAGTGCGTTCTTGTGGACCGTGACGGCTCCGGTGAACAGTTGTTCCCATGAACACACGAATCAGCATTCTGGGTCTGGGAGCCATGGGGCGGGCCCTTGCGAGCGCGTTTGTCGAGGCCGGTCACGAGGTGACGGTCTGGAACCGTACCCCCGGGAAGGCGGGCGATCTGGTCGGGCGAGGCGCGCGGGAGGCGCGGAGCGTGGCGGAGGCGGTGCGGGCGGCCGAGGTGACGGTCGTGTGCCTGCTGAACGACGCCAGCGTCCGTGAGACGCTCGCGCCGATCGTGGCGGAGCTGGAGGGCCGCACGCTCGTCAATCTCACCAGTGGGTCGGCGGAGCAGGCGCGTGAGCTGGCCGTATGGCTGGAGGGGTACGGGGTGCGGCTCCTGGCCGGGGGGATCATGGCCGTGCCGCCGACGGTGGGGACGGAGGGGGCGTTCATTCTCTACAGCGGGGCGCGGGAGTTGTTCGAGCGGCTCGCGCCCGTGCTGGCTCCGATCGGGCGGCCGCAGTGGGTGGGTGAGGATCAGGGGTTCGCGGCGTTGTACGACATGGCCGCCCTGAGCGGCATGTACGGCATGAGCGCCGGGACCGACCACGCCGTGTCGCTGGTCCACGCGTCGGGCGGCGACGTGGAGAGGTTTAAGCGCGAGGTGCTCCAGCCCTGGATGGAGCAGATGCTCGTGTTCATGGTCGCCGGCGCGGACGTGAGCGAGACCGTTCCTGAGGAGTTCAACGCGGCGATGCAGGCGACCGGCCTGGAAACCATGATCGCCACCTCGGAGGAGGCGGGGGTGCACGCGGAGCTGGCCGGACACCTGCGCGCCTCGTTGTGGCGGATGAGGCGTGCCGTCGCCATGAACTAGGAACCTCGGGTAGAGCCGTTAACATGGGGGAATGCGCAATCCGCCCTATATTTGCGCGCTCGACGCCGCGATGGACGTCATCGGAGGAAAGTGGAAGGCGCTGATCCTCTGGGCGCTGGACGAACGGCTCCGTCGGTTCGGCGAGTTGCGCCGCAGCATGCCCGGCATCAGCGAGAAGGTGCTCGCCCAGCAGCTACGCGAACTGGAGGCGGACGGGGTCGTGCGCAGGACCGTGTTCGACGAGACGCCGCCCCGGGTCGAGTACGACCTCACTGACAGGGGCGTCGCGCTCTACGCGGCCCTCCAAACACTGGGCGAATGGGGCGCCGAGCGCATGCGTGAGCTCGACCTCGCTCCCACGCACGGCAAGGGGTGAGATGTCCAGGCCGGCCGGCACCGAGCCGGCCTGGACACCCGGATCAGCCGCCGACCGGCGTGAAGTCGCGGGCGGCGATGAAGTCGGGGCGGCGCGAGGACGCGGCGAACGGCTGCACGCAGGTGTTCTCAACGCTGTTGAACACGATGAAGATGTTCGAGCGCGGGAACGGCGTGATGTTGCCGTTGGAGCCGTGCATGCAGTTGCAGTCGAACATCGTCGCCGAACCCGCGGCCCCGGTGAACACCTCGATGCCGTGCTTGTCGGCGAGGATGGACAGGCTGCTGGGGTCGGGCGTGCCGATCTCCTGGCTGCGCAGCGACTCCTTGTAGTGGTTGTCGGGGGTCTCCCCGACGCAGGTCACGAAGCTCTTGTGCGAACCGGGCATGATCATTAGCGAGCCGTTGTGCACGTAGTTCTCCGTCAAGGCGATGGAGATGCTCACGGCGCGCATTCGGGGCATCCCGTCCTCGGCGTGCCAGGTCTCGAAGTCGGAGTGCCAGTAGAAGTCCTTGCCGCCGAACCCGGGCTTGAAGTTCACCCGGCTCTGGTGCACGTAGACGTCCGAACCCAGGATCTGCCGGGCCCGGCCGACCACGCGCGGGTCGTTCACCAGGTTGGCGAAGATCTGGCTGATCTTGTGCACCTCGAAGATCGAGCGGATCTCGTTCGACTCCCGCTCGGTGACCGTGCGCTCGTCGGCCAGGACCTTCTCGTCCTTGGACAACCGGCGCAGCTCGCCGCGGAACAACTCGACCTCGTCGGGCTCAAGCAGCCGGTCCACGGACAGGAAGCCGTTGTCGCCGTAGGCGGCCAGCGTCTCGGCGTCGATCGGGCCGTCGCCGGGGGCCCCGTACACGGTCGGGTCCTGCCGGTACAGCAGGGCGGCCTCCGTGCCGACCCTGGTGGGGTACAGGTCGTGCGTGCTTGGCGTGGTGAGTCCTGCGGTCATGGCTACGCATCCTCCTTGATCAGCGGGTAGACGCCGTTCTCGTCGTGCACTTCCCTGCCGGTGCAGGGCGGGTTGAAGACGCAGACGGTGCGTACGTCCGTGTGCGCCCGCAGGGTGTGGTGCTCATGGCCGTCGAGGAGGTACATGGTGCCCGGCTCGATCTTGTGCTTCTCGCCGGTCTCCTCGTTGGTGAGCTCGCCCTCGCCCTCGATGCAGTAGACGGCCTCGATGTGGTTGGCGTACCACATGGCGGTCTCGGTGCCGGCGTACAGCACGGTCTCGTGCAGGGAGAAGCCGACCTTCTCGCGAGCCAGCACCAGCCGCCGGCTGCGCCACGTCTTGGCCTCCACGTCCCGTTCGGTTCCGGTGATGTCGTTCAGCGAGCGAACGATCATTCGTGTCTCCTTCCAGTGGTCAGGCGAGGACGGTCTTGACCGAGTCGTTGAGGATGTCCAGGCCCTGCGCGAGCTCGTCGGCGGTCGTCGTGAGCGGCGGCAGCAGCTTGACCACCTCGCTCTCGGGGCCGGAGGTCTCCATCAGCAGGTTCCGCTCGAAGGCCGCGGCGCACACCTTGGCGGCGTCGGCGGGCTCGGCGAACGCGATCCCCTGCGCCAGCCCGCGCCCGCGCGTGCCGGTCACGGCCTCGGGATGTTCGGCGGCGATCCGGTCCAGGGTCTGCTGCACCTGCTCGCCCTTGACGATGGTCTGCTTCTCCATCCCGGCGTCGGTCCAGAAGGAGTCCATCGCGGCGGCCGCGGTGACGAAGGCGGGGTTCGGGCCGCGGAACGTTCCGTTGTGCTCGCCCGGCTCCCACACGTCCAGCTCGGGCTTGAGCAGGGTGACCGCGAACGGGAGCCCGTAACCGCTCAGCGACTTCGACAGGCACACGATGTCGGGGACGATCCCGGCCTGCTCGAAGCTGAAGAACGGCCCGGTACGCCCGCAGCCCATCTGGATGTCGTCGACGATGAGCAGGATCTCGTGCTGCTTGCACAGGTCGGCCAGGCCGCGCAGCCACTCCGCGGTGGCCGCGTTCAGCCCGCCCTCGCCCTGCACGGTCTCGACGATGACCGCGGCCGGGGTGTCCAGGCCGCTGCCGCTGTCCTCCAGCATGCGCTCGAAGAACAGGAAGTCCGGCGTCTGGCCGTCGAGGTAGTTGTCGAACGGCATCGCGAGGGTCTGCAGCGGGATGCCCGCGCTCCTGCGTTTCATCGAGTTCCCGGTCACCGCGAGCGCCCCGAGTGACATGCCGTGGAAGGCGTTGGTGAAACTCACGATGGTGTTGCGGCCGGTGACCTTCCTGGCCAGCTTGAGCGCGGCCTCCACGGCGTTCGCGCCACCCGGCCCGGGGAACTGCACGCGGTAGTCGAAGCCGCGGGGTTTCAGAATCACGTCCCTGAACGTTTTCAGGAACTCGCGTTTGGCGACCGTGTGCATGTCAAGGCTGTGCACGATGTTGTCGTCGCTCAAGTAGAGCAGCAACTTCTCTTTCAGCACCGGGTTGTTGTGCCCATAGTTGAGAGTCCCGGCGCCGGCGAAGAAGTCGAGGAACGGGCGCCCGTTCTCGTCGTAGAGATGGCTCCCGATGGCCTTCCTGAAGACGGCCGGCCAGCTTCGGCTGTAGCTGCGTACCTCTGATTCAGTGCTTTCGAAAATATCCATTGGTTCAAATGCCTCCTGACTGGGCCGCCTGATCGAGGGGCCCGATTCGATAGAGCACTTCAGCCTGATGGCCTGTGGGGAACAACTCCTCGCCGAGCAGTGGCCGCCGTTCCAGGTGCGCTCCGCGGTCGCGGGCGAAGGCGGTGAACAGCCGGTCCGAGGCGAGGTTGTCCGGCGTGATCGTGGCCTCGATGAACCTGCATCCGGTGCCGGCCAGGTAGCCGAGCATGCGGCCGGCCAGCGCGCGGCCGCGCCACTGCTCGTCCACCGCGACCTGCCAGACGAACAGCGTCTGCGGATCCCGCGGGCGGACGAACCCGGTGACGAAGCCCCGCACGCCGCCGTCGGCCCGCGCCACCACGGAGGTGGTCGCGAAGTCCCGGCACCAGAGCAGATAGCTGTAGGGAGAGTTGAGATCAAGGCTCTTCGAGTCACGCGCTATGCGCCACAACTCCTGACCGTCCTCCAGTCGAGGCGGTTCCAACGTCTCGGTCGAGGACGCGTGTGCTGACGACATGGGATTCGAACTTAGCGAATCCGTAACGCGGAGTAACTCGCCGAAAATACGTTCGCGGTTTGAGTCTCGAAGCCCGGGGGTAGAGCAGTTGGATTTCCCGTTTCCACCGGGTGATCAGGCGGCGGAGAGTCGGCCGGATTCCCGGTCCGACCAGGGGCCGGGCACCCCTTCTCGGGCCTTTCGGCAGGAGCCCGGCCGGGCCGGCCGCTCAATGGGCATCGTGATCTGGGCCACTCGTTGAGCGCGGTGTGATGGCAAAACTATTGAGAGATAGATCACACCATGCTATTGCAAACCGATAACGGTCGATAAGCGTCTGGTTTGATCTCGGTAAGGAGGCTTACCCGATCCGGGAAACGGGGACGCCGCCGGCGCACGTGATGGTCAGCTCGACCTCATCGCCCTCGTCCGGCTCGAACTCCACCTTCGCCTCCCGCGCCGGCCCCGGCTCGACCTCGTCCACCGAGTAGTCCTGGGCCGGGCTCCACCTGCGCAGCGTGGCCAGGTCGCCGTCGCACGAGGCGATCACCGTGCCTCCCGGGCTGCGGATCAGCTTGCTCTGCGCCGTCTGCGAGGGGGCGGCGCGCGCCGGGTCAGGGGTGCGGGCGGTGGCGGTGGCCAGGGCCGAGCGGATCTCCGGCCCGCTGAGCACGTGGCTGTCGGTGCCGGTGAGGCCGTTGCCGAGCAGGCTGATCACCGCCACGGCGGCGACGGTGGCGGCGACCGCGGTGGCGACCCAGGCCGCGACCAGCTTCTTCATGGAAATACGTTCTCCCACGTACGGCTAAGGCCAGGTTAAGGCGACGATAAGGGCGCCCAGTTCATCGCCCGGGAGCGTCTAGCTTCTTGTATATGGCGGACATCCTGCTCATCGAGGACGACGTGGCGATCCGTACGGCGCTCAGCCGCGGCCTGCGGGAGCTCGGCCACGCCGTCTCCTCCTCCCCCACGGCGCTGGAGGGGCTGCGGCTGGCCGTGCAGGACCGGCCCGACCTGATCGTGCTCGACCTGGGCCTGCCGGACCTGGACGGGGTGGAGCTGCTGCGCATGTTGCGCGCGGTCAGCCGGGTGCCGGTGATCGTGGCCACGGCCCGCGACGGCGACGCCGAGATGGTGCCCGTGCTGGACGCGGGGGCCGACGACTACGTGGTCAAGCCGTACAGCGCGGCGCAGCTCGACGCGCGCGTGCGGGCCGTGTTGCGGCGGGCGGGCGGGGCGCCGCCGGAGGAGCCGCTGGCGGTGGGGGCGCTGCGGGTGGATCCGCGGGCGCGTACCGCCTCGCTCGACGGCGGGCAGCTGGATCTGACGCCGCGCGAGTTCGACGTGCTGCACTATCTCGCGACGCGGCCGGGCGAGGTGGTCACCAAGCGGGAGTTGCTGACCGAGGTGTGGCAACTCCCCTACGGCGGCGCGGACAAGACCGTGGACGTGCACCTGTCGTGGTTGCGCAGGAAGCTGGGCGAGACGGCCGCCGAGCCGCGCTATCTGCACACCGTGCGAGGGGTCGGCGTCAAGCTCGTCGAGCCGTCATGAGGCGCTGGCTGGCGCTGCTCGTCGCGGCGACGACCTCGCTGGTGCTGATCGCCCTGTTGGTGCCGATGGCGCTGCTGATCAGGGCCGTGGCCGAGAACGGGGCGATGAGCCGGGCCACGTCCGCGGCCGAGTTCGTCGCGGTCGCGGTGGGCACCCCCGACCTGGAGCTGGCCGTGGAGCAGGTGTCGCGGCCCGTGACGGTGTACCTGCCAGGCGACCGCACCGTGGGCGTCAAGGCGGACTGGTCCGACGCCGTACGCCTGGCCGCGACGGGGCGCAGCGTCACCGCCGAGGCCAGGGGCGGCAGGGAGGTGCTGGTCTCGGCGCAGTCGTCCGAGGGGACGGCCGTGGTCAGGGTGTTCGTGCCGGACTCCGAGCTGATGCGCGGAGTGCGGGAGGCGTGGCTGGCGCTGCTGCTGCTCGGGATCGGCCTCGTCGCGCTGGGCATCGTGCTGGCCGACCGGCTGGCGCTGGCCGTGACGCGGCCGGTTGACGGGCTGGCGCGGGTGTCGCACCGGCTGGCCGGCGGCGACCTGACGGCCAGGGCCGAGCCGGGCGGGCCGCCCGAGGTGCGCTCGGTGGCGCTGGCGCTCAACCATCTGGCGGGACGGATCGACGAACTGCTGGCGGCCGAGCGGGAGTCCGTGGCCGACCTCTCACACCGGCTGCGGACGCCCCTGACGGGCCTGCGGCTGGACGCCGAGTCGTTGCGGGACCCTGAGGAGGCGGCGCGCGTACAGGCCCGTGTGGACGCTCTGGAGCGCGCGGTGAGCGCGGTCATCACCGAGGCGCGGCGGCGCTCTGCCGGGCGCGAGTCGTGCGACGCGACGGCGGTGGTGCGCGAGCGCGTCAGGTTCTGGTCGGTGCTGGCCGAGGACCAGGGCCGCGAGGTGTCGATCGCGCTGCCCGGCGGGCCGCTGCCGGTCGCGGTGGGCGCGGAGGAGCTGGCCGCGTGCGTGGACGCGCTGCTCGGCAACGTCTTCGCGCACACTCCGGAAGGGGTCTCCATGGCGGTACGGCTGGCGCGCGAGGCCAAGGGCGCGCTGCTGACCGTGGAGGACTCGGGACCCGGGTTCGAGCCCGAACTGCTGGAGCGGGGCAACAGCAAGGGCGGCTCCACGGGGCTCGGCCTGGACATCGCCCGGCGTACGGCGGAGTCCTCCGGCGGCGGCCTGACCGTCTCCAGGTCCGAGCGGCAGGGCGGCGCCCGGGTGGACGTGCTGCTCGCGTTTTCGCCGTCTTAACCATCCTTTAGCGCACGATTACCAGGGATCACGATTGCGTAGAAGCATGCAGATCACGAAGAAACTCCTCGTTGCTGGAATCGTCTCCCTGGCCGCCACCGGCGGCGCCGTGTACGCCACCGCCGCCTACGCCACCTCCGACTCCGACGCCGCCGTCGCGCAGGTCGCACCGAAGGTCACGGCGGAGCGGGCGATCGGGATCGCGCTCAAGGAGGTCCCGGGCTCCTGGGTCAGCGAGCTCGACTTCGACAACCGCGGCAAGAACGCCGACGTGTGGGAGCTGGAGCTGACCAAGGGCTCGGAGCGGCACGAGGTGGACGTGGACGCGGCCTCGGGCAAGGTCACCAAGCAGCAGGCCGACCAGGATGACAACGACGACGACAACGACGGGGACGACGACAACGACGACGACTGATCCTGGGGGAAGCACCGTGCCGGCCCGCCATCGGCGGGCCGGCACTGTCATGTCAGCGAACCATCCGCATGACGATCGGCCGGTGGTCCGACAGGGTGGTCGCGAGCACGGAGCCGCTGGTCGTGGTCATCCCGCGGGTGTAGACGTAGTCGATGCGGGCGCTGCCGTGAGTGGGCTTGTTGGCGTGCTTGCCGCCGGCGTCCAGCCAGCCCGCGTTCCTGAACCGCTTCGACAGCGGGTCCGCCGGCTGGGCGTTGAAGTCGCCGGTGAGCACCAGCGGCGAGCGGTTGCCGAAGTAGTCCAGCACCTTGGCGGCCTGGGCCTCGCGGCGGCCGACGGAGGTCTGCGACAACCCCGGCGACAGGTGGGTGGTGAACACCCGCAACTGCGCGCCCTCGCCGAGGTCGAGCTTGACGCCGGCCAGGGAACGGTTGACGGGACAGGTCGCGAACTTCGTGAGCGGGATCGTCACCCGCTCCACGATCTTGTACGACGACAGGATCGCGTTCCCCGCCTTACCCGGCTGCGGATCGTCACAGGGCCCGACGTCGTCGCCCGCGCCGAAGTGGGCGTTGTCCGTGAGGTCCCAGCCCAGCTCGTCGGCGAGCTGACGCACCTGGTCCGCCCCCGGCCTGCGGTGCACCTCCTGAAGGGTGACGACGTTGGCGCCGCTGTCGCGGATCACCTTGGCGATGGCCTTCATGTCGGCCGTCTCGCCGCGTACGTTCCAGTCGAGCACCACCACGTTCGCGGCCCTGGCCTGCGCGGGCGCGGGCGGCAACAGCAGAAGGGCGGATAAGACGATCACCGGGCTACGTCGCATGGCTCGTGATCTTACGTCAGCAACCGTCCAGAATGCCTTGCATCGCGTCCTTCTCCGCAGAGGTGACCCAGAGCTCGTACTTCGCCTTCACCTCGACCTGCTTGGCGATGTAGGTGCAGCGGTAGGACTTGCGCGGCGGCAACCAGGTGGCGGCGTCGGAGTCGCTCTTCTGGCCGTTCAGCGGGCCGTCCACGGCCATGAGGTTCAGCGGGTCGTTGGCGAACTCCTTGCGCTTGGTGTCCGACCACTGCTGCGCGCCCTTCTGCCAGGCGTCCGACAGCGGGATCACGTGGTCGATCTGCACCGCCGTGCTGGTGTCCTGGCCGCGCTTGAACTTGATGGTCTTGCCGCTGTACGGGTCGTCCAGGGTGCCGGTCAGCACGATGCAGTCGTGGGTGCCGGACTTGAAGGTCTCCTCCTCCAGGTCGCGCTTGAGTATGTCGTTGCGGGTGTCGCAGCCGTTGCGGTCCACGTCGGACCAGGCGGGGCCGAACTCGTCGCGGTCGAAGCCGGTCTTCGGGGCGCGGCCCTTGACGGCCAGGTCCTTCAGCTTCTTCTTGGCGTCGGAGATCGTGGCCGAGTCCGGTTTCGCGTCATCGCCGCCGCCCGTGGACCGCGCCGTGTCGAGCCCTCCGCAACCGGCCAGCACCGCAACTGTGGCCAGACCGGCCATGAACGCCCGTACCCGCACGCCCGCTCCCAGACTTTCGTCGATGTTTTCGTAAAGTCTAGGTAATGCCCCGTTATAGCGCTTCTACGGCATCCAGCAGCCATTCCGCCAGGTATTTGGTGAAAGACGATCTGACGTAGACGCGGTAGACGTGGGGGGCGGGCCGTTCCAGGATCACCGAGGTCTTGCCCAGCAGGGTCTGGGCGTGGCCGGGGAAGACCGACGGGTGCAGGTCCAGGGGGCAGCCGGTGATCAGGACGTCCTCGGCGGCGGGCCCGGAGAGCTCAAGGATCGTCCGCTGACCCGACACGTCCACCCAGCCCGGCCGTGGCGGGATATTTCCGGAAACGAGCCACCAGGATGGGCCCAGTCGCAGGCCGACGCCCGGGTCCGTGCCCCGCACCTCCCACATGGGCTCGAACGGCACCTCGCGCAGCCGTACGGACTCCGTGCCCGCCGCCTCGAACCGGTCCGCGAACGCGGCGGCCGGGCTCTCCGCCCGGAACCCGGTCTCGCACTGCAACCCTTCCGCCGTCAGCGGCTCGCCGTCGCGGCGGGCGTTGCCCGGGTCATAGAAGACGGGCTCCACGACGGTGACGGGATCGGCCGACTCCCCCGACACGGCCGTGAGCCGGTCGCCGACCGCGACGTCCCTGGCCAGCGCCAGACCGAAGGTGCGGCCGAGCGCGGCACTGCGGTAGCTGGAGGTCACGTGCCCGAGCATCGGGCCCCCGCCCTCGGCCGGGATGAGCTGCGCGCCCTCGTCGACCAGGGTCGCCGGATCGTCGGGCAGCAGGCCGACCAGGCGCTTACGGCCGGGGCGGGCGGTGTCGGGGCGGGCGTGCGAGCGTTTGCCCACGAAGTCCGGCTTGCGTTTGGAGACGATCCACGACATGCCCAGGTCCTGCGGGGTGACCGTGCCGTCGGTGTCCTGGCCGACGATCGCGAAGCCCTTCTCGGCCCGCAGCACGTGCATGGTCTCGGTCCCGTACGGCACCGCCCCCATGGCCAGCACCGCCTCCCAGACCGTCCTGCCGTACGCCCAGGGCACGTTGACCTCGTACGCCAGCTCCCCCGAGAAGCTGATCCTGAACACCCTGCCGGGCACCCCCAGCACGTCGATGTCCGCGTACCGCATGAACTCCAGGTCCAGCGCCCCCGGCGCGAGCATCGCGATCACCTGCCTGGCCCGCGGCCCCACGACGGCGACCGTCGCCCAGTGGTCGGTGACCGAGGTGAACGACACGTCCAGGTCCGGCCACTCCGTCTGGTGCCACTCCTCCAGCCAGTCGAGCACCGCGGCCGCGTTGCCCGTGGTCGTGGTCATCAGGTAGTGGTCCTCGGCCAGCCTGGTCGTGGTGCCGTCGTCGAACACCATCCCGTCCGCCCCGCACATCAGCCCGTAGCGGCAGGCTCCGACGGCGAGCGTGGAGTACATGTTCGTGTAGACCCGGTCCAGGAACGCCCCGGCGTCGGCGCCCCGGATGTCGATCTTGCCGAGGGTGGAGGCGTCCATGGCGGCCACGGCGGTGCGGGCCGCGTGACACTCGCGCCGCACGGCCTCCTCCATCGGCTCGCCGTCCTGCGGGAAGTACCAGGAGCGCTTCCACTGGCCGACGTCCTCGAACACCGCTCCCCTGGCGACATGCGAGTCGTGCATGGCCGTGGTCCTGACGGGGTCGGACAACTCGCCGCGGTCGCGGCCGGCCAGCGTGGCGAAGGAGACCGGCGCGTACGGCGGCCGGAACGTGGTCGTGCCCACCTGGCCGGGAGCCGCGCCGAGGAGGGCGGACATGATGCCCACCACGACCGCGCCCGAGGTCTTGCCCTGGTCGGCGCCGGTGCCGGCGGTGGTGAAGCGCTTGACGTGCTCGACCGAGCGCATCCCGGTCCCGGTGGCCATGGCCAGGTCGCTCACGGTCACGTCCCGGTGCAGGTCCACGAAGGCGTCCTGGCCTTCGACCAGCCACAGCGCGGCGGGCGGGCGCAGGGGCTGCTCGTCGCAGTCGGGCACCCGCAGCCCGTACGGGTTGTCCCCGGCGGCCTCGGCTCCGGCCGCGTAGCCGTCCACGATGGCCTCGCGCGTCCCGTACAGGCCCCTGCATGCCCCGGCCGACCGCTCAGCCTGGGCCGAGGCGTCCGGCACGAACGCCTGCAACTCCGCGTCGAACCTGAGCCGCCCCTGCGACTGGCTGAACAGGTGCACGGCCGGGTTCCAGCCGCCGGCCACGGCCAGCAGGTCGGCCTCGACGTGCCGCTCCCCGATGAGAACGCCGTTCAGCACGCCGTCCGCGTCGCCCGTCGTGCCGGTCACCACCTGGCCGTCGCGGGGATCGGCGACCGCGACGACGGACACGCCGGCCGCCTCCAGGTCGCGGGCCGCCTCGTAGCCGGAGTCCGCGCAGGCGAACACGACGGCCCGCCGCCAGGGCGCGACGCCGTACCGGTTGGCGTACGCGCGCGCCGCCGAGGCCAGCATCACGCCCGGCCGGTCGTTGCCGGGGAAGGCGGGCGAACGTTCGTGCGCGCCCGTCGCCAGCACCACCCGGCGGGCCCTGATGTGCCACAACCGCTCGCCGCGCGCCCGCCGCTGCACGGCCACCACGTAGTTGTGGTCGTAGTAGCCGACGGCGGTCGTCCGGGTGAGCACCCTGCCCGGCAGGTCGAGTCCGGTCACCCAGTCCAGCGCGGGCGCGCCGTCCAGGAGCAGGCGGGAGTTCAGCAGGTCGCCGCCGAGCCTGGGCTGCTCGTCCACGAGGATCACCCGCGCGCCCGTCCGGCCCGCCGCCGTCGCGGCGGCCAGCCCGGCGGGGCCGCCGCCGACCACGAGCACGTCGCAGTGCAGGTATCCCTTGTCGCAGCGCCTGTCGTCCGGCGCGTCCAGGTCCACGCGCCCCTTGCCGCGCAGGCTCCACGCCTCAAGACCGTCGTACAGCTCGACCGTCGTGGCCGCCAGCATCGGGTCGGAGCCCACCCTGACCAGGGCGTTCGGCTCCTCGGGACCGGCCGTGAAGATCCCGCGCGGCCGGCCCAGGTCCACGCTGCGGCCCACCACCCGCACCCCGTCCCGCAGCAGCGCCGCCGCCAGCGTGTCACCCGGTTCGCCCCGCATCGGGCGGCCGTCGAACGTGAACCTCATCGTGCCTTCCGAATCTCGTGAGTGCCGGTCCGCCGCGACTCGTGAGCGCCGCTCTGCCGTATCTCGTGGGTAACGGTGTGCCTCTCGATGTCGAACCAGGTCCGGCAGCCGTGCACGTGGAACCAGCGCTCGTGGAACCAGCCCTTGGGGTTGTCGCGCACAAAGACGTAGGCCGCCCACTCCGCGTCGGTGGTCTCGTCGGTGGGGTAGGCGATCCCGGCCTGGCCGCCGTAGTGGAACTCGTTCTCGTCGCGGGGGCCGCAGTGCGGGCAGTCGATGAGCAACATCAGTGCGCCACCGCCGCCGCGCCGTGCTCGTCGATGAGCGCCCCCGTGCTGAACCGCTCCAGCGAGAACGGCTCCGCCAGCGGGTGCGGGCGTTCCTCCGCGAGCGTGTGGGCGTAGACCCAGCCGGCGCCCGGGGTGGCCTTGAAGCCGCCGGTGCCCCAGCCGGCGTTGATGTACAGGCCATCGACCGGGGTGCGGCCGATGATGGGCGAGGCGTCGGGGGAGACGTCCACGATGCCGGCCCACGTACGCAGCACGCGTACCCGGCTGAAGATCGGGAACAGCTCCAGCGCCGCCGCCATCTGCGCCTCGATCACGTGCACGCCGCCGCGTTGCCCGTAGGAGTTGTACGCGTCCACGCCCGCCCCCATGACCAGCTCCCCCTTGTGGGCCTGGCTCACGTACACGTGCACGGCGTTCGACATGACCACGCAGTCGAGCACCGGCTCCAGCAGCTCCGACACCAGCGCCTGGAGCGGGTGCGACTGCAGCGGCAGCCGGACCCCGGCCTTGGCGGCCAGCATGGAGGTGTGCCCGGCCGCGGCGAGCGCGACCTTCCCGGCGGCGATCCGGCCGCGCGAGGTCTCGACGGCCGTCACGCGGTTGCCGGTGAGCTCGAACCCGGTGACCTCGCAGCCCTGGATGAGGTCGATCCCGTACGCGTCCGCCCTGCGCGCCAGCGCCCAGGCCACGTGGTCGTGCTTGGCGATGCCGCCGCGCCGTTGCAGCGTGGCGCCCATGACCGGGTAGCGGGCCCGCGCGGAGACGTTGATGACCGGGCAGAACTTCTTGACCTCCTCAGGCTCCAGCCACTCGGCGTCCACACCATTGAGCCGGTTGGCGTTCACCCGGCGCCTGCCCTCGCGCACGTCGCCCAGGTTGTGGGCCAGGTTGAGCACGCCGCGCTGGCTGAACTGCAGGTCGTAGTCCAGCTCCGCGCTCAGGCCCTCCCAGAGTTTGAGCGAGTGCTCGTAGATCGCGGCGCTCTCGTCCCACAGGTAGTTGGAGCGGATGATCGTGGTGTTGCGGGCCATGTTGCCGCCGGCCAGCCAGCCCCGCTCCAGTACGGCGACGTTCGTCAGGCCGTGGTTCTTGGCCAGGTAGTAGGCGGTGGCCAGGCCGTGCCCGCCGCCGCCGACGATGACCACGTCGTAGGCGGGCTTGGGGTCGGGGTTGCGCCAGAGGAAGTCGGGGTGGCTCAACGCCTGATCTTCTCCATCCCGGGGTCGTACAGCGGCTCGGCGGCGACCTCCGCGGGCACGCGGCGGCCAAAGTAGGAAATTTCCACGTGTGTCCCGGGTTCTGCCAGCTCGGCCGGCAGCCAGGCGTAGGCGATGGGGCTCCGGATGGTGTGGCCGTAGGCGGCGCTGGTGACGTACCCGACCGTGCGGCCCGCGTGCCTGACCGGCTCCTTGCCCATGACGACCTCGCCGCTGAGCAGCGGCACCAGCTTACGCGTCACGTCCCTGGTCAGGGCGTCCCGCCCGATGAAGTCCTTGCCGTCCTTGACCGCGAACCCCAGCCCCGCCTCGTACGGGTTGTGCTCGGTCGTCATGTCCACGCCCCAGAGCCGGTACCCCTTCTCCAGGCGCAGGCTGTTGAACGCGGCCCGCCCGCCGGCGATCGCCAGCCCCGGCGCCCACAACGTGTCCCAGAGCTTGAGCCCCATGTCGGCGGTGGTGTACAACTCCCAGCCCAGCTCGCCCACGTACGAGACCCGCAGCGCGAGCACCGGCACCTGCCCGACATATCCGGACTTGCAGCCGAAGTAGCGGAAGTTCTCGTGCGACAGGTCCATGTCGGTCAGGCCCTGCACCAGTTCCCTCGCCCGCGGCCCCCACACGCCGACGCAGCAGGTGCCGGGCGTCAGGTCGCGCACCCGCACCCCGCCGGGCGCGTGCCTGGTCAGCCAGTCCAGGTCGAGGTTGCCGTTCGCGCCGATCTGGAACGTGTCCTCATCCAGCCGCGCCACCGTGAGGTCGGACCTGATGCCGCCCTTGACGTCCAGCAGCAGGGTGTAGGTGACGGAACCGGGCTTCTTGTCCACGTTGTTGGTGGTCATCCGTTGCAGGAACGCCGCCGAGCCGGGCCCGCTCACCTCCAGGCGCTTGAGCGGGGTCATGTCGTAGAGCGCGACGCCCTCCCTGGTGGCGTGCGACTCGGCGGCGGCGATCGGCGACCAGTATCGACCGGCCCAGTCATCCCGCCGCTCCGTCCCCAGGGACAGCTCGTCCCGCAGCAGCGGCAGGTTCGACTCGAACCAGTGCGGCCGCTCCCACCCCGCCGCCTCCAGGAAGACCCCGCCCAGCTCCCGCTGCCTGGGATGGAACGGGCTGGTACGCAACGGCCGCGGCGACTCCATCGGCTGGAGCGGATGGATGATGTCGTAGACCTCGACGAAGTTCTGCTTGCCGCGCTCCTCGACGAACGCGGGCGACAGTTGTGCCCGCTCGAACCGGCTGAGGTCGCACTCGTGCAGGTCGTACCCGGAGCGCCCGTCCACCAGCACCTCGGCCAGCGCCCGCGCCACCCCGGCCGAGTGCGTCACCCACACGGCCTCGGCCAGCCAGAACCCGTCGAGGTGCGGGGCCTCGCCGATCAGCGGGAAACCGTCGGGGGTGAAGGAGAAGATGCCGTTGATGCCGTCCTCGTACTTGGACTCGGCCAGCGCGGGCAGCAGCTCGACCGCGTCCCGCCAGGCGGGGTCGAAGTCCTCCTCGGTGAACGCCTGCACCGAGGGCATCGTGGTGGACTTGGGGCCGATCTCGTCCTGGGTGACCGGCATGGGGCGGTGGGCGTAGGAGCCGATGCCGATGCGGTCGCCGTGCTGACGGAAGTACAGGTCGCGGTCCTGGTGGCGGAGGATCGGGCCGTCCTTGAGCACGCCCAGGGGGCCTGACTTGGCGTACTGGTGCGCCAGGGGCAGCAGCGGCACGCTCAGCCCGGCCATCTTCCCGATCGAGGGCCCCCAGAAGCCGGCGGCGCACACCACCACGTCGGCGGGAATCGTCCGGTACTCCCCCGAGACCATGACCGCGACTCCGGTGACCCGCCCGCCCTGCTGCTCGACGCCGACCACGGTGTGTCCTGGCAGGAACCTGGCCCCGCGCTCTGTCGCCCGCTCCGCCTGGACCCGCCCGCAGGCGACCGCCGCCGCGAGGCCGTCGCTCGGCACGTGGAAGCCGCCGAGCACCTTGTCCTTCGCGAGCAGCGGCCACAACCGGGCGCACTCGCCGGCGTCCAGCAGTTGCCCCTCGACGCCCCACGACTCGGCCCAGCCGTGCTTGCGGTGCAGGTCGGTCCAGCGCTCGGGGGTGGTGGCCACCTCCAGCCCGCCCACCTGACGGAAGCACTCGCCGCCCAGAGCGGTGTACTTCCCGACCGTGTAGGCCGCGAACTCGGTCATCGTCTTCGACGGGTTGGTCTGGAAGACGAGGCCGGGGGCGTGGGAACTGGATCCGCCGGCGGCGTAGAGCGGGCCCTGGTCCACGACCGTGACGTCCGTCCACCCCCGCTCGGTGAGCTCATCGGCGAGGGCACAGCCCACGATGCCGGCTCCCACGATCACCAGACGAGGTCGGCTCATGGCGCCTCCGGTTGTTCCTTGATACGCAACACACACCGGACTACGCAACGAACGATAAAGTCCCGGACCCGCCGGAACAAGGGCTACTTAAGCGGCGAGGTGTCCCGCGCCAGGAAGGTCACCCCACTGACGCCGGGCACGACCACTTCCTCGAACCCGAGCCGGTCGTAGAACGCGCGCGCCGGCGTATTGTGCGCCGCCATGCCCAGGTGCACGGCCGACACCCCGGCCTCCCTCAGACCACCCAAGAACGCCTCCATGAGCCTGCGCCCCCACCCCTTGCCCTGCCAGTCCGGCAACAGGTCGATGTGCAGGTGGGCCGGGTAGGCCCCCAGCTCGGGCAGGTCCATCCGCTCGGGCCTGAAGTGCAGGGCCAGCATCATGTCCTCACGCGTGGCGGGCGGCTGCGCGGGCTGCGGCAGCCCGGCGCGCGGGATCCACTCCTCCCGGTAGCGGCGCACGAACCCCGCGGTGTCCGCGGTGCCCACGATGTAGCCGACCGCGTTGCCCTCCCCGTCGTCCACCACGTGGGCGTGCCCGGGTTCGAGTATCACGTACGGGGCGGCGAACAGCTCACCCATGAGCCGGTCGGAGGAGTAGTGGCCACGGGCGTCGCCTCCGGCGTCGGCGGTGCGCACGCAGATGTCGTAGACCGCGTCCAGATCCCGGGACTGGTACGAACGCACGTAAGGGGAGATCATTCGCGACAACGTACCAGTACGCTGGCCTGGAATCACCGCGTGGGAGAGCAGCGTGGGAAAGGGCGACATGGCGCAGCGGCGCTTACTTGAAGGGCTCGGCGTCACCGTCGCCGAGGAGACCGCCTACCGGGCCCTGCTCAGGCACGGACCCGCGGCGCTGAGCGAACTCGCCGCCGAGACCGGCTCGTCCGCCGCCGCCATCCGCCGCATGTTGCCCAGGCTGGAGGACCTCGGCCTGATCTCCCGGGTGGCCGGCCGTCCGCTGCGCGTGATCGCCACGCCGCCGACCATCGCCATCGACCTCCTCGTGGCCCGCCGCCAGGAGGAGCTCACCCACAGCAGGGCCGCCGCCGCGCTGCTGGCCACCGAGGTCGCCGAGCGCGGCGGGCCGCATCCGGAGGAGGTGCTGGAGGTGGTGACCGGGCGCGACGCCGTGTCCAGGCGCTATCTCCAGCTGGAACGCAACGCCACCAAGGAGATGCTGGTCCTGGTGCATCCGCCGTACGCGGTGGACATCAGCGACGACCAGGAGAACCGCCGGCGCGCGGCCCGCCGGGGCGCGCCTGTCACCCGCGGCATCTACAGCCCGCTGGCCTTCGAACAGCCCGGCATGCTCGCCCACACCCGCCGCGCCATCGCCGACGGCGAGCAGGCCAGGCTCGGGGAGGTGCCGGTCAAGCTGGCCATCGCCGACGCCGGCACCGCCATCCTGCCGCTGGTCTCCGACGAGGACCGGGCCGTGGAAAGCGCACTCGTGGTGCACCCCTCCGCCCTGCTGGACGCCCTGGTCGGCCTCTTCGAAACACTGTGGCGCGCCGCCGTACCACTGCGCCTGTCACCCGAAGGGCTGGCCCAGGACCGCGAGGGCCCCGACGAGGAGGTGCTGGCCCTGCTCGCGGCCGGCATGAAGGACGACGCCATCGCCAGGCAACTCGGCCTGAGCCCACGCACGGTGCAACGCCGCGTCCAGGTCCTGTGCGAACGCCTGGGCGCCAGAACCCGCTTCCACGCCGGCTTCCTGGCAGCCCACCACGACCTGCTCAGCGGACCGTGAATGCCGTTGCCCTTTGACGACGGATGCAGCGAGCCCGCCCAGCATCAACGCCGATGGTAGGCATCAGCACGGTGCCGGATATCGAGGACGTGCACCTCACGCGGCTGCTGTAGATCGTGGATTTCGTAGAGGATCCGCCACTCTCGCATCAGCCGCGCGCTGTAGATGCCGTCAAGAGGCTCCTGAAGCTGCTTGCCTACTCTGTAGGGATTGCCGATGAGAGGGCCAAGGATGAACTCGACTGCTCCGCGAGCGACATCGGGTGGAAGCTTGTCGGAGATCGCACGTTTGGCGGCAGCACCCAGAACCGGTTCAAACGGCTCTTGGGCCGATGAGGTCACTGCCGACCATCTAGCAGACTGCGGATGGCATCCTCACCGCGGGGACCTTCACCGCGGGCGATGGAAGCGCGTGACTCGACGATGGCATGCAGCGCGTCACTGTCGGAGAGCACTTCGATGGTCTCGCGCAGACGCGCGACCAGGTCGGGCTGATCAGCCGGTACGACCGCGGCCAGTCGCCTTCCTTCGCCTGTCACGGTTATCACCTGGCCACGAGCGGCCAAGGCCACGGCCTCATCCCATCGTTCAGGATGGGCGTGCAACTCCTCCAGAGGAATTTCCTGCGCCGCTTCGCTCATATCTCCATGGTAGTTCCCACGCTCGAGAGAAGCATGCCAACTAGGTGATCAGGATCCCGCCGTCCACCGGCAGCGTCACCCCGGTGATGTACGACGCCGCGTCGCTGGCCAGGAACACCGCCGCCGCCACCAGTTCGGCCGGATCGCCCGCGCGCTTCATGATCACCCGGAACTCGGTCATCTGCTCCAGATAGCCCGGCTTGTACTGCTCGGTCATCTCCGAGGCGAAGAAACCGGGCTCCAGGCAGTTGACCCTGATGCCGCGCCGTCCGGTCCACTGCTGGGCCAGGTCGCGCGTCAGCCCCACGACGCCCGCCTTGGACGCGCTGTAGGCGGCCTGCGGGAGCCCGGCGGTGGTCTCGCCGAGCACGCTGCCGATGTTCACGATCGAGGAGCCTGGCCGCATGACCCGCGCGCACGCCTGCGCCATCCAGTACGTCCCGTGCAGGTTGACCTCGATGACCTGGCGGAACTCCTCCGGGGTCTCCCTGAGGGCGGGCACGGCGGTGCCGATCCCGGCGTTGTTGACCAGCACGTCCACACCGTCCATGGCCTCCACGGCGGCGGCCACGACCGCGTCGCAGTCCTCCGGCCGCGAGACGTCCGCCTGCACGGCCAGGCACCGGCGACCGGTCTCCTCGACCAGGCGCCGCGTCTCCTCCAGTCGGTCCTTGCGCCGCGCGCAGACCACCACGTCGGCGCCCGCCTCGGCCAGGCCGCGGGCGAAGGCCACGCCCAGCCCGGCCGAAGCCCCGGTGACGATCGCCACCTTGCCGTCGAGCCTGAACCGCTCCAGCACGCCAGCCCCGCTTCCCCGGCCGAAACCACGCCGCCCGGCCGCCCTCACCTCCGACCGGAACCACGACGCCCCGGCCGCGCTCACCTTCACCAACTGCTCAACCGGTCGGGCCGCCTTCGCCCTGCCGTCTTGGCCGGGCACCCGCAGGCCCGTTTCACCCGTCACTGCCACTGACCCGGCAGCCTCCCCTGCTCACCCCCGCACTTCGGCGAGGGCCTCAGAGAGGGGCCCGCTCAGGTTAGCGAAGGTCTCAGGGAGAGGGCTCGGCCAGGTGTGCGAAGGTCCTCCCGAAAGAGTCCCTCCAAGGCGGCCCAAGTAAGGGCGGCCCCGCAAGCAGGTCTTGCCGAGGAGCCGAGGAGCTGCGGATCCCGCCGAGGAGCGGAAGAGGACCGGGGAGCGGAAAGGTGGCCCGCTCGCGACGAAGCCGCGCGAGCGGGCGACCACCCTAGAGTCCGTACTCCTTGGTGATGCGCTCGTGCCGCTCGACCTCGACGTCGATCTCCCGAGCCAGATCGAGCCAGGCCAGCGGATGCACCCACCGCTCGGTGGCGTCGTCGAGCAGGGCGTCCACCTCGGACGGCGACACGTCCGGCGGCACCGCGACCCAGCCGAACACGCCCGGCAGCTTCTCGCCGCTGGTCGGGTGGTTGACGGTGTAGTTCTCGTCGCTGTAGACCCACATCGGCCAGCCGCGCTCGGCCATGACCTCGGTGTATTCCGCCCAGTCCTCCTCGCTCGGCGCGGCGCCGTCGAAGAAGTAGCTGGTGTACCCGCCGGGCCGCAGGATGCGCACCGCGGCGAACGGCGGCACGAAGTTCTGCTGCTCCTCCGGGTCGTCGGGGACCGGCTCAAGGAGCTGCGGGTCGAACACGACCAGGTCACCGGCGTTGTAGTCCATGCCGCGCGGCTGCGGCAGGGCCAGCCTGGCGGTGGCCGGGCCGGTGCGGATGGACAACACCTGGCGCTGGCCGCCGTCGGGCGCGGGCAGGATGAGCCTGATCAGGCCCATCTCCTCCTCGATCGGCCCTTCCTTGGTCTTGATCGGCATGCCGATCTTGGCCGCGCCCTTGCGTACGGTGTCCCAGTCCTCGGCCGAGGTGGCCATGACGACCATGCGCCAGACGTCCTCGTCGGTCAGCTCGTCGAGCACTTCGAGCAGGACCTCGGCGCCCCTGGCGTTCTGGTCGAGCTGCTGGGCGGCGCCGGACACCAGGCGGCGGGCGTCGATCCCGGCCCCGGCGTGGATGGCGTGCTCGCCCGCGTCGACGGTCTCCTGCCAGCGCTCGCGGGCGCTGTGCAGCCTGGCCAGCGTGAGGTGCTGGGCGGCGTGCGGCAGCAGCGCGGCCATCTGCTCCAGCCGCTCGTCCTGGCGGGCCTCGATGAGCAGCGTGGTCAGGTAGGCCACGTCGTCGGACTCGGCGGTGGCGACGGCGCCGGTGTCGACCAGCATCTTCCAGTAGATGTCGGCGCCGGTGGCCGGGTAGCCGAGGAAGCCCAGCGTGGTGGTGTGGCGGCGGGTGGCCTCGATGTCCTCGCCGGACAACGGGGCCAGCCAGCCGACCCACTTCTCCGGGTCGGCGTTGAACCCGTCGGCGGCGTCGAACAGGCCCACCAGCTCTTCGCGCGGGCCGGGCGCCGCGGCCTCGTCGGTGGCGTCGGCGGCGGCCCGCAGCGCGGCGACGCGCTCGGTCAGGTCGTCGCTCTCACGCAGCTCGGCGATGCCGGACTCGGCCAGGTCGGCCAGCAGCCTGGCCTGCCACACGCCCTTCCTGCCGAGCGCCAGCTCGCCCGCGACCAGCGCGAGCTCGACGCGGGCGCGGTAGGCGCCCATCATGCCGTAGTAGTCCATCCACTGGCGCACGACGCGGCCGAGCTGCCAGGTGTTGGTGATCTGCGAGGAGCCGGCCAGCTTGCCGACGGCCTGCGTCCACTCGACCCACACGCGCGGGTGGTCGCCCACCACGTCGAGGTCGGGCAGCGCGTCCACGGCCTCGGCGATGCGGTCGAGGGTGGCCAGGATCATCGCCCGGCGCACGCCGTCGCGGTGCTCCTTGGCCACCGGGTCGTCGGCCTGGAACTCGGCCGCGGCCTGCAGCGCGGCCAGCGCGTCCTCGGCGCGGCCGGCGGCCAGCAGCGCGCGGGCGCTCTCGGCGCCGAGCTCCCAGCTCGCCTCCCGCCCGGCCGTCTTCAGCCGATCGACGGCGGACTCGGCGTAGCTCACGGCCTCGCCCGGCTTGCCGGCGTCGATGAGGGCCGCGACGTACTGGGTCACGAGCCCCGAGAAGGCCGGCTTCTCCGGGCTCACGTCCTCGATGGCCGCGCCGAGCTTCTCCAGCCGCTCGGCGGCGTGGCCGGGGCCGTCGGTGTTGGCCCAGGCGATGGCCAGCGCCTCGACCGCGGCCGGCGCGGCGGGGCACTCGCTCATGTCTTCGCGCTCGGCGAACGTGAGCAGTTGCCGGGCGTCGTCCACGGCGACCGCGCCCTGCGCCCGGTCGCCGATGCGGCCGATCAGGTGCCAGTAGCGGGCGTAGAACTCGAGCCACGGCAGCTCAAGGGCCTCCGCCTGCTGCGCGATGGCCGGGGCCATGACGTCGAGCTGGGGATAACGGCCCTCATAGGCCTGTGCGGGGAGGTCTCCCAGCGCCATGGCGAGGCCAACGTTGCCCGCCTCGGAAAGCTGCTGCTGGGTATCGCCGACCCAGGCCCAGATGTCCACGTCCATGAGGAGTCAGTCTGCCAGGTCAACGAGCGTGCCCAAAACGCAGAAGCTCGATCAGCTCGTCCGATTCGCTGTCCGTCAAGACCGAAAATACCGGCGCCATGAGGTCGTCCGTGGTCTCCTCCACCGCCGCGCGCCGCGCGATCACGTCGGGGCCCGGCTCGGTGTACGGCTCCGGCCAGGTGAAGAACCTGGCGATCGCGACACCCTCCGAGTCCCCGAACGGGGTCCCCGAGTGCCGCGAGGCCAGCGTCGCCTCCAGCGGGTGCAGCCCTGCCGCGAGCACGGCGTTGGCGTGCAGGCCGCCGCGCAGTTCGCGTACGACGTGCATGAGCTGGACGGCCCTGGCGGGCGGGTCGTCGGGCAGCGGCACGGCCCGCCACCCGGCGAACAGCGGCGCCCCGGCCGGCGAGGCGCGCTCGACGACCGGCTGGAGCAGTTCGGCGATCCTGGCGCAACCGTCGTAGTCGCCGAGCTTGCGCCTGCCCCATTCATGGCACGCCTTGGCGTAGACCTCGACGGCCCGCTCGGCGGAGAGCTTGCGGGCGCCGTTCCAGGACTCCTCGACGTGAGCGTGCGGGAAGAAGACGGCGACGGCGGTGACCACGTCGGCCTCGCACTCGCCGAGCACGCCGCAGCGCCCTTTGAAGTAGAGCTCGCGGGGGCCGAGGCCGTACTCGGCGCAGAGGGCCTTGGCCTCCCTGGAGACCATGAATCCGCCGCCGAGCTGCCCGATCGGCGTCTTGACCTGCACTGCGGTGGTGCGTGGGTCTGCCATGTCCACCTCTCAGTTCACGAAGTAGACCCAGCATCCCCCATCAGAACTTCATTCTGCAAGCATCAGCTCGCCGCTGGCCACGATGATCGCCGGCCCGGACAGGTAGCTGGTGTCCTCGTCGAGCACGACGGTCAGCGTGCCGCCCACCACCTCGACCGTCCACGTGCCGGTCGTGTCGCCCGACAGGTGCGCGGCGGCGACGGCCGTGGCCACCGCGCCCGTGCCGCAGGCGCGGGTCTCACCCGAGCCGCGCTCGAAGACGCGCATGACGGCGCGGCTGGTGCCGACCGGGTTGAACAGCTCGATGTTGACACCCGTCGGGAAGACGCCGGTGTCGAAGCCCGGCTGGTGGTTGAGGTCGAGCTGGACGACCGGGTCGCCGATGGCGCAGGCCAGGTGCGGGTTGCCCATGTCGACGCAGAGGCCGGTGTACTCGTGGCCGCCCACGGTGGCCACGCTCTCGCCGCCGACCGTCGGCTTGCCCATGTCCACCGTGATGTCGCCGTTGACCTCGACGTGGATCCCGCGCAGGCCGCCCCTGGTCGCCACCTTGAAGTCGGCGGAGTCCTCAAGCCCGGCGTCGAGCAGGTAGCGGGCGAACACGCGCACGCCGTTGCCGCACATCTCGGCCATGCTGCCGTCGGAGTTGCGGTAGTCCATGAACCACTCGGCCGCCGCGGCCTGCTCGGCCACCTCGTGGCTCTGCTTGGTGCGCGCCACTCGGAGCACGCCGTCGGCGCCGATGCCGGCCCTCCTGTCGCAGATCTTGGCGACCAGCGCGGCCGACACATCGACCTCACCGTCGGGATCAGGAAGGATGACAAAATCGTTCTCGGTGCCGTGCCCCTTGAGAAAGCGCATTGTAGGAGTTTATTCGTACGGGTGTCCGGCGACTCGCGCGAGGGACCGCTCAAGCAGGTCCGGGGCGTCGTAGGGCAACCAGCAGACCCGCGGATCGCGACGGAACCACGACTCCTGGCGGCGGGCGAAACGCCTGGTCAGCCTGACCGTCTCGGCCATCGCCCGCTCCTCGCTCCACTCCCCTTCCAGGAAGCGGACGACCTGCGCGTAGCCGAGCGCCCGCCCGGCCGTACGCCCTTCGGCCAGCCCCTGACCGAGCAGCGCGCGTACCTCGTCCACCAGGCCCGCCCGCCACATGCGCTCGACCCGCAGCTCGATCCGCGCGTCCAGCTCCGGTCTCGGCACCTCCAGCCCGATCTGCACGCTCGGGTAGACCGCGTCGTAGGACGGCATCGTGGCCGAGAACGGGCGCCCGGACAGCTCGATCACCTCCAGCGCGCGCACGATACGGCGGCCGTTGCTCGGCAGGATGGCCGCCGCCGCAGCGGGGTCCTGCTCGCGCAGGCGCTCGTAGAGGGGGAACGGACCCGTCTCGGCCAGCTCGGCTTCGAGCCTGGCCCTGATCTGCGGCTCGGTGCCGGGGAACTCCAACTCGTCGATGGCCGCCCGCACGTACAGGCCGCTGCCGCCGACCAGCACCGGCACCTCGACCGCGTCGATGACCGTCCTGGCCAGCTTCTGGTACTCGGCCACGCTGGCGGTGACGGTCACGTCCCAGACGTCGAGCAGGTGGTGCGGCACGCCGCGCTGCTCCTGCGCCGTGAGCTTGGCCGTGCCGATGTCCATGCCGCGGTAGAGCTGCATGGAGTCGGCGTTGACGCACTCGCCCCCCAGCCGGAGGGCGAGGTCCACGGCGAGATCTGACTTTCCTGCGGCCGTGGGGCCCACGACGGCGATGACTGGCTGCTGGCGCACACGACAAGTTTGCTAGAGATCGAGCAGTGTCGGCGGCAAGTATCCCTCATGGGTGAGCAACCACCGTTTGGTCTCCACGCCCTCGCCGCCGCTGAACCCGCCCAGCCCCTTGCCCGCCGCGATGACGCGATGGCACGGCACGAAGATCGGGATCGGGTTGGAGCCCATGATCGAGCCGATGCCGCGCGCGGGCACGCTGGAGCCGCTCAGCGTGGCCAGTTCGCCGTAGGTGACGGCGGTGCCGTACGGGACCCGGTGCAGGGCCCGCAGCACCCGCAGCCGCGAACCGGCCATCAGCCGCCAGTCGATCGGCGTCTCGAACGTCTTCAGCTCGCCGCGGAAATAAGCGTTCAGTTCGGCGACGGCGAAGGCCGTACGATCCGCATCATGAACTTCAGCCAGGTCGAGGCGCCCGGCCAGCTCGGCGCGGGTCCCCCAGCCCGACGCGACGAGCCCGGTCTCGCTGAGGGCCAGCACGAACGTGCCCACCGGCGTCGGCACCTCGGCGAAGGTCACCCTCTCCTCTTGGGCAGGCATCATGTCCTCACGTGAGCTCGTGGTGCTGGGCACCTCCAGTGCGGTGCCCACCCGACACCGTAACCACAACGGCTACTTTCTGCGCTGGGACGGTCAAGGCTTCCTCTTCGACCCGGGCGAGGGCACCCAGCGGCAGATGGTCCACGCCGGGCTGAGCGCCAACGACGTGCACTGGCTCTGCGTGACCCACTTCCACGGCGACCACTGCCTGGGCGTGCCGGGCATCGTCCAGCGCATCGCCCGCGACCGGGTCAGGCATCCGGTGCGCGCGGTCTTCCCCGGCTCCGGCGAGGCGTACTGGCGCAGGCTCCGCCACGCCGCCGCCTTCGCCGACACCACGGTCATCTCCGAGCATCCCGTCTCCGGCGGCCTGGCCGGCCTCGGCCCGCTCACCGCGCGCCGCCTGTCCCACCCCGTCGAATCCTACGGCTACCGCGTGCAGGAGCCGACCGGCCGCCGCATGCTCCCGGAGAAGCTGGCCGCCCACGGCATCCGCGGCCCGCAGATCAGCCAGTTGCAGCGCACCGGGTCCGTGCGCGGCGTCACCCTCGACGAGTGCAGCGTCCCGAAACCCGGGCAGAGCGTGGCGTTCATCATGGACACCCGGCTCTGCGACGCCGTGTTCGAGCTGGCCTCGGGGGTGGACCTGCTGGTGATCGAGACCACGTTCCTGTCCTCGGAGCAGGCGCTGGCCAAGGAGTACGGGCATCTGACCGCGTTCGAGGCGGGGCTGGTGGCGGCGGACGCGGGCGTGCGCAGGCTGGTGCTCACGCACTTCTCCGAGCGGTACGGCTTCGACGACGAGCCCTCCTTCACCAAGGAGGTACGCCGCAGCTTCGACGGCGAGGTGGTCCTGGCCCGCGACCTGATGAAGATCCCGGTGCCCAGGCGTCAGGTCGTCCACAGCCCGGCGAAGTACCCCACCCCGTAGGGCGCGCAGGACATCAGCAGCCGCCCGTCGTACCTGCCCGCCCCCGCCGCACCCGCCAGCACCTGCAGCGCGGCCCTGCCGCCCACCCACAGCCGGTCGGCCCGCGCCGGGTCCAGCGCCGCCAGGACGCCGGGGTCACCGGCCGCCAGCGCCTCCCCGATCGCCTCGTTGTACGGCCCGGCCTCCTCGTCATGCCTGCCGGGCGCCCCCGAGCCGAGGCAGGCCGAGCCATCAACCATGACCAGCAGCGCCACCCGTTCGCCGCTCTTCCCCAGCTTCTCCCCCAGTGCCCGGCACTCCTCCGCGCTCGCGTCGAAGGCCACCGACCGGCAGGCGTCGGGAGCGTGATCGCCGCCCGCGATCAGGTGGGGGTCGGGAGCGTGATCGCCGCTCATGAGCAGGCGGGCGACGGTCAGGGACAGCGGGAGCACCGGCTCGCCGCCGCCGATCGTGCGGTCCACGCCCCATGGGCGCAGGCTGCCCGCCGCGCCGCCGTCGTACGTCCGCGTGCTCTCCGCGCCGCCGACGGCGATCAGCACGTCGGGACGGGCGTCGCGCAGCGCCGCGATCGCGGTGTGGCAGGCGGAGCGGAGGTCGGGCATGGCCAGCACGACCAGCGGGGTTGGCGGGCAGACGGCCGCGGCGACAAGCACGGGCGCAAGCGTACGTGGCCAGACGCCCAACCCGGATCCCGGGCCCCGCCCGACCAGCCGGAATCGCTCGGACTCCGGCGGTTCTGTGCGCTCAGAACGGGTCGTGGCCCTGGCGTACCTTCTCGAACAGGCTCTGGGCGTAGGCGTAAGTCGCCTCGTGCGGGCCGCTGCCGAAGCTCACCCTGGCCACGCCGATCTCCGCCAGCCGGGCCAGATCGTGCATCCCCGGCCTGAAGTAGATGTTGACCGGCCCGCCCACCTCACCGACCAGCGCCCGGATCTCGTCCTCGTCGCCCAACCCGATGGGGTACACGCAGTCGGCCCCCGCCTCCAGGTAGCGCCGCCCGCGCGCCACGGCCTCCTGTCTGGACGCCGGGCCGCCCAGGTAGATGTCGATCCTGGCGTTGATCACGAGCGCGTCACCCGCGGCGGCCCGCACCTCGGCCAGGAACTCCGCCTGCTCGCCCGGGTCCACCATCTCGCCGCCGCCCGCCAGGGAGTCCTCCAGGTTGCAGCCCACGGCTCCCGCCTCGGCCAGGCGTGCGGCCAGTTCGGCGGGCTTGAGCCGGTACCCGCGCTCGACGTCGGCGGTCACGGGCACGTCCACCACCCTGGCGATGCGGGCGATGGCCGCCATCATCTCGCCGACCGGGGTCTGCTCACCGTCGTCGTAGCCGAGCACGCGGGCGACGGCGGCGCTGCTGGTGGCGACGGCGGGAAACCCGGCCTCGTGTACGGCACGGGCGGAGGCGGCGTCCCAGACGTTGGGCAGGACCAGCGGACTTCCGGGGACGTGCAGGGCACGCAGTTCGGAGGCGTCGTGAGTCGTCATGCCGCGACTGTACGAAGCGGGGTGGCCCCCGACGAGGTCCAGTCCCGTTCATAAACGGCAAGCCACTTCCTGCCCTCACGCCACAGAAGCCCGCCTGCACGCCACAGAAGCGCACGGAAGCCGCTTTCACGCCACCAAAGCGCACGGAAAGCCCGCCTTCGCGCCACTGAAGCGCACGGAAGCCCGCCTTCGCGCCATGGAAACGCCGCGGAAGCGCCGCGGAAGCTCAGACCTCAGCCGCCGTGCGGTCTTTCAGCAGCCGCCCTTCGCGCACTGGCCGCTGACCGTGCCCGCCGGGCCGTCGGCCGGGTTGTCGGTGTCGGCGGGGGTGTCGCTCCCCGAGGACTGCGGCGAGGAGGGGCGCGTCGTCGCCGGCTTCTTGCCGTTGCCGGTCTGGGTGGTGCCGCCGGAAGGGTCCCTGCCCGTATCGGCGGCGTCACCAGGGCCGGGGTCGGCGACGTCGCCCATGCTGCCGTCGTCGGGGGCATCGGTGGACAGGTCGTCCCCGGGCGACTCGGCGGTGACATCACCCGTGGTGGCGTCCTCGCCCCCGAGATCCTCGTCGCCCGCCTGCTCCTGGCCGCCGCCGGTGCTCTGCGCGGGTACGGGCCCGCCGCCCTGCCGGGCCGCCTCACCCTGGTTCCCGGCCAGCATGTATCCGGCGCCGCCCGCCGCGATCACGGCGACGAGCGCCGACGCGGCGATGATGAGCGTCTTGTTGTTGTTCTTCTTCGAGTTCTTTCGCGAAGGCCTATTGTCTCCGGGCCCGACCAGGATCTCCTGACGATCCGGCTCCGTCGGATCTTGCATGGTGATTACAGCTCCCTGCGGTCGTATCGGGGAAAGCTCGCCGGCTTCCGCGGGTGATGGACCACACTAGCCGCAACAGCTGAATGCTCGCACACCAATCACAAAGGAATCACGACTTGTCCCGGCTTAGATCCATTTCCCCAGGTAGCCGCATCCCCCTCGGACCTCTGATCGGAGTCGTCGTGGTGCTCGCCACTGCCGGGGCGGGAATATTCCTGGCATTCACCAACTCACCTGACCCTTCACCACAAAGTCATCCGCAAAATGATCGGGAAACTCCACTTACCTCAAGATCGAATTCTCCGAAACCAACACTCTCGGCGTCGAACTTGACACAAACAGCAACAGTCGAGCCTTCGCCGACACCTTCCGATGGACCGATCCAAAAGCAGGCGTCCCAGCCGGCCGACGTCATACTCGGCCCGTTGTCGCCACCCTGGGTCGAGGCCGTGCCGCCGTGGGAGGCCATCTCCGCCGTACCGTCAGTGGCCGCGAACCCGCTGGCCACGCCGCTCCTCCCCGCGGCCCGCGAGAAGTCCCCGCCGCCCGGCCACGACGGCTTTCCGGTACGCCCTCTCCCCCCGCTCCAGGACCACCCGGCCCCTGCCGGCCCACACGGCTCACCGGCACCACAACAACCGCCGCAGGCCCCGCCGCGAGAGCACCCCACGCCGGAACGGCCGCAACCGCAACATTCCGCGGTGGAACGGCCGCAGCCGCGGAATCCCTCAGTGGAACGCGACCGGAACGCCGACCCACCACCGCCGCCACCGCCTCAGCAGGCCCGCAGCCTGCCGAACAACCCCTGCGCCACCTTCAAGGACTTCCGCAGCGGGCCCTGCAACGCCGTGCTCAACCGCCTCACCCGCTGAACCGGTGCGCAACGCAGAGGGGCGGCCCCGGATGACCGGTGCCGCCCCTCGGAAAACCTCAGCGTCAGTGCGCCGAGCAACCACCCGTGGCCACCGGCAGCGGTGCCGGCCGGCCGATGGCGGGCATGCCCAGCAGGACGCCGGTGCCGCCGCTGCCCTTGCCGCCCTGGCGAGCCTCCCAGGCGTCTCCCGCCCGGGTGCGCCGTACCCCCAGCACGGCCCCGTCCGCCACCAAATGGTGCGGCGCCGCGTACGTCACCTCGACCGTGACCATGTCGCCCGGCCTGGGCGTCTCGGCGGAACCCACCGCGAAGTGCACGAGGCGGTTGTCGGGGGCGCGCCCGGACAGCCGGTGCGTGGCCTCGTCCTTGCGGCCCTCACCCTCGGCCACCAGCACTTCGAGCGTCCGCCCGACCTGCTTCTTGTTCTCCGTCCAGGAGATCTCCTCCTGCAGGGCGACCAGCCGCTCGTAACGCTCCTGCACGACCTCCTTGGGCACCTGGTCCTCCATGGTGGCCGCGGGGGTGCCGGGCCGGATGGAGTACTGGAAGGTGAAGGCGTTGGCGAAGCGGCTCTGCCTGACGACCTCCAGCGTGCCCTGGAAGTCCTCCTCCGTCTCGCCGGGGAAGCCGACGATGATGTCGGTCGAGATGGCCGCGTCCGGCATGGCGGCGCGGACCCGTTCGATGATGCCGAGGTAACGCTCGGCCCGGTAGGAGCGCCGCATCGCCTTGAGCACCCGGTCCGAGCCCGACTGCAGCGGCATGTGGAGTTGGTGCATGACGTTGGGCGTCTCGGCCATGGCGGCGATGACGTCGTCGGTGAAGGCGGCCGGATGCGGTGAGGTGAAGCGGACCCGCTCCAGGCCCTCGACCTCGCCGCACGCGCGCAGCAGCTTGCCGAAGGCCAGCCGGTCGCCGAACTCCACCCCGTAGGTGTTGACGTTCTGCCCCAGCAGCGTGACCTCCAGCACGCCCTGGTCCACCAGCGTGCGCACCTCATTGAGCACCTCGCCGGGGCGGCGGTCCTTCTCCTTGCCGCGCAGCGACGGCACGATGCAGAAGGTGCAGGTGTTGTTGCAGCCGACGGAGACCGACACCCAGGCGGCGTAGGCCGACTCGCGCTTGGTGGGCAGCGTGGAGGGGAAGACCTCCAGCGACTCCTTCAGCTCGACCTGCGCCTCGCCCTCGATGCGGGCCCGCTCCAGCAGCACCGGCAGCGAGCCGATGTTGTGCGTGCCGAACACGACGTCGACCCACGGCGCCTTGCGGACGATCTCGCCCTGGTCCTTCTGCGCCAGGCAGCCACCGACGGCGATCTGCATTCGCGGATTGCGGGTCTTGGCCGGTCTGAGGTGGCCGAGGTTGCCGTAGAGGCGGTTGTCGGCGTTCTCCCGCACGGCGCACGTGTTGAACACGACCACGTCGGCCGCCTCCCCGTCGGGAGCGGCCACGTAGCCGGCGTCCTCCAGCAGGCCTGACAGCCGCTCGGAGTCGTGGACGTTCATCTGGCACCCGTATGTGCGCACTTCGTATGTGCGGGCGCCCTCCTGAGTCACAGTCATGGCATGTTCAAGGGTAGTCGTTGTGCGGCTTGCGACGGCCCTAACCGATCTAAAAGGCCAGCTTGATGGCGTGATGTGATCGGATCGGTACCGCTCGGTTAGTGCGTAGCGCTCCAAGTCCCTCTACGTTTTACTCCATGACGGAGAACGGCGACGCCACTCCACTGGTCCAGATGGAGAACGTCAACAAGCACTTCGGGACGTTGCATGTCCTGAAGAACATCAACTTGACCGTCTCTCGTGGCGAGGTTCTGGTCGTCATCGGCCCTTCGGGCGGCGGGAAGTCCACTCTCTGCCGCACGATCAACCGGCTCGAGACGATCAACGACGGCAAGATCATATTTGATGGCCAGGTACTGCCCGAGGAGGGCAAGGCGCTGGCCAAGCTGCGTTCCGACGTCGGAATGGTCTTTCAGTCGTTCAATCTGTTCGCGCACAAGACCATCCGGGAAAACGTCACCCTCGGCCCGATCAAGGTGCGCGGCGTCGCCCGCGACCAGGCCGACAAGCGGGCGATGGAGCTGCTGGAACGGGTCGGGATCTCCGCGCAGGCGGACAAGTATCCCGCCCAGCTCTCCGGCGGCCAGCAGCAGCGCGTCGCGATCGCCAGGGCGCTGGCGATGAACCCGAAGATGATCCTGTTCGACGAGCCGACCTCCGCACTGGACCCCGAGATGGTGCAGGAAGTGCTCGATGTGATGATCGGGCTTGCGCGTGACGGCATGACGATGGTGGTCGTCACGCACGAGATGGGGTTCGCCCGCCGGGCCGCCAACCGGGTCGTGTTCATGGCGGACGGGCAGATCGTCGAGGAGAACACCCCCGACGAGTTCTTCACCAACGCGCAGACGGACCGTGCGCGTGACTTCCTTTCCAAGATCCTCACGCACTGAGAAGCATTAGGGCAGGTAAACATGCAGATGCGTCGTACGGGAGCAGCGCTCTCGATAGCGGCCCTGGTCGCGGGTCTCGCCGCTTGCGGCGGCGGCGGCACCGGCGGCAGTGGTGGCGGGGAGTTCGCCACCGTGGCCGACAAGGTGGCGGGTGGCGCCACGATCGTGGTCGGCACCAAGTGGGACCAGCCGAGCCTGGGCCTGAAGCTGGCCGCCGAGCCCGAGGGCTTCGACGTCGACGTGGCCAGGGCCGTGCTCAAGGAAGTGGCCGGCGGCAAGGACGTGCAGATCCAGTGGAAGGAGTCGGCCTCGTCCAACCGTGAGCCCTTCCTCGCCAACGGCACGGTCGACATCGTGTTCGCCACGTACTCGATCACCGAGGAGCGCAAGGCGAAGGTGACCTTCGGCGGCCCCTACGTCGTGGCCCACCAGGACGTGATGGTCCGCAAGGACGACGCCACGATCACCAAGCCGCAGGACCTCGTCGGCAAGAAGATCTGCAAGGCCGCGGGCTCCAACTCCTACAAGCGCATCACCGACCCGCCCCCGGACGGCGAGCTCGACCTCGACGCCACGACCGTCGACGCCGGCAACTACTCCGAGTGCGTGCAGAAGCTGTCCGGCAGCAACCTCGACGCCGTCACCACCGACGACCTGATCCTGGCGGGCTTCGCCAAGCAGGCCGGCGGCGACTTCAAGGTGCTGGGCCAGGGCTTCACGGACGAGAAGTACGGCATCGGCCTGAAGAAGGGCGACACCAAGACCTGCGAGGCCGTCAACAAGGCAGTGAAGACGCTGTGGGACAACGGCACCATGAAGACGCTGCTGGACAAGTGGTTCGGCGGCATCCAGGGCCTGAAGGTGTCCGAGGCCGCGCCGCCGGCCGAGGGTTGCGCCTGATCCTGCCAGAGGCGGCGGCCGGGAACCCGGCCGCCGCCGTCATATGCGGTGGAGCACGATGGACGAACTAATCAAGTACGCCCCCGATCTCGCCGGGGGATTTCTGGAGAACGTCAAGCTCTCACTCGTGGGCTTTGTCGTCTCCATAATCCTCGGCACGATCCTGGTGGCGATGCGGGTCTCACCCACGCCGGTCCTGCGCGCTGCGGGGACCGTCTATGTCAATGTGGTGCGCAACACCCCGCTCACGCTGGTGCTGGCGTTCTCGGCGCTCGGTCTGAGCGACCAGCTCGGCCTGGTGTTCTCGGACACGCCGATCGTCAACTCGTTCTGGATCGTGGCGATGGGACTGTCGTTCTACACCGCCGCCTTCGTGTGCGAGGCGCTGCGCGCCGGTGTGAACACGGTGCCGATGGGCCAGGCCGAGGCGGCCAGGGCGATCGGGCTGACGTTCATGCAGTCGCTGAGGTTGATCGTCCTGCCTCAGGCGTTCCGCGCGGTCATCGCGCCGCTGGGCAGCGTGATCATCGCCATGATCAAGAACACCACGGTGGCCACCGCGGGCGGCTTCCTCGCCGACTCGGCGGCGGTCATGAAGATCACCTTTGACACCACCGGCGCGTCGATCCCGATCTTCCTCGGCATCGTCGTCGCCTTCATGGCCCTGACCATGCCCATCGGGTACTTCACCGGCTGGTTGTCACGACGGCTGGCGGTGGTCCGATGAGCACCTCGGTGCTGTTCGACGCGCCGGGCCCGCGCGGGCGGGTGCGCAACCACCTGCTCACGGCGGTCAGCTCCATCCTGGTCCTCGCCGCCCTGTACGGCGTCTACCGTGGTTTCGACGCCAAGGGCCAGTTCGAGCCCAAGGTGTGGGAGTGGATCCTGCTGCCCGACACGTGGCAGTACTCCATCATCCCCGGCCTGCTAGGCACATTGCAGGCGGCCGCCGTCTCCGCGTTGCTCGCGGTGGCCTTCGGCGCGATCTTCGGCCTGGCCAGGCTCTCCGACCACAAGTGGCTCCGGGTCCCGGCCGGCGTGGTGGTCGAGGTGTTCAGGGCCATCCCGCTGCTGCTGCTGATCTTCTTCATCTTCTACCTGGCGCCCCAGCTGATGGGTGGCGGCGACTACGCCTTCTTCGCGGTCGTGCTCGGCCTGACGCTCTACAACGGCTCCGTGCTGGCAGAGGTCGTCAGGGCCGGCGTGAACGCCGTGCCGAAGGGGCAGTCGGAGGCCTCGTACGCGGTGGGCATGCGTAAGAACCAGGTGATGCGGCTGGTGCTGCTGCCGCAGGCCATCACGGTGATGATGCCCGCGATCGTCAGTCAGCTCGTCGTGTTGCTGAAGGACACGGCGCTCGGCTACATCATCGCCTACGTGGACCTGCTGAACACTGGCTTCAAGATCCTGCCGGCCGGTCACCGTGGCTCGCTGATCCCGGCCGCGATCGTCATCGGCATCATCTACGTGGCGCTCAACATGTCGCTCAGCTACCTGGCCACGCGGCTGGAGCGGCGCAGCAGGCGCAGCCGCAAGACGGCGGCGCGCCCGGTGGCGGCACCCGGCTCGGCCGCGGTCGGCGTGGGCGCGAAGCAGGGCACCGAGGGCGGCGGCCTCGGGCCTTCCAAACCGCTGGAATGACCTTCACGGGCGGCGGGGGCTGTTCCCCGCCGCCCGTGTCCCCATAGCTGTCCAAGAAAGTCCCACGAGTGGGTCGGCGACGCGCTGAGCCACGCCCGCACGGGTTACCCCTAGTCGGATGAGCATGCGTGAGGCGGGGGCGGCCATGGTTGTGGGCATGGTGGTGACCTTGGCCGGATGCGGCGGCGGAGGCTCCTACGCCACCGTCGCGGACAAGATCAAGGGCACCGGTACGGTCATCGTCGGCACCAAGTGGGACCAGCCGAGCCTGGGACTGAAGCTGGGCGCGGAACCCCAGGGCTTCGACGTCGACGTGGCCCGGTACATCGTCGGCCACATCGCCGGCGACAAGCAGGTCAGGATCACTTGGCGCGAGTCGCCGTCGTCCACCCGCGAGGCGCTGCTGCAGAACGGCACCGTGGACATGATCGTCGCCTCCTACTCCATCACGAAGGCCCGCAAGCCCAAGGTGACCTTCGGCGGCCCGTACGTGACCGTGCCCCAGGACACGATGGTCCGCGCCACCGACACGAGCATCCGCAAGGTGGACGACCTGCGCGGCAAGCGGCTCTGCCTGGCCGAGGGCTCCAACTCCTACCGGCGCATCGTGGACCCGCCGCCCGACGGCAAGCTGGACCTGCCGGCCAAGCTGGTGCCCGCCGCCAACTACTCCGACTGCGTACGCAAGCTCGCCGACGGCCGGCTCGACGCGGTCAGCACCGAGAACCTGGCGCTGGCCGGGTACTCCGAGGCGGACCCCGGCCGGTTCCGCCTGCTCAACGACCCGATCACGGAGGAGAGGTGGGGCGTCGGGCTCAAGAAGGGCGACACCAAGACCTGCGAGGCGGTGAACCGGGCGGTCGCCGCGATGTGGCGGGACGGCACGGCCGGGCGGCTGCTGCGCAAGTGGTTCGGCCGAACGAACCTCAACCTCCCCTCCGCCCAGCCGCCCCCCGAAGGCTGCCCCTGACCGGACCTCCCGCGCTGGGCCGCACAACCCGCCGCGGGGCCTCCCGCACTGGGCCGCACGAGCCGCCGCGGGGCCTCCCGCACTGGGCCGCACGAGCCGCCGCGGGGCCTCCCGCGCTGGGCCGCACGAGCCGCCGCACCCGCGCAGGACCCGCCGCACACACGCCCGGAGCCCTACGGACCCGCCGGGCACCGCCCTCAACTGTGCGAACTCACCTCAACTGCGGAGACCGGCCCGCACTCCGGCCGAACTTCCGGCAGGATGCGGGTATGCCTTTCTGGCCCTCCCCCATTTCGACCAAAGACGTAGCCGGTTCCGGCGTGCGCCCCAGTTGGCCCATGGCCAGAGACGGCCGGGTGTGGTGGACCGAGGACCGTCCCGGCGAGAGCGGGCGTACCACGATCATGTGCCGCACCGCCGACGGTATCCACCGTGACCTGCTGCCCGCCCCTTGGTGCGCGCGGACGCGGGTGCACGAGTACGGCGGCAGACCGTACGCCCCGACCCCCTCGGGCGAGGTCGTCTTCGCCAACCTGAAAGACCAACGCCTGTACCTTCTGGGCCATAACGGCGAACCGAAACCTCTCACCGACGAAGGCGACGACCGCTACGCCGACCTCCAGGTCCACGACGGCCAGATCTGGTGCGTTCGCGAGCGCCACTCCGAAGACGGCAAGATCACCAGGGCCGTGGTCTCGATCCCGCTGGACGGCGGCGAGCCCCGCGAATGGGCCACCGGCCACGACTTCTACGCCTCACCCGCCCTATCCCCCGACGGGCGACATCTGGCCTACGTCTGCTGGAACCACCCCCGCATGCCCTGGGACGGCACCGAACTACGCGTCACCACCCTCTCGGGAACCGGTGGCGAGTCGTGGACGGTGCGGGGCGGCCCCGAGGAGTCCGTGCTGGCCCCGGTCTGGAAGGACGACTCGCGGCTCTACCTCGTCTCGGACTCCTCAGGCTGGTGGAACCTCTACGAGGTCGGCCTGCGCGGCGAAGGGGCGCGGGCGGTGTGCCCGGCCGAGGAGGAGTTCATGGCTCCGCCGTGGCGGTCGGGCGGGATGCCGTACACGATGCTCGCCGACGGACGCCTCGCGGTCCTGCACGGGCGCGGCGACCTGCGGCTGGCCGTCCTCGACCCCGCCTCGGGCGCGCTGACCGACCTCCGGGGCCCCTACACCGGCTGGGACGCGGCGCTGACCGCCGACGGCACGTCCGTGACCGGCATCGGGTACGCCGCCACGGTCCCCCGCTCGGTCGTCACCGTGGACACGGGGACGAGCGGGCACCATTCACTCAAATCCGCCGTCTCATCCCTCCCCGACCCCACCTACCTGCCCGTCCCCCGGCCCGTGCTGATGGGAGGGGTCCACGCGTTCCTCTACCCGCCCCACCCCCCGGCCGCCGAGGGCACGCCACCCTATGTGATCTTCGTGCACGGAGGGCCGACCGCCCACGCCGACACCGCGCTCGACCTGGAGAAGGCGTTCCTGACCTCGCGCGGCATCGGCGTGCTCGACCTCAACTACGGCGGCTCGACCGGCTACGGCAGGGCCTACCGTGACCGGCTCAAGGGGCAGTGGGGCGTGGTGGACGTCCGGGACACGATCGCCGCCGCCGGATGGCTGGCCGCGCAGGGCCTGGCCGACCCCGCCAGGGTCGCGGTACGCGGCGGCAGCGCGGGCGGCTGGACGGTGATGGCCGCATGTTGCCGGTCCGACGTGTTCGCCGGCGGCGTGTCGTACTACGGGGTCAGCGCCCTGGCGCCGCTCGCCGCGCACACCCACGACTTCGAGTCGCGCTACGTGGAGTGGCTGGTCGGGCCGGAGGACCCCCAGGTGTACGCCGCCCGCGAGCCCCTGGCCCTCGTGGACGGGGTGACCTGCCCCATGCTGCTCCTGCAGGGACTCGACGACCCGGTGGTGCCCCCCGAGCAGTCCTCGGCGTTCGCCGACGCGCTGTCCGAACGCGGCGTGCCGTGCACGTACCTGTCCTTCGAGGGCGAATCCCACGGCTTCCGCCGCACCGAGACCCGAACCGCGGCCCTGGCCGCCGAACTGGCCTTCTACCAGCAGATCTTCTCGTAACCATCGGCCGAAGGGCTCAGCGGGCGAAGGGCTCAGCGGGCGAACTCGGTCGCCCGCGACTCCCTGACCACCGTGATGCGGATCTGCCCCGGGTAGGTGAGCTCCTCCTCCACCTGCTTGGCCACATCCCTGGCGATCACCTGAGCCTGGATGTCGTCGATGGCGTCCGGCTTGACCATGACGCGGATCTCCCGCCCGGCCTGCATGGCGAACACCTTCTCCACGCCCTCGTACGACTGCGCGATCTCCTCCAGCCGCTCCAGCCGCTTGACGTACGCCTCCAGCGACTCGCGCCGCGCCCCGGGACGACTCCCGCTGATCGCGTCGGCGGCCTGCGTGAGCACCGCCTCGACGGTACGGACCTCAACCTCGTTGTGGTGCGCCTCGATGGCGTGCACCACGTCCTCCTCCTCGCCGTACCTGCGGGCGATCTCCGCCCCGATCAGCGCGTGGCTGCCCTCCACCTCGTGGGTGAGTGCCTTGCCGATGTCGTGGAGCAGGGCGCACCGCTTCATCAGCGTCTGGTTCATCTTCAGCTCGGCGGCCATGATGCCCGCGATGTGCGCGGACTCGATGAGGTGCTTGAGCACGTTCTGCCCATAGGAGGTGCGGTAGCGCAACTGCCCCAGCAGCAGCGTCAGCTCGGGGTGCATGTCGGTGATGCCCAGCTCGACCAGGGCGTCCTCACCGGCCCGCGCGCACAGGTCCTGTACCTCCTGGCGGCTGCGGTCGTGCGCCTCCTCGATGCGCTGGGGGTGGATGCGGCCGTCGAGGACGAGTTTCTCCAGCGTCAGCCGCGCGGTCTCCCGCCTGACGGGGTCGAAACACGACAGCAGCACCGCTTCCGGCGTGTCGTCGATGATCAGGTTCACCCCGGTCGTGGACTCGAAGGCGCGGATGTTGCGCCCCTCACGTCCGATGATCCGGCCCTTCATCTCATCGCCGGGCAGGTGCAGCACGCTGACGACCGATTCGGCCGTCTGCTCCGCCGCCAGCCGCTGCACGGCCAGCGTCACGATCTTCGTGGCCCGCTTCTCGCCCTCCTTGCGGGCGTCCCCCTCGATCTCCCTGACGATCAGCGCGGCCTCGCGCTTGGCCTGATTCTCGATCTCCTTGACCAGCTCGTTCTTGGCCTGCTCGCCCGTGAGCCCGGCGACCCGTTCCAGGATGACCCGCCGCTCCTCCTCGACCTGGAGCAGCTCCTCGCGGCGGTCGGCCAGCTCGACCTCGGTCTCGCCCAGTTTCCTGTCGCGCTCGGCCTGCCGCCTGGCCTCCTCGTCCAGCCGCTGCTCCCGCTCGGCCAGCCGGGCCTCCCGGCGTTCGAGGTCGGAACGCAACTCCTTGAGCTCGGACTTCAGTATCCGGCTCTCCTCCTCGACCTCCCGCCGGATCTGCGCGGCGCTCTCGGCGGCCGACTCGGACCTGCGCAGGATCTCCTCGGCGTCGCTCTCCGCCTTGTGGCGGATCTCCCGCGCCTCCTCCCGCGCATGGTCAAGCTCCTCGTGTACGGCCTGCACCTGCTCGGGGCTCGGCTTGCCGGTACGTGGCAGGCTGCCCGAGGTACGCCTTATGACGACGAGAAGCGCGACGATCATCCCGAACGCGAGCACGAGCACCGCCACCATCAGCACCACGACCAGCGGCCCCATGTGTGCCCCGCCCTCCTCGCGTCGTCAAGAACTCATAACGCGGCCACAAAACGGGAGGGGTCACAAGCGCGCCACGAAAAGCCCGGCCGGCCTCATCGCCAGGATCGATGTCAAGCCAAGCCTGATGGGGCGTCGACTGCGAAAGCCGACGCCTTGCCTGTCTCGATCAACCAAGCTCGTTCGTCCGTCGTTCACCGGTATGGCAATCCGCGCTGCGCGGAGTAACTCCTCACTGCCGTCGAGGTTATGCGTCGAACAGGTCACGAGCAAGCAAACGCGTCCTCAAGCGTGTCTTACGGACCTGCATCTCCGTGTTCGGCCGCATCTCCCCCACTTGCTCCTGCTTTGCCCTCCGGGGCGGCCACCCAGCACCCAGTGTCACTATCCGTGTTTAAGCAGCTACAGATGGGGCATGAGAGGTATGCGTCGCCCTCCTTGACGCGAACAAAAATCCCCAAGCAGCCCATCCTCTGCTTCGTGCAGCGCCGATACCGCAGGCCGCACCGCCTGCCTGTTCATTCGGTCCCCGAGACCGCTGGGCGACTCTCTGCGTCGAGACGCCGGGTGACTCCTCGCCCATGGCCAATCGGCCGGAACCAAGTTGCTTCAGGAGGCCTTGGTGAATCTCCCGACCGGCGACGCGGACGCCGACCTCGCGGTCGTGCTCTTCTCCGGAGGGCTCGACTCCACGGTGCTGGCCACGCACTACCGCCTGACCCACCGGCTGCTACTGATCTCCTTCGAGTACGGCCAGCGGCACGGCGCCCGCGAACTGGCCGCCGGGCGCGAGATCGCCGCACACCTCTCGGCCGAGCACCACACGGTCACGGTGCGCGATCTGGGCCCGCTGCTGACCGGTTGCTCGCTGACCGACGACCGCGAGAACGTGCCGACGCTCGCCCCTTCAGAGGCAGCGCTGCGTTCGATCACGATTCCCAACCGCAACGCCTTCATCACCGACATGGCCGTGGCCGTCGCGATGGCGCGCGAGGCCGAGGTGGTCGCGCTCGGCGTGCACCACACGCACGAGGGTTATCCGATGCCGGACGCCCGGCCCGACTTCTTCGCCGCCTACCAGGAGATGGTGCGCCTGGCCTCGCGCGGGTTCCGCACGCCGCGGGTGGAGACCCCGTTCCTCGGCATGCAGAAGGAGGACATCGTCGCCTACGGCCGGCAACTGGACGCGCCCATGGACAAGACCTGGACCTGCTATCTCGACCGCCCGGTCCACTGCGGCGTCTGCCTGGCGTGCCTCACCCGCAGGAGCGCGTTCTCCCGCAGCGCGACACCCGACCCGACCGTCTACGAGAACGAGGTGCAGGATGACCCATCAGATCCGTGTCCGGCATAACTTCGAGACCGCCCACCGGCTCCCCCACCTGACCGGCAAATGCCTCAACCTGCACGGGCACTCGTGGTGGGCCGAGGTCTCCGTGCGCGCGGAACGGCTGAGCGAGGACCAGACCGTCGTCGAGTTCGGGGCGTTCAAGCAGGGGCTGCGCGCGTTCATCGACGAACATCTCGACCACGGCGCGATGCTGGGCGCGGGCGACCCGCTCGCCCGCCTGCTGGCCGCGCACGGCAGCAAGGTCTACCTCTTCGGCACACCCCCTTACGCGTACGACCTGCCGCATCCCACGGTCGAGGCGGTGGCGGTGCTGCTGGCCAGGGCCGCCCAGGTGATCCTGGACGGCCGGCCGCGTGCCGCCGGGGCGGTCGTCAGCCGGGTCACGGTGGCCGAGACGCACGTCAACGCGGCCGAGTTCGTGCCGCCGCCCGGCTTCCCCGGCGACCGGCCCGACCTGCGGATGTCAGCGGCGGCGGCGTCGTGACCGTCGAGGACGCACCCGAGATGGTGACGCGGCACGACGCACCCGAGATGATGGCGCAGGACGACGCACCCGAGATGGTGGCGCGGGACGACGTCACCGACCAGGCCTCGCTGCACGCGCGGCGCATGATGGCCGCGCTCGACCTGCCCCTGGACACCCCCGGGCTGGCGGGCACCCCCGCGCGGCTCATCGCGGCGCTGCGCGAGCTGACCGCCGGGACCCGGGAGGACCCCGGCCGCCATCTGGAGGTCACCTTCCCCCCGGAGGCCGACAAGCCGGGCATCATCGCGGTCACGAACCTGCCGTTCATCTCGCTCTGCGAGCATCATCTGCTGCCCTTCGTCGGCAGCATGACCGTCGCCTACCTGCCCTCGCCGGGCGCGCCCATCGTCGGGCTGTCCAAGCTGGCCAGGATGGCACAGGGGTTCGCCGCCCGGCCGCAGGTGCAGGAGCGGCTGGGCGAGCAGATCGCCGAAACCCTGCACACCCGGGTCGACTGCCTGGGCGCCGCCTGCCAGGTGGCCGCCGAGCACTTCTGCATGACCCTGCGCGGCATCAAGGCGGCCGGCGCCCGGATGACCACGGTGCACCTGAAGGGCGCCTTCGAGCGGGATCCTCTCGTCCGCGAGGAGTTCCTCCGGCTACGCGGCTCCTGACCCCCGCGACCGGCCCGCCGGGCCGCCTCGCGGGTCGCGGCCGCCTCGCGGGTCGCGGCCGCCTCCCCACGTCGCTGCCTCGCCACGTCGCTGCCTCGCCACGTCGCTGCCTCGCCGTCGCGTTGTGGCGTCGTCGCACTGTCGTGCCGTACGCGCGCCTCAGCGCTCGTAGCGGCCCCGCGCCAGGACGCCCGCCGGGTCGAACGCGTCCTTCAGCCGCCTGAGCACCTCCGGCGGACCGCCGGCGGACATGTGGTCGATGTCCAGCCGGTACGGCCGCCAGCCGTGCTCGGCGAAGCGGCGATGCAGCAGGTCAAGGGCCCGGTGCGCCGAGGTCGCCGCGCTCGCGGGGAACCGGCAGGACACCGCGAGGTCGATCACGTCGCAGGAGATGGCGTTGACCGTGGGATGCCAGCGCGTGCCGGTCTCCTCACCCACCTCGCGCACCAGCACCCGCGCCCGCGCCACCGCCTCGCCGCGGAACGGCAGCAGCGGCAGGAAGAACAGGTAGCCCGCACCGCCCGGGTTGGCGTCGATGCCGTCGGACCGCGTACCGAACCAGCGCTCCAGCACCAGCTCGTTACAGCTCGGATCGCCACCCAGACAACGCCGCAACTGCTCGGCAAGCTGCTCGTCGTCGGCGGATAGACCGCTCTCCGGGCCGCGTTCCAGGCCGCGCAGGCCGCGCTCCGGGCCGCGTTCCAGGCCATCCCCGAGGCCGCCCGTGAGGCCGGGGACCGGGTCTTCGAGGACGCGGACGTCGTCGAACAGCCCACTGTCGGCGGCCCGGCGCAGCAGCAGCCCGCACGCCACCGCGGCCAGCCCCGGATCGCCGTCCACGCAGCAGTACGCCACACACTCCTCACCGTCGGGCCGCTGATAGATCTTGAGCACGCCGCTGACCAGCCGCTGCGCGCGGCAGTCGCGCAGCTCGTCCACTGCCGCCGCCAACCGGGCGGCCCCGAAGGTGAGCCGGACCAGCCGGAGCGCGCGCGGGCGGGGCAGCAGCCGGATCACCGCCGCGGTCACCACGCCGAGGTTCGACTGCGCGAACAGCGGCATCAGAGCAGGGCCCACCTCGTGCCGGTACGGCACCACGCGGCCGTCGGCGTCCGGCCAGCTGCCCAGCCGTACCAGCTCGCCGTCGGCCAGCACCACCTCCAGCCCTGCCACGTCCTCGCACCGCTGACGGCGCAGCCCCACCCCCCGTTCCACCGCGTTGCCGATGATGCTGGTGTGCGCGGAGGAGGCGGTGACGTTAAGCATGTACGGGCTGCCGCACAGCAGCTGCGCCAGCCTGCCCTGGGTGACGCCGGGCTCCACCACGGCGGCCCCGGCCTCCAGGTCCAGCAGCCGCACCCGGTTCAGCCGCCGCAGGTCGAGCACCACCGCGCCGTCATGAACCGGCTCACGCGAGCCCAGCCCCCAGTTGTGCCCGGTGCTCAGCGGATACAGGCTCACCCCGGGGACGGCCGAGGCGACGATCTCCCGGACCTGTTCCACGTCCCGCGGGCACAGGGTGCCCAGCAGCCGTCGCGTCCGGAACATGCCCACGTTCGCCCGTGCGTCCAGCTCGGCTTCGCCGCCCTGATCGAGCCGGCCGGCCCATCGCCGCAGCCAGCTCTCCACCTCGTTCATGCCACGCTCCTCCCTCCGACGTGGTCCTTCCTCAAGCATCCCCTCTCTTTCCGTAATCGAATGACTACACATGGGTATCACACGGGTATGTTTCCTGAACCCGGGCATCCCCTGATGCACCCGTGGGCCCTACGCGTAGCGGCGACGCTGCGCCTGTCCGACCTCATGGCCGAAGGGTTGTCCCATCCGGAGCAACTCGCCGCGCGCAGCGGCGCCCACGCCGGTAGCCTGGAGCGGCTGCTGCGCTACCTCGTCTGCCGGGGCTGCTTCACCGAGCCCGAGCCGGGCCGGTTCGCGCTCAACGAGCAGGGCGAGACGATGCTGAGCGACCATCCGTCCGGGCTGCGCGGCCACCTCGACTTCGACGGGCCGTTCGGCCGTACCGACCAGGCCATCTCCCACCTGCTGAGCACCGTACGCACCGGGCGCTCTGCCTACGCGCAGGTGCACGGCCGGTCCTTCTTCGACGACCTGGCCGACGACCCGGAACGCTCGGCCGTGTTCGACGACATGATGAGCCGCCGCCTGGCCATGGACCTCCCCCACCTGCTCGGCGCCTACGACTGGGCGGGCGTGGACAGTGTCGCCGACATCGGCGGCGGCACTGGCGACCTGCTCGCCGCGCTCCTGGCCGCCCACTCCCACCTGCGCGGCACACTCGTCGAACGGCCGTTGACCGCCGAACGGGCCGCCCGGTCCCTGCGCGAGAAGGGGTCGGCCGGCCGCTGTGAGGTCGTCGCGGGCGACTTCTTCGCGCCGCTGCCGCCAGGACGGCGGGTGTACGTACTGCGCAACGTCCTGCACGACTGGGACGACGAACGCGCGACGGCCATCCTGCGCAACTGCCGCCGGGCCGCCGGGCACGACGGCCGGATCCTGGTCGTCGAGATGGTGATGGGGGACGGCGAGGACGCGCTCGCGGCGACCGCGCACGACTTGTTCATGATGCTGGTGTTCGACTCCGCGGAGCGCGACCTCGGCCAGTTCGGGCGGCTCGCCGAGGACGCGGGGCTGCGCCTGGCCGCCACCAGCCCCCTGCCCTCGGGATCCTGGCTACTGGAGCTGGTCCCCGCGACCACGTCGTCAGAGCCGGCTCCCGCGACCGCGTCGTCGCCATGAGCGCGGTCGGCGTCTACTACGACCTCTGCCAGCGCCTGATGGGCCCGTGGCGTACCAGAATGTTGAGCGGGGCCGAGCTGTGCGAGGTCGGCCGGATCGTCTACGGCCGGCCCGAGGGCTTCTCCCTGTACGGCGTCGGCGCGCCCGCCATGGAGGCCGCCGGGATCCGGATCCTGGGCCGCACGGCCGCCGAGTGCTGCGTCGACACGATGTCGCTGGACGTCGCGCACGCGGTCGCCGACCTGCACCTCCACCGGGACGGGGGCGACGAGCCGCTCGTCGCGGAGCTGTTCTGCGGCTCGGGAAATCTGGGCGTGCATCTCGGCCGGGTGCTCGGCCTGCCGGTGTACGCGGCCGATCTGGATCCGCTCATCTACCGGGCCACCCGCCACAACCTACACAGCGTCGGAGCTCCGACCCGGCTCCAGCTGATCGACTACCGCGAACTCCTCCCTGAGCTCACCCCTCGCGGGCCGGCCGACACCTATATCATCGAACCCCCTTGGGGGCCCGCCATCTCTCCCCTCGGACTCGACCTGCTCGGCACCTCACCCCCCGTACCGGAGATCCTGGCCGACATCCTGCGGGCGCGTGACGGCCGCCCGTGCCTGGTCGGGATCAAGACCATCGACCGCATCCGGCACGACTCCCTGAACGTCGCGTTCGCCGGCGCCCACCACCTCCGCACCATCACCGGCGAGCCGCCGTTCCCCGATGCCTCCCGGATGCAGTTCCACTTCTACCGCCTCGGACCCGGCACATGACGGCGGCGAGCCACGCCCACTGCCTCGTCACGGTCGAGCGTACGGTGACCGCCGCCTCACCTTCCTCATCGGGAGAGACATGCCAGCCCAGCACCCGCCGCCCTTCCCTTTCGCCGCCTCGAACCTGTTGCGCCCTGCTCCGGCATGCGCGCGACTCGTGCGCGAGAGCCCCATCTCGCGCGTCACCCTGCCGAGCGGCGACCCCGCCTGGCTGGTCGTCGGCTACCAGCTGACCCGCACGGTCCTGTCCGACCTGCGTTTCAGCAAGCAGGCGAGCACGCGCCCCGGCGCCATCACAGGGCTGCCCATCACCGAGGGTTCCGAGTCGATCTTCTCCAGCGACCCGCCCGCCCACACCCGGCTGCGCCGCCTGATCGCCGGCTCGTTCACCTCGCACAGCGCCCAAGCGCTGCGCCCCCGGATCGAACGGCTGACCGACGACCTGCTCAACGAGATGGAACAGTCCGGTCCTCCGGCCGACCTGATGACCCAGCTGGCCTTGCCGATGCCCATCACCGTGATCTGCGAACTGCTCGGCGTGCCGCCCGACGACGCGCCACGCTTTCGCGCGTGGACCAACACCATGCTGAGCCTCGACCCGAACCGGCGCGACGAGGTCAGAACGGCCACGGACCACCTCTGGGCCTACCTCGGCGAGCTGCTGCGGGACAGGCGCCGGCACTCCGCGGACGACCTTCTCGCGAACCTCCTCCGGGTACGAGACGAAGGCGACCGGCTCGACGACGGCGAACTGCTCACCCTCGCCATGACGCTGCTGACCGGCGGCTACCAGCTCCTGGGCACGCACATCGCCCACGGCACCGTCCATCTCCTGCGCGTACCGGAGGTCTACCGGCGGATCGGCCACGATCCGGAGCTGCGCTCACAAGTGATCACGGAGCTGCTGCGCTACACCCAGAGCGGCGGCAGCCTCGGCTCACTGCGCATCGCCCTGGAGGACGTCGAGCTCGGCGGAACCCTGATCAAGGCCGGCGAAGCGGTGGTGCCGCTGCTCAACGCCGCCAATCGTGACCCCCGTGTGTTCGACCTCCCCGACGAGCTGCGGTTCGGCCGTGAACCCGACCAGCACCTCGCCTTCGGCCACGGCGTTCATCGCTGCCTCGGCGCACACCTCAGCAGGGTCGAACTGGACACGGTGATCGGCGCGCTCAGCCGCCGCCTGCCCACCCTGCGTCTCGCCGTCAGCGAGGAGGAACTGACCTGGCAACACACCTCGACGTTCCACCTACCTGTCGAGCTGCCAGTGAGCTGGTAAGCCCCAACCCCGCTGCCCCTTGGTCGCCCAGGCCACCTCTGGGACGTGGGGGCCTTCAGACACTGAGGGCCTTCAGACGCTGGAGAATTCTGGACGCTGAGAAGCCTTGGGGCACTGGATGCCGTCAGGCATTGGGACCTTCTCAGACGCTGAGGGGCCTTCAGACACTGAGGGCCTTGGGACGCTGAGAGGCCTTGGGACGCTGAGGGACCTTCAGACACTGAGGGCCTTGGGACGCTGAGAACCTCAAGGGCTTCCGGGACGGAGATTTCGGGGAAAGCCCTCCGAGAAGGCCCTTCTCAGGGAAAGTCCTCCTCCATCTCGATGCCTTCCTGTTCGAGCGCCTCCCTGATGATGCGGAAAGCCAGGCCGGAAGGGTAGCCCTTGCGTGCGAGCATCCCGGCCAGCCGACGCGTGCGGGTCTGCGGATCCAGGGACCGGGTGGAGGCGAGCTTGCGTTCCACCAGCCGCCGGGCCGTCTCCGCCTCCTGGTCGGGGTCAAGCTGCTCCACGGCCTCGTTGACCGTGTCGCTGTCCACGCCCCGATGGCGCAACTCGGCGGCCAGCGCGCGCTTGGCCAGACCTCGGCCGTGATGCCGGGAATCGACCCAGGCCGCCGCGAAGGCCTCGTCGTTGATCAGCCCGAGCTCGGAGAACCGGCCGAGCACCGCCTCGGCTGCCTCCTCCGGCACGTCCCGCTTGCGCAGTGCCTCAGCGAGTTGGGCACGCGTCTTGGGCGCCATGGTGAGCAGACGCAGACAGATGGCCCGAGCCGCCTGCTCGGGATCGACCTCGCGCTTCGAGCCGGCCGATGTCTCACCATCAGACCCATCGGACGACCATCCTCGCCCACGACCCCCCTTGCGAGCCTTCCTCCCAGATCGCCCGCCCCTGCCATCACGCCGACCGCCGTCTCCCCCGAACAACTCAGTCCCGCCATCAGACTGTTCGGCCGTCCCGCCGAACAACCCAGTCTCACCGCCAGACTCGCCGGTTGTCCCGCTGAACAGCCCAGTCCGATCATCAGACCGATCGGCTCTTCCGCCGGACGACCCAGTCCCGCCATCAAGCCGGCCGGCTCTTCCGCCGAGCAATCCGGCCCTGCCGTCATCGTGTTCAGGCTCTCTGGGGAACCACGTTGTCGCCTCGTCGGGCTGCCGCGTTCCCCCGCCGAAGCGCTCAGCTCCGTCGTCAGGCTCAGACCCTGCACCGAACGGCTCAGGCCCTTCGTCAAACTGCCCCGGCCTGCTGCCGGACTGCCTGAGCCCTCTGCCGGAACGCCCGGACCTGCCGCCGGAACGCCCAGCCCGCTTGCCGGTCCCTCCGGATCGGCGTCCTGTGCCCGATCGCGGCTTTTCGTCGTCGCCCGGCTCGGCCGCGAACCAACTGCTCCCGGCCAGCACTTCGGAGTGCCAGTCGTCCCCGGGCCGCCGCTCGGACGCGTCTTCCGCACGAACGCCGGTGTCGCCCTGACCGCCAGTGTCGCCCTGAATGTCCGGACTGCCCTGAGCGTGTGGGCTGTTCGGGGCGGGGTGATCTTCTGGGGGGTTCTGGTCGTCCGAAGGGGCCGGGGTGGTGGAGGGGGGATCGGTGGCGCGCATGCGGATACGTTGTTCGCGCCACTCATCCACCGATGGCCAGCCGTCCGCCGCGGAGCGAGCCAGGTCGCGTTCGCGCCGTGAAGTGTGGTCGGGCCCGGCGCCCCGGTCTGGTGAGTGGGGCGCTTGCGGCCGGTCCATGCTGCTCATATGGTCGGCGATCAGACATCACCCGGCTTGGGGGTGGACTTCGAGCCACGGCCGGAAGAAGCGGCGGCCGGGGCTGGGGCCGGAGCGGCGACCGGCTCGGCGGGAGCGTCGAGGCGCGGGCCCACGCCCAGCTTGTCCTTGATCTTCTTCTCGATCTCGTTGGCCATGTCGGGGTGGCTCTTCAGGAAGTTGCGGGCGTTCTCCTTGCCCTGGCCGAGCTGGTCGCCCTCGTAGGTGTACCAGGCGCCGGACTTGCGGACGAAGCCGTGCTCGACACCCATGTCGATGAGGCCGCCCTCACGGGAGATGCCCACCCCGTAGAGGATGTCGAAGTCGGCGACGCGGAAGGGCGGGGCCATCTTGTTCTTGACGACCTTGACCCTGGTGCGGTTGCCGACCGCCTCCGTGCCGTCCTTGAGGGTCTCGATGCGGCGGATGTCCATGCGGACCGAGGCGTAGAACTTCAGCGCCTTACCACCGGTCGTGGTCTCGGGGCTGCCGAACATGACGCCGATCTTCTCGCGGAGCTGGTTGATGAAGATCGCGGTGGTGCCGGTGCTGCTGAGGGCGCCCGCGACCTTGCGCAGCGCCTGGGACATGAGGCGGGCCTGGAGACCGACGTGGCTGTCGCCCATCTCGCCCTCGATCTCGGCCTTGGGCACCAGGGCCGCGACCGAGTCGATGACGATGATGTCCACGGCGCCGGACCTGATCAGCATGTCGGCGATCTCCAGCGCCTGCTCACCCGTGTCGGGCTGGGAGACCAGCAGGGCGTCGGTGTCCACCCCCAGCTTCTTGGCGTATTCGGGGTCGAGGGCGTGCTCGGCGTCGATGAACGCCGCGATGCCGCCGGCCCGCTGGGCGTTGGCCACCGCGTGCAGGGCGATCGTGGTCTTACCGGAGGACTCGGGGCCGTAGATCTCCACGATGCGGCCGCGCGGCACACCTCCGATGCCGAGGGCGATGTCAAGGGAGATCGACCCCGTGGGGATCACCTCGATGGGAGCGCGGGCGTCATCGCCCAGCCTCATGACGGACCCCTTGCCGAACTGCCGCTCGATCTGAGCAAGCGCGGTCTCGAGGGCCTTCTCGCGGTCGTTGATAGCCATGGGAACTCCCCCTGGAGGGTCGTGGTCCGATCAGTCGAGTGAAAGCTACGGCCTGCCACCGACATTTTCTGCCGTAGTCGGGGAAGACGTGGCCCGGCTCTGTCAATCGTAGCCGAACGACTGTTCGATCACAGCAGGAACACGCAGGTGGCCCGTCAATCGTCCCCCTTCGGGGCGGCGAGGAGGCGGAGCGCCACGGGGAACAGCTCAGGAGGGCAGCGGTCGGGGGCGAGCAGCGCGAGCAGGCGCATGCCGACGTCCAGGGACTTCAGAATCGCGTCGGCCTGTTCGTACGGCAACTCGGCCAGCCCGCTGCCCGGCGCGGCCAGCGGGTGCCTGTCGCGCTCGACGGACGGGAACATCAGGGCGACGAGCTGCTCGCGTACGGCCGGATTGCGGGTGGCGTGGACCATCAGCTCGACGCTCATCTGGGCGAAGGTGTCCTGGTCGCCCGCGTGCACCCGTTCGACCCAGTAGCGGCCGAACTCCGCCGCCAGTTCGCCGGCGTCGCGCCCGGAGTGGAGCAGGCGGTCCGCCTGAGCCTTCGCCTCCTGGCCGAGACGGTGCCTCATGACCTCCAGCAGCAGGTCCTCCTTGCCGTCGAAGTTGGAGTAGACGGCCCCCTTGGTGAGCCCGGCCTCGGCCGCCACCTCGTCGAGGGAGGCACCCTGCACCCCACGCTCCGCGAACACTCTTTCCGCGGCCTCCAGCAGCGCGAGCCGATTGCGTTCGCGCTGCTCCTGCCTGCTGAGCCGTTCCGCCGCCACCGCCACGCTCCACGATCTCGCCTGTTGACATCCCCAAGAGTATCTGAATACTGAGCGGTATCTGAATACCAATCAGTATTTGAAAGGTGAGCACATGGACATGAAGCGCCGCACGTTCGTGAAAGGCGCGGTTGCGGGGCTCGTCGTCGGCGGCGCCGTCGCGCAAGCGGCCGCCGCCGAGGGACGAACCGGGCGGGACACGACTCCGGCTGCTCTGAGGGGCCCGACTCTGGAGCGGGCCGGCGAGTTGTTCCGGGCAGGTGACTTCGACGCCGCCGACGCCCTCTACCGGCGGGTCCTCATGACCGACCCCAACCACGTGCACGCACTCGCCCAGCACGCCTACCTGACCCTCCTGGCCAACCGGCTCCCGGCGGCCAAGCGCCTGCTCAGAAGGGTCCTGCGCCTCGATCCCGGCCACGCCCGGTCGCTGAAGAACCTGGGGGACGCCCTGTGGCGGTCCGACGAGTTCGCGGAGCTGGCCGCCCTGCTTCCCTCGATCGCGCAGGACGCGCCCACGGCGACGCCCGAGCAGCTCAGGAGCTTCGCCGGGCGCACACCGTACGAGATCTCGGGCCCCGCGACGACCAGGATCCCGTTCGCGGCCGAGGACCCGCTGCCCATGATCGAGGCGTCGCTGAACGGCGCGCCGCCCGCCCTGTTCTTCCTCGACACGGGCGCGTTGTTCGCGCTCAACCAGGACTACGCCGACCGCCTCGGCATCCCCACGTACGGCTACACCACGGGCCGCACGGTCTACGGCGAGCACAAGGCGTACCAAGGGCGCGTGGATCGTCTGACCATGGGCGACGGCCTGAACATCGGCCAGGTGCCGGTGCACACCATCCCGGACGCGATCCGGCTCACCGCGCCCGACGGCAGGCAGACCCAGGGCGCGATCGGCACCAGTGTGCTGGCCCGCTTCCTGGCCACCATCGACTATCCGGGCCGGGCACTCGTCCTGCGCCGCGACAGACGCCCGCTCATCCGGGCGGAGCACAGCGCGCCCATGTGGTTCCTCGGAGACCATTTCCTGATCTCCCACGGCACCGTGAACCACCTGGACCGGATGGCGTTCTTCGTCGACACCGGCGGCGGCGACATCGGCTTCACCGCTCCCCGCTCCACCTTCACGGCGGCCGGGATCGACGTCCCACCGGGCGACGGCCCGCATCCGGTGACCCTCGACCGGGTGACGCTCGGCACCGCCGCCCGCCGCCGTGTCCCCGGCCTGGCGGGGGCGTTTCCCGGCTGGTTCGAGGACGGGTTCGGCTTCAGGATCGGGGGTCTGCCGACGCACGAGTTCTTCAAGCCGTACGCACTCACGTTCGACTTCGGACGCATGCGCATCCTCATGGACACCCCGGCCGGATGACGAACCCGACCGGTCGCCTCCTACGTGTTGTCAGGCTCAGTGAGCTGGGGAGACTCACTGCAGGACGACCACTGGAGGCGGCACGTGGCGAGCGGCTACACCGGGGAACGACGCGTCCATCTCGAAGCACTCGCCGAACTGTTGCCGACCCATGGCCTGGTCAGCCGCATGGTCGGGGGCGATGACCCGGTGTTGTGGGTCTGGCACCCGAGCACCGGCCGCCAGACGATGATCTTCGCCACCCCGTCGCACCACGGCTGGCAGTTCCTGTGGTCGCCGGGCGGGCAGTGCGCGGCCGACGATCCGGAGCGGACGGCCGCCGCGCTCCGCGAGGCGCTCGACCTGACCACCCGGCGGCCACCGGACTGATCCCGGCGGCCGGACAACCGTCTAACGAAGCTTGGAGGAGACGTCCACCACCTGGCAGACCGCGCGCCACACCGTCTTGGCGCTCTCCCCGTCGGCCAGTGCCTGCACGACGGTGCGGCCGCCCAGCGGGGCGATGACGTAGTCGCGGGCCCACGACTCGGCGTAGGTTTCGCCGAAATGAGCGTTCATCCGTCTCCAGAACTCGGTGAGGCGCATGAACCAAGTATGGAAGCGCCGCAGGCGTGGGTAAGACATCCCCATGCCAAAGACCCCCAAGTCTTCACCCCCGAAGACAGCCAAGACGAAGGCGAACCGGGCCAAGCGTCGCCGGTTACTGCTCGTGATGCGGCAAACCGTACAGAAGGAGAAGGCAGAGCGCGCTGAAAGGCATGTCGGCATCAGACAGGAGCCGCGTGCGGGCAAGCCGCGCACGCGCAGGGCGTCACGACGCTAGTCGCCACACCCGCGCGAGGTCACAGCACCCGCGCGCCGTACATCTCACCGAGATGGTCGGCGAGCAGCTCCAGCCGGGCGCCGTCGGGGTCCTTGAAGTAAATGGAGGCGCCGCTCTCTATCTGGTGCGGCACGCCGGCCATCTCCAGCTTTCCGCGCAGTCGCTCCCACGTGGCCGGGTCGACCGAGATCGCGATGTGGTGCAGCCCGCCGAGCACTTCCTTGTACGGCTCCAGGTCGAGCCCGGGAAAGTCGAAGAACGCGAGCAGGTTGCCGTTGCCGATGTCGAAGAAGAAGTGGTTCGAGCCCTTGTAGTCGCGATTCTCGATGATCTCCGTCAGCGGGAACTCCAGGAGTTCCTGGTAGAACTCGATGGTCCGTTCCACGTCGGACGAGAGCAGGGCCATGTGGTGGAGGCCACGCGCGCTGCTGGACGGTCGGTGCGGTAACACGTATCGCCGACGTATCTCCGCACGGCGGGCTTCGATGGCCGCGTAATCGATGGTCACGGTCGCTGTATGTCCGCCAGGGCACCCCCTCAATCGCCTCACACCGCGCCAAATGCGTTTTCTGTCGGTCGCACGAGGCACTATGTGCTGGTGAGCTCCCTAGACCAGTTCAGCCAGGTGACCAGGCAATGGTTCGCCGGTGCCTTCCAGGCGCCCACGGCCGCTCAGGAGGGGGCGTGGGAGTCGATCTCGCGTGGCGACAATACCCTGGTTGTCGCGCCCACCGGGTCCGGCAAGACGCTGGCGGCGTTCCTGTGGTCGCTCGACCGGCTGGCCGCCGACGATGCCGGGAAACAGGCGCAGGATCGGCCGGGGACGCGGGTGGTGTACGTCTCGCCGCTCAAGGCGCTGGCCGTGGACGTCGAGCGCAACCTGCGCGCCCCGCTGGCCGGTCTGAAGCAGACGGCGCGGCGGCTGGGCCTGCCCGTGCCGGAGATCTCGGTGGCGATCCGCTCGGGCGACACCCCGGCGCAGGACCGCAGGCGGTTCGCGGCCAAGCCGGCCGACATCCTCATCACCACCCCCGAATCGCTGTTCCTGCTGCTCACCAGCCAGGCGCGGGAGGCGCTGCGGGGCGTGGAGACGGTGATCGTGGACGAGGTGCACGCGGTCGCGGCCACCAAACGTGGCGCCCATCTGGCCCTCACCCTGGAGCGGCTCGACGCGCTGCTCGAAAAACCGGCGCAGCGGGTGGGGCTGTCGGCGACCGTACGGCCGGTGAGCGAGGTGGCGACCTTCCTGGGCGGTACGCGGCCGGCCACCGTGGTGCAGCCGCCCTCGGACAAGCAGATCGAGGTCGAGGTCGTCGTCCCGGTCGAGGACATGACCGAGGTGGAGGGACGGCCGCAGGGCGGGCCCGCCGAGGCCGACGAGTTCGCGCCCGAGCCCACCAACCGGTCGATCTGGCCGCACGTGGAGGAGCGGCTGTTCGACCTGATCGGCACGCACAGCTCCACGATCGTGTTCGCCAACTCGCGGCGGCTGGCCGAACGGCTGTGCACGCGGCTCAACGAGCTGGCCTACGAGCGGCAGCACGGCTCGGCCGACGCCATCGACCTGTCGATCTGGGAGACCCCGCCGCAGGACGAGCACGGCCCGGAAGACGGAGTCCCGGAAGACGGAGTCCCGGAAGACCGTGCCCCGAGAGACGGAACACGGCCGGAGGACGCCGGAGGCACATGGCGGGAAGGCCCGCCCGGTGGGCCGCCGAAGCGGATGCCCGCCGAGATGATGGCGCAGGCCGGGGCGAGCAAGGGCGTCGTGACGGAGATCGTACGCGCCCACCACGGCTCGGTCTCCAAGGAGGAGCGGGCACAGATCGAGGAGGCGCTCAAGTCGGGCCGCCTGCCCGCCGTCGTCGCCACCTCCAGCCTGGAGCTGGGCATCGACATGGGCGCGGTGGACCTGGTGGCGTGCGTGGAGGCGCCGCCGAGCGTGGCCAGCGGGCTGCAACGCATCGGCCGGGCCGGCCACCAGGTGGGGGCCGTGTCCAAGGGGGTCATCTTCCCCAAATACCGGGGCGACCTGGTGCAGACGGCCGTGGTGGCCGAGCGGATGCAGAGCGGCCTGATCGAGGAGCTGCGCTATCCGCGTAATCCGCTCGACGTGCTGGCCCAGCAGATCGTGGCGATGACCGCGCTGGACGAGTGGACGGTCGAGGAGCTGGAGAGCCTGGTCAAGCGGGCCGCCCCCTACGCCACGCTGCCGCGCACCGCGCTGGAGGCCACGCTCGACATGCTGGCCGGGCGCTATCCGAGCGAGGAGTTCGCCGAGTTGCGCCCGCGCATCGTGTGGGACCGTGTCACCGGCACCCTCCAGGGGCGGCCCGGCGCGCAGCGGCTGGCGGTGACCAACGGCGGCACGATTCCCGATCGGGGCATGTTCGGCGTGTTCCTGGTGGGCGAGCGCGCCTCCAGGGTGGGCGAGCTGGATGAGGAGATGGTCTACGAGTCGCGCGTCGGCGACGTGTTCGTGCTGGGCGCGACCTCCTGGCGGATCGAGGACATCACCACCGACCGGGTGCTCGTCTCGCCCGCCCCCGGGCAGCCGGGCAAGCTGCCGTTCTGGCACGGTGACGCGCCGGGGCGGCCCGCCGAGCTGGGCCGGGCGATCGGGCAGTTCCTGCGCGAGCAGGCCAAACAGGACTCGACGGAACGGATGCGGGCGGCCGGGCTCGACGAGTTCGCCTCGGGCAACCTGCTGGGCTACCTCCGGGAGCAGCGCGAGGCCACCGGCTACGTGCCGGACGACCGTACCCTGCTGGTCGAACGCTTCCACGACGAGCTGGGCGACTGGCGCGTGGTGATCCACTCCCCCTACGGCGCGCGCGTGCACGCCCCGTGGGCGCTGGCGATCAACCGGCGGCTGCGCGAACGCTACGGCATCGACGTGCAGGCCGTGCACTCCGACGACGGCATCGTGCTGCGCATCCCCGACACGCTGGCCGAGCCGCCCACCGACGTGGCGGCCTTCGACGCCGAGGAGATCGAGCAGATCGTCACCGAGGAGCTGGGCGGCTCGGCCATGTTCGCCTCCCGCTTCAGGGAGTGCGCGGGCCGGGCGCTGCTGCTGCCGCGACGGACGCCGGGCAGGCGCAGCCCGCTGTGGCAGCAGCGGCAGCGGGCCGCCCACCTGCTGGGTGTGGCCTCGCAGTACGCCTCGTTCCCGATCGTGCTGGAGACGATGCGCGAGTGCCTGCAGGACGTCTTCGACGTGCCGGGGCTGGTGCAACTCATGCGCGACATCGCCGCGCGCAGGGTGCGGGTGGTGGAGGTGGAGACGTCGCAGGCGTCGCCGTTCGCGGCCTCGCTGCTGTTCCACTACATCGGCGCGTTCATGTACGAGGGCGACGCGCCGCTGGCCGAACGCCGGGCGCAGGCCCTGGCGCTGGACACCACGCTGCTGGCCGAACTGCTCGGCCAGGCCGACCTGCGCGAACTGCTCGACCCTGACGTCATCTCCGACAGCGAACGTGAGCTGGCCAGGCTCGACCGGCCGCTGCGCGACCTGGAGGACCTGGCCGATCTGCTGCGCTCGCACGGGCCGCTGCTGACGCCCGACGTGAGCGTGCGCGGCGGCGATCCCGCCTGGCTGGAGGAGCTGGAACGGACGCGGCGGGCGATTCGGGTACGCATCGCGGGCGAGGAACACTGGGCCGCCATCGAGGACGCGGCCCGCATGCGTGACGCGCTGGGCGCGCCGCTGCCCGTGGGGCTGCCGCACGCGTTCCTGGAGCCGGTCGCCGATCCGCTCGCCGACCTGGTCGCGCGGCATGCCCGTACGCGCGGGCCCTTCCACGCCGGTACGGCCGCCGCCAGGTTCGGGCTGGGCGTGGCCGTGGTGACCGACGCGCTGCGGCGGCTGTCGGCGAGCGGACGGGTGCTCAGCGGGGAGTTCCGGCCCGGCGGGCGCGGCGAGGAGTGGTGCGACGCGGGTGTGCTACGCATGTTGCGCCGCAGGTCGCTGGCCCGGCTCCGCAAGGAGGTCGAGCCGGTCGCACCCGAGACACTCGCCCTGTTCCTGCCCGCCTGGCACGGCATCACCGCTTCCGAAGGAGCGGCGGGGCGGGGGGCGGTTGGGGCGGCGCGGGCGATGGACGCGCTGGTGCGTTCGATCGAGCAGCTCCAGGGGGCCGCCGTGCCGGCGTCCGCGCTGGAGACGCTGGTGCTGCCCTCGCGGGTGCCCGGTTACCATCCGGCGCTGCTGGACGAGCTGACCTCGTCGGGCGATGTGATGTGGGTGGGGCAGGGGTCGCTGCCGGGCGGCGACGGGTGGGTCTCGCTCTACTTCGCCGACACCGCGCCGCTGCTGCTGCCCGAACCTGCCGAGATCACCATGACGCCGGTGCACGAGCAGGTGCTTGAGCTGCTGGGCGGCGGTGGCGCGCTGTTCTTCCGGGGGATCTCCGATCAGCTCGGGTCGCTGGACGACGCCACGCTGGTGGCCGCGCTGTGGGACCTGGCGTGGTCGGGGCGGGTGTCGGGCGACACGATGGCCCCGCTGCGGGCCACGCTCGGCACCGGCCGGCCCGCGCACCGGCCCGCCACGACGCGGCGCCGCAGGGCCGTGCTGCCGAGCAGGTCGGGGCCGCCGACCGTGGCCGGGCGGTGGTGGCTACTGCCCTCGCCGGCCGCCGACGCGACCCAGCGCGCCCATGCGCAGGCCGAGGTGCTGCTCGAACGGCACGGGGTGGTGACGCGCGGGGCGGTGACCTCGGAGCGGCTGCCTGGCGGGTTCACGCCCGTCTACCAGGTGTTGCGGGCCTATGAGGAGAGCGGGCGGTGCCGCCGGGGCTACTTCGTCGAAGGGCTCGGGGGCGCGCAGTTCGCGCTGGCGGGAGCGGTGGACCGGATGCGCGCGATGGCACCAAGCATCGCCCCGACCTCCGAGGCCCCCATGGACCCCAGCCCCGAGACGGGCGGCTTCGGCTCCGGTGCGGCCGGCTCCGGTCCCGGGGCGGGCGGCTTCGGCTCGGGTGCGGGTGGCTCCGGTGCGGGGGCGGGCGGCTTCGGTTCCGGTGCGGGTGGCGGTGGGCGGCGTGGGTCGGGGGCGGGGCGGCGGGCCGTGGTGCTGGCCGCCGCCGACCCGGCCAGTCCGTACGGCGCCGCGCTCCCCTGGCCGCAGCGCGCCGGTGAGGTCGGGCACAAGCCCGGCAGGAAGGCCGGCTCGCTGGTCGTGCTCGTGGACGGCCATCTGGTGCTCTACGTCGAACGCGGCGGCAAGACGCTGCTGTCGTTCACCGACGGCGAGCGGTTGCGACCGGCGGTGGACGCCCTGGCCCTGGCGGTACGTGACGGCGCGCTGGGCAAGCTGACCGTCGAGCGGGCCGACGGCGCCTCCATCGTGGACTCCCCGCTGGCGGAGGCCCTGGAAGCGGCCGGCTTCCACCCCACACCACGCGGCCTGCGACTACGCGCCTGACCGAAGCCGCCGCACCTCGCAGCCTGCGACTACGCGCCTGACCGGAGCCTGCACGCCCGGCGGCCTGCGGCTACGCGCCTGACCGAAGCCGCCGCACCCGTGGCCTGCGGCAACGCGCCTGAACGAAGGCGGCACGCGGCGCTTCGCGACCCCGCCTTCCCAAAAATTTGAATGGCCGTTTAAAATTTTGAGCGTGCCGCCAGAAAGTCGAACGTTCATTGAAGAGGCTCGCCGCGCCCAGATCATCGAGTGCGCCATCGAGGTGCTCGCCGAGCACGGCTACGCGCACACGACCATGGCCAGGATCGCCAAGCAGGCCAAGATCAGCACCGGCGTGATCTCGTACCACTTCGGCGGCAAGGATCAGCTCACCCAGGCGGTCGTCGCGGAGGTGGCCAAGCTGGCCACCGACCTGATGGTGCCGCGCATCCTCGCCCAGCCCACAGCAGCGGAGGGCCTGCGCGCCTACATCGAGAGCAACCTCGACTTCATGCGCGAGCACCGCAAGCCCCTCCTGGCCCTGGTGGAGATCATCACCCACATGCCGGGCGAGGCGGGCGGGCCCGGCCCGTACGCGGGGCAGGAAGAGGTCGCCATCACCGACCTGGAGAAGCTGCTGGACTGGGGGCACAAGGCCGGCGAGTTCCGCGAGTTCGACACACGGAGCATGGCCATCGCCATCCGGGGGGCGATCGACGCGGTGCCGGGCCGTCTGCTCAACAACCCCGATTTCGACCTTGACCTGCTCACCCGTGAGCTGGTCACCACTTTCACCATCGCCACCAGGAGGCAATCATGACAGCGGCCTTGGAGATCACCGGCCTGGCCAAGACCTTCGGTGAGAACATCGCGGTGGACCACGTCGAGCTGACCGTCCCGCAGGGCTCCTTCTACGGCCTGGTCGGGCAGAACGGCGCGGGCAAGACGACGACGCTGTCCATGGCGGTGGGCCTGTTGCGGCCCGACGCGGGCACGGCGCAGATCTTCGGGGCCGACGTGTGGTCGGATCCGGCCAGGGCCAAGCAGCTCGTCGGCGTGCTGCCGGACGGGATGGCCATGCCCGAGCGGCTCACCGGTCGCGAGGTGCTGACCTATCTGGGGCTGCTGCGCGGGCTGAGCAAGGAGGTGGTGGCCGGGCGGGCCGAGGAGCTGCTGTCGGTGCTGGAGCTGGACGGGGCGGAGAAGACGCTCGTGATCGAGTACTCGACCGGCATGCGCAAGAAGATCGGCCTGGCCACGGCGCTGCTGCACGCGCCCAGGCTGCTGGTGCTGGACGAGCCGTTCGAGGCGGTGGACCCGGTGTCCGCGGCGACGATCAAGGGGATTCTGCGCGGTTTCGTGGCGGGCGGCGGCTCGGTCGTGTTGTCCAGCCACGTGATGGCGCTGGTCGAGCAGCTCTGCGACCACGTGGGCGTGATCGACAAGGGCCGGGTGGCGGCGGCGGGCCCGCTGGACGAGGTACGCGGCGCGGCCACGCTGGAGGACAGGTTCGTGGAGCTGGTCGGCGCCGGCACCACCGCCGCGAGGGGGTTGTCATGGCTGTAACGATCACCGACGCTGCGAGGGGACCATCCGTAGCGATCACCATGGCCAGGATGAAGGTGGCGGTCCTGCGTCACTCGGTCAAGGGCCAGCAGGGCGGCATGATGGCCTCGGCGGGAGTGCTCGGCGCCCTTCTGGCGGGCGGCACGATCTTCCTGGCCTTCCTGGACGGCGACTGGCTGCCGGCCGCGTACGCCGTCTGGATGCTCGGCTGGATCATCGGCCCGGTCTTCTCCGGCGGCGGCGACGAGACGCTGCGCCCGGAGTTCTTCGCGCTGCTCGGGCTGCGACCGCAGCGGATGGCCGGCGGGCTGCTGGTGGCGGCGTTCGTGGGACTGGCCCCGGCGATCAGCCTGCTCGCGCTGGCCGGGCTGATCGTCGCGGGCGTACGAGAAGGCGTCGAGCACGGGGCGCTGACCGGCGTCGTGGCGGTGCTGGTGGCCGTGCCGGCGATGGTCATGCAGCTCGCGGTGTTCGTGCTGCTGTCGAGGGTGACTGTGGCGCTGCTGGGCCTGGCGCTGAACTCCAGGCTCGGGGCGATCGGCGCCGGGGTGATCAACGGGGTGATTCTCGCCTTTCTGGGGCAGAGCTGGATCTTCGCGATAGCCATGGGCCAGGGACGGGAGATCCCGGCCTTCGTCCAGTTCCTGCCGTCTGGGTGGGGGCTGCTGGCGGTGCGCGGGAACTACCTGGCACTGGCCGCGATGGCGGTGCTGATCGTGCTGCTGCTGGCGGCCTGGGCGGCGCTGCTGACCAGGCGGACGGGCGCGAACCGGACGCCCTCGGCGCGCGGCCGCCGGCCGATGCGGGCGAGCACCCCGCACGGGGCCGTGGTGGCCAAGGAGCTGCGTACGTGGACCCGTGACCTGGTGCGCAACCATCAACTCGCGTTCGCGCTGACCTACGGCGTGTTCTTCGCGGCCTCGCCCCTGGTGCTCGGCATCCCGGACATGTTGCCGCTGGCAGGGCCGATCTTCATCATGATGGCGGCGGCGATGACCGCCAACGCCTACGGCGCGGACGGCACCGCGCTCTGGCTCACCCTCATGACGCCGGGCGCCTCCGACGTGCGGGGGCGGCAGCTCGCCTGGCTGGCGGTGGTCGGCCCGGTCGCGCTGGTGCTGGCGGTGGTCTTCACCGCGGTCGCGGACGGCTCCTGGCCGCTGGTCTTGTCCGCGACGTTCGCGCTGCTCGGCGGGGCCGTGGGTCTGGTGGCGCTGCTCTCGGTCACCGGGCTCGTGCCGGGCATCGACCCGAAGAACCGGGGCGGCAACCCGCTGCGCACGAGCGAGGACGACGGCTCGGCCACCGGCATGGCGTACCTGATGCTGTTCGTCGTGGCGCTGACCGCCGTGCCCGCCGTGCTGGTGGCGGTGTGGTTCGGCTGGTGGGGGGTGCCGGTCGGGCTGCTGACGGGGGCGCTGTGCTGGTGGGGGCTCGGCCTGCCGGCTGAGCGGCGGCTGGCGAGCAGCGGGCCGGAGTTGCTGCACCTCATGCGGACGGGACGCCACCCCGAGGGCGACAAATCGTCGTCGTTCAAGGTGCCGGACAACCTGTCGAAGACCCAGCAGACGATCGTGTGGATCTGCCTGTCCCTCGGCGCGATCCCGCTGATCCCGCAGGGCATCCTGGCCGCGGTCTTCGTCTCCAACGGGCAACTCGGGCACTCCTGGTTCCTGGCCACGCACATGCCGCCCGGCCTGCGCTATCCCGTGGCGATCGGCTTCATGCTGATCGGGGCGGGCATGTACGGCACCGGCGGCTGGTTGTGGCAGCGCGCGAAGAAGGCCGAAGCGGGGTAATAACCGCCGTATGCGGCCACTGGCGCGATTACGCGCGGACCTCGGAACCGGCAAGAACCTCGAAATCTACGTGACCGCGCTCATCGCCCTGGTGGTGGGCGCGCTCGGCGTCTTCGACATCGTGAACCCGAAGGTCGTGGGCGCCGCCACGCTGGCCACGCTGGCCCTGGTGGCGGTGAACGCGCTCGGCCCCCGCCACCAGGTCGCCGACCTGGAGAGGCAGGTCGGCGACCTGGGCCGCATGGTGGAGGCCAAGCTGTCGGCCCAGAACTTCCTGAGCGAGGGGTCAAAGGAGCTCACGACGCGCGTCGCGCGCGCGAACGACATCCGTTTTGTCGGAATAACGCTCAACCACACGGTCCGCGCCTACGTAGACATGTTGCAGCAGCGCCTGGAACGAGGGGCGTCCGTCAAGGTCTTGTTGATCGATCCCACGGGCACCGTCCCGGAGGAAGCGGCCAAGCGAAGCCTGGTCCCCGATCAGCAGGACGTGTTCCAGCACCGCGTCAGGTCCACCTTCTATATCCTGCGCGACCTGCGCCTCAAGGGACGGTTGGAGGTACGGCTCCTGCCCTTCGTTCCGGCGTATCTCATGGTGATACTGGATCCCGCCGACGACGACGGCCTTGTCCACGTCGAGCTGGGCATCCATCGTTCACCCGGCCCTTCCCCTGGCTTCACCCTTGCCAGCCACCACGACCACGCCTGGGTCCGGTACTTCATGGCCGAGTTCGACCGCCTCTGGGAGGCGGCGAGGGAGGTTACGGACGCCGACTGGCATCCGACCCAACGTCCCTAACTTCTTGTATACGATAAATCCCTCTATGACTGATATGACGCTGGGCGGGGCCCACCAGACCTTGCGTGACGAGGTCACCCAGGAGCTGCGCCGCCGGATTCTCTCCGGTGAGCTCGCCCAGGGTGAGCGCCTGATCGAGGACCGGCTGGCCGCCGCGCTCGGCGTCTCGCGCAACCCCGTGCGCGAGTCCATCCGCGTACTGGCCGCCGAGGGCTTCATCCAGGTCGTACCCCGGCTCGGTGCCACGGTCGCCCGCCTGTCGGCCGACGAGGGCGAGGAGCTCTTCGACGTGCGCATGGCGGTCGAGGGCCTGGCGGCGCGGCTCGCGGCGCGCAAGTGTTCCCCCGCCTCGGTCGAACGGCTGCGCCGGGTGCTCGACCAGGCCAAGGAGGCGGTGGAGAGCGGCCGCCTCGAAGAGGTGGCCGACCTGAACACCGCCTTCCACCTGGCCGTCGGCGAGGCGGCGGGCAACTCCTACCTCGCCCTGATGATGAAGCCGATGTTGCAGCGGGCCCAGTGGATCTTCAGTCAGACCGCCGCCATTCGCGGCCCGCACTCATGGCAGGAACATCTGAGCCTGTGCGAGGCCATAGAGGCGGGCGACGAGGACGAAGCCCAGGCCAGAGCCATTGCCCACGTGGCAGCGGCCAGGCGGACGTTCCTGCAGGCCACGGGCCTTAGGACAAAACACCCAAACGATTAGGAAACACTCAGATAACGACATATGGTTACGAAACACCTCTGAAATGTCGAATCTTGTATACAGTCTCCTAAACGTTTTCAACGGAGGCCCCCATGCGACCGTCCCCCAGGTTCGCCGCGGCGCTCGTCGTCCTTCCCCTCGCCCTGGCGGCTTGTGGTGGAGGCGGTTCGAGCAGCGCGCCCGCGGCGCCCAGTGAAATATCCAGCGCCTCGGCCGACAACCGGCCGGTCAAGGGCGGTGGCACGCTCAACATCGCGCTCAACGCCGACCCCGACGCGCTGGACCCGAGCATCTCGACCACGCTCGTCGGCCGCGAGGTGTTCGCGAGCATGTGCGAGAAGCTCTACGACATCGACAAGTCCTCCAACCTGGTCCCGCAGCTCGCCGAGGCCATGCCCGAGCTGTCCGGCGACGGCAAGGAGGTGACGATCAAGCTGCGCGAGGGCGTGAAGTTCAACGACGGCACGGCATTCGACGCCGCGGCGGTCAAGAAGTCGCTGGACCGCCACCGTACCTGGGAGAAGTCGGCGCGCGCCGCCGACCTCGCGGCGGTCTCCGACGTCGCGGTGGCCGACCCCACGACCGTCAAGCTGACCCTGAAGCAGGCGTTCACGCCGCTGACCGCGCAGCTCGCCGACCGCGCCGGCATGATCATGTCGCCGAAGGCGCTGGAGTCCGAGGGCGACAACTTCGGCGCCAAGCCGGTGTGCGTCGGGCCGTTCAAGTTCGCCGGCCGCACCTCCGGCAGCCAGATCACGCTGGACAAGTCGGCGGACTACTACGACGCGGCCAAGGTCAAGCTCGACAAGCTCGTATACAAAATCATCGTCGACCCCAACGTACGGGCCGCGAACCTGAAGTCCGGCGACGTGCAGGTGGCCGACCAGCTCGCCACCAACACGGTCAAGGGCGTGCAGACGGATCCGAACCTGAGCGTCGTGGCCGGTGGCGGCCTGGGCTACTACGGCTTCCAGATCAACATCGGCAACGTCAAGGGCTCCACCGCCAAGCCGGGCGCCGTGGACACGCCGCTGGGCAAGAACCCGCAGCTGCGTGAGGCGTTCGAGTTGTCACTCGACCGGGACGCGATCAACAAGGCCGTCTACAACGGCCTGCACGAGGTGGACTGCTACCCGGTGCCGCTGGACAGCAAGTACCGGCCGCAGGACCTGACGTGCGCCAAGCGTGACCTGGCCAAGGCCAAGCAGCTCGTGCAGGCCTCCGGCGTACAGACGCCGATCCAGGTCTCGATGGCCACCCCGAACGACGCCGTCAACCAGCGCCTGGCGCAGGTCATCCAGTCGATGGCCAAGGAGGCCGGCTTCAACGTGACCGTGCAGACGGCCGAGTTCGTCAGCGTCCTGGAGCAGGGCAAGGCCGGCAAGTTCGACGTCCTGCTGAGCGGCTGGTCGGGCCGGGTGGACCCGGACGGCAACCTCACGAACCTGGTCACCACGCAGGGCAGCAACAACTACGCCGGGATGTCCGACGCGGGCATCGACGACCCGATCAAGCAGGCCGCCGCCGAGACCGACCCGGCCAAGCGCGCCGAACTGTACGGCGCCGCCATGAAGAAGGCCGCCGAGCTGCGTGGCGTCGTGTACCTGTACCACAACAAGTACTACCTGGGCCTGCACAAGACCGTCGCCGGCGTCCAGTACTTCCAGGACGGCCTGCCGCGCTTCATCACCGCCGGGTTCGCCGCCTGATGTTCTGGTTCATCCTCCGGCGCTGCGGGTCAGCCATCCTTGTGCTGTTCCTGTCCAGCATCCTGATCTTCCTGGGCATCCGGGCATTGCCCGGTGACCCGGCCACGGTCATGGCCGGCCAGGAGGCCTCGCCCGCCGCGGTCGAGGCCATCAGGAAAGAGTTCGGCCTGGACAAGCCGCTTCCCGCGCAGTATCTGGACTACGTCGTCCAGACCGTCACGGGGAACTTCGGCCGTTCCACGCAGGACCAGATCCCCGTGGCCGACATCCTGGCCGAACGGCTCCCGGTGACGCTGGAGCTGTCGGCGCTGGCCATGCTGGTCGCGATCGTCATCGGCGTGGGCGCGGGCATCGTGGCCGCGGTCCGGCGGGGCAAGTTCGCCGACTACGTGGCCACCGGGTTCGGCCTGGCCGGGCTGTCGATCCCGCACTTCTGGCTGGGCCTGCTCGGCATCCTGCTGTTCGCGGTGACCTGGCAGGTGCTGCCCGCCTCCGGGTACGTCCCCTTCACCGAGAATCCGGCCGAGAACCTGCAGCGCATGATCCTGCCCGCGCTCGTGCTCGGCACCGGTTTCGCGGCGATCCTGATGCGGCAGACCCGCTCGGCCATGCTGGGCGCGCTGTCGGCCGACTACGTCAGGACGGCCAGGTCCAAGGGCCTGTCGGAGGCCAAGGTCGTGGGCGCGCACGCGCTGCGCAACAGCCTGACGACCGTGGTGACCGTGCTCGGCCTGCAACTCGGCGCGCTGATCAGCGGCGCCGTGGTGACCGAGCAGATCTTCGTCATCCCGGGCTTCGGCAAGCTCACCGTGGACGCGGTCCTGACCAGGAACTACCCCGTCATCCAGGCGGTCGTGCTGGTCACGGTCGTCGGATACGTGCTGGTCAACCTGCTGGTGGACATCGCCTACGCCTATCTCAACCCGCGGATCCGCCTGTCGGGAGGGCGTCATGACTGAAGTGACGGTACGCAGGCGGGGCAGGTTGTGGCGGCGCTTCAGGCGGCGGCCGATGCCGATGGCCGGGCTGGTGCTGGTGGTCGCGTTCGTGCTGCTGGCGCTGGTCGGCCCGTTCGTGACCGGCGACCCGTCCGCGCAGGACTACATGGCCACGCTCGCTCCCCCGTCGGGCGCGCACCCGATGGGCACCGACGACCTGGGCAGGGACGCCCTGGCCAGGATCGCGCACGGCGCCCAGGTCTCGTTGCAGGCGGGCGTGTTGTCCACGCTGCTGGCGATGGTCATCGGCATCCCGATCGGCCTGGTCGCCGGGTTCTACCGGCGCTGGCTGGACCCGATCGTGATGCGCCTGGTGGACGTGACGCTGGCCTTCCCGTTCCTGGTGTTCGCGGTCGGCCTGGCGGCGATCATCGGGCCCTCGCTGAAGGGCGTGGTGCTGGCGCTGGGCTTCTCCCAGCTGCCCGCCATCATCCGCATCACCCGCGGCGAGGTGCTGGCGGTCAGGGAGATGGACTACGTGGCCGCGGCCATCGCCGACGGCGCGGGCGACGGTCACATCATCTTCCGTTACGTGCTGCCGAACTGCCTGAGCCCGCTCATCGTGCAGGCCACGGTGGCGATCCCGGCGGCCATCATCGGCGAGTCCACGCTGTCGTTCCTCGGCCTGGGCGTGCAGCCGCCGACCCCGTCGTGGGGCGTGATGCTGACGACCGCGCAGCAGTACCTGAGCGACGCGCCCTGGCTGGCCATCTGGCCCGGCCTGATGATCGCGCTGGCCACGTTGGGCTTCAACCTGCTCGGTGACGGGCTGCGCGACGTACTGGATCCGAGGAGCGCCCGATGAGCCTGCTGGAGATCACCGACCTGAAGGTCGGTTTCAACACCGAGGACGGCCTCGTCCAGGCGGTCAGGGACATCTCGCTCACCCTGGACGAGGGCGAGATCCTCGCCCTGTGCGGGGAGTCGGGCTGCGGCAAGTCGGTCACCGCGATGTCGGTGCCCAGGCTGCTGCCGCCCGACACGACACGGTTGTCCGGCTCGATCAAGCTGGACGGCCGCGAGCTGACCACGCTGCCCGAGCCGGAGATGCGCAAGGTACGCGGCAAGACCGTCTCGGTCGTCTTCCAGGAGCCGATGACCTCGTTGAACCCGTCGTTCACCGTCGGGTACCAGATCGCCGAGGTGCTGCGCAGGCACGAGGGCCTGTCCCGGCAGGCCGCCGCCAAGCGGGCGGTGGAGCTGCTGGAGCTGGTCGGCATCCCGGCGCCGGCGCGCAGGATGAAGGAGTACCCGCACCAGCTCTCCGGCGGCATGCGGCAGCGCGTGATGATCGCCATCGCGGTGGCCTGCTCGCCCCGGGTGCTGATCGCCGACGAGCCCACCACGGCGCTCGACGTGACGATCCAGGCGGGCGTGCTGGACGTGTTCCGCGACCTGCGCGACCGGCTCGGCACCGCGATCATCCTGATCACGCACGACCTGGGCGTGGTGGCCGACATCGCCGACAAGGCCGTGGTCATGTACGCGGGCCGCGCCGTCGAGCAGGCCCCGGTGTCGGAGTTGTTCGCCAACCCGCGGCATCCGTACACGCTGGGCCTGATGAGCGCGCTGCCCTCGGCCGCGGTGGACGGCCGCCTGGCGGAGATCCCCGGCATGGTGCCCTCGCCGATGTCGGACCCGGACCAGTGCGCCTTCGCCGACCGCTGCCGCTACGCCCAGGCGGACTGCCGGGCGTCCAGGCCCCCGCTCGAACACCAGGCCGACAAACATCTGGCGGCCTGCTTCCACCCCGGAGGTCAGTCGTGATCCTGCGGATCGACAACCTGGTCAAGCACTACGGCCCGGTACGCGCCGTGGACGGCCTGTCGCTGGAGATCGGCCAGGGCGAGGTGCTCGGCCTGGTCGGCGAGTCGGGCAGCGGGAAGTCCACGGTCGGCAAGTGCGTGTTGCGGCTGACCGAGCCCACCTCGGGCACGATCGAGCTGGGCGGCAAGGACATCACCCACCTGTCGCGCCGGGCCATGCGCCCGCTGCGCAGGGACGTGCACATGGTCTTCCAGGACCCGTTCTCCTCGCTCAACCCGCGCTTCACGATCGAGCAGATCGTGGGCGAGCCGCTGCTGCGCCACAAGGTCAGCGACCGGCGCGAGACGGAGCGGCGGGTGGCGGCCATGCTGGAGAAGGTCGGGCTGCGCCAGGAGATGCGCAAGCGTTTCCCGCACGAGTTGTCCGGCGGGCAGCGGCAGCGGGTGGGGCTGGCCAGGGCGTTGATCCTGGAGCCGAAGCTGGTCGTGGCGGACGAGCCGGTGTCGGCGCTGGACGTGTCGGTGCAGGCGTCGGTGCTGAACCTGATCACCGATCTGCAGCGGGACATGGGCTTCTCGTGCCTGTTCATCACGCATGACCTGTCGGTGGTGGAGTTCCTGGCCGACCGGATCGCGGTCATGTACCTGGGCAGGATCGTGGAGTCGGGGCCGACGGCCGAGATCTTCGCGGGGCCGCGGCATCCGTACACGCAGGCCCTGCTGTCGGCGGCGCCGGTGGCCGATCCGGTCGCGCAGCGGGAGCGGCGCAGGATCGTGCTCGGCGGCGACGTGCCGAGCCCGATCGACCCGCCCGCGGGCTGCCGCTTCCACACGCGCTGCCCGCTGGCCTTCGACGAGTGCCGTACCTCCGAACCCCTCTTGAACGACCCACGTGGCGGCGGTCATCCGGCCGCGTGCCACCTGGTAACGGCGGACCGTGTCCCCGACGCGGCCAAGTAAGGAGAGAGTCTTGTTCACCACCAGGCCCGAGCTGTCGGGCGACTTCGGCATGGTCGCCAGCACGCACTGGCTGGCCTCGGCCGCCGGGATGGGCGTGCTGGAGCGCGGCGGCAACGCCTTCGACGCGGCGGTGGCCGCCGGGTTCGTGCTGCAGGTCGCCGAGCCGCACCTGAACGGCCCCGGCGGCGAGGTGCCGATCCTGCTGTGGAGCGAGGCCGAGCAGAAGGTGTCGGTCGTGTGCGGGCAGGGCACGGCCCCGGCCGCCGCCTCCATCGAGCGCTTCGCCGAGCTGGGCCTGGACGTCGTGCCCGGCACCGGCCTGCTGGCCGCGACGGTGCCGGGGGCGTTCGGCGGCTGGATGTTGATGCTGGAGCGCTGGGGCACCTGGTCGCTGGCCGACGTGCTCGCGCCCGCGATCCACTACGCCGAGCACGGCGTGCCGGTGCTGGAGCGCATCTCCGGCACGATCGCCTCGGTCGAGGGCCTGTTCAAGGAGGAGTGGCACACCTCGGCGGCCACGTGGCTGCCCGGCGGGAACGTTCCCAAGGCCGGCACGAAGCTGGCCAACCCCGTGCTGGCGGCCACCTACAAGCGGCTCGTCGCCGAGGCGGAGTCGGCGTCGGGCACCCGCGAGGGGCAGCTCGCCGCGGCCAGGAAGGCGTGGTACGAGGGCTTCGTCGCCGAGGCGATCGCCGAGTTCAGCGCCACGACGGCGTGGCGGGACAGCTCGGGCGAGGTGCACGGCGGCCTGCTCACGGGCGACGACCTGGCGGGCTGGTCGGCCACGATCGAGGAGCCGCTGACCTACGACTACCGCGGCCACACCGTGTGCAAGACGGGGCCGTGGGGCCAGGGCCCGGCGTTCCTGCAGCAGCTCGCCCTGCTGGACGGCTTCGACCTGGACGGGATGGACTTCCTCGGCGCCGACTACCTGCACACGGTGACCGAGGCCGCCAAGCTGGCCTTCGCCGACCGCGAAGCCTGGTACGGCGACACCGACGTGCCCATGTCCGGTCTGCTGAGCGCGGCCTACAACACCGAGCGGCGGCGGCTGATCGGCGACCGCGCCAGCCTGGAGCTGCGTCCCGGCGCCCCCGGCGGGCGGGCCCCCCGGCTGCCCGTCTTCCCCGACCCCGGCACCGCGAGCAACGCGCCCGGTCTGTCCGGTTCCCGCACGCCCCAGGGGGTCGGCGAGCCGACCGTGGCACGCTCTAATGCCGGTGAGTCGACCGTGGCACGCTCTGATGCCGGTGAGCCGACCGTGGCGCGCGACGGCACGGTCAAGGGTGACACGTGTCACGTGGACGTCGTGGACCGCTTCGGCAACATGGTCTCGGCCACCCCCAGCGGCGGCTGGCTGCAGAGCTCCCCCACCATCCCGGGGCTGGGCTTCTGCCTGGGCACCCGGGCGCAGATGTTCTGGCTGCAGCCGGACGCGGCCACCGCGCTGCGTCCCGGCACCCGCCCGCGTACCACGTTGTCCCCGTCGTTCGCGCTCAGGGACGGCAAGCCGTGGCTGGCGTTCGGCACGCCCGGCGGCGACCAGCAGGACCAGTGGAGCCTGAACTTCTTCCTCTCCCTGGTGCACGGCAGGCTGAACCTCCAGGAGGCGATCGACGCCCCCATGTTCCACACCGAGCACTTCCCCAGCTCGTTCTTCCCGCGCGGCTCGCGTCCCGGCGTCATGCTCGTGGAGGACCGGGTGGACGCCGGCGTCATCGCGGAGTTGCGGCGGCGCGGGCACGAGGTCGAGCCGCAGGGCCCGTGGTCGCTCGGCAGGCTCAGCGCGGTCGCCCGTGACGGCGATTTCCTCAAGGCCGCCGCGAATCCGCGGGGCAACCAGGGCTACGCAGTCGGCCGATGACACTTCCCGACCTGCTCTTCCTGCTCGGAGCCGGCCTGCTGGCCGGTGTGGTGAACGCGTTGGCCGGGGGAGGAACCCTGATCTCCTTCCCCGCGCTGATGGCGATGGGTTACCCGGGCCTGACCGCGACCGTGACCAACGCGGTGGCGCTCTGGCCCGGCTATCTGGGGGGTGTGATCGGCTACCGGGCCGAGCTGCGCGGCCAGCGCCGCAGGGCCACGCTGCTGTCGGTCACGGCCGTGGTGGGGGCCTGCGGGGGCAGCGCGCTGCTGCTGCTCACGCCGGGCAAGTTGTTCGAGTCCATGGTGCCGTGGCTGGTGGCCTTCGCCAGCCTCGCCCTGCTCGCGCAGCCGTGGTTGCGCAAGCTCTTCGGCGGCGAGCAGGACGGCCCGACCAGCAAGCTGGTGTACGCCGGGGTGTTCCTCGGCGGCTGCTACGGCGCCTACTTCAACGGCGGGATGGGCGTGGTGCTGCTGACCGTGCTCGGCATGTTCCTGCACGACAACCTGCATCGCGTGAACGCCGTACGGGCCGTGCTCTCGCTGGTCATCAGCTCGGTCTCGGTCGTCGCCTTCTCCCTGTTCGGCCCGGTGAACTGGCAGGCCGCGGCGGTGATCGCACCGGCCAGCCTGGTGGGCGGGCTGCTCGGCACCCGCCTGGCCAGGCTCATGCCGGCCAAGGTGCTCAGGGGCGTGGTCGTCGCGTTCGGCCTGGGAGTGGCCGCCGCCCTCGCGCTGCGCTAAGCCACTGTCGCCTCTATGAGATCGTCCACGACCTCGTTGAGGTCATTGCCCTTCTCGTACGCCCTGCGCTGCCGCATGGCTCCCGACCCCTTGCGTACCAACCGGTCGAGCCCCTCCTGGATGAACGTCAGATCGCCGGCCTCCGCCAGCGCCGGGCGTGCGTGCTCCAGGAGGCGCCCGGCCATCACCACGGCCGGCACCAGCGTGCCGTGCCGCACGTCCAGGCTGTCGCCCTGCAGCCCGTCGCGGGCGGCCCGCCAGTAGGCGGCGCGCAGCACCTCCGACGGGACGGGCAGCCCCCGGTCACCGCGCTTGACGGCGGTCAGCGCGGTGACGACGAGCGCGCGGATGAGCCCGATCAGGGTGAGGCTGTCGGCCACGTCGAGCGGCACGTCGGCCACCCTGATCTCCACGGTGGGCAGGCGGGGCGAGGGACGCGTGTCCCAGTAGACGGTCTTGGCGTCGAGCAGCGCGCCCGACTCCGCCAGCGCCCGCAGGGCCACCTCGTAGGCTGCGAAGGACGGGAAAAAGGGCGGCGCTCCCGACACCGGCCAGCGGCCCCAGCTGATCACCCGCCAGGACGCGTAGCCGGTGTCGCGCCCCACGAAGAACGGCGAGTTGGCGGCCAGCGCGATCAGCGTCGGCAGCCAGGGTCTCAGATGGTTGCCGACATAGACGGCGTGCTCGGCGTCCGGCACGTCCACATGCACGTGCAGGGCGCAGATGCTGATCTCGTCCTGCAACGCGCGGTAGAGCACCTTGCCCTGGTGGTAGCGGTCGTCGTCGGTGAGCGGCGGCGGCATGACGTTGCCGAGGACGGGGATGCCGCTGGCCACGACGGCCAGGCCGCACGAGCGGGCGGCCCCCGCGACCTCCTTTCGCGCGGCGCGCAGTTGCGAGCCCAGCTCGCTCAGGTCGGCGGAGGGCGCCGTGCGGGCCTCCACTTGGAATCTGGTGATTTCGTGCACCACGTCAAGGACGTCGGTCGCCGCTGCCAGAACCTCGGCGGCCCGGGGGGTCACGTGGCGGGTGCGGGGATCGACGATGAGGTATTCCTCTTCGATCCCGATGAGCGGAACCATGCCCACACCTCGCTGGGAGTCCAACCCTCTGTACGGGAGTTGTGCCCCTACCTCACCCCCCGGAAAACCCGGTTGTCAGACGGTGAACTCTACGGGGCCGTACAGCGCGTGCCCGGCCTGGGTGGACATCGCCCAGTAACGGTCTCCGTACGACCAGTGCCACCACTCGGTGGCGTAGTTGATCAGCCCGGCCGGCTCCAGGGCCGAGGCCAGGAGCTTGCGATGGGCGCGGGCGTCGTCGGAGATGTTCGGGGCGGCGGTGAAGCAGGCGCCGTCGCTCTGCTCCGGGTTGTCGTTGACCTGGGTGCCCATGTCGTATTCGACCCCTTCCGGGCTGCACAACGTCAGGTCCACGGCGGCGCCCGCGGTGTGCGGCGCGACCTCGACCGGGGAGACATAACGGCTGGCCGCGACGTAGGACTCTTCAGGCGGCAGGTGCGAGAGCGTGGCCCGGTACTCGTCGAAGATCTGGCGCTGGGTGGCGACGGGCCGGTAACCCTCGACGATCAGCAGGTGGTAGCCGTCGGGGAGCAGGCTCTCGGCGTGCTCAAGGCGCCGCAGCACTCCCTCGCGCAGGTGCCTGTACGCACCCTGGTCGTCGGCCATGCGGGGGTCCACGCGCAACCGCCCGGTCACGTCCGCCAGCGGTTCGCCGCTCTCCCGCACCGGGATCGAGGTCACACGGGGGTCGGAGATGAGCACGACATCGTTCGGGGTCTGCCACATGGGCAGAAATTCTCACACAGTGTCGGAGAAAACCTGCTCCCGGGCCTGTTCAAGGGCCGCCACGAGGGCGCCGCGCAGCACCGGGTTGCCGCCCACCTGGCTGGCGACGACGCTCGGCCGGCTGGGGCACACCTGGGCCACCGCCTCCTGTACCTTGGCCGCCAGTCGCTCGCCGCCGGCCCTGCCGATGGCGCCGCTGAGCACGATGAGGCCCGGGTCGAGCACGACCGTCACGGCCGCCGCGCCCAGGGCCAGCCGGGCGGCCACGGCGTCCAGGTAGCCGTCGTCGCCGGCGCGTACCAGGTCGGGCACCGTGTGGCCGCTGACGCCGTGCTCGGCCGCCAGTTCGCGCAGGGCGTCGTGACCCACCAGGCGCTGGAAGGAGCCCGTCTGCGGCCGGGTGACGTCGATCGGCAGCGGCTCCCCGGGGACCGGCAGCCAGCCGATCTCGCCCGCGCCGCCGGTGATGCCCCGGTGCAGCCTGCCGCCCAGCATGACGCCGAGACCCTGGCCGACGCCGGCCCAGATGACCACGAAGTCGTCGCGGCCGACGGCCGCGCCGTGGCGGTGCTCGGCCAGCGCGACCAGGTTGACGTCGTTCTCGATGGTCACCGGTACGCCGAGCGTCTCGCGCAGGCTGGCCAGCACGCCGACGTGCCAGGCGGGCAGGTCCACCGACAGGCGCACGTCCCCGGTGAGCGGATCCACCACGCCTCTGGTGCCGATGACGAACGCGCGCAACCGCGACAGGCCGATGCCGGCCGTGTCGCAGGCCCGCCGTACGGCCGCGTGCACCGCTTTGACCGGATCGCCCCCGTCTGAGGGGTTCACCGTGATCTCCACCACCACCCGGCCTGTGATGTCCGCCACACCGACTGTCAGGCTGTCGGGCAGCACCTCCAGGCCGGCGACGTAGGCACTGGAGGGAACCACGGCGTACAGTGCGGCGTGCGGCCCCCTGCCGCCCGCCCGCTCGCCCGCGACCTCCACCAGCCCCCGATCCTCCAGTCGTGCCAGGAGCTGACCTGCGGTTACCTTGGACAGGCCGGTCCGCTCGCCGAGCTCGGCACGGGTGAGAGGGCCGTTTCCGAGGAGCAGTTCGAGCGCCGCGCGATCGTTCAGACGGCGCAGCAGCCGCGGCGTTCCGGGGTCTCTGCTCATCGACGCACCCTTCTCGTCACGATCGGCTAACGAGCGTTTCTTTTAATAAAGTTTCTTGTTAGTTTACCAGCATCGTTCGGCATTGACGATCAGCCTGGTGCGGACCGTAGGCCGGCACCCGGGAAGGGAGAACCCTGTGAGGATCGCGAAGATCACAGCCACTACGGTCACCACGGCCGCGCTGGCCTTGGGCCTGGCCGCATGTGGCTCCGGCGGAGAGCCCGCCACGTCCTCACCCAGCGCCGCGGCCTCCGGCTCCGATTTCGCCGGCAAGACGCTGACCGTCTGGCGTCTTGGTGACAGCAACCCGGCCGCCGCCAAGTACATGGAGGAGCTCAACGCCGAGTTCACCAAGACGACCAAGGCCCAGGTCAAGCTGGAGTGGATCCCGTGGCCCCAGGTCGCCGACAAGTTCGCCGCCGCGGCCACCGGCACCGGCCCCGACGTGACGGAGATCGGCAACGACCAGGTCCCGATGTGGCAGAGCCAGGACGCCCTGTCGCCCATCACCGACATCGCCCAGGCCGATGACCGGGCGCAGATCCCGAAGAACCTCTACGGCTACGAGACCGTGGACAACGAGATCTACGCCGTGCCGTGGGGCGCCGGCGCCCGCGCGGTGCTCTACCGCAAGGACTGGTTCGAGGACCTCAAGATCGAGATCCCCAAGACCTGGGACGAGCTCGTCGCCGCGGCCAAGAAGATCCAGGCCGAGAAGAAGGGCGTGGACGGCTTCGCCTTCAACGGCGGCTCCGACGCCAACCACCTGCTGGCGGCCTTCGCCTGGTCCGAGGGCGGCGAGTACGCCGTCAAGGAGGGCGACAAGTGGGTCGGCAAGCTGACCGAGCCCGGCTTCGCCGCGGGCTTCGGCACCTACACCGGCCTGGTCACCGACGGCCTGTCCAACAAGGCGAACCTGACGCACGACACCACGCACATCCGCACCCGCTTCGCCAACGACAAGGTCGCGATGTACCTCACCGCCGCCTGGGACCTGTCGGGCATCGAGGAGGAGTCGAAGGGCAAGCTGAAGGGCGACAAGATCGGCTTCTTCCCGCTGCCCGCCAAGAGCGGCGGCGTGGCCCCCTCCTTCTTCGGCGGCAACGACATCGCGCTGTGGGGCACCACCGAGCAGGCCGAGCTCGGCAAGGAGTACATCAAGCTGGCCACCAGCAAGACCTGGGCCGACCGCTACGCCAAGGAGGGCGGTCTGCTCCCGGTCTACCCCGACACGCTCGCCGCGATGAACGAGGACCCGGCACAGGGCCCGTTCGCCCAGGCGTTCGCCAAGGCCAAGGCCTTCCCGGCGGACTCCAACTGGACTGAGGCCGACGCGACCAAGGCCGTGCTGCAGAACGCCGCACGGGCGGTCATCGAGGGCAAGAAGGACGCCACCGCCGCCCTCGCGGACGCCAACAAGGAACTCGAAGAGATTCTGAACCAGTAACGATGGCGGACACGACAACGGTCACCCGGGGCAGGGGTTCCTCCCCCGCCCCGGGACACCGGCGCAAGAACGCCGGGCGAGCGCGCGCCAGCGGACTGCCGGTCTGGAGCATCCCGTACGTCCTGCTCATACCCGGTCTGGTGGTCATCGCCGGGCTGCTGCTCTACCCCATGGTCCAGCTCGCCATCATGGCCTTCCAGAAGGTCGGGCTGGCCCAGGTGAGGGGCACCAGGCCCGCCGAGTGGGTCGGGCTGGAGAACTTCGAGAAGATCCTGTCCAACGACATCTTCTGGTCGGCCCTGCGCAACAGCCTGGCCTTCGCCTTCTTCGGCGTCAGCCTCACACTGATCGTCGGCACCGCCGTCGGCGTGCTGCTGCACCGCCTCGGCAGGAAGATGTCCCTGTTCGTGGTCATCGGCTGCATGTTCGCCTGGGCCGTGCCGCCCGTGGCGCAGGGCGTCATCTGGCGCTCCCTGTTCAACGCCGAGGCGGGCATCGTCAACTGGGCGCTGGACCTGCTGCCCGACTGGCTGGCCGCCCCGCCGGCGGGTCAGGCGAGCTGGGTGGGCACCCCTTGGCTCAACGACACCCTGTCGCTCTACATCGCGCTGGTCATCTGCGTGGTGTGGGCCGGGTTCCCGTTCATCGCGGTCTCGGTGCTGGCCGGGCTCAAGGGCATCCCCGCCGAGTTGTACGAGGCGGCGAAGGTGGACGGTTCGAGCGCGTGGCACACCTTTAGAAAGATCACGCTGCCCATGCTCAAGCCGGTCTTCGCCGTCCTGACGATGTTGTCGATCATCTGGGACTTCAAGGTGTTCAGCCAGCTCTACGTGCTCATGGACGGGCCGACCAACCGTGACGGCTTCAACCTGTCCATGTACGCCGTGGCCGAGGCGTTCAAGCCACCCCAGAAGCTGGGCACCGGAGCGGCGATCTCCATCATCCTGACGATCATCCTGCTCATCATCACCGTCTTCTACGTCAGGCAGATCGTCAAGCAGGAGGAGATGTGACCCCGCTCGCCCGCAAGAGGCTCGGCAAGGTCCTCCTGAACGGCGCCGGCCTGCTGGTCTTCGTGTTCGCGATCTTCCCGGTCTACTGGATGGTCTCGACCGGCTTCAAAGAGAACGACCAGATCTTCACCACGGAGTTCATCCCGTTCCCGACGCACTTCACCTTCGAGCACTTTGAACGGGTGCTCACCGAGGGCGTCGCGAACAACTCCATCTGGCTCTACATGCGCAACAGCGCGATCGTGGCGATCGGCACCGTGCTCATCGGCTCGACCTTCGCCCTGCTGTCGGCCACCGCCATCGCCCGTTTCCGGTTCAAGGGCCGCGGCGTCTTCCTGATGGTGCTGCTGGTCGTGCAGATGCTGCCGTCAGAGGGCCTGCTCATCCCGCTGTACATGATGGTTAAGCGGGCCGGGCTCGGCGACCAGTTCCTCGGGCTGATCGTCACCCAGGTCGCGCTGACGCTGCCGTTCGGCGTCTGGATGTTGCGGACGTTCGTCGCCGCGGTACCCAAGTCGCTGGAGGAGGCGGCCTGGATCGACGGGGCCGGGCGGATGACGACGTTCTGGAAGGTGCTGTTCCCGCTGGTCGCGCCCGGCCTGGTGGCCACGAGCATCTTCTCGTTCATCACCGCGTGGAACGACCTGGTCTTCGCCCTCTACCTGATGTCGGGCTCGGAGGGGTACACGATGCCGGTGGCCCTGCAGTTCTTCTTCGGTCAGGAGGGCGTCGACTGGGGCGCGATCATGGCCGGGTCCACCATGATGACGATCCCGGTCGTCATCTTCTTCCTTCTCGTGCAGCGCCGCATGGTCCAAGGGCTGACGGCGGGCGCGGTGAAGGGCTGACACATATCCGTACGGTGCTGCCGGCACCGTACTCGATCCTGCCTGAAAACTGATGAGGAGCCATGAGTCAGAGTGATCGGGGGCTGCGCCGTCTCGCGGCCGGCACGCTGCTCGTCGCCTTCCAGGGCACCACGGCGCCCGACTGGGTGCTGCGCGAGTTGGAGCAGGGCCTGGGCGGCGTCACGCTCTTCGGCTTCAACGTGGCCGACCCCGGCCAGGTGCTCGACCTGACCACCGCGCTGCGCGGCGCCGGGGAGCCCGTCATCTCGCTCGACGAGGAGGGCGGGGACGTGACGCGGCTGGCCTACCACGTCGGCAGCCCGTACCCGGGCAACGCGGCGCTGGGGGCCGTGGACGACGCCGAGCTGACCCGCAGCGTCTACCGGGCCATCGGCTCCGAACTGGCGGCCTGCGGCATCAACCTGGACATGGCGCCCAGCGCCGACGTCAACACCGAGGCCGACAACCCGGTCATCGGCACCAGGTCCTTCGGCACCGAGCCCGCGCTGGTCGCCAGGCACACCGTCGCCGCCGTCGAGGGCCTGCAGTCGGTGAACGTGGCCGCCTGCGTCAAGCACTTCCCCGGCCACGGCGCCACCCGGGTCGACTCGCACCTGTCCGTCCCGGTCGTGGACGTCGGCATGGACGTGCTGCGCGAACGGGAGCTGGCGCCGTTCCGCGCGGCTATCGGCGCGGGGGCCAAGTCGGTGATGACCGCGCACGTGGCGGTGCCGGCGTTGACGGGCCGGACGCCCGCCACGCTGTCCGGCGCCGCGCTGACCGGGCTCCTCAGGGGCGAGCTCGGTTACGACGGCGTGGTCATCACCGACGCGCTCGACATGCACGCGATCACCAAGAGCGTCGGCCTGGCCGGTGGCGCCGTGCTGACCGTGGCGGCCGGGGCCGACCTGCTGTGCCTGGGGCCGCTGCCGACGTACGACGACGTGCTGGCCATCATCGCCGAGCTCGTCTCCGCCGTGCGGGAGGGGCGGCTGCCCGTGGAGCGGCTGGAGGAGGCCGCGGCGCGGGTCGCGGCGCTGCGTACCTGGGCCGCCGCGCCGGAACGGGTCGCGGCCGAGCAGAACGTGGTCGGCCTGCACGCCGCGCGCCGCGCCGTACGGCTGACCGGGGCCGCCGAGCCGCTCGTCCAGCCGCTGGTGATCGAGGTGGACACGCCGCCGACGATCGCCGTGGGCGACGTGCCGTGGGGGGTGGGGCCGTGGCTGCCCGACGCCGAGATCGTCCGGGTCAAGCCCGCGGCGGCCGACGCGCCAGGGCTGCTCATCAAGGCCGCCGACCGGTCGCTGGTCGTGGTGGTCAAGGACGCGCATCGTCATCCCGAGAGCAGGGAGCTGGTCTCCGCGCTGGTGGCGGCCCGTCCCGACACGACCGTGATCGAGATGGGGCTGCCCGTGTGGCGACCGGACAGCGCCGCCTACATCGCCACGTACGGCGCGGCTCGCGCGAACGCGCAGGCCGCGGTCGAACTGCTCACACCCGAGCCGCTCACGGCCTGAGCGGTTCGAGGGCTCATAGGGCCGCTCACAGGCCCCGAGGTCCGCTCACAGGCTCCGGGGACCGCTCACACAGACCCCGAGGGCCGCTCATACAAGCCCCGAGGGCCGCTCACGAGCTCAGGGGGCCAGGAGTTCTTCACGGGCCTGGTCCAGGGCGGCCAGTACGGCGCCGCGCAGCACCGGGTTCTTGTCGGTCACCGTCGTGGTGACCACCTGGGGGCGTACCGGGCAGATCCGGGCCACCGCCTCCTCAACCCGGGACGCCAGCGCGGCGCCACCCGCGAGCCCCACCTCACCGGCCAGCACCACCAGCCCGGGGTCGAGGATCACGCACACCGCCGCCGCGCCCAGGGCCAGCCGCTGCGCGATCTCATCGAGCAGCGGCTCACCCCTGGCCCCGGCCGCCACCGCGACCTTGACGCACTCGGTCGCGCTGCCGGCCGCGAAGCCGTAGCTCCGCGCCAGCTCCGTCACCGCCTCCGCGCTGACCGTCGACTGCAGGCCGCCCGCCAGCGACGGCAGCCGCCCGGGCTCGGTACGGATGTCCTCGGGCAGCGGCACCCCCGGCACCGGCAGGTAACCGATCTCCCCCGCGCTGCCGGACCGCCCCCGGTGCAGCTTGCCGCCGAGCATGATGGCCAGCCCCAGGCCGCGGCTGGCCCACAGCAGCACGAAGTCGTCGATCCCCGCGGCCGCCCCGTCGGAGCGCTCGGCGATGGCGGCGAGGTTGACGTCGTTCTCGATCGTCACCTCGCGTCGCAGGTCGCCGGCCAGCGCCTCGTGGATGCCCTCGTGCCAGCCGGGCAGGTCGAAGGAGAAACGCACGTCGCCGCTGCGCGGATCGACCACGCCGGGGGTGCCGATCACCACGCCACGCAGCTTGGAGATGCTCACCTTGGCGCTGCGGCAGGCCTTGACGATGGCCGCGTGCACCGCGGAGACCGGATCGTCGTGGCCGCCCGGATCCACCGTGACCTCGGCGATCGTGTGGCCGTGGATGTCGGCGACGGCCGTGGAGATCAGCCCGGGGCCGACCTCCAGACCCGCGACGTACGCGCTGGAGGGGATCACCGAGTAGAGCGCCGCGTTGGGGCCGCGCCCGCCGGCCTGCGCGCCGACCACCTCGACCAGGCCGCGTCCTTCGAGCCTGGCCAGCGTCTGCGAGGCCGTGACCTTGGACAGACCGGTCAGGTCACCGATCTGCCCCCGCGTCATCGGGCCGGTCGCCAGCAACAACTCCAGGGCGGCCCGGTCATTGATCTCCCTGAGCAATCTGGGCACACCAGGGCGTCGCTCCACGCTGAATCCCACCGTCAAATCGAAAAGGTTGTTGGAAGTTTAGCGCCGTCAAAGGCCATGCGACGGCTGCCGTATTCGGCATCTCCTGCCCCGTTCTGGCAACCTTGCGCCTAACCAGTGTTGACCAGGAGGGATAATCGAGAACATGCGCCTATCCGCTCGTGTCGACTACGCCCTTCGTGCCGCCGCAGAACTCGCCGCAGCCGGTGCGGGCCCGACTACCGTGGGCGAGCTCGCCAAAGAGCAGGACATGCCGCCCAAATACCTGGAGAACATCCTGCTGCAGATGCGCCGCGCCGGGCTGGTGCGCGGGCAGCGCGGCCCCGAGGGCGGCTATGTGCTGGCCAGGCCGGCCGCCGACATCTCGCTGGCCGACGTGATCCGGGCCGTGGACGGCCCGCTGGCCAACGTACGCGGCGAACGGCCCGAGCACGTCGGCTACCGGGGGCCCGCGGAGGCACTGCAGCAGGTGTGGATCGCCCTGCGGGCCACCGAGCGTTCGATCCTGGAGGAGGTCACGCTCGACCAGGTCGCCTCCGGGGCGCTGCCCGAGCGCATCCGCCAGCTCGCCGCCGACCCGGCAGCCTGGGACTGACACCTGCCCTTTCAGCCTTAGCGGCCCTGCCCTTTCAACCCACGCGCCCGCCCAGCGCGTAGGAGACCTCGGAGTCCAGATCCGCCTCCCGGCCCGCCTGGAAGGCATCGAGGTAGGCCCGCTCACCGAGCACCCCGAGCACCTGTTTCTCGCAGGCCTGGCGCGCGGCGATGAGCTCCGGCGCGCCGAAGTGCTGTTTGCCGACCGTGTCCCAGATCTGGTCGGCCAGCCCGAGCATGCGCGCGGCCCGCTCCCCCGCTCCCGTCGCCACCGCCGCCGGCGCCAGCAGGTCGATGGCCATGGCCATGCCCACGCTGTCGTGCAGGCGCCACTTGACCTCCAGCCCCGCCTGCGCGTACTCCTGCGCCCGCGCCGGCCGGTCGCACGCCAGCTCCACCTGGGCACGCAGGACGTCGCCGTAGGCGCGCTGCCAGCGCTCGCCGTACTGGTCGCACAGCCCACGCAGGCGTTCGAGCGTGGCGATGCCCTCCTCGAAACGGCCGGTCATCGTCCTGGCCATGCCGTAGGCGGTCAGGGCCAGCAACATCGGGAAGACGTAGATAGAGCCGGCGGCCCTGGGGATCACCTCGTCGCCGACCTCGATCGTCCGCTCGCAGTCGCCCAGGATGATGCTCGCGCACATGATCGCGCACCGGGCCATCAGCGCCGACTCCACGTCGCCCAGCCGGTCGGCGTCCGTCACGCACTGCTGCGCCAGCTCCACCGCCAGCGCTCCCTCGCCCTGGCACACCAGGGCCAGGCTGCAGGCCCACATCACCTTGTTGCGCGCGGGGCCCGGCTCGCGGTCCTGTTTCAGTGCCCGTTCCAGGTAGTGGCGTCCCTCGGCGGGGAAGCCGCACGGATACCAGAAGAACCACAACGACCCGGCCAGATCCAGCGCGACGTGCCCCTCCGGGCGGGCCAGCGAGAACTGCAGCGCGGCCCGCAGGTTGTCGTGCTCGGCCGTCATCCTGTCGTACCAGAGGTACTGGTCGGGGCCGATCCAGCACAGGTCGCCCTCGCGGGCCAGCGCCAGGTAGTAGTCGCGGTGCCGGCGGCGGATGCGCTCCTCCTGGCCCAGGTCCCGCAGCCAGATGGCGCCGAACTCGCGGATCGTGTCGAGCATCCGGTATCGGTCACCGGCGCCCGTCGGCTCCCAGATCAGGATCGACTTGTCCGCGAGCGACTCCAGCAGTTGCGGGATCTGCCAGGCGGGCAACCGGTCGTCGGCGCACACCTGCTTGGCCGCGGTGGGGTCGATGCCGCCGGCGAACACCGAGACCCGTGCCCACAACAGCCGCTCGGCCGGGGTGCAGAGCTGGTGGCTCCAGCCGATCGCGGTACGCAGGGCCTGGTGCCAGGGCGGGTCGGCGCCGTACACCTGATGGTCGGTCGTGCCGAGCTCCTTGAAGCGGTCCTCCAGCCGCTCGGCCAGCCGCTCGGGGGTCACCTCGCGCAGCCGGGCGGCGGCCAGCTCGATGGCCAGCGGCAACCCCTCCAGCCGGCGGCACACGCGCAGCACGGCCTCCAGATTGCTCTCGTCGATCTTGAAGCCGGGAACGCTCGCCGCGGCCCGGTCGAGCAGCAGCGCCACCGCGTCGTTGCCCTGCCAGACGTCGTTGACGGGGACGGGCAGCGGCTCCACCGTGAAGACCTGCTCGTCGGCGCAGTTGAGCGGCCGGCGGCTGGTGGCCAGCACGCGCAGCCCGGGGGCCGCGGCCAGCAGCGTCTCTATCGCGCCGGCGCACGCCTCGGTCATGTGCTCGCAGGTGTCGAGCACCAGCAGCAGCTCACGTCCCGCCAGGTAGTCGGCCAGCACGTCGGTCACCGGGCGGGCGCTCTGGTCGGCCAGCGGCAACGACTCCGCGATCGCGTACGGCAGCGCGCTGCCCTCGGCCAGCGGCGACAACGTCACCAGCCAGGCCCCGTCCACGAACTCCCGCTGCAGCGCGGCGGCGGCCCGCAGGGCGATCCTGGTCTTGCCGACCCCGGCCACTCCCGTGACGGTCACCAGCCTGGCCTTGCCGAACAGGGTGCGCAGGGCGGCCACCTCCTCGCGACGGCCGATCAGTTTCGTGCTTTCCGCGGGGAGATTCCCCTGATACTTGCCCGTTTGCATGATCGTCACCTCACAGGACTCGCCTTGGCTCACAGTTTGCCGGAACCGCACCCGCAACGTGACTAAAAGTGAGAAGGTGACTACTCGTCCATAGTTTCCCCTGAGGAGTTCCCATCCCCCGGCAAATCTCGGTCAGGAACCGGCGCCGGCTGCTGCCGGCGCTGCTGCTGGCCGAGGTGGGCCTCGCGCTGGCGGACGCCGCTTACGCCAGCGTCTCCCTGTCGGCGCTGCTGCTGGCCGGGCCCATGCTCGCCGCCCACCTGCTGGGCGTGCGGGCCACCGCGGTGGCCGCCGCGACCGCGCTGGCCATGGCGCTGCTGGTGCCCGCGATGGACGACGGCTCCGAACTGCCGCACCACCTGGTACGCGCGCTGATCGTGGTCACCGGCGGCCTGTGGGCCCTGGTGACGGCCAGAACCCACGCCCGCCACCACGCCGACCTGAAGCGCATGACCCGCATCGCGGAGTGGGCGATGATCCCCGCGCTCCCCTCCGAGCTGGGCGGCGTCAACCTGGCCGCGCACACCCGCTCGTCGGCCGACTCGGCCCGCATCGGCGGCGACCTGCACGACGCGGTCGCCACGCCCACCGGCCTGCGGCTGATCATCGGCGACGTCAAGGGCCATGGCCTGGACGCGGCGCATCTCAGCGCGAGCGTGCTGGCGGCCTTCCGCCGCACCGCCGCCACCGCGCCCGATCTGGCCGCCCTGGCGCTCGACCTCGACGCGGGCATCGCCCCCGTCCTGGAGCCGGAGGATTTCGTGACGGTCCTGCTGGCCGAGTTCGTGCCGGGCGGGGTGCTACTGGTCAACTGCGGTCATCCCGCCCCCGTACGCATCGACGCCCGCCTGCGCGCCCTTCGCCCGCCCCGCCCGTGCCGGCCGCTCGGCCTGTCCCCCGATCCGTACGTCTGGCGGGTACGCCTGCTGCCCTCCGACCGCCTGCTCCTGTACACCGACGGCCTGACCGAGGCCCGCGACTGCGAAGGCTCCGAACTGCCCTTCGACGAGCGCCTGCACGCCGCGCTGACGCAGCCGACGCTGGAGGAGTCGCTGCACGACCTGCTGGGCCTGCTGCGGCGGCACACCGAGGGCTCGTGCACGACCGTGGTGGACGACCTGACGCTGATCCTGGCCCAGCCCGCGCCGGTCCGGAAGTCACCCGTCGCGGCGCCGGTCAGCGAGGACCGGCACGACCGGACGGACTGACCTCCGGCATCAGGAGGCGGGTGGCGCCGATCCGGTGATTAAATCGCGGGCCTTGAGCACGACAGGGGTGATCGGGGTGTCGTAGTTGCTCAGAATGACCGCGATCCAGCCGAGGTCGGGGAAGGCTCTTCGGCGGCCGACACTAAGAGCCCGGGCGTTTCCTTCGTGTTATCGAGCGGGGCATCCGGCCGGTCACTTCCTCGTGAACCAGAAGGTGACCTTGTCGAACTCCTTCCTGGGCGCGGTGACCAGGGTTCGGACGGGCTTCCCCGTGGCGTCCGCCATGATGACTTCCGCCTTCTCGCTGTCGCGGGTGATGGCCAGGATGTGGCGCTCGTCCAGCCAGCCGTGGAAGCTGCCGTCTTCCGGCAACCGGATCTCGCCCTTCTTGGCCCCGGTCCGCTCATCCCAGAAGCAGATATTTCGCGATTTCTTCGGACATATCGTGTTAAAGATGGTGCCTAGGGTCGTCGTGACCGTTCCGCCGCCTGTCGGCACTCCCACTTCCGGCAGGCTGCGCAGGACCCGGCCGTTCAGGTCCAGCACGCGTACGGCACCGTCCGGCGCCTGCTGCAGGACGCTGTTGCCGTCCGAGCCCCATCTATACCTGGCCTCGTCCGCACCCGCCGTCTCGGTGATCTTGACCGAGCCCGTGACGGCATCCAGCACCGCGAAGCCCACGGCCCGCTTCTCGGACCTGTCCTCGACGGTCGCCAGCAGCCGCCGTCCGTCGCCGGACCAGAACAGCGCGTACAACGTGCGGGACGGCTCCACGGCCGGCACCTCGCGGTCCTGGCCGATGGCGCGGTCGAGGAGGCGGATGGACTCGAAGTCGATTCCCCTGGAGCGCGCGATCGACGTGGAGCCCACGAAGCGGCCGCCCGGCGAGGCGACCGGCTGCTCGAAACTCCCGAAGAAGGTGAAGGCCCCCGTGGCGGGGTTGCGGATGTGGGTCTCGGAGCCGGTGCGCAGGTCGAGGTAGGAGGAGACCCAGACCGGGTCGGCCGGGTTCTCGTGCAGGACGATGTTCCCGTTCGGCAGCTTGAGCTCCGACACCGACGTTCGCGCCATGGCACCCGGGCGCGGTGTCGGCAGCGGCACCGGGGCAGGGGCGGGTGGTCGCGGGGCGGGCACCGGGCGCAGCAGGAGCACCGCGACGGTGACGGCCACGGCCAGGCCCGCCGCTCCCGCCACGAGCGGCCACCTCCTGCGGCGCGGCGGGGCCGCCGACTGCTGCCCCTCGGCCAGCAGCCGCTGCTCCCCGGTGTTGCGCAAGGCGCGTTCGTCGCGGTGTCCGAGCAGGGTGAGCAGCGCCCGCGTCGCGGTGGGCCGCGCCCCGGGATCCTTGGCCAGGCAGCGCGCGGCCAGCTCCCGCAGGTCGCCGTCGAGGTCGCCGAGGTCGGGCTCGGCGTACAGGATGCGACTGAGCAGCGCGGGAATGTCACCCGTCCCGAACGGCGGCCGCCCCGTGCCCGCCGCCACCATGGTCCCGGCCCAGGCGAACAGGTCGGCCGGGGGCCCGACCGGTCCCCCGCCGAGTTGCTCGGGCGCCATGTACGGCGGCGTCCCCACGAGGTGCTGCCCGGCGACCTCCGTCTCCTCCAGAGCCCTGGAGATGCCGAAGTCGATCACCCGGGGCCCGTCCCTGCTGAGCAGCACGTTGCCGGGCTTGAAATCCCGGTGCACGACCCCGGCCTGGTGAATGGCGGCCAGCGCGGTCAGCGTCCCGATCGCCAGCCGCCGCAGCTCCGCGCCGCGCAGCGCGCCCCGCTCCGAGATCACCTTCGCCAGCGCGGGCCCGTCCACGTACTCGCTGACCACGTACGGCGTGCCCTGGTACTCGCCGCTGGCCAGCACCTGGGCCGTGCAGAACGCCTTGACCCGCCGCGCGTAGCCGACCTCCTGCCGGAACCGCGCCCCCGCCTCCGGATCGTCCAGTCCCGCGCCCAGCATCTTGATCGCGACCCGGCTCCCGTCGGGCGACTCACCCAGGTAGACGACGCCCTGACCGCCCGCGCCGAGCCGGCCGACGACGCGATGGCCGCCCACCTCGGCGGGATCTCCCGCGCGTAAATCCGCGATCTCAGGCATGCCCCGCTCAAGCCCTCCGTCAAGGCTCAGTTCTGATCGTCATTATGGCCGCCAACGCCGGCGAGGACATCCTCGGACCGCCACTGTTCGCCCCATGGTCATCGGCGGGTGAACCACAACGCCACCTTCGCCAATTCGGCGGCGGGGCCGTCGGCGAGCACGCGCACGGACCGCCCCTTCACATCGGCCAGGAGCACTTCCGTCCTCTTCGCGCCCGTTGCCGTGATCATGATGTGTTCGTCGTCCAGCCATCCGCTGAAAGATGATCCCTTTTCAAGCTTGATCGTGCCTTTCGGCTGGCCGGTTCCCTCGTCCCAGAAACACACGTCCGTGGCCGCCTCGCCGGTGCACTTCGTGGCGAAGACGGTGCCGAGCGTCGTGCGTCGCGCCCCGCCGGGCAGCAGTTCTCCCTTGCCGGGAAAGGTGCGCCGGGCTCTGCCGTTCGGGTCCAGGACCCGGATCGTCCCGTCCTTGGTCTCGTGCAGCACGGTCTTGGAGTCCACGCCCCAGGCGTACACGCCCCCGCCGCCCTCGGCCTCGGTCCGGTTGACGATCCCGGTGACCGCGTCCACGATCACGAAGCCCACGGACGTGCTCGGCGCTTCTACCTTGTCGTAGACGGTCAGCAGCAGCCGCCGACCGTCATCCGCCCATGTCGGTGCGTACAGCGCGGCGGGTTTGTCCACCGTGCGGAGGTGACGGTCCTGTCCCGTGCTTCGCTCGCGCAGCCGGATGGTCTCGTGGTCCTGCCTCTGGAGGCGAGTGTCCGACAGGGAGGCCACGTACGCGCCCCCGGGAGAGATGACCGGCTCCTCCCAGTTGCCGAAGAACGCAAAGGTCCCGGTGGCGGGGTCTCGTGCGTACGCCGGCATCGTGCGGCCCTCGCCGTCGCGTTTGTCATGGTAGGAGGAGACCCAGACGGGGTCGGCGGGGTTCTCGTGCAGGGTGATCCCGGTTCCGGGGAGCTTCAGCTCAGACGTCGAGGCGAGCGCCAACCGCCCCTGCCGCGCCGTCGGCAGCGCCTTCAGCGGCGGTGTGGCCGACAGTGTGGCCGACGGCGCCTGAGTGGGCCGCGTGATCATGATCGCGGCGGCGACCGCCACCGCCACGGCCGCCGCGCCCGCCACCTGAAGCGCCCGGCGCCGCAGGGCCGGGGACGCCGTGAACGGCTCGTCCGGGCCGGACGTGGCGGGCCGGGCGGACTGCCGGCCCTCTGCCAGGAGCCGTTGTTCGGGTTCGGTCATGGTGGAGGGTACGTCGTGGCCGAGCAGGGTGAGCAGGGCTCGTGTCGCGCTGGGCCGGGCGGCGGGATCCTTGGCCAGGCAGCGCACCACCAGCTCCCGCAGTTCGCCGTCGAGCCCGCCCAGTTCCGGCTCGCCGGTCCTGATCCTCGGGACCAGGAAGGACAGCGGGCCCGTACCGAACGGCGGCCGTCCGCTCACCGCGCACACCATCGTCGAGGCCCAGGCGAACAGGTCGGCCTCAGGACCGACGGGCACACGATCGAACTGCTCCGGAGCCATGTACGGCGGCGTCCCGGCCAGAAAGTCCTCGCCCGGCTCCGACTCCTCCAGAGCACGCGAGATGCCGAAGTCGATCACCCGCGGCCCGTCCCTGCCGAGCAGCACGTTGCCGGGCTTGAAATCCCGATGCACCACCCCGGCCCGGTGGATGGCGGCCAGCGCGGTCAGCGTCCCGATCGCCAGCCGCCGCAACTCCGCCCCGTGCAGCGTGCCCCGCTCCCGGATCACCTGGGCGAGGGACGGCCCTGCCACGTACTCACTGACCACGTACGGCGTGCCCGCGTACTCGCCGCTGGCCAGCACCCGAGCCGTGCAGAACGCCTTGACCCGCCGCGCGAAGCCGATCTCCTGCTCGAAACGCTCCCGCGCGTCCGGATCGTCGAGACCCGCGGTCAGCACCTTGATCGCGACCCGGGTCCCGTCGGACGACTCGCCCAGGTAGACGACGCCCTGCCCGCCCTCGCCCAGCCGCCCCAGGACGCGGTGGCCGTTGAGCCGCGCGGGATCGTTCGCCGTCAGAGGGTTCACGAGGCCGGCACGGGGGCGAACTGCATGAGGGCACGGTCCTTCACCACGTCACCCAGCACCCGCTTCGTGGCACCGAGGTAGTCCACGATCTTGATGACCTCGGTGTCCTTCTTCTTGCCCGGGTCCTGCATGATGAAGTGCTGCTCGTTGAACCAGCCGAGGAAGCTGCCCTTCATGTCGCTGGGCATGGTGGCCAGCCGGGCGCCTGTCTTGACGTCCCAGACGCAGATCTCCTTCTCATTGGGGCAACGGGTCGCGAACCTGTTGCCCGAGGGTGAGAACCAGTCGTTGCCGATCGGCATGCCGACCCAGTGCATCGTCTTGATGACCTGGCCGGACATGTCGTAGAACTCGATGCCGCTGACCTTGCCGTCCCAGTACCCCCGCACGACCGAGCCGTCGGGGGCGAAGGCGAAGGTCAGGTTGCTGCCGCTGGTGTACTCCGTCTCGACGTGCACGGCCTTCCTGGCGGCCACGTCGACGACCACGAAGCCCACGAGCCGCTCGGGCTTGGCCGTCCTGTCGTACACCGACAGCAGCAGTTTGCCGCCGTCCCTCGACCAGACGGGGGTCATGCTCTGCAGGGGCTTCTTGACCGTGCTGACCACGAAGGACTCGCTGGTGGACATGCTGACGAACTTGACCTGGTCCAGCTCGGAGGTCTGGAACTTCAGCATGGGGTTGAGCGCCACCCAGTCGCCACGGGGCGACAGGAGCGGTTGCTCGGCGGCGCCCACCGCCTTGAACGTGCCGCCGCTGTCGCGGGCGAAGGCCGTGTACTTGTCGCTGCCCGCCATGTAGGCCGACACCCGTACCGGATCCTTGGGGTGTTCGTGCATGGTGACGCCGGTCTCCGGCAGCTTGGTGTCGGTCGCGGCCTTCTTCTCCACTTTGAGCAGCGGCGCGATCGCCTGGGACGAGGTGATGGTGGGGGCGGTCGAGGCGCTGGGACTGGCGGACGTGGTGGCGGCCACCGTACCGGTGGACGGCCGGCTGCCGGACACGGCGTAGACGCCCGCGCCCGAGACGAGCGCTCCCACGACGAACGAGGCCGCCAGGGCCATGACGCCGAACCTGCGCCCGGAGCGTCCCGTGTCCCGTCCGTCCGCCGGAGAGGGCCCGGTGTCGCGGGCCGGCGGCTCTCCGGCGATCGGCACCCGCCCGGTCAGGAACGTCGACTGGCCGACCAGCCGCAGCAGCACCTCGTTGGCCGCGGGACGCGCGGCCGGATCCTTGTTCAGGCACTGCACGATCAGCTCGTGCAACTCGCCCAGATCGGGCAGGTCCGGCCGGCCGTTCAGTATGCGCTCAACGGTCGCGCTCATCGACCCGCCGTCGAACGGCGAGGCTCCCAACACGGCGAACACCATGGTCGCCGCCCAGGAGAACACATCGGCGGCCGGCCCGGCATCGGCGCCACGTAACCGTTCGGGCGCGGTGTAGGCGGGCACGGCCACTTTCCTGGTGGCGACGGACGCCTCCGCCATCGCCTGTTCGAGCCCGGCATCGATCACCCGGGGCCCGTCGGGGCCCAGCAACACATTTCCCGGCCGGATGTCGCCGTGCACCAGGCCCGCCTGATGAACGGCCACCAGCGCGGTGATCGTCCCCACCGCCAGCCGGTAGAGCCCCACCTCGTCGAACGAGCCGCCCGACTCCTGCAACGCGGGCCCGTCCACGAACTCGGTCACGAGATAGGCCCGCTCACCGGACACTCCGGCGGTCAGGATCTGCGCCGTGCCGACCGCGGACATGGACCGTAACGGCTCCATCGCCCGCAGGAACGGCTCGGGCTCCATCTCGGACGGCATCAGCCGCACCACGACACGTTCCCCGGCCCTCGACTGCCCGACGAACACCTCGTCCGCCAGCCGCCCGGTCAGCCGATACTCCGCCACCTCGGCGGGATCCCCCGCGCGTAAACCCGCGATCTCAGGCATGCCGTCATTATCGGGGGTTCTCATCTCACGCTGAAGCTTTTTCTGTCACGGCCGTGCCGAGGTGGCAGCCACCCGCCGCACCTGGCAGATGACCTCCGGGAATACGGCCTCTGACCGCCACGGGGCGCGCGCACTCTTGGTGAAACGAGCGCTTGGGACTGGTGCAGAAAGTGCCTCTAAACTGGGGAAATGCCCGAAGGAGACGCCGTCTACCGCGCGGCCGCACGGCTGCGGGGCGCGCTGGACGGACATGTGCTGACCCGATCCGACTTCCGTGTCCCCCGCCACGCCACGGCCGACCTCACCGGCAGAACCGTGCTCACCACGCTCGCCCGGGGCAAACACCTGCTCACCCGCGTGGAGGGCGACCTCACCGTGCACACCCACCTGCGCATGGAGGGGAGATGGCTGGTCGCGCCGGCCGGTCGCGGGCTGCCCCCTGGCGATCTGGTGAGGCTCGTCCTGGCCAACGAGCGATGGCAGGCGGTGGGGGTCAGGCTGGGCATGGTGGATCTCGTCGGCACGGCCGACGAGGCACGGCTGGTCGGCCACCTGGGGCCGGACTTGCTGGGCCCCGACTGGGACCCGGATGAGGCCGTGCGAAGACTACGAGGGGCACCCCGCAGGACCATCGGGGAGGCGCTGCTCGATCAGCGCAACCTGGCGGGGATCGGCACGATCTATCGCGCCGAGACCCTTTTCCTGCGCGGCATCTGGCCGTGGCGGAAGGTCGGGGAGATCGAGGATCTCAACGGGCTTGTGTCACTCGCCCAGCGGCTGCTGCACGCCAACAAGCGGCATGCGGGCACGGTGACCACAGGTGATCGCCGCCCGGCGAATCAGACCTGGGTCTATGGCAGGGCGGGGAGGCCCTGTCGCCGATGCGGCACCCGCATCAGCCGTGGGGAGATGGGGGCGCGCCCACAGGAACGGCTGATCCTGTGGTGTGCGAACTGCCAGCCGCGTTAGGCAGCCACCATGTCTTTGACCTCGGGGAACACGGAGTCGCCGATCGACCCGGGAACCGTCTCGGAAAGGGGCAGTCGCTCGTGCTCCGGCACATCGGCCAGCACAGGAGCGGCCTGAAGCTCGGCCAGCGCGAACTGGTCGGACACCTCACGCAACACCTGCGAAAGCGGCACCCCGAGCGCGCCGCAAATGGACGCGAGTAGCTCGGACGAGGCCTCCTTCTGGCCGCGTTCCACCTCGGACAGGTAGCCGAGAGAAACCCTGGCAAGCGTGGACACCTCGCGTAGCGTGCGCCCCTGCCGCACCCGCAACCGCCTCAGCACGTCGCCGAGCAGCTGACGCAGCAGAATCATCTGTCGCTCCCTCCCCGGCGCGGATGTCTTCACCACGCCCCGCGCGATCGAATCGTGCCGCACTTTGGTCTTCTTCGCTTCGTACATACTCCTCGCCGTCATCACTGGGCGTCGCCGCCCCCGGACCGCCGCTCGTGGCTCGTTGCGCGACTCATCAGGCCCGCCTGCCGGGCGCTCGGTGCTTGCAGTTGGCTCACGGACCTCACTCACAGCTCCACCGTACCCGTATCCACCGACACCGCGTCAGACCGCACATCGCATGTTCGCTCGGGACGTAACACGGTAATCACCCGGAATGTTCCCCTATGTTCGCCTTCAGCACACCTGACAGTAGATCGACTGCCTCGTCCACCGTCTCTACCCTGATACGTTCGCGCGACCCATCAAGTCTCAATTCCCGGGCCACAATTCGTCCGCCAGGGCCCGCCACGGCCGCGTACACGAGGCCGACGGGCTTGCCGTCCTGCGGCTCCGGCCCGGCCACGCCCGTCACCGCCAGCCCGTACGTGGCCCCGCACAGCCGCGCCACCCCTACCGCCATGCCCGCCGCCACCTCCGGGTGCACGGCTCCCTCGCGCCTCAGCAGCTCCTGCGGGACGTCCAGCAACTCATGCTTGAGATCGGTGGCGTAGGAGACGACCCCGCCCCTGAACGCCCTGGAGGCCCCGGAGACCGACGTGATCGCGGCCCCGATGAGCCCTCCGGTCAGCGACTCGGCCACCGCCACCGTCGCGCCCTGCTCCACCAGCATCCTCAGCATCCCGGCCACATCCGCCATCGGTCACTCCCCGCGCGCCTGCCTGGCCACTTTACGCAGTTTCATGGCTCTGAAGACGTAATCCGCCCCTGTTCCCACGGTGACCACGACGGTCGCGCCCATCACCACCCACCGGACGGGGTCGGGCACGAACGGCAGCAGGTACAGGACGATGACGGCGATCTGCAGCACGGTCTTGACCTTGCCGCCGTAGCTGGCCGGGATGACCGCGTGCCGCAGCAGCACGAACCGCAGCGCCGTGATGCCCACCTCCCTGCCGAGGATCACCACCGTGACCCACCAGGGCACCTCCTGGAGTATCGACAGACACACCAGCGCGGCCCCGATGAGCGCCTTGTCGGCGATCGGATCGGCGATCTTGCCGAAGTCGGTGATGAGGCCGTAGCGCCTGGCCAGCTCCCCGTCGAGGTGGTCGGTGATCGAGGCCACCGCGAACACGACCAGCGCGGCCACCCGCCAGCCGGTGCCGGGAAGGAGCATGCAGACGACGAAGAAAGGGACGAGCACCAACCGGAGGACCGTGAGGACGTTGGCGATGTTCCACGGGCTTACCACGCGGCGCTCGTCCCTCTTCATGGACCGGCCTTGATACGCGCGATCAGGTCAACCCCCTCGGCGTCGACCACGAGCGCGCGTACGATCTGGCCCTTGACCAGACCGATGCCCTGCACCGTGACGGAGCCGTCGACCTCGGGCCCCTGGTGCGCGGCCCTGCCCTCATAGCCGCCGTCGCCCAGGTCGTCGTCGATCAGCACGTCCACCTCGGTGCCGATGCGCTCCTCCGCGCGCTGGGCGGTCAACTCCTCGGCAAGCTCGGTGAGCATCCGCACGCGCTCGTCGATGACCTCCTGATCCAGCTTGCCCGGCAGCCCCGCCGCCTCCGTGCCATCCTCGTCGGAGTAGCCGAACACGCCGATCACGTCGAGCCTGGCCTCCTCCAGGAACCCGACCAGCTCGCCGAACTCCTCCTCGGTCTCGCCGGGGAAGCCCACGATGAAGTTGGAGCGCACGCCCGCCTCGGGGGCGCGCTCGCGGATGGTCTCCAGCAGCCCGAGGAACCGCTCCGGGTCGCCGAAGCGGCGCATCCGGCGCAGCACCGTGCCGCTGGCGTGCTGGAAGGACAGGTCGAAGTACTGGGCGATGCCGTCGGTGCCGGTGATCACGTCGATCAGGCCGGGCCGCAGCTCGGCCGGCTGCAGGTAGCTGACGCGTACGCGCTCGACGCCCGGCACGGCCGCGAGCTCGGGCAGCAGCTTCTCCAGCGCCCGCAGGTCGCCCAGGTCCTTGCCGTAGGACGTGGAGTTCTCGCTGACCAGGACGAGCTCGCGCACGCCCCTGTGGGCCAGCCAGTCGGCCTCGGCCAGCAACTCCTCAGGCTTGCGCGAGACGTAGGAGCCGCGGAAGGCCGGGATGGCGCAGAACGAGCAGCGCCTGTCGCAGCCGGAGGCCAGCTTGAGCGAGGCCACCGGGCTCTCGTCGAGCCGTTTGCGAAGCACGCGCGGCCCGCTGGCGGGCGCCAGGCCCTCCGGCAGGTCGCCGTGGCCGGGAATGGCGGCCGTGGCGGCGCTGGCACGGTCCACCGGCGAGATGGGTAGCAGGGTGCGGCGGTCGCGTGGCGTGTGCGGCTTGAGCGGCTTGCCCGCGAGCACGTCGTCGAGGCGCTCCCCGATCTCGGTGTAGTCGTCGAACGAGATGACCGCGCCGGCTTCGGGCAGCGCCTCGGCCAGCTCGTTGCCGTAGCGCTCGGCCATGCAGCCCGCGGCCACGACCTTGGCCCCGGAGTCGGCGGCGGCCAGGAGCGTGTCGATCGAGTCTTTCTTGGCGGAGTCGATGAAGCCACACGTGTTGACGACGACGACATCGGGGTCGTCGTCGCCCAGCTGCCAGCCGGCAGCCTCGAGTCGCGCGGCCAGCTCCTCGGAGTCGACCTCGTTGCGTGCGCAGCCCAGAGTGATCAGCGATGCGGTTCGGCGGGATGACATGGTGAACACTACGGTATCGGGAGTTGGCCACCACCCGATGCACGGGTTCCCTCGCGTGACTACCGCGCCTCCGCTTTACGCGGTCCGAACGCGCGCCGCACCACGTCTCCCCGGCCGCCGAGTCCCTTCACTTTCTTGCCGTTGACGTGCAGTGTCACGGCTCCCGCGTCGGCGATCAGCACGTTGACCTTCTCCTGCGCGCGCCACGTAGAGGTCTTGCCCGCCTTGAGCGTGCCCGCGTACAGCTTGCGGCCCTGCGCGTCGTGCAGGCTCACGTACGAGGACCGCTTCGCCTTGATACGGACCGTGACCGTGTTCTTCGCGGCGTCCGCGGACGGCGTGGGCGTGGGCGTCTCGGTGATCGGGGTGTTCGGCGGGACGCTGGGCCTGGCCGAGGCCACCCGCACGTCGCCGGTGCGGATCTGGTCGCTGGCGCCGCCCAGCACCCGCATCGTGCCGAAGACCATCACGATGGCCAGCGCCACGCCGAGCGCCATCGTCCAGTTGGGCCCGCGCCGCTCCGGCAGGTGGATCTTCTTGTCGGTCTGGAAGACGGCAGAGGCGGGCATGGGCCGCGGTGCCCCGCCGTTCTGCTGGTCATAGAGGTGGACGGTGGCCTCGGGATCGAGTCCCACGGCCCTGGCCACCGCCCTGACGTGCCCCCTGGCATAGAACGCGCCGCCGCACTGGACGTAGTCGTCCTGTTCCATGCACTGGATGATGGCCTCGCGGATCCTGGTGGCCGCGCTGACCTGCGCGACCGTCAGGCCGGCCGTCTGCCTGGCCGCACGCAGCATGGCCCCGATGCTCTGCTCTTGCACAACGAACCGCCCCCTCACCACCATGGCTACTCTTCGTGGTGATACCCATTCAAGCAGTTACTATTGTGCAAGTACGCATTGGGGTCATTCGCCACGCAGATCGGCCAGCAGGCCAGGCAGATCGTCGGGCTTGACCATCACCTCGCGAGCCTTGGAACCCTCGCTCGGGCCCACCACGTTGCGGCTCTCCAGCAGGTCCATCAGCCGCCCGGCCTTGGCGAAGCCGACGCGCAGCTTGCGCTGCAACATCGAGGTCGAGCCGAACTGGGTGGTCACGATCAGCTCGGCGGCCTGGACCAGCAGGTCGAGGTCGTCGCCGATCTCCTCGTCGATCTCCCGCTTGACCGGCGCCGCCGCCACGTCCTCGCGGTACTCGACCTGCATCTGCTCCTTGCAGTGCGTGACGACCTCGGAGATCTCCTTCTCCGAGACGAACGCGTTCTGGATGCGGATGGGCTTGCTCGCGCCCATCGGCAGGAACAGCGCGTCACCCTGACCGACCAGCTTGTCGGCGCCCGGCTGGTCGAGGATGACCCGCGAGTCGGTGAGACTGGAGACGGCGAAGGCGAGCCTCGACGGCACGTTCGCCTTGATCAGGCCGGTCACCACGTCCACCGAGGGCCGCTGGGTGGCGATCACCAGGTGGATGCCCGCCGCGCGGGCAAGCTGCGTGATGCGCACGATCGAGTCCTCGACGTCGCGCGGGGCCACCATCATGAGGTCGGCCAGCTCGTCCACGATCACCAGCAGGTAGGGATAGGGCTGGTAGACCCGCTCGCTGCCCGGCGGCGGCTGCAGCTTGCCGGCCCGCACGGCCTTGTTGAACTCGTCCACGTGACGGAACCCGGACGCCGCCAGGTCGTCGTAGCGCCGGTCCATCTCGCCCACGACCCATTCGAGGGCTTCGGCGGCCTTCTTCGGGTTCGTGATGATGGGGGTGATCAGGTGGGGGATGCCCTCGTACACGCTGAGCTCGACCCGCTTGGGGTCGACCAGCACCATGCGCACCTCGTCCGGGGTGGCCCGCATCAGGATGGAGGTGATCAGCCCGTTGACGCAGACCGACTTGCCGGCGCCGGTGGCGCCCGCGATGAGCAGGTGGGGCATCTTGGCGAGGTTCGCCACGATGGTGCGGCCCTCGACGTCCTTGCCCAGGCCGACGATCATCGGGTGGTGGTCGGCCTGCGCCACCTGGGAGCGCAGCACGTCGCCGAGCGAGACCAGGTCCTTGTCGGCGTTCGGGATCTCGACGCCGATCGCCGACTTGCCCGGGATCGGCGACAGGATGCGGACGTCGGCGGACTTGACGGCGTAGGCGATGTTCTTCGTCAGCGCCGTGACCTTCTCGACCTTGACGGCGGGGCCCAGCTCGATCTCGTAGCGCGTCACGGTCGGCCCGCGCGTGAACCCGATCACCTGCGCGTCGATGGTGAACTGCTCCAGCACGCTGGTCAGCGCGTTCACCACGGTGGTGTTGGCCTTCGTCTGCGGCTTCGGCGCCGTGCCCAGCTTGAGCGAGGCCACGTCCGGCAGGCTGTACGGGCCCGCCTGCGAGGACAGCACGAGCTGCTCGACCTTGCGCGGCGCGGGCGACGGCTCCGGCGGCTCAGCACGCCTCTCAGCCTCGGGGGCGGGCGTCTCCTCCTCGTCGGTCAGCCCCGGCACGATCTCCGGTGAATGATCCGGCTTCTTACCCTTGTCCGATTCGGCCAGGACGGGCGAGTCGTACGGCTTGACGCCGTCGGCGCCCTCGTTCTCCTCGGAGCCCTTGACCTTGACGCGCTTCTTGGCCGGCGACTTCGGCGACGACGTCTCCGACTGCCGCTCGAACAGCAGGTGCTTCAGCTCGCCCAGCCGCTCCGGGATCCGGTGCACGGGCGTCGCGGTGATCACCAGCACGCCGAACCCGGACAGGAGCAACAACAGCGGGATCGTCACCCAGGAGGGCAGGATGCTCATCGGCGGCGCCGACACGATGAACCCGATCATGCCGCCGGCCTGCGACACCTTGTCCATGCCCTGGCCCTCGCCGGCCGGGTAGGGGGTGTTGTTGGCCACGTGGATGACGCCGAGCACGCCGACCATCAGCGCCGCCCAGCCGATCACCATGCGGCCGGTGTCGGCGTTCTGGTCGGGGTGGCGCAGGTAGCGCCAGGCCAGCAGGCCGAGCAGCAGCGGCAGCGCCCAGGCCAGCGAGCCGAACACGCCGCGCACGGCGCCGTTGACGACGCCGGCCACCGCTCCCTCGGAGTTGCGCCACGTCATGGCGGCCAGGATGATCGCGCCCGCCAGCACGGTGAGGCCCACGCCGTCGCGGCGGTGGGCGGGGTCGAGCTCGCGGGCGTTCTTGCCCACCGCCCGCGCGGCACTGCCGATGCCGTTGGCGAACAACATCCACAATCCCACGACCAGCTTGCCGATCATGGTGAAGACCCAGCTCACGGGGTCCTGATGAGTCACGGAGGGTTTGCGGCCAGAGGCGGCTCCCTTCGCCCTGGACCGCCCCGCCGACGTGCTTGCGCGCTTGGCGGGGGTCGTGCGAGCCGAGGTCGACCGCTTCGCCGGCCCCTTCGATGCGCTTTTCGGCGTACGGGTGGCCATGATGCCAAAGGTACGACGGAGACACCGCTGTACGCGCGTAGACTCGCCGGTCTCCTGGCATCTCGGCACCTCAAACCTTGCGGATCACTCTTTCGCGCGTACTGTCGAGACCGCCTCGAAGGCCGACTGCATGGCCGCCACCCGATCGGCCAGATCCTTGACCGCCTCCCGCACTCCCTCATCCCCCACCGCGCCGTCCGACAAGCCCGCCAGCCGTGACTCCACCGCCCCGAGCCGCAGCGCGAACCCCGCGAGCGCCTCGTCGTCCTGGACGAGCTGGTGCAGCAGCGCCGCCTGCTCCATCAGCATGGCCGTCTTGCGGAACAACTCCATGAACACCGCCACCTTGGACCGCAGCACCCACGGGTCGAAGGGCTTGGTGATGTAGTCGACCGCGCCCACCGCGTAACCGCGGAAGGCCGCGCCCGAGCTCGGCTCGGTCCCGGTCAGGAAGATGATGGGCACATCGCGGGTCTGGTCGAGCCGCTTGATGTGGGCGGCGGTCTCGAAGCCGTCCATGCCGGGCATGAGCACGTCGAGCAGCACGACCGCGAAGTCGTTGCGCAACATCAGCTTCATCGCCTCGGGCCCCGACCTGGCCTTGAACAGCACCTGCTGCAACGGGCGCAGCACGGCCTCCAGCGCGACCAGGCTCTCGTCGTTGTCGTCCACCAGCAGGATCTTGACCTGTCGGTTCATCGCTCATCCATCCGTTCGCCCGCGAGCCATCCGCGCATCACCTCCAGGAGCTGGTCGAGGTCCACGGGTTTGGGCACGTAGTCGGAGGCGCCGCAGGAGATCGTCTTCTCCCGGTCGCCCGGCATCGCCTTGGCGGTGAGCGCGATGATCGGCAGGTCGGCGAACCTGGGCATCTCCCGCACGGCGATCAGCGTCTCGTAGCCATCCATCTCGGGCATCATCACGTCCATGAGGACGAGCGCGATGTCCTCCTCGCGCTCCAGCGCCTCGATGCCCTCCCTGCCGTTCTCGGCGTAGACGATCTCCATGCCGAGGCGGCCGAGCACGTGGGTCAGGGCGTACACGTTGCGGATGTCGTCGTCCACGATGAGCACCCGGCGGCCGGTGAAGGCGGTCCCGAGCGGGCCGTCCTTCAGCTTGATGAGGCTGGCGGCCGACGGCCACGGGTCCTCGCCGTCCGCCTGCCAGTCGGCCTGGGACGTGCGGGACTCGGCCGTCTCGGCGGGTGGCTCCGGCTCGCCCGCCACGCTGGCGGCCGGGCACCGGGCGGGCACGTACAGCGTGAACGTGCTGCCCCGGCCCGGGCTGCTGCCCGCGTGGATCTCGCCGCCGAGCAGCCGGGCGATCTCGCTGCTGATCGACAGGCCCAGGCCCGTGCCGCCGTACTTGCGGCTGGTGGTGCCGTCGGCCTGCTGGAAGGCGCCGAAGATGGCCGGCAGCTTGTCGGCGGCGATGCCGATGCCGGTGTCGCGCACCGCGAAGGCGATCATCGGCCGTCCGTCCGGATCCGGCCGGTCCTCGGCGACCGTGACCGTCAGGCGCACCTCCCCCGACGCGGTGAACTTGATCGCGTTGGACAGCAGGTTGCGCAGGATCTGCTGGAGGCGGCGCTCGTCGTTGTACAGCTCGCGGGGGGTGCCGGGGCCGATCTCGATCTCGAACGTGAGCCCGCGGTCCACGGTGAGCGGGCGGAACGTGGCGTCCACGTACTCCAGCACCTTGCTCAGCGGAAGCCGCTCCGGCCGCACGTCCATCCGCCCGGCCTCGATCTTGGACAGGTCGAGGATGTCGTTGATGAGCTGCAGCAGGTCGCTGCCGGCGTTGTGGATCGTGCCGGCGAACTCGACCTCCTGCTCCGACAGGTTGCCCTCGGGGTTGTCCGCCAGCAGCCTGGCCAGGATGAGCAGGCTGTTGAGCGGCGTGCGCAGCTCGTGGGACATGTTGGCCAGGAACTCCGACTTGTAGCGGGAGGAGGTGGCCAGCAGGTGCGCCTTCTCCTCCAGCGCGGCGTTGGACCTGCGCAGCTCGGCCTGCTGGCGCTGCAGCTCGTCCGAGCGGCCCTGGAGCTGCTGGGCCAGGCGCTGCGACTCCGACAGCAGGGCCTCGGTGCGGGAGTTGGCGATGATGGTGTTGATCGCCACGCCGATGGTGACCACGAACTGGTCGAAGAAGGCCAGGTGCACGTCGCTGAACCGGCTGAAGGAGGCCAGCTCGATCACGCCGAGCACGTTCTCCTCGAACACGATGGGCAACACGACCACGCTGGCGGGCGCGGCCTCCCCCAGCCCCGAGTGCACCTTGATGTAGCCGGGCGGCACGTCCTCCAGCAGGATGCGCTTGCGTTCCAGGGCGGCCTGCCTGATCAGCCCGGGACCCGGGGTGCCGGGGCCCGGCAGCACGTCGTGGGCGGCGCCGTACCCGGCGATGAAGGCCAGCGCGCCGTCCAGCGAGTCGGCCTCGGCCAGGAAGAAGGCTCCGTACTGGGCGTTGACCAGCGGCGTCAGCTCGCGCAGGATCAGGTCGGCCACCTCGACCAGGTCCCGGTGCCCCTGCATGAGGCCGGCGATCCTGGCCAGGTTGCTCTCCAGCCAGTCCTTGGCGCGGGTGGTCTCGCGCAGGTTGGCGACCATGAGGTTGACGTTGTTCTTCAGCTCGGCGACCTCGCCCTTGGCCTCGACGCTGATCGAGCGGCTCAGGTCGCCCTGGGCCACGGCGCTGGCCACCTCGGCGATGGCGCGTACCTGGGTGGTGAGGTTGCCGGCCAGCTCGTTGACGTTCTTGGTGAGGCGCTCCCAGGTGCCGTAGACGCCCTCGACCTCGGCCTGGCCGCCCAGCCTGCCCTCGGAGCCGACCTCGCGGGCCACCCTGGTCACCTCGGAGGAGAACGACGACAGCGTGTCGACCATGGTGTTGATCGTGGTCTTGAGTTCGAGGATCTCGCCCCGCGCGTCCACGTCGATCTTCTTGGACAGGTCGCCGTTGGCCACGGCGGTGGCGACCTGGGCGATGTTGCGTACCTGGCTGGTGAGGTTGCTGGCCATGAAGTTGACGTTGTCGGTCAGGTCCTTCCACACCCCGCTCACCCCCCGCACCTGCGCCTGACCGCCCAACCGGCCCTCAGTGCCCACCTCACGGGCCACCCGCGTCACCTCGTCGGCGAAGGCGGACAGCTTGTCGACGGTGGTGTTGATGGTGTCCTTGAGCTGGAGGATCTCGCCCCGCGCGTCCACGGTGATCTTCTTGGTCAGGTCGCCGTTGGCGATGGCGGTGGTGACCATGGCGATGCTGCGTACCTGGCTGGTGAGGTTGCTGGCCATGAAGTTGACGTTGTCGGTCAGGTCCTTCCACACCCCGCTCACCCCCCGCACCTGCGCCTGACCACCCAACCGGCCCTCCGTACCCACCTCACGCGCCACCCGCGTCACCTCGTCGGCGAACGCCGACAACTGCCCCACCATCGTGTTGACGGTGTCCTTGAGCTGCAGGATCTCGCCCTTGACGTCCACGCTGATCTTGCGGCTGAGGTCGCCCTGGGCGACGGCGGTGGCGACCTGGGCGATGTCGCGGACCTGCTCGGTGAGATTGGAGGCCATGAAGTTGACGTTGTCGGTCAGGTCCTTCCACACCCCGCTCACCCCCCGCACCTGCGCCTGACCACCCAACCGGCCCTCCGTACCCACCTCACGGGCCACCCGCGTCACCTCGTCGGCGAACGCCGACAACTGCCCCACCATCGTGTTGATCGTGTCCTTGAGCTGCAGGATCTCGCCCCGCGCGTCCACGGTGATCTTCTTGGACAGGTCGCCGTTGGCCACGGCGGTGGTCACCTGGGCGATCGAACGCACCTGGGTGGTGAGGTTGGAGGCCATGAAGTTGACGTTGTCGGTCAGGTCCTTCCAGGTGCCGAGCACGCCCTTGACCTCGGCCCGGCCGCCGAGCTGACCCTCCGTGCCGACCTCGCGGGCCACCCTGGTCACCTCGCTGGCGAACGCCGAGAGCTGGTCCACCATCGTGTTGACGGTCAGCTTCAGCTCCAGCAGCTCACCGGTGGCCTCGACCGTCACCTGCCTGGTCAGGTCGCCCCTGGCCACGGCGGTGGTCACGACCGCGATGTCGCGCACCTGGGCGGTCAGCCGCCCGGCCATGGCGTTGACCGCCTCGGTCACGTCGCGCCAGCTTCCCGACATGCCCTGCACCTTGGCCCGGCCGCCGAGCCTGCCCTCGGTGCCGACCTCGCGCGCCACCCTGGTCACCTCGCCGGAGAACAGCGCGAGCTGCTCGACCATGCGGTTGACCGCGTTGCCCATCAGGCGCAGGCCGCCCCGCAGCGGCCGGCCGTCCTCCTGCAGGTCCACCCGCATCGACAGGTCCCCGTCGGCGACCGCGTTGAGCACCCTGGTCGCCTTGGCCGCCGGGATGACGAGCGCGTCGATGAGGGTGTTGACGGCGGCCACGTTGACCGCCCAGCTCCCGGTGCCGGGGCTGGGACTGAGCCGCTCGTCGAGCCGCCCGCGCCTGCCCACCTCGGTACGCAGCCGCAGCAGCTCGTTCGACAGGTGCTCGTTGCGGTCGATCACCTGGTTGAAGGTGATCGCCAGCTCGGCCAGGACGGGATCGTCCGGTGGCTCCAGCCTTGTGCGGCAGTTGCCGTCCCGCAGCCCCTGCAGGGCTACGAGCAGGGGACGCAGGGCCGACGGGTGCAGCAAGCCCTGCGTGTACGGGGAATCCAACTGCGCGACCATGGCGGCCTTCTTCACAACTGGAGGTATCAGCGGCATCAGTCTGCCACTCTGAGAGTGACCGAACTGCCACATCGAGTGATGTTCTAGGACGCAGAGTGGACACGACCCGGGTGTCGAGCACGGCCTTCGACGGCACCGCCCATGCACCGGCGCACGCGCGCAAGTTCGTCCGCCAGGTGCTGGGCGAATGGCGCCTGAGCCATCTGGCCGAGGACGCCGTGCTCCTGACCAGCGAACTCGTCACGAACGCCGTAGTGCACGCGGGCACAGGCGTGGAGCTGACCTGCCGCCTGGACGTGGACGCCAGCCCGGCGAAACTCGAGATCGAGGTCGACGACCACCACCCCACCCGCACCATCCCGTCCGGCCCTTCCGGCCACTCGGCCTCGGGCGACGATCCCCTGGCCACGTCGGGGCGCGGCCTGGCGCTGGCCGGGATGCTGGCCGACGCCTGGGGCGTCACCTACACCAGGACCGCCAAACGCGTCTGGGTGCGCATGGAGCTCAGCGAGTGCTCCGAGCTGCCCGAGCCCGTGCCACTGCCCGGCCTCATCTCCGGCCCCGTCGCGGCGCCGCTGGACACCCTGCACGTCGGCGTGGTGGTCTCCGACCTCGACGGCGTGGTGGAGTCCTGGAACCGCGAGGCGGAGCAGTTGCTCGGCTGGCCCGCCGAGCAGACGATCGGCCGGTCGCTGAAGGAGATGGTGGCCTGGCGCGGCCACGGCCCGTACGCGCTGTCGCTGGCCGACACGCTGGGCCTGGGCCGCTGGCGGGGCGAGGCCCGCATGCGGCACGTGGACGGCGGGCTCGTCCCGGTCTACATCTCCCACCTGCGTACCCGGGGGCACGCCGGGGAACGCCGGTCGATCTGGATGATCGTGGCCAGCGACCACCGCTACGTGCTGACGCCGCCGCCCGCGCCACTGCGCAGCGAGCCCGGCCGGCGCATCAAGGACCTGCTGGACCAGGACATGCCGTTCGCGGAGCTGCTGAGCACGATCGCGCAGATCGTGCAGGTGGCCAGCGGCGGCGACGCCTCGTACGTGCTGCTCTGCGCGGAAGGCGGACGGCGGTTCGGCGTGGCGGCGGGCGCGGGCGCGACCCCCGGACTGGTCGGGGTGCTGGCCACGGGCGTGTTCGGCGCCGACCGCAAGGCGCCGGCGATGATCGAGGACCTGCTGGCAGGCGACGTCGAGCTGGCTCAGCAACTGCGCGCCAGGTCGCTGGCGTGCGCGCCGCTGCTGGTGTCCGGCGAGGTGGTCGGCTACCTCGTCGTCACCGCCGCCCAGCCGAACCGCTTCGACCAGGAGCTCACGGTCAGCCTGCAGCACATCGCCGACCAGGTGGCGATCCCCGTGCAGCGCGAGCGGCTGGCCGAGCAGGACCGCGCGCACCGCGGCCGGCTGTCGTTCCTGGCCGAGGCCGGCGAGTTGCTGGCGGGCGTGCACGACGAGGAATTGATCGCGGCGCTGACCGCGCAGCTCGTGGTGCCCAAGATCGCGACCTGGGCGGCGGTCTATCTGACCGATCTGACCGGCATGACCAGGCTCGCCCATGTCTGGCACAGCGAGGAGAGCCACAACGCCGATCTACGCAAGTCGCTGCCCGCCATCCCCCGTACCGCGCTCAACGAGGTGAGCTGGCCGGTGGGCCCGGAGTCGGTGCTGGCCTTCCCGCTGCTCACCCAGGGCCGCTCGCACGGCGCGCTGGTGATCGGGCGGGCCGAGCCGACGCTGCCGCTGGAGCTGGCCGACCTGCTGGCGGACCTGTGCCGCCTGGTGGCGCTCAACCTGCACACGGCCATGCTGTACGCCAGGCAGGCCACCACCTCCCGGGTGTTGCAGCGCAGCCTGCTGCCGATGCGCGTGGCGCCCATGCCGGGGCTGGAGTCCGCGGTGGTCTACGAGCCGGCCGAGGAGGGCGCGGACGTCGGCGGCGACTTCTACGACCTGTTCACGGTGGGCGACCACTGGTGCTTCGCGCTGGGCGACGTGTGCGGCAGCGGCCCCGAGGCGGCCGCGGTCACGGGTCTGGCCAGGCATGCCGTACGCCTGCTCGCCAAGGAGCACTACACGGTGGCCGACATCTTCGACCGGCTCAACCACGCGCTGCTGGAGGAGGGCGAGGAGGGCAGGTTCCTCAGCCTGCTGTGCGGGGAGCTGACCCCGCTCCCGCAGGGCGGCGCGTTGTGCACGATCGCCTCAGCCGGCCATCCGCCGCCCCTCCTGCTGCGCTCGAACGGCGAGGTCGAGGCCATGGCGACGCCGCAGTTGCTGCTCGGCATCGAGGCCGGCGCCAGGTTCTACGTGGAGTCGTTCGAACTGGCGCCGGAGGAGGTGTTGTTGTGCGTCACCGACGGCGTGACCGAGCGGCGCAACGGCGACCGGCTGCTGGACGACCGCGACGGGCTGTCGGCGCTGCTGTCGGGGTGCACGGGGCTGAGCGCGCACGCGGTGGCCGAGCGGGTGCGGCACGCCGTGGAGACGTTCGCCGCCGAGCCCTCCCAGGACGACGTGGCCCTCCTGGTGATCAAGGCCTCGGCGGCGCTGCATCAGATGAACCGGTAGGTCCCCCGCCTCAGTTTCCGACGGCGAGCCTCAGACTCCGACGGCGAGCTTCAGACTCCGACGGCGAGCCTCAGACTCCGACGGCGAGCCTCAGACTCCGGCCGCGAGCCTCTGACTCCGACGGCGAGCCTCAGACTTCGGCCGCGAGCCTCAGACTTCGACGGCCTGCGTCAGATGAAGCGGTAGGCCGTTGTGGAGGTGTAGCGCTCGCCCGGCCGCAGGACCGTGGAGGGGAACTGCGGCTGGTTGGGCGCGTCGGGGTAGTGCTGCGTCTCCAGGCACAACCCGGCGAACGGCCCGTACGGCGTGGCGACCCCGTCGAGCATGCTGCCCGAGTAGAACTGCACGCCCGGCTCGGTGGTCGTGACCTCCATGGTCAGCTCGCCGCCGGTCACCTTGGCCCGGCCGCCTTCGCCGTTGAACACGAAGCAGTGGTCGTAGGCGCCGTCGTACCGCGCGCCCACCGCGTGCGGCTCGGTGAAGTCGAACGGCGTGCCCTTGACCGGCGCCAGCTCGCCCGTGGGGATCTTGTTCTCGTCCACCGGCAGGTAGTGCTCGGCGTCCATCTGCACGACGTGGTCGAGCACGTCGCCGCCACCCTTGAGGTTGAAGTAGCTGTGGTTGGTCAGGTTGACCACCGTCGGCGCGTCGGTCTCGGCCGTGTAGTCGATGCGCAGCGCGTCGTCGGCCAGCGTGTAGGTGACCGAGGCGGTCAGCGTGCCCGGGTAGCCCTGGTCGCCGTCGGGGCTGGTCAGCGTGAGCGTGACGGAGGAGTCCGTGCGCTCGGCGATCGTCCACACCTTGCTGTCGAAGCCCTCGGTGCCGCCGTGCAGGCTGGCGGGGCCGTTGTTGGCCGGCAGCGTGAACTCGACCCCGTCGAGGGTGAAGCGGGCGTCGGCGATGCGGTTGCCGTACCGGCCGACGACGGCGCCGAAGTAGCGGCTGCGGGTGAGGTAGTCATCGAGCGTGTCCAGCCCGAGCACGACATTGACCCCGGACACCTCCAGCGTGCGCACGATGGCGCCGTAGGTCAGCACCTCGGCGCGCAGCCGTCCCGACGACAGCGCTACGCACTCGACCTGCTCACCCGACGGCAGTGTTCCGAAGTTCATGTCTGTGCCCTTCCCGTGGACTCGCGGACTATGAGGGCGGTGTCGAGGGTCACTGTCGCGCCCTCGCCCCCTGATTGCAGCAGTAGATCGACGGCCATCCTGCCCGCCGCCACGGCGGGCATGGCCACCGTGGTCAGCTTGGGACGGTTGAGCCGTCCCGGCAGGATGTCGTCGAACCCGATCACACTTATCTGGTCTGGTACCCCTATCTCCATCGCCGACAGCCCCTCTATGAGGCCGAGGGCGACAAGGTCGTTGTACGCGAGCACCGCGCTCGCGCCGCAGGCGGCCACTTCGGGGGCCACGGCCAGGCCGCCGGCCTCCGTCGGCTGGTTGGGACCGAAGAAGACCAGGTCGAGCCCCTGCGCCTCGGCCGCCACACCCTGCATCTCGTTGCTGGTCCACGAGCCGATCGGGCCGGACACGAGCGCGATCCTGCGGTGGCCGAGCCCGGCGAGGTGGTCGAGGGCGAGCTTGGCGCCCTGGGCGACGTTCATGAGGACGGCGGGCATGCCCTTGATGCGCCGGTTGATGACGACGAACGGAACGTCCTCCGCCAGGCGCTCGATCATCTTGTTCGACAGCCGGGGGCTGCACAGCAGGACGCCGTCCACCTGCTTGGTGAACGTCCTGATCAGCTCCTCCTCGACGCGCGGGTCCTCGTCGGTGTCGGCCACGAACACGTGGTAGTCCCGCCCCCTGGCCTGCGCCTGGGCGGCCTTGATGAGGGGCGGGAAGAACGGGTTGGAAATGTCGGCCACGATCAGGCCCATGTTGAACGTGCGTCCCGTGGTGAGCGCCCTGGCCGCCCGGTTGGGGCGGTAGCCGAGGTCGTCCGCGGCGGCCAGCACGCGGCTCCTGGTGGCAGGATTGACCAGGTGCGGCGCGGAGAAGGTACGGGACACGGTGGACACATGGACGCCGCAGGCGCGGGCCACGTCCTTGATCGTCGCCGCCATCGCCGCCCTCCCTTGCAAACGGTTGCCAGATCAAACCTTGACGTTTGTGCTTGGCGCCGTCAAGGTTCTTGCAACCGGTTGCTGACAGGTCAGGGGGTCACCATTTGCCGCCGAGCTCGTTCACGGTGAAGATGCCGCCGGCGTGCCTGTGCACCGGGTCGGACAGATCGGGCTCGCCGTGCTCGGCGAGGAGGGCCGCGGTGAAGGGTTCGGAGGAGTCGCGCGAGACGTACCCGATGGTCTTGCCCTCCTCCAGCGACCACCAGCGGCGCGGGTTGTCCGAGACGCCCCAGACGACGTGGTAGCCGGGCGCGGTCAGGCCCGCCTCGACCAGCCTGGTCAGGTCGTCGGCGGAGATCCACGTGGCCAGGCCGCGCGTGTCGACCGGGCCCTCGTTGCAGGTGCCGAGCCGGACCACGGTCACGTTCATGCCGAAACGGTCGTGATAGAGGCTGCCCAGGGCCTCCATGACGACCTTGCTCACGCCGTAGAAAGTGTCAGGCCGCGGGAAGGCGTAGTCGGGCAGATCCTCGCCGTTCTCCGGCCTGGGATGGAAACCGGCGGCATGGTGGCTGCCCATGAGCACGACGTGCTCGACGCCCTCCTTCCGAGCCGCCTCAAGCAGGACCTGGGTCCCGTTGATGTTGGCGTGCACGATGTCGGCCCAGGGATGTTCCCTGCTCTGGCCGCCCAGGTGCAGCACGGCGTCCACACCCTTCATCGCCTCGGCCACGGCGTCCTGGTCAGCCAGATCGGCCGTCACCCACTCCTCCCCAGGGCCTGTTTCGATCGGATTGAGGTCGGAAAGCCGCAGCGTGCGGCCCTCACGGGCGAGACGCGGCCGAAGCAGCGTCCCGACCTTTCCTGCGGCCCCTGTCATGAGAATGCGCATGCATCCATGATGTACACGAACCTGACTGAAATTCACATCCTTGAATATTGACCGTGAGCCATGCCACTAGTTACGTTCACAGGCACACATCCAAGTCCACGACTCTCGTCCACATATGTGAACAGGAGGCGGTCTGATGTCACGTCGTCTGCTGGGAGTCGCGATCGTCACGACTCTGGCCGTTGGACTGACAGGCTGCGGTTCCGGGGAATCAACATCGGCCTCGGACAAAACATTAGAGATCTGGATCCGACAGGCGGCCGATTCAGAGTCCGCCAAGACCGCCAAGAAGCTCGCTGACGCTTTCACCAAGGCCAGTGGAGTGCAGACGAAAGTCGTCGCCCTTTTCGACGACTTCGAGACCAAACTGAACCAGCAGGCGGCGCAGAAGCAGCTGCCCGACATCGTCATCAACGACACCGCCCAGCTCGGCAACATGCAGACGCAGGGCTGGCTGCAGGAAGTCGACAAGGCCACGCTCGCGGGTGGCGACCAGCTCGCCGAGACCGCCTGGAAGGCCGCCACGGGCAGCGACGGCAAGTTCTACGCCGCCCCGTTCTCCGCGCAGTCGTTCGCGCTGATCGTACGCAAGGACTGGCGCGAGAAGGTCAAGATGGAACCGCCCGCCACCTGGGAGGATCTGTCCAAGCTGGCCGTAGCGTTCACCGAGCAGGACCCCGACGGCAACGGCCAGAAGGACACCTCCGGCTTCGTCGCCCCCGCGGGCACCAAGCGCGGCTACGCCTCCTGGTACGCCTCCTCCCTCATCTACGCCAACGGCGGCGACTTCATCAAGTCCGCCGGCAACGGCAAGTTCACCTCCACGGTGAGCGACCCCAAGACCGTCGAGGCCGTGCAGTACCTGCAGGACCAGTTCTGCAAGACCAAGACCGTCAACCCCGGCGCCGTCAGCAACGACACGACCGTCACGCACGAGGTGTTCGAGAAGGGCCAGGGCGGCATCTACGTGGTGGGGCCGTACGTGCTGGCCAGGTTCGTCACCGCCATCGGCGCCGACAAGATCGAGGTCCTGCCCGTGCCCAAGGGCCCGTCCGGCGGCCCGGGGACGCTCGGCGAGGGCGAGAACGTCTACATCATGGCCGGGTCCGAGAACCAGGACGCGCAGAAGAAGTTCGCCGAGTTCGCGATCTCTCCCGAGGGTCAGAAGATCGGCATGAACAAGGACGCCAACGGCGCCATCGTCCGCCTGCCGGTCAACACCACGGTGGACATGGCCGCGGAACGTCAGGATCCGGGCTGGAAGGTGTTCCAGGAGTCGTACGCGAACGCCGTCTACGCCCCGCCGGTGCCCAACTGGGCGCCGATCCGCCAGACCTCCGCCGACAGCATCAACGCGGTCTGGGCCAACTGCTCCGCCGACGTCAAGACGACGATGGATGAGCTCAACACCAAGCTCACCCAGGAACTGCAGAGCCAGAAAGCGTCATGACCTCCACCATCGCCCCGGCACGCCGCCGATCGGCGGCCCCCGGCCACCCGCCCAAACTGGTGCGGTGGCGGGGGCCGCTGATCGCCTGGCTGTTCCTGGCGCCCGCGCTGCTGCTCTTCCTGTACTTCAAGTTCATCCCGATGTTCGTCGGGTTGTGGAAGAGCCTGTTCAAGGTGCAGACCTTTCTCGGTGACGAGTGGGTCGGCGTCCAGAACTACCAGACGATCATCAGCGACGAGGAGTTCGGCGCGGCCATCTGGCACAGCGTCGTACTGGCGCTGGGCACCACGGTCGGCTCCATCGTGCTCGGCCTCGGCCTGGCCCTGCTCATCGAGGGACCGGCCCGGTACCTGTGGTTCATCAGAACCGCGGCCTTCCTGCCGGTCGTCACCACGATGGCGGCCGTGGCCGAGGTGTGGCGCATCATGTTCCACCCCGCCGACAGCGGAATGCTCAACGTCGTCATCGGCTGGGTCGGCATCGATCCGCAGCCGTGGCTGGCCAGCGAGGACTCCTCGCTGTGGTCGATCATGCTGATGAGCATCTGGCGCGGCACCCCGTACGACATGATGATCTTCCTGGCCGGCCTGGTCGGCGTGGACCGCACCCTGTACGAGGCCGCCGCCGTGGACGGCGCCTCGACCTGGCGCCGCCTGCGGCACATCACCCTTCCCGCGCTGCGGCCGGTGTTCTGGATCCTGTTCACGCTGGCGGCCATCCGCGGGCTGCGGGTGTTCGTCGAGGTGTACGTGTTGACGAACGGCGGGCCGAACGGCTCGTCCGAGGTGCTGATGACGTTGATCTACAAGCTCGGGTTCCAGAAGAACGAGCTGGGGGTTGCTTCGGCGGGCGGGATCGTGTTGTTCCTGGCCACGCTGGCGCTCACCGTGGTCGTGCAGATGTTGCGCAGAAGGCAGACGACATGAGGCCGAGCCACGAACCCGGCCCCACAAGCCGGCCCACCCGCACCTCGCCCTCCCTCTCCGCGAAACCCGACCTCGCTCCGCACAACACCGCCCTGCGGTTCCGGATACGCGGCACCACCCCACATCCCCTGACCCACAACACCACCCCGCAGCTCCGGATATGCGGCACCACCTCAGACTGCCCGACGCGCGGCACCACCTCAGGCTTCCCGACGCGCAACGCCACCCCAGGCTTCCCGGCACGCAATGCCACCCCAGGCTTCCCGACACGCAACGCCACCCCAGGCTTCCCGACACGCGGCGCCGCCTCAGATTCCCCGGCACGCCGCGCCGCTTTTGACCTTTCGACCCACGGCACCACCCCCCGCCTCCCGACGCACGGCACCACCCCCCGCCTCCCGACGCACGGCACCACCCCGCGCCTCCCGACGCACGGCACCATGCCGCTCTTTCCAGCGCGCGGCACCACACCGCGTCTTCCGGCAGCCGACGCCCCACCGCACACCCCCCTGCACATCCCGCCGCACATCCCACCGGCCGACAGCACACCGCTCCCCCACCCAGGCCACCCCGCGCAACCTGGCACTTCACCAACCATGAGCGCGCCCTTCGAGACCCCTCGGCCCGCCGCCGCAAGATCTCACACCGGACGCCGCTCCCCGGAACCCGACCCCGGACGCCGCTCCCCGGAACCTGACACCGCCCCGCCCGGTATGTCGCAGATCCCGACCCTGACCACAGCTGAGCCCACGAGCACCAGCACAACCACGGCCACCAGCGCCCCGCCAACCACCACCATCAACCCCCTCAGGAGGCAGGCGTCATGAGGTTCGACAGCGCCTTGGGCCTGGAATCACGTCGGGGACCGTTGGCGATATTCGGAAAAATCATCATTTACGGCCTCATGGTGGTCGTCTTCACCGGACCGCTGGTCGGGCTCCTGATGAGCAGCTTCAGCAAGACCCTCGACCCGACCTCGTTCTCCTTCTGGCCGGACGAATTCACCCTAGAGAACTTCATCCAGGCCGCGGACAAGAACGTCTACCTCTACCTGCTCAACTCCTTCATCGTCGTGGGCTTCGGACTGCTCCTGCAGATGCTGGTGAGCGTCTTCGCCGCGTACTCACTCGCCCGCAAGAAGTTCCGCGGCATGACGTTCGTGATGCTGCTGATGCTCACCACGATGATGCTCCCCGAGGAGATCATCGCGATCCCCCTCTCCCTCGTGCTGGCCGACCTGCCGCTGTTCAACATCAACCTCATCGGCACCTACGCCGGCATGATCCTTCCCGTCGGCGCCTGGGGCTTCTCCATCCTCGTCATGACCGAGTTCATGAAGGAGGTGCCGGTCGAACTGGAGGAGGCCGCGCGCATCGACGGCGCGGGTGAGCTGCGCATCTTCGCCACGATCATCGTGCCGCTGTGCCGCCCGGCACTCGGCGTGATCGGCGTCTTCGGCTTCACCATGATCTGGGACCAGTACCTGCTCCCCCTGATCGTCGCGCCGGAGTCCGACATGTGGACACTGCCCATCGCACTGCGCTCGCTCCGCTCGGACGAGGAGGTCGGCATCGGTGTGCTGCTCGCGGCCTCGCTGCTCGCGCTCCTGCCCTCGATCATCGCGTTCCTGGCGTTCCAGCGGCAGTTCATGCGTGGTCTGACAAGCGGCGCGGTAAAGGGATAGTTGTCCATATATCTGGACGGCATCCAATATTCTGGATGCCCGAAGCCGCCGAGGATACGAGATGGGATGAGCATGGAGCAGCCCCCGCTGGTCAAGTCCGCGGAGCGGACCGTACGCATCCTGGAGACGCTGGCCGAGTCGCACGACAGTTTGACACTGTCGGAGCTCCAGCAGCGGACCGGCTTTCCCCGCAGCAGTCTGCACGCCCTCATGCGGACACTGGTCGAGCTCAACTGGGTCGAGACCGACTCGGCCAGGTCGGCGTTCGGCATCGGGCCGCACGCGCTGCTGACCGGCACGGCGTACCTCGACAAGGATCCCGCGCTGCCGTTCGCCCAGGACTGCCTGGAGGACCTGCGCGACGAGATCGGGCAGACCGTACATTTCGCCCGCCGTGACGGGGCGCACGTGCTCTACCTGGCGACCAGGGAGTCACGCGAGGCAGACCACATCATCCCCAGGGTGGGCCGGCGGCTGCCCGCGCACGTCACGGCGCTCGGGCAGGTGCTGCTCGCCCAGCTCACCGATGACGAGGTCGGAGCGCTGCTGCCGCAGCCGCTGACGGCGCTCACCGAGCACACGATCACCGACCTCACCAAGCTCACAGGAGAGCTCGACCAGGTACGCACGAGGGGCTGGTCGTACGAACGCGAACAGGGCACGCCGGGCTTGGCCTGCGTGGCCGTGGCCGTCGACTACCGCATCCCGGCCACGGACGCGATCAGTTGCTCGATGCCGTCGGCACTCGGCCCCGGCGGGATCGAGCAGATCACCGACGCGGTAATCAGACACACCCGCAAGCTGGCTGCCACTCTTCGCAGGGAGGGCATCCGCTAGAAAGGATTCGTTGATGCGGCTAGACGGCGTTCTCTTCTTCCCGGTGACCCCCTTCGGACCCGACGGCAGCCTCGCCGAACCCATCCTGGCCCGCCACGTCGCCCAGGGAGTCGCGGCCGGAGCAGGAGGAGTGTTCACGGCCTGCGGCACCGGCGAGTTCAGCGCCCTGGACCTGGCGGAGTACACCCGCGTGGTGTCGACCGCGGTCGCGGCCACCGCCGGCCGCGTCCCCGTCTTCGCGGGAGCCGGCGGCCCACTCCCCACCGCCCGCTCCTTCGCCCGCGCCGCCGCCGAACGGGGCGCCGACGGCCTGCTCCTGATGCCTCCCTACCTGGCGACAGGCCCCGCCAACGGCCTGATCCAGTACGTCCGCGAGGTCACGGAGGCCGGCGGCCTGCCCGTCATCATCTACCAGCGCGGCACCGCCCGCTTCACCCCCGAGTCAGTAGCCACCCTGGCCCGCGACGTGCCCAACATCATCGGCTTCAAAGACGGCCTGGGCGACTTCGACCTACTCCAACGCATCATCCTGACCGTACGCCGAAAAACCCAGAACAACTTCACCTTCTTCAACGGCCTCCCCACAGCCGAACTGACCGTACCCGCCTACCGTGGCCTCGGCGTGACCCTGTACTCCAGCGCAGTCTTCGCCTTCGCCCCCGAAATCTCCCTGGCCTTCTACAAGGCGATAACAGGCGGCGACGAAGTCCGCGCCCAACACCTCCTGACGGACTTCTACCTACCGCTGGTAGAACTACGCGACCGCGTACCCGGCTACGCAGTCTCCCTGATCAAGGCCGGCGTACGCCTCCGCGGCCTAAACGCCGGCAGCGTACGCCCCCCACTGGTAGACCCAACCCCCGACCACCTAGAAACCCTCACTCAAATCCTCAACAGCGGCCTACAAATAGCCCACACCTAACCCACCCCAGACCCACTAGTGTCCTGGTCCAGAAATTCGAGCGCAGTAGCGGCCGATGGCGCTGATGATCTGGTCGGCGTTCTTGGTCCAGGTGAACGGGCGGGCGTTCT
>NZ_JBFAKB010000025.1:0-195878 GCF_040655495.1 Nonomuraea sp. NPDC050404
ACCAAAGGAATCCGTCAAATCAATGACGGGGTTGTGCATCATGCACTGGCTTTTAACACACTGTTGAGTTCTCAAGAAACGGACGCGTACACCCGGTCGAGTATCCCGTTGTGGTACTTGACCCGAAGGCGCTATCTCGTTCTCCTCAATCTTATCAGACCGTCTCGCCGCCTGTCAAGTTCAGTGACTTGCTCCGAAGCGATCTGATCTTCCAAGATTGTGTGCCTCAGCTTCGAGGCAACCCTCGTAACTTACCGTGGCACTCGGGCTGTGTCGAATCAACCGATTATTCGGTGTCGTCGGCGCGCCCAGAAGCAACCCATGCAGCAATACGCCGAAGCGGCTCTGCCGGATGGCTCGGTTTGTTTCAAGGGGCTTGCCCTGGGGCCCGTCCGCCTGACCGGCGTCCGGCTCACTCCCGGGGCGAAGTGAAAGATTAGGTCGCGATCCGCGACACGTCAAATCGCGTCCGGGACGGGCGGGTCATGCCTGGTGGATGTGCGCTGTCTTCACGATGCCGCTGTGCGGGTGGGAGGCGCATGCGGGCGGAAGCCTATGCGGGTGGATCCCTGCAGGTGGGTCCGTCGCAGGTGCGGATGAAAGCAAGCCATGCCGGCTAAGGCCGAGGCCCGCCCTGCCGACGCGGATGAGGTCCATGCGGGTGGCCGACCACGCTGGTGAGGGCATGCGGGTCGCGGATCCTACCGAGTGAGGCGTCGCGGACCCTGCCGAGTGAGGCCATGTGCGGACAGCGCCGGTGGAGCCACATGGGGATGGTCGCGGACCATGCGAACGGAGGTGGTGTGGGATCAGGGCATGCGGGGCGGTGTCACGCAGGCTCTCGTCATTCGATTGCGCGAGGTTCCGTCACGCGGATGCGCTCGTACCGGTGTCCGAAACTCGGCAGTCGGAGGTCGGAGGTCTTATGATGCCGGGCGATGGGGCCGCTTCCCTGTCAAGACAAAGGCCGCAAACTATCACATTTCGGCATGAACGCCGCCCTAAGGCACATATCCTGCCCCAGTGATCACTGCCGCCACGCTAGCTCCCCCAGCTCGCCCAGCCCAACGTCATCGCACCTCAGCCCCATGGTGGATGGCCTTGGTAGCAGGGCTTGCCGCATTCTCCGGTACGGGCTCCGCGACCCTGAACGGCGACGAGCTCGCCACGATCAGCGCCGCCTCCCGCTCACTGCCCGGGATGATCGAGCTGGCACAGCACATCGACGGGCATTTCCTGCCGTACTACCTGTTCATGCACTTCTGGGCGATGGCGGGCACGGCGGAGCTGTGGTTGCGGCTGCCGTCGGCGGTGGTGATCGGGGTGGCGGCCTGGTTCCTGGCCGACCTGGGGCGGCGACTGCACAGCACCCGGGCCGGCGTGATCGCGGCCGGGGTCTTCGCGATCCTGCCGTCGGTGTCGTACTACGGAGCTTTCGCCAGGTCGTACGCATTCGCGGCGGCAGCGGTCGTGTTCTCGTTCTGGGCCTTGCACCGGGCGATCGAGCGGCCCGCGCCGCGCCGGTGGGTGCTGTACGGCGTCGCGGTGGCGCTCCTGTGCTCAACGCACCTGTTCGCGGTGCTCGTTCTGCCCGCGCAACTTCTGCTGTTGCGGCGGGCCGAAACGGTGCGCATGCTGGCCGCGATGGCGGTCGGTTGTGTGCCCGCCGCCGTGCTGGGACTCATCGGGTACGGGGAGCGCCACGCCATCAGCTGGATCCCTGAGCGGGGGCCCGAGGTGTGGCTGAAGTTCCCGAAGATGGCGTCGGGGGCGACCGTGCTCGGGGTTGTGCTGTTCGCGATGGCCCTGGCCGGGGCGGTGCTGCTGTGGCGGGCCCGGCGCGATGGCGGCATCAGGACAAATGTCGGCGTTCAGGCGGCGGAGGGCAAGGTCCAGGCAGAGGACGGCGTTCGGAGAGATGGCCGGGCGCGGGCGCGGGACGGTGTTCGAGGAGACGGCAGGGCTGGGGCAGATGACGCGCCTTGGGCAGAGGGCACTGCTGGGACAGAGGGCGGGGTTTGGGCGTCGGTGCTGGTGGGCTGGCTGGTGTTGCCGCCGGTGTTGTTGCTCCTGGTGTCGTGGCTCGTGACGCCGGCGTACGTGGATCGGTATCTCTTCGTGACCGCGCCCGCGCTGGCACTCCTGGCCGGAATCGCGGTGGCCTGCCTGCCACGTTTCCACGCGGTGGCAGGAGTCCTGGTCGTGGCGCTCGGATGCGGGCTGGCCTTCGCCGAGCATGTGGAGCTGCGGGAAGAGAACGGGCGATTCGAGAACATCCCGTGGGCGCTGCGCGTGATCAAGGCCGAGCCCGACGACGGGATCGTCTACGGGCAGAGTCAGCTACGTGGCGGGTTCGACTACTACGCGGATTCGCGCATGCCGGTCGATGTGCTGCGATCGGGTGATGCGCCCGATCCCGATGGGTTCGGCTATCCGGAGCGGTCGGATGTCTCGGCCTCGCTGGCAGGGCGGGAGCGGGTTTGGGTCGTGTGGCGGGGGACGAAGAAGTCAGGTCTGGAGGGTGACTCCATCGCCCGGGTCGGGGAGGTGGAGGAGGCCGGGTACGAACTCAGTGTGGCCAAGCATTCGGGTGATCTGCCGGGATTGACGGTGGCGCTGTTCACCCGTCGCTGAACGTCCCCGGTTCAGCTCCCGTCCAATGTGGCACACGCCAAAGCGGGCCATCTCCGGAGAGAAGGCCCGCCCAAGTGGCGAGGTCAGCCGACCTCGACGCCGCCGATCGACTTCTTGCCACGGCGCAACACCATGAACCGCCCGCCCAGCAGGTCATCGGCGACCGGCACGTACGACTCGTCGGTGATCTTGCGGTTGTTGAGGTACGCCCCGCCCTCCTTCACCGCCCGCCGGGCTGCCGACTTGGACTCGACCAGGCCGCTGTCGGCCAGCAGGTCCACGAACGACGCGCCGAGCGCGGGCACGGCGGCCTTGGGCACCTCCGCCAGCGCGGCCGCCAGGGTCGCGGAGGGCAGTTCCTCCAGCGCGCCCTGGCCGAACAGGGCCTTGGAGGCGGCCAGCACCGCGTCCAGCTCCTGCCTGCCGTGCAGCATCTCCGTGAGCTCCTCGGCCAGGGTGCGCTGGGCCTCACGGGCGAAGGGGCGTTCGGCGACGGCCTTCTCCAGGGCCTCGATCTCCTCGCGGCCGCGGAACGTGAACACCTTGAGGTAGGAGATCACGTCGCGGTCGTCGGCGTTGAGGAAGTACTGGTAGAAGGCGTACGGCGAGGTCATCGCAGGGTCGAGCCAGAGCGCGCCGCCCGCCGACTTGCCGAACTTGGTGCCATCGGCCTTGGTGATCAGCGGCAGCGTGAACGCGTGCACGTGGGCACCCTCGACGCGGCGGATCAGGTCGGCGCCCGCGGTGATGTTGCCCCACTGGTCGCTGCCGCCCACCTGCAGCGTGCAGTTGTAGCGGCGGTACAGCTCCAGGTAGTCGTTGGACTGCAGGATCTGGTAGCTGAACTCGGTGTAGCTCAGCCCCTCCCCCGCCAGGCGCGCGGAGACCGACTCCCTGGCCAGCATGCGGTTGACCGGGAAGTGCTTGCCGATGTCGCGCAGGAACGCGATGGCGGTCATCTCGCCGGTCCAGTCGAGGTTGCTGACCAGGCGGGCCGCGTTCGGGGTGGACTCCTCGAAGTCGAGGAACCTGCCGACCTGGCCGCGCAGGCGGTCCACCCAGTCGGCGACGACCTCGGTGGAGTTGAGCGAGCGCTCGGTGTTGCGGCCGCTCGGGTCGCCGATCAGGCCGGTGGCGCCGCCGACCAGGCCGATCGGGTTGTGTCCCGCGAGCTGGAAGCGGCGCAGCGTCAGCAGCGGCACGAAGTGGCCGACGTGCAGGGACGCCGCGGTGGGGTCGAAGCCGCAATAGACCGTGATCGGCGCCTTGGCCATGGACGCGCGCAGGGCGTCGAGGTCGGTGGACTGGGCGATCAGGCCTCGCCACGCGAGGTCGTCAAGGATGTCGGTCACGGTGATGGCTTTCCTGTTCGGATGTGAATGCCTTTAGCCTGCCCGATCGCTGCGGATGCGCGCCACTTGGATACGGTGGGTGTCCATGTGGAGGGTCCGTCGCGAGCTGGCTGTTTTCAAGATCTTAGGGGCTCTGGTGTGTGCCGGGCTCGCCGTTTACTGGTGGTTCGAGGGGGATTTTCGGGGTGTGATCCTGGCCGTCCCCGCGGCCGTACTCGTAGGCGGGATGGGACTGCGTGACCTCCTCGTCCCGGTACGGCTGGCGGCCGACGAGAGCGGCATCACCGTCGTGCACGGGTTCGCGGGCAAGCGGCACGTGCCGTGGGAGTCGATCTGGGACGTCAAGGTGGACGTACGCAGGCGCTGGGGGTTGCGCAGCGAGATGCTGGAGATCGACACCGGCGACAACCTGCACATCTTCAGCCCTCACGAGTTGGGCGCCTCCCCCACGGAAGTGGCCGCGGCGCTGCGGCGGCGGGGCGCGTGAGCACGGTACGGGGAGACGGTCGGATCGCCGTCGATCCAGAACCGCCACGGGGTCTGCCTGGCCGTCGAGACGCCGGTGCGCGGACCTGACTTGATCGCGGACGGGTCGGCCGGCCGGCCTTCGAGCATGATGAGCGCGTTGTGCGGCCGCCCGGTTCCGAGGAAAGTGTTGAGGTCGTGTTGGCTCGCGGAGGAGGCTGCGAGGATGGTGTCCAGGCCGTTGTGTTCGCGCATCAAGCCCAGGGCCACGGCCAGCCTGGCGGGCCCGCGGGCGAGGTCACGGTCGGCGATCGGTTTGGCGGACGCACGCCGGGGCCGGGCCAGGTCAGGGTCGTCGGTGCCCGCCTGATCTCGGATGTGCGGGGCGGAAGGGTCCGCCTGATCTCGGATATGCCGGGCGGAAGGGTCCGCCTGATCTCCGATGCGCCGAGCTGAGGTGTCCGCATTGTCGATGGTGCGCCGAGCGGAAGTGTCCGCATTGTCGATAGGGCGCCCGGCGGGGTCCTGAGGGGTTCCCGTCTTGCCGCCGGTGCGACGGTCGCGGGCCTCGGGTATGCCCGCGACCACCTCGCCCGCCCGCAGCAGCACGGCCGAGCCGTGGCCGTCGGGCAGGCAGACGAGGTTGGCGCAGAAGTGCATGCCGTAGGTGAAGTACACGTACAGGTGACCAGGCGGGCCGAACATGACGGCGTTGCGTGGCGTCCTGCCCCGGTACGTGTGGGCCGCGGGGTCCTCGCCGGGACCGCCGTACGCCTCGACCTCGGTCAGGCGCACGGCGACGGTCCCGTGCACGAGCACGCGCCCGAGCAGGTCGGGCGCCACCTCGTGCGAGGGCCGGTCGAAGAAGCCGCGAGGCAGCGCGGTGGGATTGAGCCCGCCGCCGCTACCGGAGCTCAGCTGCCCGCCGCCCATGCCGCCTGCGCGTCGACCGACTCCCGGAGCGCGACGAGCTGGTCGCGTACGCGGTCGGGCGCCGTGCCGCCGTGGGCCTTGCGGGCGGCCAGCGCCCCGGGCACGCTGAGCACGTCGCGGACGTCGGGCGTCAGGTGCGAGGAGACCTTGGCCAGTTCGTCGTCGGTCAGCTCGCCGAGGTCCTTGTCGTTGACCTGGCACCACACCACCAGATGGCCGACGGCCTCGTGCGCGTCGCGGAAGGGCACCCCGCGCCGGACGAGCAGCTCGGCCAGGTCGGTGGCCAGCGCGTAGCCGTCGGGGGCGGAGGCCTCCATGCGCGCGGTGTTGACCCGCATGGTGGCGACCAGCCCGGCCATCGCGGGCAGGACGAGCAGCAGCGTGTCGACCGCGTCGAACACCGGCTCCTTGTCCTCCTGAAGGTCGCGGTTGTAGGTCAGCGGCAGGCCCTTGAGCGTGGTCAGCAGCGCCATCAGGTTGCCGATCAGGCGCCCAGACTTGCCGCGGGCCAGCTCGGCCACGTCGGGGTTCTTCTTCTGCGGCATGATCGAGGAGCCGGTGGAGTAGGCGTCGTCCATCTCGATCCAGCGGAACTCCTGCGAGGCCCACAGGACGATCTCCTCGCCCAGCCGCGACAGATGCACGCCGATCATGGCCGCGTCGAACAGGAACTCGGCCGCGAAGTCGCGGTCGGCCACGGCGTCCATCGAGTTGGGCGCGGCGGCGGCGAAGCCGAGCTCCTCGGCCACGGCCTGCGGGTCGAGCGGCAGCGAGGAGCCCGCCAGCGCGCCGGCGCCGAGCGGGGAGATCGCGGCGCGCTTGTCCCAGTCGGTGATCCGGTCGATGTCGCGGGCGAAGGCGTGCACGTGCGCCAGGAGCTGGTGGCCGAAGGAGACCGGCTGCGCGTGTTGCAGGTGCGTCATGCCGGGTGCGGCCGTCTCGGCGTGCTGTTCGGCCTGGGCCATCAGCGCCGTCTCCAGCTCCACCAGCCGCGAGACGACGGAGCGGGCGTGGTCGCGGAGGTACAGGCGCAGGTCGGTGGCGATCTGGTCGTTGCGCGAGCGGCCGGCGCGGAGCTTGCCGCCGAGCGAGCCGAGCCGCTCCAGCAGGCCGCGTTCCAGCGCGGTGTGCACGTCCTCGTCGGCGATCGTCGGCCGGAACTCGCCCTCCTTGCAGGCGCGCTCCAGGTCGTCGAGCGCGCCGATCATGCGCTCGAGCTCCTCGTCGCTCAGCAGCCCCGCTCTGTGCAGCACGCGGGCGTGCGCCCTGGACGCCGCCAGGTCGTACGGCACCAGCCGCCAGTCGAAGTGCACACTCACCGACAGCCGGGCCAGCGCGTCGGACGGACCACTCTCGAAGCGCCCGCCCCACAGCCGCATCGGCTTGCCTTCACTCACCGTCATCTCCTTCGTGTCCCCCGAGACCATAGTGCAACTCAGCCCTTTCTCGTGTCCCGCGCCGCGGCGATCTTAGCGGGCAGCGAGAACAGCTGGACGAAGCCCTTGGCCAGGGATTGGTCGAATGTGTCGCCGGTGTCGTAGGTGGCCAGCGAGAAGTCGTACAGGGAGTCGTCGGAGCGCCGGCCGGTCACGGTCGCGCCGCCGCCGTGCAGGGTCATCCTGATCTCGCCGTTGACGTGTTTCTGGGCCTCGGCGATGAGCGCGTCGAGCGCGGTGCGCAGCGGCGAGAACCACAGGCCGTCGTAGACGAGCTCGCTCCAGCGCTGGTCGACGCCGCGCTTGAAGCGGGCCAGGTCGCGCTCGACGGTGACGTTCTCCAGCTCCATGTGCGCGGTGATGAGCGCGATGGCGCCCGGCGCCTCGTACACCTCCCGCGACTTGATGCCCACCAGGCGGTCCTCGACCATGTCGATGCGGCCCACGCCCTGGGCTCCCGCGCGCCTGTTCAGCTCGTCGATGATCTCGTACGGCGTCAGCGACCGCCCGTCGACGCTGACCGGCACGCCCGCCTCGAACGCGATCACGACCTCGTCGGGCTCGCGCTGCCTGGTCGGGTCGGCGGTGTAGGAGTAGACCTCTTCGGTGGGGCCGTTCCAGATGTCCTCCAGGAAGCCGGTCTCGACGGCGCGGCCCCAGAGGTTCTGGTCGATAGAGAACGGGTTCTTCTTGGAGGTCTCGATGGGCAGGCCCTTGGCCTCGGCGTACTCGATGGCCTTGTCCCGCGTCCAGGCGAAGTCCCTGGCGGGGGCGATGACCTCCAGGTCGGGCGCCAGCGCGGCCAGGCCGGCCTCGAAGCGGACCTGGTCGTTGCCCTTGCCGGTGCAGCCGTGTGAGACGACCGTGCCGCCGAACTGCTTGGCCGCCGTCACCAGGTGCTTGACGATGAGCGGGCGGGAGAGCGCGGACACAAGCGGGTAGCGGTCCATGTAGAGGGAGTTGGCCTGCATGGCGGGCACGCAGAAGTCCGCGGCGAACTCCTGCCTGGCGTCCACGACGACCGACTCGACCGCGCCGCAGTCCATGGCCCGCTTCTGGATGACCTCCATCTCCTCGCCGCCCTGGCCGAGGTCCAGGGCGACGGCGATGACCTCGGCGTTCATCTTCTCGGCGAGGTACGGGATGGCCACCGAGGTGTCCAGGCCGCCGGAATAGGCGAGGACTACTCTGTCGGGCATTTCACATTCTCCAAACGCTTCTAGCTTCGCCGGTCGGCGACCTTGAGCAGCGCGTCCGCGACGGCCTGCCCGCCCGTCGGGTCACGGCTGATGACGAGTATGGTGTCGTCGCCCGCGACCGTGCCGAGGATGGACTCCCAGTCGGCGTGGTCGATGGCGGAGGCGAGGAACTGGGCCGCGCCCGGCGGTGTTCTGACGATGACCAAGTTGGCCGACGCCTCGGCGCCGACCAGCAGTTCCTCCGCGATGCGGTGCAGGCGGGCGGCCGGGCTCTCGCCGCTGCCCAGCCTGGTCAGCGGGATCCTGCCGCCGCCCTCGCCGGGCAGCGCGTACACGAGGGAGCCGTCGTCGGCGCGCAGCTTGAGCGCGCCGAGCTCGTCGAGGTCACGCGAGAGCGTGGCCTGGGTGACCTCGACGCCGCTCTCGGCGAGCAGCTTGGCCAGCTCCGGCTGGGAGCGCACGGCCTGGCGCTCCAGCAGGTCGGTGATCTTCGCCTGCCGCGCCGCCTTGGTCATCGGGATCGTCATGTCGCGGAGACCAGCCAGTGCAGCAGCGCCTTCTGGGCGTGCAGCCGGTTCTCCGCCTGGTCCCACACCACGCTCCGCGGCCCGTCGAGCACCTCGGCGGTGATCTCGTAGCCGCGGTAGGCGGGCAGGCAGTGCAGCACGATCGCGTCGGACGCGGCGTGCGCGAGCAGTTCGTCGTTCACCTGGTACGGCAGGAGCGCGGCCACCCGTTCCTCCTTGCCGTCCTGGCCCATCGACACCCAGGTGTCGGTGGCGATCACGTGGGCGCCCTCGGCGGCGGCCGCGGGGTCGGTCAGCGCGACCACCGAGCCGCCCGTCTTGGCGGCGATGGCGGCGGCCCGGTCGAGGATGACCGCGTCGGGCTGGTAGCCGGCCGGGGCGGCGATGCGCACGTGCATGCCGGCGGTGGCGCCGCCGAGCAGGTAGGAGTGGGCCATGTTGTTGGCGCCGTCGCCGAGGTAGGTGAACGTGAGCCCGGCGGTCCTGCCCAGCCGCTCCCTGACGGTCTGCAGGTCGGCGAGGATCTGGCAGGGGTGGAACTCGTCGGTGAGCGCGTTGACGACCGGCACCCGGGAGTGGGCGGCCATCTCGTCGATGCGTTCCTGGCCGTTGGTGCGCCAGACGATGGCGGCCACCTGGCGGTCGAGGACCCTGGCGAGGTCGGCGGGCGGCTCGCCGCGGCCCATGAGCGTGGTGACGTTGTCCACGATCATCGGCAGGCCGCCGAGCTCGCCGATGCCGGTGTGGAAGGAGACGCGGGTCCTGGCCGACGGCTTGTCGAACAGGACGGCGACGCTCTGCGGGCCCTCGAAGGGGCGGTAGCCGAAGCGGTCCTTCTTCATGGCGGCGGCGAGGTCGAGTACCTGCGTCTGCTCGGCCGGCGAAAGATCGTCGTCACGCAGGAAGTGTCTGATTTGCGCCGAGTCCGCGCTGTGCCGGGTCATTTCGCCGCCTCCGCCAGGATCGCGGGGAATGCGGCCACGAACGCGTCCACCTCGGCGGCCGTGACGACCAGCGGCGGCGCGATGCGTACGGCGTCCGGTTGCAGGGCGTTGACCAGGAAGCCGGCGTCCGCGGCGGCCTGCTGGACCTCGGCGGAGCGGGGCTCGGCCAGCACGGCGGCCAGCCACAGGCCGCGTCCGCGCACGCCCTTGAGCAGCGGGGAGCCGGCGGATTCCAGGCCGGTGCGCAGCCGCGCGCCGACCGAGCGCACGTGGTCGAGGTCGATGGTGTCGAGCACGGCCAGCGCCGCGGCGCACGAGACCGGGTTGCCGCCGAACGTCGAGCCGTGGTCGCCCTTCTCGAACAGCTTGCCGACCTCGCCGAACCCGACGCAGGCGCCGATCGGCAGCCCGCCGCCGAGGCCCTTGGCCAGGGTGAGGATGTCGGGGGTGACGCCCTCGGCCTGGTGGGCGAACCAGTGGCCGCCGCGGCCGATGGCCGACTGGATCTCGTCGGCCACCAGCAGGGCGCCGGTGGAGTCGCAGATCTCGCGGGCGGCCTCGAAGTAGCCGTCCGGCGGCGGGACCACGCCGGCCTCGCCCTGGGTGGGCTCCAGGAAGACCGCGATGCAGTCGCCGGTGACGGTCTCCTTGAGCGCGTCGGCGTCGCCGTAAGGGACGAAGCGGACGGGGACCGGGAACGGCCCGAACTGGTCGCGGATGGACTTCTTGCCCGTCAGGGACAGGGCGCCGATCGTGCGGCCGTGGAAACCGTTCTCGGCGGCCACGAAGTAGGAGCGGCCCTCGCGCCTGCCGTACTTGAGCGCGAGCTTGTAGGCGGCCTCGTTCGCCTCGGTGCCGGAGTTGGCGAAGAAGATCCTGGCGGGGGCGTTCAGCAGTCCCAGGAGCTTGTCGGCGAGGCTGACCTCGGGCTCGTGCAGGAACAGGTTGCTGGTGTGCGCCAGCGTGGCCACCTGCTTGGAGACGGCCTCGACCAGCGCGGGGTGGGCGTGGCCGAGCGAGCTGGTCGCGATGCCGGCGATGAAGTCGAGGTACTCCTTGCCGTCCACGTCCCACACGCGGGTGCCCTCGCCCCGCGCCAGTGCGATCGGCGGGACGCCGTAGTTGGGCATGAAGGCCTTGTCGAACCTTTCTCGCAGGTTCATGAGGGCATCACCATCGTTCCGATTCCTTCATTGGTGAAGATCTCCAGCAGCATGGAGTGCGGCACCCGGCCGTCCAGGACGTGGGCCCGCGGGATCCCGCCCTGCACGGCCGTCAGGCACGCCTCCATCTTCGGCACCATGCCGCTGGACAGCGTGGGCATCAGCGTCTCGAGCTCGCCCGCGGTCAGCTCGTCGATCACGTCGCTGTCGTCGGGCCAGTTGGCGTACAAGCCCTCGACGTCGGTCAGCACGATCAGTTTCTGCGCCTGCAGCGCGACGGCCAGCGCGGCCGCGGCGGTGTCGGCGTTGACGTTGTAGATGTCGCCGTCGTCGCTCCTGGCCACGCTGGAGACGACCGGGATGCGGCCGTCGGCGAGCAGGGCGTGCACGGCGCCGGGGTCGACCTTGATGATCTCGCCGACCTGGCCGATGTCCACCGGCTCGCCGTCCACGATGGCGTGCTTGCGCACGGCCGTGAACAGGTGGGCGTCCTCGCCGGACAGGCCGACGGCGAACGGGCCGTGCCGGTTGATCAGGCCCACGATGTCGCGGTTGACCTGGCCGGTCAGGACCATCCTGACGACCTGCATGGCCTCGGGTGTGGTGACCCGGAGCCCGGCGGTGAACGTGGACTCGATGCCGAGTTTCGCCAGGGCGTCGCTGATCTGCGGGCCGCCGCCGTGCACGACGACCGGGTGCAGGCCCGCGTGCTTGAGGAAGACGACGTCCTCGGCGAAGCCCTCCTGGAGCTTGGCGTCGATCATGGCGTTGCCGCCGTACTTGATGACGACGGTCGCGCCGTTGAAGCGGGTCAGCCAGGGCAGCGCCTCGATGAGCGTCTCGGCCTTGGTGTGTGCCGTGGTCCGTCTCATGAGGAGTACGCCGAGTTCTCGTGGACGTAGTCGGCCGTGAGGTCGGTGGTGTGGATGGTCGCGGTGTGCGTGCCCGCCGACAGGTCGATGGTGATCGTCACGTCGCGGGGGCGCATGTCCACCTTGGCGCGGTCGTCGCCCACGGCGCCGCCGCGGCAGATCCAGATGCCGTTGATGGCCACGTTGAGCCGGTCGGGCTCGAACTCGGCGTCGGTGGTGCCGACTGCGGCCAGGACGCGGCCCCAGTTGGGGTCCTCGCCGTGGATGGCGCACTTGAGCAGGTTGGAACGCGAGACCGTGCGGCCGACCTTGACCGCGTCGTCCTCGGTGGCCGCGCCGACCACCTCGATGGCGATGGCCTTGGAGGCGCCCTCGGCGTCCACCAGGAGTTGCCTGGTCAGGTCGGCGCAGACCTCGGTGACCCGCTCGGTGAACTCGGCCAGGTCCGGCTTGACCCCGGTGGCGCCGCTGGCCAGCAGCAGCACGGTGTCGTTGGTGGACATGCAGCCGTCGGCGTCGAGCCGGTCGAAGGTCTGGGACGTGGCCGTGCGCAGCGCGGCGTCGAGCTCCTCGCTGGTCAGGTCGGCGTCGGTGGTGATCACGCAGAGCATGGTGGCCAGCGCGGGCGCGAGCATGCCCGCGCCCTTGGCCATGCCGCCGACCATGTAGCCGCCGCCGCGCTTGAAGGAGATCTTCGAGACGGTGTCGGTGGTGCGGATGGCGTCGGCGGCGGCCAGGCCGCCGTCGCGGGAGAGCTGGCCCGCGGCCGTCTCGACGCCCGACAGCAGCTCGTCCATGGGCAGGCGCTCGCCGATCAGGCCGGTGGAGCAGACCGCGATCTCGCCTGCGGAGTCCTGCAGCGTCTCGGCCACCTTCTCGGCGGTGGCGTGGGTGTCCTGGAAGCCTTCGGGTCCCGTGCAGGCGTTGGCGCCGCCGGAGTTGAGCACGACCGCGCGCAGCCGCCCGCCCGTCAGGACCTGCTGCGACCACAACACGGGCGCGGCCTTGACCCGGTTGGCGGTGAAGACGCCCGCGGCGGCCCTGCTGGGTCCGTCGTTGACGACGAGGGCCAGGTCGCGGGCGCCGCCGGTCTTGATCCCTGCGGCGACTCCCGCGGCCCGGAAGCCCAGAGGGGCGGTGACGCTCATGCGCCCGCCCCCATAGAAGACATAAGAGGCTTGTCGGATTTTTCGCTACTCACGGTGCGACTCCTGTCATGGGGAGGCCGAGCTCTTCCGGCAGGCCGAGGGCGAGGTTCACGCTCTGCAGCGCGCCCCCGGCGGTGCCCTTGGTGAGGTTGTCGATGGCGATGACGGCGACCACGCGGCCCGCGCGCTCGTCGAGCGTCACCTGCAGGGCGGCGCTGTTGGCGCCGTAGGTCATGGCGGTGGCGGGCCAGGAGCCCTCGGGCAGCAGCCGGACGAAGGGCTCGTCCTTCAACGCCACCTCGTACGCCGTGCGCAGCGCCTCCTTGGTCAGCCCCGGCGCGGCGGGGGCGGAGCAGGTGGCCAGGATGCCGCGGCTCATGGGCGCCAGCGTCGGGGTGAACGACACCCGGACCGGCGTGCCCGCGACGGCCGACAAGCCCTGCTCCATCTCGGGGGTGTGGCGGTGCACGCCGCCCACGCCGTACGCGCTGACCGAGCCCATGACCTCGCTGCCGAGCAGGTTGGGCTTGAGCGACTTGCCGGCGCCGCTGGTGCCGCTGGCGGCCACCACGACCACGTCGGGCCCGGCCAGCCCGGCGGCGAACGCGGGGGTCATCGCGAGCAGCACGGAGGTCGGGTAGCAGCCGGGGACCGCGATGCGCCTGGCGCTCTTGAGCACCTCGCGCTGTCCCGGCAGCTCGGGCAGGCCGTAGGGCCAGGTGCCGGCGTGCTCGCCGCCGTAGAACTCCTGCCAGGCGGCCGGGTCGGCGAGCCGGTGGTCGGCGCCGCAGTCGACCACGATCGTGTCCTCGCCGAGTCGCGCGGCGACGGCGGCGGAGTGGCCGTGCGGCAGGGCCAGGAAGACCACGTCGTGCCCGGCGAGCGTCTCGGCGGTGGTGTCGTCGATGACCCGGTCGGCGAGCTGGGGAAGGTGGGGCTGGTGGGCGCCGAGGCGGGTGCCGGCGCTGGAGGCGGCGGTGAGCGCGCCGATCTCGAATTCGGGATGCCCGAGCAGGAGGCGGAGCAGTTCCCCTCCCGCGTAGCCACTGGCTCCCGCGACTGCTGCTCTCATTCATCTCCTCCTGGATGCATGGTTATGCATCATAACTCATGACCTTGCTTCGTGAAAATAATGCACTCTAGAGGATGAACATGCAAGCCAGGAGGGTTCCGTAGCCAGGATCGTGAGATACGTCACCGGCGGGAGGGCTCGGGGTGGAGGCCATGACCGTTTTCATGTCCCAAATACCGGGCGGTACACGCCGGGCGCGACGGAAAAGGCCGCCGTGACGGTGGTCACGACGGCCTTCATGCGGCCCGAGGTTCCTAGCGGAGGAAGGCGGCGGCGACGCCCGCGTCCACCGGTACGTGCAGGCCCGTGGTGTGGCTGAGCTCGCTGCCGGTGAGGGCGAAGACCGCGTTGGCCACGTGCTCGGGCAGCACCTCGCGCTTGAGCAGGGTCCGCTGGGCGTAGAACTCGCCGAGCTTCTCCTCCTCCACCCCGTACACGGCGGCGCGGTTGGCGCCCCAGCCGGAGGCGAAGATGCCGGAGCCGCGTACGACGCCGTCGGGGTTGACGCCGTTGACGCGGATGCCGTGGCCGCCCAGCTCGGCCGCCAGCAGGCGTACCTGGTGGGCCTGGTCGGCCTTGGCGGCGCCGTAGGCGACGTTGTTCGGGCCGGCGAAGACGGAGTTCTTGGAGGAGATGTAGACGATGTCGCCGCCCATGGCCTGGTCGATCATGACCTTGGCCGTCTCGCGGGAGACCAGGAACGAGCCGCGCGCCATGACGTCGTGCTGCAGGTCCCAGTCGGCCAGGGTGGTCTCCAGGAGCGCGCGCGACAACGACAGGCCGGCGTTGTTGACGACCAGGTCCACGCCGCCGAACGCGAGCACGCCCGCGCGTACCGCCGCGGCGATCTGCTCCTCGGAGGTGACGTCCACGCCGACCGCGACGGCGACGTCCGTGGGCCGGTAGGCGTTCGCGCCGAGTTCGGCGGCCACCTTCTCCGCCGCGCCCAGGTCACGGTCGGCCACGATCACGCACGCGCCCTCGGCGGCCAGCCGGCGGGCGGTGGCCGCGCCGATGCCCGAGCCGCCGCCCGTCACCAGCGCGACCCTGGTGGCCAGGGCCTTGGGCTTGGGCATGCGGCGGAGCTTGGCCTCCTCCAGTTCCCAGTACTCGATGCGGAACTTCTCCGACTCGGGGATGGGGGCGTAACTGGAGACGGACTCCGCGCCGCGCATGACGTTGATGGCGTTGACGTAGAACTCGCCGGCCACCCTGGCGGTCTGCTTGTCCTTGCCGAAGGAGAACATGCCGACGCCGGGCACCAGCACGATCGCCGGGTCCGCGCCGCGGATGGCCGGGGAGTCGGGGGTGGCGTGCCGGTCGTAGTAGGCGGTGTAGTCCGCACGGTAGGCGGCGTGCAGCTCGCGCAGCCGCTCGGCGACCTGCTCCAGCGGGGCGTCCGGCGGCAGGTCCAGCACCAGCGGGGCGACCTTGGTGCGCAGGAAGTGGTCGGGGCAGGAGGTGCCCAGCGCGGCGAGCCTCGGGTGCTCGGCGCGGGAGACGAAGTCGAGCACCTCGGGGGTGTCGGTGTAGTGGCCGACCACGCGGACGTCGGTCGAGGCCAGGCCGCGGATCAGCGGGAACAGCGCGGCGGCCCGCGCGTGCCGCTCGGCCTCGGCAAGGGCGTCGTGGATGACCGCGCCGAACGGGTCGGGGCGGCCGTGCTCGGCCAGGTACGCCTCGGCGGTGCGGATGATCTCCAGCGAGCGCGCCTCGCACTCCTCGGAGGTGTCGCCCCACGCGGTGATGCCGTGGCCGCCCAGGACGCAGCCGATGGCCTGCGGGTTGGCCTCCTTGATGGCGGCGATGTCCAGGCCGAGCTGGAAGCCGGGCCGCCGCCACGGCACCCACACGACGCGGTCGCCGAAGACGCGGCCGGTCAGCTCCTCGCCGTCGGCGGCCGTGGCGATCGCGATGCCGGCGTCGGGGTGCAGGTGGTCCACGTGCGCGGCCTCGACCAGGCCGTGCATGGCGGTGTCGATCGACGGCGCGGCCCCGCCCTTGCCGTGCAGGCAGTAGTCGAAGGCCGCGACCATCTCATCCTCGCGCTCCACGCCCGGGTAGACGCCCTTGAGCGCGCGCAGCCGGTCGAGGCGGAGCACGGCGAGGCCGGCCGGCTTCAGCGTGCCGAGGTCGCCGCCGGAGCCCTTGACCCAGAGCAGCTCGACCTGCTCCCCCGTGACGGGGTCGGGTTCCGCGCCCTTGGCCGAGGTGTTGCCGCCGGCGAAGTTGGTGTTGCGCGGGTCGGCGCCCAGGCGGTGGGAGCGTTCGAGGAGTTCGTTGATGACGTTGGACATGATGGTTCAGGCCCCCCAGCCGGCCTGGTTGCCGCCGACGCGCTCGGCGGCGATTTTCTCGAAATATCCGGACTTGGCGTAGGCGGCCATCGGGTCGGGCGCCAGGCCCTGCTCCTCGCGCAGCTCGGCGAGCAGCGGCCGCACGTCGGTGTTGTAGGCGTCCATGAGCACGGCGTTGGAGCCGAGCACGTCGCCGTCGTTCTGGGCCGCGGCCAGCGCTTCGCGGTCCACGAGCAGCGCCTTGGCGGTGGCCTCCTGAACGTTCATGACCGAGCGGATCTGGCCAGGGATCTTGGGCTCGATGTTGTGGCACTGGTCGAGCATGAAGGCGACCTCGTCGGTGAGGCCGCCGCCCCTGATGACCTCGTACATGATGCGGAAGAGCTGGAACGGGTCCGCCGCGCCGACCATGAGGTCGTCGTCGGCGTAGAAGCGGGAGTTGAAGTCGAAGCCGCCGAGCTTACCCTCACGCAGCAGGAACGCCACGATGAACTCGATGTTGGTGCCCGGCGCGTGGTGACCGGTGTCCACGACGACCTGCGCCTTGGGGCCGAGCTTGACGCAGTGGGCGTAGGCGGTGCCCCAGTCGGGCACGTCGGTGGCGTAGAAGGCGGGCTCGAAGAGCTTGTACTCCAGCAGGAAACGCTGGCCCTCGCCCAGGCGGCCGTAGACCTCGGCCAGCGCCTCGGCCAGGCGGTCCTGGCGGGCGCGAATGTCGTCCTGGCCCGGGTAGTTGATGCCGTCGGAGAACCACAACTTCAGCGTGTCGGAGCCGGTGGCGTCCATGATGTCCACGCACTCGAGCAGGTGGTCGGTGGCCTTGCGGCGCACCCGCGGGTCCGGGTTGGTGACGCTGCCCAGCTTGTAGTCGTCGTCCTGGAAGACGTTGGAGTTGATCGCGCCGATGCCGACGCCCGCCTCGCGGGCGTGCCTGGCCAGGTCGGCGTAGTCGTCCACCTTGTCCCACGGGATGTGCAGGGCGACCGTGGGGGCGATGCCGGTGTGCGCGTGCACCTGGGCTGCGTCGGCCAGCTTCTCGTACGGGTCGCGCGGGACACCCTGCTGGGCGAACACCTTGAACCGCGTGCCGCTGTTGCCATAGGCCCAGGACGGCGTCTCGATGCGCTGCGCCCGCAGCGCGGCCTTGATGTCAGTCATTACTCCCCGATCAATCCAGGTGGAACACTTCGGTCAGCGGAACCATGCCCTCGTCGGGGCGGCCGTCGAGGTTCTCGAAGAACGGCGCCATCTCGGCCTGCCAGCGGGCGTTGACCTCGGTCTCGGCCATGGCCTTCTGCGCGGCCTCGAAGTCGTCGGTCTCCAGATACCCGACGAGCAGGCCGTCGTCTCGGAGGAAGAGCGAGTAGTTGTGCCAGCCGGTGCGCGACAGCGCCGCTCGCATCTCCGCCCAGACGTCCCGGTGGCGTTCGCGGTACTCCGCCAGCCGCTCTTGGCGGACTTTCAGCAGGAAGCAGACGCGTTGCACCGACGCTCCTTTCAAAACGTTTTAATCCTTCGTGCAGGAAACTATGATTCCTGGTGCTCGCTGTCAATGCACCACCCGCCCCCGATCCGGCTCTCGTGCCGGATCGGGTGGATGACACGTTTTAATCCCTAGAGCCGGTCGCCGACCAGGGCCAGGTTCTGGATGGCGGCCAGGCCGTACAGGGCCGTGGTGTTGGTGGAGATCCAGATCGCCTCGTCCGTGGGGTTGAGCGTGGTGGTGACCTTCTCCGACTTCCACGGCAGGCCGGGCGCGTAGCCGTCGCCGGTGGCGAACTCCGTCCAGGCCCTGGCCGCCAGGTCGTCGCGGCCCAGCCGCACCGCCGCGTACGCCGTCAGCCTGGAGTGCCCCTGCTTGAGGATGAGGTTGCCGAAGTGGGCCCCGGTCTCGGCCTGCTGCTCGGCCCTGGTGGCGTTGAACAGCCGGCAGTACTGCAGCCACGCCCGCTCGAACTCCGGCATGTCGACCAGGTCGATCAGCTCGGCGCAGATCTCGACCTGGCCGAACATGGCCGACAGGTGCGAGACCGAGACCTTCTTCTCGGCGGCGGCGAACTCGCCGGTGCTGAGGTTGTACAGGCCCTCGCCGGTGACGAAGCCGTTCGGCATGGCGGCGATCGTGCGCATCGTGGCCTTGAGCTTCTTCTCGGCGACCGGGTCGCCGCCGCGCTCCCACTCGGTCAGCCAGGCGGCGGCCAGGCCGCTCCAGTCGGTGCCCAGGCCGATGGCCAGGGCCGCCGGATCCGGCGTGTACGGCTCCGTACGGATCTTCCGCAGCGGATCGATGGCCAGGAACGTCTTGTCCGAGTCCACCAGCGCCCGCATCAGGTCCCCGGTGCGCTCGTCGGCGGTCAGGTAATAGAAGATCCGCCGGTAGACGGCCGTCGAGATGCGCTGCTGCTTGGCGCTGCACCCCCAGTGCTGCACGTTGTGCCGGGTGCCGAGCCCGGCCCACGGGCCCAGGTGGTAGACGTCCACCTCACCGGTGTGCCTGGTCATGGCCTCGGCGAAGCGGAAGATGTCGGAGCGGCCCGAGCGCAGGTAGGCGTACCAGAGCCACAGGTCGGGCGAGAGTTCGGAGTTGTCCCACGCGTAGCCGCCGACGTCGTAGCGCCACACGTGGCGGTCCTCGTCGAAGGTGTGCATGATGTCGCCGTAGTCCCAGAAGCCGTACCAGTGACGCTGTTCGACCTGCTTTGCGTAGAAGTCGAAGAGGAAGTCGAGCCGGTCCTCGATCGTCTTCTTCTCCGGCGTGGCGCGGTCGACCGGGCTGAACAGGCCGCCGAACACCTTGGCGGCGGCCAGGTGGGCAGGTGGCGCGACGATCAGCGGCGGCGTGCGCACGGCGTCGGCCATGGCGGCCAGCCTGGCCGCGCCGGGGGTCGCGGCCAGGGCCCAGAACGTCAGCTCCGTCGTACGGGCGATGCCCAGCGGCGTGCCGAACTCCGGCTCGTAGTCCTCGTAGGTGATGTTGAGGCCCTCGATCTGCTCCGGGTAGGTGTCCATGCCCAGGCCGTCGTGGTAGAAGCGGGTGTCCATCGGCCCGGCCTCCGGCGACCAGAGCCACACGGTCACCTCGGCCTCGTCGGTGTGCGCTTTCCTGATGTCGAGTTGCGTGGGGTGGCGCTGCCAGAAGTCGCGCATGCCGAAGGCCAGGCCGCCGCTGACGCCGCCGACGTATCCGCACCCGGAGGCGCGTTTGCCCTGGTCCACGGCGACCCAGCCGTAGCCCTTCTTGGTGCGCTTCTTGAGGGTGAAGCCCTCGGAGGAGAGCTGGGACAGGGTGTGGTCGCCCCAGTCGGGGATGAGGTGGACGCGGCTGCTGACGCGGGTGTCCCAGGTGGCGATGTCGGGCAGTTTCTCGCCCGCCACCTGGGCCTGGCGCACGGCCGGGCCGGGGTCGCGGCGCAGCCCGGTGATGCCCTTGACGGCCTCGGCGAGCATGCCGTCGCCGTCGCCGACGAACCTGACGTGCCGGTTGTACGCCTCATCCCGCATCGGGACCCGCATGCGCACGCCGAGCCCCGCGATGAAATCGTCCTGGCCGTCGCGGTCGAACACGAACGTGTGCGTCATGCGCACGCTCTCCGCCCCCGCGTAGAAGTAGAGCCTGACCGTGAACGGCAGCCACGACCGGCCCTTCCTGGAGGTGTGGCGGCCCTCCACGCGGACCACCGCGCGCACCGGGCCGCGCTGCTCGACCTCGACCTTCGTGATGTCGCTGAGATAGGAGCCCACCTCGGCGGTGCGGTCGTCATCGTCGTCGATCCTGCCCTGGCGGAGGCTGACGAGTTGCCCTTTACGGGCGATCTCGGTCTCGCCGCGCCAGATCTGCCCGATCAGGTCGCTGCCCTTCCTGCGGACCCGGACCCGGATCACGCCGGTGTCGATGTCCACATGCTGCTTGTCCTCCTTGACCGTCACCGGCTTGGCGGGGGCGGCCGCCGTGCCGGCCCGCAGCGTGTACGCCTCCGCGATCGGCGTGTCGGGGCCGATCGCGTGCGCCGTCCACTTCAGCGACCCGTCCGGCCAGTACGCCAGCGGCCACGTCTGCACCGGCACCGCCGCGCCGCCCTCGGCCGTGAGCGCGAACGCCTGCTCCTTGCCCACCGCGCCCTTCGGCCACGGCACTCCCCAGGTGGTGCCGGGGGCCTCGGCCGGCTTGTCCTCCAGCCAGCGCAGGGCGACATCGGGAACGTCCGGGGCGGCTGCGGCGGGTGAGCCGATCATCGAGGCGAGCGGCAGTGCCGCGCCGGTGACGGCCATGCCCTTTAAGGCGTCTCGTCGGGTGATCTCGGTCATGGGACGCACCTCCGTGCGGGGGCGGGCGCCCACCAGGACGCCCGTGGGGGGTGGACCGCCGGGATGTGCCCCGGCGGGCGGGCGACGGGACCGGTGACCGGTCCCGGGGGAGCTTTGGGAAGCGCTTTCCCGATGGGAGTGAACCACGAGCACGGCCCACAGGGCGCGCGTCTCGGCGGCCCGCCACCTCCACCGGAGGAGCGTCTCCCTGGACAGAGCCCGGCCCCGTGCGGCGGAAGGACTCTCCCGCGCGGAGCCGTAATGGAGCTATTCGGGGATGATGATCACGTCGCCGGCCGGCACTGGGACGGTTTCGCCCGTGCGGAGAGTGACGCCGGCAGGCTCGGACAGGTGGTTGATCGCGAACAGGAAGGAGCGGCCCGGGTGGGAGCGGCGCACCACCTCAACCCCCGGCACGCTGCGGGCCGGCGGCTCCACCTCCGCCTCCCGGCACGCCGTGGCCAGCACCTCGGCGAGCGCGGCGTCGTCGAGCCTGGTGGTCAGGTAGTGCGCGATGCCGTCACCGAACTCGTTGCGCGTCCAGGCGGGCTCGCCACTCTGGTACGTGTCCAGCACCTTCGCCGTCGTGGCCCGCGCCGCCTCGCTCCAGACGCCCGCAGAAGCGCCCGAGGCCAGCCGGATCGCCCCCTCCAGCGGGAAGAACTCCTCGACGGTCACCCCGAGCAGGTCCCGCCAGGCCCCGGGATACCCGCCCAGCCGCACCCGATCGTGCTCGTCCACGATCCCGCTGTACGGACCCACCACCACGACCCCGCCCTGCCGGGCGAACTCCTCCAGGTTGGCCGCCCCGGCGTCGCTCACCAGGTACAGCTGGGGCACCACGACCAGGCGGTAACCGGTCAGGTCCAGTTCGGGATGGACGACGTCGCAGGTGACGCCGGCCCGCCAGAGCGCGGCGTGCCAGCGCTTGGCCTCCTCCACCGGGTCCAGCTCGGCGGTGGGCTGGGCGGGGTGGTCCTGCGCCCACACGCTGGAGTGGTCGATGAGCAGCGCGACGTCGGCGGTGACCCGGCTGCCCGCCACGTCGGCGAGCCCGGCCAGCTCCGCGCCGAGCGCGACGACCTCGCGCCAGATCTTGGTGTCGGTGCCGGCGTGCGGCACCATCGCCGAGTGCCACTTCTCGGCGCCGGCCCTGGACTGCCGCCACTGGAAGAACATGATCCCGTCGGCGCCCCTGGCCAGGTGGGACAGGGAGTTGCGGCGCAGCTCGCCGGGGGTCTTGGCGAGGTTGCGCGGCTGCCAGTTGACCGCGCTGCTGGAGTGCTCCATGAGCAGCCAGGGCCGGCCGCCGTTCAGCGAGCGGGCGTAGTCGGCGGCGAAGGCCAGGTCGATGTGCTTCTCGGGGCGGGCGCCGACCAGGTAGTGATCGGTGGAGACCACGTCCAGTTCGGCGGCGAAGGCCCAGTTGTCCATGTCCCAGTGGGCGCCGGCCATCAGGTTGGTGGTGGCGGGCACGTCCGGGGTGATCTGCCTGAGCAGGTCGCGCTCGGCGACGTACAGCTCGACCAGCGCGTCGGAGCTGAACCTGCGGTAGTCGAGTTGCTGGCCCGGGTTGGGGAAGCTGGGCGTGGCGCGCGGCGGCAGGATCTGCGCCCAGTCGCTGTAGCGCTGGGACCAGAACGCGGTGCCCCACGCGTCGTTGAGCGCGTCCAGGGAGGAGTAGTGGGTGCGCAGCCAGGCGCGGAAGGCCGCCGCCGAGGTGTCGCAGTAGCAACGCGCGTTGTGGCAGCCGTACTCGTTGTGCACATGCCACATGACCAGCGCCGGGTGCTCCCGGTAGCGCAGGGCGACCTGCTCGGCGATGCGCAGCGCCTTCTCGCGGTAGATCGGCGAGCTGGGGCAGAAGCCCTGCCTGCTGCCGTGGTGCAGGAGCCGGCCGTCGGCGTCCACCGGCAGCGCCTCGGGGTAGGAGTCGGCAAACCACGGCGGCGGGGAGGCGGTGGGGGTGGCCAGGTTGGCGCCGATCCCGTTCGCGGCCAGCAGGTCCATCACCCGGTCGAACCAGCCGAAGTCGAAGACGCCCTCGACGGGTTCGAGCAGCGACCAGGAGAAGATCCCGACGCTGACCCGGTTGACGCCGGCCTCGCGCATCAGCGCGACGTCCTGTTCCCACGTCTCCTCGGGCCACTGCTCGGGATTCCAGTCCCCGCCGTACGCGATGACATCCGGCATGAAGCCTGCCTTTCAAGATTCCTGTTAGCGCTCACAGCCTGTTACGCCTGCGTTTACCCGGGGATTAAAACGTTCCTCCCCACGGACGCACAAGACCTTTCTCCGCCCGGTACGGCCTTTGCGCTGCTCAGCCCGGGATTGCCGCTCCTCACGCAGGAGAGAACCGGGGTCCCCCTCGCCAGGCGCAGATGTGCACGTGCACGGCGAACCCTACGCCGGAAGCCCTGATCATGAGCGCATGTCCGAATAGAACGTTTTACGTCAGGCGCGGACGCCAGGAACCCCTCCACGGCGGCATCGAGGCGAAACCGCACACCCACCGGCCCCGCGACTGGCGCAGTGTCCGTTAGTACGTTTTAATTTGTCTTCATGGCCATGGTCAGCATCAAGGACGTCGCCGCGCACGCCGGCGTCTCCCCAGGCACGGTCTCCAACGTACTGAACCGGCCCGGCAAAGTCGCCCCCTCCACGCGGGAGCGTGTGGAGGCGGCCATCAACGAGTTGGGGTTCGTCCGCCATGGCTCGGCCTCGACGCTGCGCGCCGGGTACAGCAGGACGATCGGCCTGAGCGTGATCGACATCGGCAACCCGTTCTTCACCGAGGTCGCCGCCGGGGTCGAGGACGTGGCCAGCGAGCTCGGCTACGCCGTGATCCTGGGCAACTCGGCCGGCTCGCAGGACAAGGAGGACCGCAACCTGCGGGTGCTGGCCGAGCACCGGGTGCGCGGCGTGCTGATCACGCCGTCGGGCGAGGACCCCGCCAGGCTGGACCGGCTGCGCGAGCACGGCATCAGCGTGGTGCTGGTCGACCATCCGGCGCACCGGCCCGACCAGTGCGCGGTCGCCGTGGACGACGTGGCGGGCGGCCGGGCCGCCGTGGCGCACCTGCTGGCCGGCGGCGCGCGCAGCGTCGCGTACGTGACGGGCCCGCTGACCATCAGGCAGTGCGTGGAGCGCCGGGAGGGCGCCAAGGCCGCGATGCGGGGGGCGGGCCTCGACCCCGAGGACCTGCGGGTGGCAGAGGCAGCGACGATGACGGCCCGCGCCGGTGAGAAGGCGGCGGCCGACCTGATCGCGGGCGGCCTGCCCGAGGCCGTCTTCTGCGCCAACGACCTGCTCGCGCTCGGCGTGCTGCGCGCCCTGTTGCGCTCGGGGGTGCGGGTGCCGGAGGAGGTGGCGCTGATGGGTTACGACGACATCGACTTCGCCGCCGCCTCGACCGTGTCGCTCAGCTCGATGCGGCAGCCCACCTACCAGCTCGGCCGGATCGCCACCGAGCTGCTGCTGGACGAGTGCGACAACCCCGACACGCATGCCCACCAGCACATCATGTTCCAGCCGGAACTCGTCGCCAGGGAGTCAACCCAGTGAGCCGCCGTTTCGCCGCCGTCGATTTGGGCGCCTCCAGCGGGCGCGTGATGCTGGCCGATCTGAGCGACGGCCTGACCCTGACCGAGGCGCACCGCTTCCCCAACGGCCCGGTACGCGTGGCCGACCGCCTCTACTGGGACATACTCGGCCTCTACCGGGAGATCCTGACGGGACTGCGCGCCGCGGGCCCCGTCTCCTCCATCGGCGTCGACTCCTGGGCGGTGGACTACGCGCTGCTGGACGAGTCGGGCGCGATGCTGGGCAATCCGGTGCACTACCGCGACGACCGTACGAGCGGTGTGGCCGCGCGGGTGGCCGCCACGGTCGGCGCGGAGACCCTGTACGACGTGTCCGGGCTGCAGGTGCTGCCGTTCAACACCGTCTACCAGTTGCTGGCCGACCGGCTCGACGGGGCGGCGGCGATGTTGCTGATCCCCGACCTGATCGGCTACTGGCTGACCGGCGAGCGGGGCGCCGAGGTGACCAACGCCTCCACGACGGGCCTGCTCGACGTGCGTACCCGGTCGTGGGCGCTGCCGCTGATCAAGCAGCTCGGGCTGCCCGCCGGGATCTTCCCCGAGCTGCGCCAGCCCGGCGACGCGGTCGGCGGCCTGCGCAGGGACGTCGCCGCGGAGATCGGCTGGTCGGCGCCCGTGCGGGCGGTGGGCTCGCACGACACGGCCTCGGCGGTGGCCGCGGTGCCCGCCACGGGCTCCGCCTTCGCCTACGTCTCGTGCGGCACGTGGTCGCTGGCCGGGGTGGAGCTGCCGGGCCCGGTGCTCACGCCGGAGAGCCGCGCGGCGAACTTCACCAACGAGGCCGGCATCGACGGCACCGTCCGCTACCTGCGCAACGTCATGGGCCTGTGGCTGCTGCAGGAGTGCCTGCGCGCCTGGCCCGGCTCGGACCTGGGCGACCTGCTGAAGGCGGCGGCCGGCGAGCGGCCCTTCGCCGCCGTGGTGAACCCCGACGAGCCGCTGTTCCTGCCGCCGGGCGACATGCCGGCCAGGATCGCCGCCGAGTGCCGCCGCACCGGGCAGCTCCCGCCCTCCTCCCCCGCCGCGTTCGTGCGGTGCGTGCTGGAGAGCCTGGCGCTCGGGCACCGGCTGGCCGTGCGGCAGGCGATGGAGTTGTCGGGGCGCGAGGTCGAGGTGGTCCATCTGGTGGGCGGCGGGTCGCGCAACGAGCTGCTGTGCCAGTTCACCGCCGACGCCTGCGGGCTGCCGGTGGTGGCGGGTCCCGGCGAGGCGACGACGTTCGGCAACGTGCTGGTGCAGGCGCGGGCGGCCGGGCTGGTCTCCGACCTGGCGGAGATGCGGGCGCTGGTCGCCTCCTCGCAGCCGCTGCGCCGCTACGAGCCCGCGGGTGACCGCGCCGCCTGGGACGAGGCGGCCTCCCGGGTGTTCTGACCGCACTGTCTGCGGACATCTTCCGACCCCCTCTGACCTGCCGGTTTCCCCCAGCTTGAGCCGGGCAGGACTCGGGCCGGGGGCATCGGGGGGTGTCATGGATTTGCGGTGGCCGCTGCTGCGGCAGCTCACCGGCGGGGACCGTACGGGGCGGGGCCCGGCGGCGAAGTCGGCCAGGACCGAGGCGTTGCGGGCGCGCACCAGCACGGCCGACCGGGTGGTGAAGTCGGTGTGCCCGTACTGCGCGGTGGGCTGCGCGCAGAACGTGTACGTACGCGACGAGCGGGTCGTCCAGATCGAGGGCGACCCCGACTCTCCCATCAGCCGCGGCAGGTTGTGCCCGAAGGGCGCGGCCAGCCTCCAGCTCACCACCGACGCGGGCCGCCGGCAGGAGGTGCTCTACCGGCCGCCGGGCGGGGCGGACTGGCAGCCGCTCGACCTGGACACGGCCATGGACATGATCGCCGACCGGGTCATCGCGACCCGGCGCGAGACGTGGGAGCAGGAGCGCGACGGCATGCGCACCGCCCGCACCATGGGCATCGCCAGCCTGGGCGGCGCGACGCTGGACAACGAGGAGAACTACCTCATCAAGAAGATGCTGACGGCGCTGGGCGTGGTGCAGATCGAGAACCAGGCCCGCGTCTGTCACAGCTCCACCGTGGTGGGGCTGGGCACGTCGTTCGGGCGGGGCGGGGCGACCACGTTCCTGCAGGACCTGCAGCACTCCGACTGCGTGCTCATCCAGGGCTCGAACTTCGCCGAGGCGCATCCGGTGGGCTTCCAGTGGGTGATGGAGGCCAAGGCGCGCGGCGCGGTGGTCATCCACGTGGATCCGCGCTTCACCCGTACCAGTGCGCTGGCCGACCTGCACGTGCCCATCCGGGCCGGCTCCGACGTGGCCTTCCTCGGCGCGATCGTCAACCACGTGCTGGAGAACGAGCTGTACTTCCGCGAGTACGTCGTCAACTACACCAACGCGGCCACGATCCTGCGCGAGGACTACCGGGGCGCCGAGGACCTGGACGGGCTGTTCTCCGGCTTCGACCCCGGGTCCCGCGCCTACGACGTGGGCTCCTGGCAGTACGAGGGCATGACGGCGGCCCCCGCATCCGGCGCGCGTGACCAGCAGTACGGGCAGCGGGGTGGCGGCGCCCCGCCCGGCCGCACCGAGGTGCAGGGCGGCACCGGGGTGCCGCTGGAGGGCCGGCCGGAGCGGGACGAGACGCTGCGCCATCCCCGCTGCGTGCTGCAGGTGCTGCGCCGCCACTACGCCCGCTACACGCCGGAGATGGTCGAGCGGGTGTGCGGGGTGCCGCGGCACCTGTTCGAGGAGGTGTGCCGCCACCTGACCGAGAACTCGGGGCCGGAGCGGACCGCCGAGTTCGTCTACGCGGTCGGCTGGACGCAGCACAGCGACGGCTCGCAGTTCATCCGGGCGGCGAGCATCCTGCAACTGCTGCTGGGCAACATCGGCCGGCCCGGCGGCGGCATCCAGGCGCTGCGCGGGCACGCCAGCATCCAGGGCTCCAGCGACATACCGACCCTGTTCAACCTGCTGCCCGGCTACATCCCGATGCCGTACGCGCACGAGCACGAGCGGCTGTGCGACTTCCTGCGGGGCGACGCGCCGCAGCAGGGCTTCTGGGCCAACATGCCCGCCTACCTGACCAGCCTGCTCAAGGCGTGGTGGGGCGAGGCCGCGCGGGAGGACAACGACTACCGGTTCGGCTGGTTGCCGCGGCTGACGGGCTCGCACAGCACGTACGACACCGTGATCGCGCAGCTGGAGGGCACCGTCAAGGGCTACTTCCTGCTCGGAGAGAACCCGGCGGTCGGCTCGGCCAACGCCAGGATGCAGCGCCTGGGCATGGCCAACCTCGAATGGCTGGTGGTGCGCGACTTCAACCTGATCGAGAGCGCCACCTGGTGGCAGGACGGCCCGGAGATCGAGTCCGGCGAGCTGCGCACCGCCGACATCGGCACCGAGGTGTTCTTCCTGCCCGCTGCCTGCCACACCGAGAAGAACGGCAGCTTCACCAACACCAACCGGCTGCTGCAGTGGCACCACCAGGCCGTCGAGCCGCAGGGGGACGCCCGCAGCGACCTGTGGTTCATGTACCACCTGGGCCGCATCATCCGGGAGAAGCTGGCCGGCTCGCAGGACCCGGCCGACGCTCCCGTGCTCAACCTGACCTGGGACTATCCGGTGCACGGCGAGACGGCCGAGCCGTCGGCGGAGGCGGTGCTGGCCGAGATCAACGGCTGGGACGCGCAGGGTCGGCCCCTGTCCGGCTACGGCGAGCTGAAGGACGACGGCTCCACCGCCTGCGGCTGCTGGATCTACTGCGGCGTGTACGCCGACGGCGTCAACCAGGCCGCCCGCCGCAAACCCGGGACCGAGCAGGACTGGATCGCCGCCGAATGGGCGTGGGCCTGGCCCGCGAACCGGCGCGTGTTGTACAACCGGGCCTCGGCCAGGCCGGACGGCAGCCCGTGGAGCGAACGCAAGCGGCTGGTCTGGTGGGACGCCGGGGCCGGCGAGTGGACGGGCCACGACGTGCCCGACTTCGAGGCCGGCAAGAGCCCCGGCTACCGGCCCGCCCCCGACGCCGCCGGGGTGGACGCGTTGTCGGGCATCGACCCGTTCATCATGCAGGCCGACGGCAAGGGCTGGTTGTTCGCCCCGGCGGGGGTGGTGGACGGGCCGCTGCCCACGCACTACGAGCCGCAGGACTCGCCGGTGGCCAACCCGCTGTACGGGCAGCAGCGCAACCCGGTGCGCAAGGTCTACGAGCATGCGGACAACCGCTACCAGCCCAGCGGGAACGAGCCGGGGGCCTCGGTGTACCCGTACGTGGTGACGACGTACCGGCTGACCGAGCATTTCACGGCGGGCGGGATGAGCCGGTTCACGCCGTATCTGGCGGAGTTGCAGCCGGAGATGTTCTGCGAGGTCTCGCCCGCGCTGGCGGCCGAGCGGGGCCTCGTGCACGGCGACTGGGCCACGATCGTCACGGCGCGCAACGCGATCGAGGCCAGGGTGCTGGTCACCGACCGGATGCCGTCGCTGCACCTGGACGGCCGAGTGCTGCACCAGATCGGGCTGCCCTTCCACTTCGGCCCGAACGGGCTGGCCAAGGGCGACGCGGCCAACGAGTTGTCGGCGATCTCGCTGGACCCCAACTCCCACATCCAGGAGGTCAAGGCCCTGTCGGCGGACATCCGCCCGGGGCGGCGGCCACGCGGGCCCGCGCTGCCCGAGCTGGTCAGGTCCTACCAGCAGCGTGCCGGAGTGGACGCGAGCACCGGAATGGAGGCGTGAGCCGTGGCCTTCGACCTGGAGGAACAGCTCGACCAGAGCCGCAGGGTGGGCTTCTTCACCGACACCAGCATCTGCATCGGCTGCAAGGCGTGCGAGGTGGCGTGCAAGGAGTGGAACCACGTCCCCGACGACGGCCTGGACTTCACCGGCTGGTCCTACGACAACACCGTAGGGCTCAGCGCCGACACCTGGCGGCACGTGGCGTTCGTCGAGCAGCGCAAGCCCCTCGGGCACCAGGAGTCCGGCGTCGGCGACATGGACTTCCGCTGGCTGATGGCCTCCGACGTGTGCAAGCACTGCACGCACGCGGCCTGCCTGGACGTGTGCCCGACGGGGTCGTTGTTCCGCACCGAGTTCGGCACGGTCGTGGTGCAGGAGGACATCTGCAACGGTTGCGGCTACTGCGTGCCCGCCTGCCCGTTCGGGGTGATCGGCAAGCGGGAGGAGAGCGGCCTGGCGGCCAAGTGCACGATGTGTTACGACCGGCTGGGCGCCGGGGAGGAGCCGGCCTGCGCCAAGACGTGCCCGACGGACTCCATCCAGTTCGGCGACCTGGATGAGTTGCGGGAGCGGGCCGAGCGCCGCCTCGATCAGGTGCACGCGGCCGGGACGACCTCCGCCCGCCTGTACGGCCACGACCCGAACGACGGCGTGGGCGGGACCGGCGCGATGTTCCTGCTGCTGGACGAGCCCGAGGTGTACGGCCTGCCGCCCGATCCGGTGGTGACCACCAGGGACCTGCCGTCGATGTGGCGGCACGTGGGGGTCGCGGCCCTCGCCCTGCTCGCCGGAGTGGCCGCCACCGCGTGGTACGGGGGACGCAAATGATCACTGAACCGGCGAGTCAGACCGATGTGCGCATGGACGGCTCGGCCGGGTTGCGCGGCGAGCGGGAGGCCACGCCGGGCTCGGCGGGCCGCAGGCGCGAACGGCTGATGGTGCCCAAGGCGGACTTCGACTCCTACTACGGGCGCCCGGTGCTCAACGAGCCGCCGTGGCAGGCGCACGACATCGCCGGTTACCTGTTCCTGGGCGGCCTGGCGGGCGCGTCGTCCACGCTGGCCGCCGCCGCCGAGCTGACCGGCAGGCCCCGCCTGGCCCGGGTGAGCAAGGTCGGCGCGATGTGCGCGCTGGGCGGCTCGTTGTACGCGCTGATCCACGACCTGGGCCGCCCGTCCCGGTTCCTCAACATGTTGCGGGTGTTCAAGGTCACCTCGCCGATGAGCGTCGGCACGTGGATCCTGAGCGCGTACGGGCCGCAGGCCGGCGCCGCCGCGGCCACCGACGTCAGCGGGCTGTTCCCGGGGCTTGGCCGGGCCGCGACCGTGGGGGCCGGGGTGAGCGGGACTGCGGTGGCGACGTACACGGCAGCGCTGATCTGCGACACCGCCGTGCCGGCCTGGCACGAGGGCTTCCGCGAGATGCCGTTCCTGTTCGCCGGTTCGTCGGCGGCAGCGGCGGGCGGGCTCGGCATGCTGGCCGCGCCGCTGTCGGAGGCGGCGCCGGCCCGGCGGGCCGCGCTGCTGGGCGCGGCCGTGGAGTGCGCGGCCGCCGCCCGGATGGAGCGCCGGCTGGGCGCGCTGGCCGAGCCGCTCAAGCGCAACAAGCTGCTGCGCTTCGGCGAGGTGCTGGCCCTGGCCGGCGCGGTGGCGGGGATCACCGCCGGCCGGCGCAGCAGGATCGCGGCCATGGCGGCGGGCGCGGCCCTGCTGGCCGGGTCGGCGTGCACCAGGTTCGGGATCTTCCAGGCCGGCATGGAGTCGGCGAACGATCCCCGGTACACCGTGCAGCCGCAACGCAGGCGGCTGGCGAAAGAGAGAGCGGAGCGTGACCTGACATGAAGCCGAAGATCATCGACTATCTGCCCTTCCTCGCCATCGTGCTGTTCATCTGCACGGCGGCCTGGGTGGCGGGGCGAAACCCGGTTGACCGGACTCAGGTACGCCCGTGAGCCCCTGGGCCGTACGATCAGCAGCATGACCGAAAAGACCGAAACCACGCCTGCTTGGCTCGCACCGGAAGAACTGGAATCGGTGCGGGGCCGCATGCCGATCCTCTACATCGACGCGGTGCCGGTGCGCGTCGATGAGACCGGCGTGGTCACCCACGTCGGGCTGTTGCTGCGCATCTCGCCTGACGGCGCGGTCAGCAGGGCGCTGGTCTCGGGACGGGTGCTGCACCACGAGCGGATCCGCGACGCGCTCATGCGCCACCTGGAGAAGGACCTCGGCGCGGTGGCGCTCCCCCGCATCCCCGTCTCCCCGCAGCCGTTCACCGTCGCCGAGTACTTCCCCACGCCCGGTGTCACGCCCTACCACGACCCGCGCCAGCACGCGGTCTCGCTGGCCTACATCGTGCCGGTCGCCGGTGACTGCCGGCCCCGGCAGGACGCGCTGGACCTGGTGTGGTTCACCCCGGAGGAGGCGTCCTCGCCGCTGGTGCAGCAGGAGATGGCGGGCGGCCAGGGCGTGCTGCTGAAGCAGGCCCTGGCGCACGTCGGCCGCCTCGCCTGAGGACCCCGGGCTAGGGACGCTCGGCCCCGGCCTTGACCCAGCGGTAGAGCGGGTCGCCGGGGCACGAGGTGTCGTAGCCGTCGCGGTGTCCTTTGACCTCGCGGCCCGCGTCGCCGTGCTCGCGCAGGTATTCGATGGCGTCGACCAGGGCGTTGAGCATCTTGTCGTTGGGCTCGGTCAGGCCCGAGCTGCCGACCAGGGCGAGGACCGCGTAGTGGCCGGAGTTGAGGCCCGCGCCGTTGGCGGCCGGCAGGTGGTTCGGGCCGCGGCCCATGAACGTGTTGCCGTGGGGGCAGCACACCATGCTGTAGCCGAGGTCGATGTACCGCTCGCCGCGGCCCCCTGACATGTGCATGCGCTGGATGTCCCGGACCAGGTCGACGCAGCGGTCGTGGTTGCCGTCCTCGGCGAGGTCCGCGGGCACCTTCCCGCCCGTGTAGTGGATCTTCACGCCCTTGGTGGACGAGAGCTTGACGTACGCGGCGGTCGGCTTCTTGGCGTGCCACTCGGCACGGGTCACCAGATCCATCTGTTTCCCCCTCTTCACCGGAAAGTCCCGTCTACCAGACTGCCAACTTTCCGTAGCTATGTCATCACAGTTTGTCATCAGGGTGTAGTCCCGTCCAAGTGACGCTTCCCTGAGGACTGGTGTTAACGCGGGTGAAACAGGGTCTGGTGAGGCTGGAGACGCGAGCACGCCGCCTGGTTCCCGGGGGCAACCAGGCGGCGTGCGGACCGGTCAGTTGCTCAGCGCCTCCCGCGAGATCGCGGTGCTCCCGCGATGCGCCCGGCGGAAGACGTGCGACCTGCCGTCCGCCTTGAACTCGGCCCGCGCCGTGACCCCGCCGGACGACGGCACCGGGAAGCCGACCGAGACGGCCATGCCCGGGTCCACGCGCGGCACCGTGGCCGCCCGCGCCCGCCGCCGGCCGTCAAGGCCGAGCCGGACCTGACGCCAGGGCACGGAGGAGCCGTTGTGCAGGCTCACCACGATCTGGTCCCCGGTCAGCTCGGTCCGCAGCCCGTACGGGTTGCGCGGGTCGGGCCCGATCGAGCTGTCGAGCAGGTCCAGCAACTCCTGGGCCAGCTCGGGCCTCTTGGCCGCCTCATCGCGGCTCTCACCGGGGTCGTCGGTCAGGTCGTACAGCTCGACCCGGCCCTCGGGCCCCGCCCCTTCGATGTTCGGCGAGAACCTGACGACCTTCCACCGGCCGCGGCGAATGGCCTGGGCCTTGCGTGGCCGGTTCCACACCAGGTGCTTGTGCTTGGGCGCGCCGTCACCGGTGAGCAGGCCGCGGAAGGACAGGCCGTCGAGGTTGGCCGGCACCGGCACCTCCGCCAGGTCCGCGAACGTCGGCAGGATGTCCCAGAACGCCACCGGCTGCCGCTCCACCCTGGGCCGCAGGCCGGGCGACCAGGCGATCATCGGGACGCGGATGCCGCCCTCGTAGACGTCGCGCTTGTCGGCCCGCAAGGGCCCGTTGGAGTCGAACAGCCAGGGCGTCACGCCCTTCTCCCTGTGCGGCCCGTTGTCGCTGGTGAACAGCACGAGGGTGTCCTTGTCCACGTCCGCGTCGCGCAGCGCCCTGATGAGCGCGGCGACGTCGGTGTCGAGCCTGGCCACCTGGGCGGCGTGGCGGCGGTTCGGACCGCTCCAGGGCTTGTCCTCGTACTTGCCCGCGTCGTTGCCGGGGACGACGCTGGGAGAGTGCGGCAGGATGCTGGCGTAGTACAGCAGGAACGGCTTGTCGCTGTCGGCGTTGATGAACTCGACCGCCCGCTCCCTGAACAGGTGCGGCGCGTACGAGCTGCCGTCGAGCTGCACCTTCTGCCCGTTGTGCCACAGGTACTTGGGAAAGTACTGGTGGGCGTGCCGGTGGCCGATATAGCCGAAGAACTCGTCGAAGCCGCGCGCGTTCGGGTGCGAGACGTTGTCGGCGACCTCGGGGCCGAAGCCCCACTTGCCGATGCAGGCGGTCCGGTAGCCGGACAGCTGCAGGACCTCGGCGAAGGTCACGTCCGCCTCGGTGAGCGCGAGTTGCGGCCCGCCCTCCGGGTTGTCGCGCACGGTGCCGTGCCCGGCGTGCAGGCCGGTGAGCAGCGCGCAGCGCGCGGGCGCGCAGAGCGGCGCCCCCGAGTACGCGGTCTTGAACTGCACGCCCTCGGCCGCCAGCCGGTCCAGGTTCGGAGTGCTGATCAGGCGCTGCCCGTTGCTGCCGATCTCCCCCCATCCCAGGTCGTCGGCCAGGATGAGCAGGATGTTCGGCCGCGTGGGCAGGCTGCCACGGCGGACGGTGGCCCCGGCACGCGCGGGCAGTGTCGCGGACACTGCCGTAGGCATGGCGAGGCCGGCGAGGGTACCGGCAAATAGAGCACGGCGCGAGGGCCCGTTGATCACGAAGGGCAACATATCGGAGACGCGGGCGAATGGCGGGCAAATCGAAAGCGAACTCTGTCACAGCCCCGCAACCGTGTCACTGGAGATAGTCCCATGTCCTGCAGATCTCGTGCAGCTCGGTGGGGATCTGCTCGGGTGAGGGCAGCGGGCGGCCGGCGACGACCGTGCCGGTGCGGATCTTGTCCCGCCAGTCGCCGATGCCCTTGACGAAGCCGCCGTGGTCCTTCTTGCCGTACTCCAGCATCACGGGCTCGAACTCGACGCCCAGGAACAGGCAGAGCCTGCGCAACTGGGCCTCGGGGTCGGCGACGAGTTCCTCGTAGCGCAGCGTCAGGCCCTCCAGGTGGGTGCGGGCCTCCTCCAGGTAGGTCATGTAGGCCAGCGTGCGGGGCACGGCCTCGGTCATGGGCCGCTTGACCGGGTCGGCCTCGTGCCAGGACTGCACGATCGACATGGGGTGGCGCAGCAGGAAGATGAAGCGCGCGTCCGGCCAGCAGGTCGCCAGGCGCCGCCAGGCGAAGACGTTGCTGGGCGTCTTCTCGGCCATGATCGGCTTGCCGCTGCGGATCAGCTCGCGGTGCAGCAGACGGTCCCAGACGAGGTGCTCGATGTCGCTGTGGGTGTGGCCGAGCAGGCCCATGGCCTGGCGTACGGGGTCGGTGCCCAGACCCACGCTCACCCGCCTGAAGTGCGTCTCGATCGGCGAGTGGATCTGGGAGTGGCTGTTGAGCATCACGCGCAGCAGCGTGGAGCCGGACCGTACCGACGACAGCAGGAAGACGGGCTCGCGCAACAACCGGTCGTGCGCGGGATCGATGGGCGGCCTGACCGCGTCGTCCGGCAGCCGCTGCAACTCCAGCGGCACCTTGGGCGGGGGCGGCGGCTTCGGCGGCTGCTTGCCCAGCTTGCGCGTCAGTGTGTATCCCGTCAGGCCTTCGAGTGTCGCGTTGGCCCGGTACCTCCAGCTCATGGGGCTACAAGGTAGGGGTGGCCAGTGAACCGCAGGTGAATCAGACCTGTGAACTGTCACCTGAAGTACAGATCATGCGTGCGGGGAAGACACGGAGCCGTGCGTACGGGCGCCGGGCTAGGCACGCTTGACCTGCCGGTCGTGCACCACCGCGTAGGTGTTGCGCAGGGCCTGCATCGACTCCTCGTAGGAGGCCTGCGCGACCCCGGTGAACAGGCAGTCCACCACCATCAGCTGGGCGATGCGGCTGCCGAGCGCGCCCGAGCGGAACCGGGTCTCCCGCGCGGCCGTCGTGAGCGTCACGTCGGCCGCGCGGGCCAGCGGCGAGTCGCGGAAGTTCGTGATGGCGACCGTCGCGGCCCCGGACTTGCGGGCGATGGCGAGGAACTCGACGGTGTCCACGGTGGCCCCGGTGTGCGAGACGGCCACCGCCACGCACCCGGAATCGAACGTGGCCGCGCTGGTCCAGGCCGCGTGCGAGTCGTGCCAGTTGAGCGCGGTGCGGCCGATGCGCGACAACTTCTGCTGCAGGTCCAGGCCCACCAGGGCGCTGGCCCCCACGCCGAAGCTGTCGATCCTGCGGGCGGCCAGCAGCAGCGCCACCGCCTCGCCCAGGGCCCGCATGTCCAGCGAGCGGGCGGTGTCGGCGATGGACAACGTCTCGTTCATCGCCACCTTGGAGACGATGCCCTCCAGGCTGTCGTGCCTGTCGATGTCGCCGGAGACCTCGGGCAGGCTGGAGGTCGCCAGCTCCTCCCTGGCCACCGCCCTGGTCAGGTCGATGCGGAAATCCTTGAAGTGGGCGTAGCCCATGCGCTGGTAGAAGCGCACCACCGAGGTGGTCGAGGTCCGGCAGCGCGCGGCCAGTTCGGCGATGGACAGATTGGCCGCGCCCGCGGGGTCTGCGGCGAACTCCTCGGCGATCCGCCGTTCCGACGGCCGCAGCGCGGGCATGGCCGCACGCAGGCGGATCAGCAACGTCTCGGCATCCTCGCGCATCGTTCGCACCCATCCCGAAGAAGGAAAATATGTACCCCAGTGGTAGGGTCTGCGTAATTTTATGACCTACTGCCCCGAGGAGACCACATGCGACGTGGCGCCTTCTCCGCGGCCGGCCTCGCCGCCGCGTTGTCCATCGCCCTCACCGCCTGTTCGTCCTCCTCCGGCCCGGCCTCCTCTGCGCCCGCTGGCCAGGGCGGCGGCCAAGGCGGCACGCTCGTGGTCGGCGTGACCTCCGACCCCGACACGCTCTTCCCCTGGAAGGCCACCCAGTTCACGGCCGTCAACGTGCTGCAGAACCTGTACGGCACGCTCACCGAGTTCGACAAGGACCTGAACGTGGTCCCCGGCCTGGCCGAGTCCTGGCAGGCCGCCGACGACGGCAGGAAGCTCACCTTCAAGCTCCGGCAGGGCGTGACCTTCGCCGACGGCAGCGCGTTCGACTCCAAGGACGCCAAGGACTCCCTCGACAAGCTCAGGGACGAGAAGACGGCCGCCGTGGCCGCGGCGTCGCTGGCGTCGGTCAAGTCGGTCGAGGCCCCCGACGCGAACACGCTGGTGCTGGAGCTGACCGGCCCGGACGCCGCGCTGCCGGCCAACCTGGCCTCGGTCAACCTGGCCATGCTCTCCTCCGGCGACACCGAGGAGAAACTCAACGCCACGCCCAACGGCACCGGGCCGTTCACGCTCGGCAAGCGGGTGCCCAGCCAGTCCATCGCGCTGACCAGGAACGACAAGTACTGGGGCGGTGAGAAGGCGAAGGCCGCCACGGTCGAGTTCCGGGTGATCCCCGACGAGTCGTCCATCGTCTCGGCGATGCAGTCGGGCAACGTGCAGCTCGCGGTCTTCAACGACCCGCTCGTCGCGCAGACCGCCGGGGCCGGCGGCACGATCACCGTCGCCAAGACGCCGCAACTCAACTACCACGCGCTCCAGCTCAACGCGCAGCACGGCGACCTCAAGGACGTCAACGTGCGCCTGGCCATCCAGTGCGCGATCGACCGCAAGCAGGTGCTCGACACCGCCGCGCTCGGCGAGGGCGAGGTGACCGGCCCGATCACCGCACCGGCCTTCAAGTCGGACCCGAACAAGCGCCCCTGCCCCGGCCGCGACCTGGCCAAGGCCGCCGAGTACCTCGGCAAGGCGGGCAAGCCCGGCGGCCTGACGGTCAAGACCATCGTCTCGCAGGGCGAGTACGCCACCTCCGTCAACGAGGCGCAGAACCTCAAGGCCCAGCTCGCCGAGGCGAAGATCAACCTGGAGCTGGAGGTGCTGGAGTCGGGCGCGTTCGTGGACCGCTGGGTGGCGGCCGACTTCGACGCGGCCGTGGCGCTGAACGGCGGGCGGCCCGACCCCGACGGCTCCTACGGCCGCTACTTCACCAGCAAGGGCAACCTGAACAAGGTCGCCGGCTACAGCTCCCCCGCCCTCGACGACTTGTTCGCGCAGGGCAAGGCCACCACCGACCAGGCCGAGCGCAAGGCGATCTACGACAAGGTGGCGGCCGAGCTGGAGGACAACGCGGCCTGGATCTGGTTGTTCGCCGGCTACACCTACACCGCCACGACGGCTCAGGTGTCCGGGTTCGTGCCGATGGCCAGCGGTTCGCTGCAGTACCTGCGTACCACCTCCGTCTCCTGATGTTCGCGCGCAACCGGATCCTGCGGCGGGTCGCCGAGACGCTCGCCACCCTGTTCGGGGTGGCGGTGTTCGTCTTCGTCATGCTGCGCGCGATCCCGGGCGACCAGATCACGGCGGGCCTCGGCACCGAGGCCGCCGCGCTCACCCCCGCCCAGCGGCAGGCCCTTGAGCAGTACTACGGCCTGGACCAGTCGCTGATCACGCAGTTCTTCTCGTGGCTGGGCAACATGTTCACCGGGAACTTCGGCTACTCGGCCCGCTCGCAGCAGAGCGTGCTGGAGCTGACCATGAGCTCGCTGCCGGTGACGTTCGAGCTGGCGGTGTTCTCGATCGTGCTGGCCCTGCTGATCGGGGTGCCGCTCGGCATGCTGGCGGCCTCCAGGACGAACTCCGCCCGCGACGTCGCCGGCCAGGCCGTGAGCCTGGCCGGGTTGTCGATCCCGGCGTTCCTGCTGGCCACGACGCTGCTGTCGATCTTCGCGGCGTCGTTCGGGTTCAACCCCAACGGGCAGGGCTTCGCCACCCTGTGGCAGGACCCGCTGCTCAACCTGCAGCAGATGTTCCTGCCCGCGCTGGTGCTCGGCTTCGGCATCGCCGCGCCGATCCTGCGCACCACCCGTACGGCGGTGCTGGAGGTGCGCTCGGACGACTTCGTGCGCACCGCCCGCGCCAAGGGCGTGCCGGAGCGGCGGCTGCAGATCAGGCACGTGCTGGGCAACGCGCTCGTGCCGATCGTGACCATGACCGGGCTGCAGTTCGGCTACCTGCTGGGCGGGGCGGTCGTGGTGGAGCAGATCTTCTCCGTGCCGGGCATCGGGCGGCAGGTGCTGCTGGGCATCCAGCAGAAGGAGTACGCGGTCGTGCAGAGCACGGTGCTGGTCATCGCGCTGGCGTTCGTGCTGGTCAACCTGCTGACCGACCTGCTGTACCGGGTGATCGACCCGAGGGTGAGGGCGTCATGAGGCGCAGTCCGGCCGGGATCGCGGGCATCGTGATCCTGGTGCTGCTGGCCGTGGTGGCGGTGCTGTCGTACCTGGGGCTGCTGCCGTACGACCCGGTCGCGCAACATCCGCCGTCGCGCTTCCTCGGGCCGTCGGGCGAGCACCTGTTCGGCACCGACCAGTTCGGGCGGGACGTCTTCTCCCGGGTGGCGGCGGGCGTCGGCAACTCGGCGCTGATCGCGGTCGTCGCGGTGGCGTTCGCGACCGTGGTGGGCACGCTGGGCGGGCTGGTGTCCGGCTTCTACCGGGGCTTCGCCGACGGCGCGATCGGCGGCGTGACGAACGTGTTGTTCGCCTTCCCGCCGCTGCTGCTGGCGCTCTCGCTGGCCTCGGTGCTGAACCGCAACTGGTTCACGATCGCCGTGGCCATCGCCGTCGTGTACGTGCCGATCTTCATCCGCGTCACCCGCGGGCCCGTGCTCTCGCTCAGGGAGATCGAGTACGTGAAGGCGGCCGTCTCCACCGGCCAGAGCCGCTGGCAGATCATGTTCAGGCACGTGCTGCCCAACATCACCTCCATCATCGTCGTCCAGGTGGCGCTGTCGCTGTCGTGGGCCGTGCTGACCGAGGCGTCGCTGAGCTTCCTCGGCCTGGGCACCCCGCCGCCCGCGCCGTCACTCGGCTCGATGATCTTCGAGGCGCGCAGCCTCGTGTTCATCGCGCCGTGGACGCTCATCGCGCCGGGCGTGGTCGTGGTGCTGCTGGTGGTGGGATTGAACCTGCTCGGCGACGGGCTGCGTGACGTTCTCGACCCTAAGAATCGGGGGAAGCGGTGAATCTCTCAGAACTGGCGACCGAGTCGGCCGATCCGCGCTTCGCCGGCATCGACACGATGAGCGTGGGCGACCTGGCCGCGACCATGAACGCGGCGGACGCGAGCGTGCCCGCCGCCGTGGCCGCGGCGCTGCCCGGCATCACCGCGGCGATCGAGGCCGCGGTGCCGCGCATGCGGGCCGGCGGCCGGCTCGTGTACGTGGGCGCGGGCACCCCCGGCCGGCTGGGCGTGCTGGACGCCTCCGAGTGCCCGCCGACCTTCTCCACGCCGCCGGGCCAGGTCTTCGGGATCATCGCGGGCGGCGAGAGCGCGATCGTGTCGCCGTGCGAGGGGGCCGAGGACGACGAGGCGGCCGGGATCGAGGCCATGGAGAGTGCCGGGATCGGGCCGCTGGACACCGTGGTGGGCATCGCCTCCAGCGGGCGGACGCCGTACGTGCTGGCCGCGGTGCGGCGGGCGCGCTCGCTGGGCGCGCTGACCGTGGGGCTGTCGTGCAACGCGGGCGCGCCGCTGAGCGGGGCGGCCGAGCACGCCGTCGAGGTGCTCGTCGGGCCCGAGGTGATCAGCGGCTCGACCAGGCTCAAGGCGGGCACGGCGCAGAAGCTCGTGCTGAACATGTTCTCCACGATCGTGATGGTGCGGCTCGGCAAGACCTACGGGAACCTGATGGTCGATGTGAAGGCCAGCAACGGCAAGCTGCGCGAGCGGGCCGTGGGCATGGTGCGGACGATCACCGGGGCCGGGCGCGAGGAGGCGCTGGACGCGCTGGACGCCAACGGCTTCAACGTCAAGCAGGCGGTCGTGGCCTCGCACTTCGGTCTGTCGCCGCAGGACGCGGCGGCGCGGCTGGCCGAGGCCGGCGGGCGGCTGCGTTCGGCGCTCGGAGAACTCACGGAAGAGACGGTATGAGGGTTCTTGGCATGATCTCCGGCACCTCGCACGACGGCATCGACGTGGCGGTGGTGGACTTCGAGCAGGTCGGGAGCGTGCTCGAAGGGCGGGTCCGGCACACGGCGAGCACGCCCTACCCGCCGGAGCTGCGTGAGCGGCTGGTCGCGGTGTTGCCGCCGGCGCGGACCACGCTGGCCGAGGTGTGCGTGCTCGACACGCTCATCGGCCAGAGCTTCGCCGCCGCCGCTCAGGCGGCGGTCGCGGCGGACGGGCCGGTCGACCTGATCGTCTCGCACGGTCAGACCGTCTACCACTGGGTGGAGGGCGCGCACGCGCTCGGCACCCTGCAGATCGGCCAGCCCGCGTGGATCGCCGAGTCCACGGGCGCGCCGGTGTTGTCGGACGTGCGGATCAGGGACATCACGGCGGGCGGGCACGGGGCCCCGCTCGTCTCGGTGCTGGACGGGCTGCTGCTCGGGGCGCACGAGGGCGGCGCGGGGGCGCTCAACCTGGGCGGCATCGCGAACATGACGGTGGTGCGCGGGGACTCCCTGTACGCCTACGACATCGGACCGGCCAACGCGCTGATCGACGCCGTGGTGGCCGACAGAGGGCTGAACGCGCGCGGCTTCGACGAGGACGGGCGGATCGCCGCCTCGGGGCGGGTGCACGACGGGCTGCTGGAGGTGCTGCTGGACGAGCCGTACTACCGGCTGGCGGCCCCGAAGAGCACCGGCAAGGAGCTGTTCCACCCCGGCTACGTGACCTCCGCCCTGGACAGGGCGGGCCTCCGCCTCACGACCGGCGACCTGACCGTAGAGGCGATCGGCGACCTGGCCACGGAGCTGATCGGGAACGCCGACCCCGTGGCCACGCTCACCGAGCTGATCGGGGACGCCGACCTCGTGGCCACGCTCACCGAGCTGACCGTGCGGACGGTCGCCGCCGACGTACGGGCCGCCGAGGTCGGCGCGCTGGTCGTGTCGGGCGGCGGCTGCCGCAACCCGGTCATCATGGACGGCCTGCGGGCGGCGCTGCCCGGCGTGGCGGTGGGCCCGTCCGACGACTTCGGCGCGCCGGCCGACGACAAGGAGGCGATCGCGTTCGCGCTGATCGGCTGGCTGACCGCGCACGGCCTGCCGGGCACCGTCCCCGGTGGCACGGGTGCCGCGAGCGCCCGCATCCTCGGCACCCTGACCCCTGGCGCCGGACCGCTGACGCTGCCGGAACCGGTCGCCGTGCCACCCCGATCCCTGGTCCTGACCCGATGAGGCCCCCGGAACCGGCAGGGCCCGGCGAGGGCGCGCCGACCGACGACGGCGCGGAGGGCGGCGCGCGGACACCGGCGGGCGTCATCATGGCGGCGCGCACCCCGTGGGCCGAGTTCACCGAGTGCACCGGCCATCGCGTCGTGCGCTGGGAGGAGGGCGAGCGGGTCGGCGTGGCGCCCATGACCATGGACACCTACCACGACCTGGCCTCGGTGACCAAGGTCGTCGCCACCACCACGATGCTCATCCGCCTGGTGTCGGAGCGGCTGGTGGACCTGGACGCGCCGCTGAGCACGTACCTGCCGAAGTCGTATGAGGCGATCACCGTGCGGGACCTGCTGCTGCACCGCGGCGGCCTGTGGGAGTGGTGGCCGCTGTACATCCAGCCGGTGCTGCCGCCGCCGCGCTACCGTCCCGGCCGCGCCCGCCACTACTCCGACCTCGGCTTCATCCTGCTGGGCAGGATCGTGGCGGAGGTCACGGGCCTGCGCCTGGACCGGGCGCTGGCCGAGCTGGTCACCCGCCCGCTCGGGCTCACCTCGACCACCTACGCGGGTCCTGCCGGCTCCGAGGCGGCCATGAGCGCGCTGGACGACCGGGTCGAGATGACCATGCTGGACACCGGCCGCCCCTACCCGGTGCCCTACCGCAGCGCCGACTTCGCCGGCTGGCGGACCGGGCCGGTGCTCGGGCAGGTCGCCGACGGCAACGCCCACCACGCGCTCGGCGGCGTCTCGGGGCACGCGGGCCTGTTCTCCACCGTGCCCGACCTGCTGCGCTACGGCCAGGCGTTGTCCAGGTACGAGGAGTACGACCACCTGTGGCGGCCGGAGGTCGTCCGGGAGTTCCTCACCCCCGGCCCCGATCCCGAGCAGGCGCTCGGTTTCCGCCGGTACGCGCTGGAACTGCCCGGCGAGACCGTCACCGTGCTCGGCCACCCCGGCTACGTGGGCTGCGCGGTCGGCTTCGTGCCGGGCCGCGACGCGGCGTTCGCCCTGGCCAGCAACCGCCTGGTGGTGGAGGGCACGCCGATGGCCACCGACGACCTCTGGAACGACCTGCTGCGGGAGACCGCACGAGGATCGAGGACCTCATGACGACCCCGCTCCTGCAGATCCGCGACCTCTCGGTCGCCTTCCGCGCCCGCAAGCGGGAGGTCACCGTCGTCAGGAACGTCTCGATGGAGATCCTGCCCGGCCAGACGGTCGCCGTGGTCGGCGAGTCCGGTTCCGGCAAGTCGACCACGGCGGCGGCGGTCAACCGGCTGCTGCCCGAGGGCGGCCGGATCACCGGCGGGCAGGTCCTGTTCGAGGGCCGCGACCTGGCCACGGCGAGCGAGCGCGAGATGACCGCGATCCGTGGCGCGGGCATCGGTCTGGTGCCGCAGGACCCGATGTCGAACCTCAACCCGCTCATGCGCATCGGCGACCAGATCGCCGAGGCGCTGCAGGTGCACGGGGTGGCCACGGGCAGGGCGGCGCGCGCCCGCGTGGTCGAACTGCTGGACCTGGTGGGCATCCCGGAGCCGGAGCGGCGGATCGGGCAGTACCCGCACGAGTTCTCCGGCGGCATGCGGCAGCGCGCGCTGATCGCCATGGGGCTGGCCTGCCGGCCCAGGCTGCTCATCGCCGACGAGCCGACCTCCGCCCTGGACGTGACCGTGCAGCGGCGCATCCTCGACCAGCTCGAACAGCTCACCGCCGAGATGGGCACGGCCGTCTTCCTGATCACGCACGACCTGGCGCTGGCGGCCGAGCGGGCCGACGTGGTGGCCGTCATGTACCAGGGCGAGATCGTCGAGACCGGCCCGGCGGCGGACATCCTGGGCGAGCCCGGCCACGACTACACCAGGCGGCTGCTCGGCGCGGTGCCGAGCCTGTCGTCGGTACGCGTGAGCGAGCCGCCCCGCGACTCCGGCGACTCCCCCGAGCTGGTCGTGGTGGAGGAGTTGCGCAAGGTGTTCCCGATCAGGGGCACGGGTGAGGAGTTCACGGCGGTGGACGGGGTCTCGTTCGCCATCCCGCGCGGCCGTACCGTCTCCATCGTGGGCGAGTCGGGCTCGGGCAAGTCGACCACCGCGAACCTGCTGCTCGGCCTGGAGGAGCCCACCGCGGGCGGCATCCGCTTCGACGGCACCGACCTGACCGCGCTGGGCAGGCGGGAGTTGTTCGCCTTCCGCAGGCGGGTGCAGCCGGTCTTCCAGAACCCGTACGCCTCGCTGAACCCCCGCTACACGGTGGAGAAGTCGATCACCGAGCCGCTGCGCGTGCACGGCGTCGGCACCGCGGCCGAGCGCAGGCGGACGGCGGCCGAGCTGCTGGAGAAGGTGTCGTTGCCGGCGTCGATGGCCGGGCGGCTGCCGCACGAGCTGTCCGGCGGCCAGCGGCAGCGGGTGGCCATCGCCCGCGCCCTGGCGCTCTCGCCGGAGCTGGTCGTGCTGGATGAGGCCGTCTCGGCGCTGGACGTGCTGGTGCAGGCGCAGATCCTGGAGCTGCTCGCCGACCTGCAGCGCGAGCTGGGGCTCAGCTACCTGTTCATCAGCCATGACCTGGCCGTGGTACGGATGATCTCCCACACGGTGCACGTCATGCGCGGCGGCCGGATCGTGGAGAGCGGCACGGCGCAGGACATCTTCGACCATCCGCGCGACGGCTACACCCGGGAACTGCTCGCCGCGATCCCGGGGCGCGCCGCCTGACGGTCCGGCAAGGCACAGTGGAGATGTGAAGATCCTCCTGGTTCAGCCCCCGCACTGGTCGCCCGACGGCCATGCCAACTTCGACGCCATCGAGAAGCTGATCGGCTCCACCACAGGGGACGTCATGCTGCTGCCCGAGCTGGCCGGCTCCCACCTGCCGCGCCCCGACTACCTGGCCAGGGTCCGCGACCTGGCCAAGGGCTGCGGGCTGGCGGTCGTCGGCGGCTCGCACTACGACGGCCAGGTGAACCGGGGAGCGGTGTTCGACCGGCGGGGCGAACTCCTGCTGGAGTACGACAAGGTGCACCCGTACGACATGGAGCTGCGTTCCGGCGTGCGGCCGGGCAGCCCGAGCGCCGGTTTCGAGCTGGCGGGACGCCGCCTGCACGTGCTGCTCTGCGCCGACCTGTGGTATTCCGCCAGCCTGGCCGCGCACGACGGCTTCGACGCGGTCCTGGTGCCCGCCATGTCGGTCACCCGCTGGGACGGCCCCGCCCCGGCCCGCCAGTTGTGGCAGCACATGAGCGTGGCGCGGGCGTACGAGTTCATGACCTACGTGGCGGTCAGCGACTGGCACCACGAGAGCACCTACCAGGGCCACCCGTGCGCCGGGGTCACCGGATTCGCCAACCCGTGCCCGACGACGCACACCGGATTCTTCACCGGCCCGCCCGACGCGCCCGTCTCGGCGTACGAGCTGGACTTCGACCGGCTGGACGCCTTCCGCCACGACCGTAACGAGCGCGGATTCAGGTAGGGCTGGCCCTACCATCGATGGGACCGTGAGCAGGGTCGATCATCATGGCCCCGCTCCGTAGCATCTTCCCCATGACCTCCCTCCGGCACCGCCTCAGGATCGACACGCAGTACACCCTGCTCGGCTTCCCCATCGCCCTGTCGCACTTCGCGGTCGTCGTGGCCGGGGTCTCGGCCGGAGTGGGCGGCGCGGTGGCGTTCATCGGCCTGCCCATCCTGGCCGGAACCGCGGCCGCGGCGCGGGGCATGGCCGACTTCGAGCGGGTCGCACTCCCCGACGTGCTCGACCGCCCGGTCGGCCGCCCGGTCTACCGGTCCGCCCCCGCCGACGCGGGCTGGTTCCGCCGCATGATGAACCCGCTGGCCAGCGGGCAGGCCGTGATGGACATGATGTACGGCATCATCGCCTTCCCGTTCTCGCTGGCCGCCGCCGTGGTCACCCTCGTGTGGTGGGCGGGCGCGATCGCCGGTCTGACCTTCCCCCTGTACGGCTGGATCCTGGCCGCCATCCCGGGCGTGAACCAGACCCTGCCCGAACTGCTCGGCCTCGGCGACAGCGCCCTGATGTACGTGGGCTTCAACACCTTCGCCGGCGTGCTGTTCGCGCTGACGCTGTACCCGGTGGTGCGCGGCGCGGCCCTGATCAAGGCGAGCCTCGCCCAGAGCATGCTCACCCGCGCCCCCGAGCCGGACAGGAAGCCGTCCCTGGCCTGAACCCCGCGGCCGCTGAATGACCGTGCCGGCCCGGCACGGTCATTCAGCGCGTAATTCAGCGGGTGGCGTAGGCGCGGATCACCTCCTGCGACAGCGTGTTGCCCCGGACGTCGGAGGCGTTGAGCCGGAGCGAGACGAACCCGGAGGGCGAGCGGTCGAGCGTCGCCTCATAGGCGCTGCTCCCCTTGTCGTTCCCCTTGTCTCGCAGGCGGGCCGGCTGCCAGGTGGCGCCGTCGTCGTAGGACACCTCCAGCGACACGTCCTTGATCGCGCTCTGCTCGGCCCCCTCCTGGTGCCGCAGCGTCAGGCCGAGCTTGCGCGACCTGGCCTGGTTCTTCAGGTCCACGGGCGCGTCGAACGAGGCCACCAGCAGCGGGATCACGGTCGTGTCCGCCGCCCGCTCCGAGGTGAACGTCCACACGCCCCGCGTACGGGTGGACAACTTCGCCCAGCCCGCCTCGTTGGCCACGTCGTACTCGATCCGGTACGCGTTCTTCTCCGGCACCAGCGTCCCCGACCCGGCCGGCCGGTAGTTCGTCTGCCACAGCAGCGTGTCCCCCTGGTAGAGCCGGAAATCGGTCTTCAGCCCCTGCTCGAACATACTGGTGTAGGCCTCGCCGTAGTTGCCCTGGCTGTCCACGAAGCCCTGCATCGACAGCAGCAGTTCGTCGCCCTCCCGGCGGACCGGGTTGCGCGGGTTGACGCCGGGCAGCAGCGGCTGCTTGAACACTGTGCGGTCCACCCGCTCCCCCGCCTCGTACGGCCGCAACTCCGGCCCGGACACCGACACCCGCGGCGTGTCGGGGTGCGGCCACATGCTGTTGTAGGCCCGCTCCGGCGTCACCGCCGAGGCACTCCAGCGCAGGTCGGGGTCGGGGGTGACATAGTCGGTACGGGTGCGCGGCGCCTTGGCCATGGGATGGTTCGTCGAGATCGACAGGGTGTCCCAGGGCTCGAAGACGTAACGGGCCTCGTTGACCGTCACGCCGTCGGTGAGCTGGCTGTGGTAGCCGGTCTCGATCTTGGCCAGGGACCTGGCGCGGACCACGTAGTCGAGCGAGTCGCGGACCCGGCCCTTCTCGCGCAGGAACAGGTCGTACACGTACGGGCTGGCCGTGATCCCCTTGGCCACGATCGGCACCGGCAGGCGGCGCAGCCGCTCCACCAGCTTCAGCCCCTCCTCGTGGCTCAGCCGCACGGTCGGGACGGCCAGCTTGACCTTGTTGCCGCCGGTGGTGACGTCGGAGCCGGGCCGGTCGCTGTAGACGGCGACCATCGCCGCCCCCGCCGCAGCCGCGGCGTTCGACTGCGTGGAGACCGGCACGCCGTCGGTGCGGCGGATGACGGCGAGTTTGCCGCGCAGATTGCGGGCCTTGATCTCCGCGGCGCTGCCCCGCCCGGCGTCCACGGCCAGGAGCAGGCGGGTGCCGTCCAGGCGCGGGTACTCGGTGGAGAAGTCGCTGAACTGGACCGGATCGACGTACTCGGGGGTCAGCTTCAGCCCGAGGGTGGAGAAGGCGATGTCGGGGGCCTTCAGCCGCCAGCGGGTGCCGACCACGAACGTGCCCTTGGTGACCTTCCTGGTCGGCTGCACGAACAGGCGCTCCTCGACCTGCCCGCCGGGCGAGATCGTGGTGCCGCCGCGCAGCGCGGTGCCCTGCTCGCCGGCCCGGTACCACATGAGGGCGGCGGCGGCCCCGGTGTTCCGCTTGGTCTCGTGGTCAGGGGTGCTCACCTTGACCTCGACGGCCTTGCGGGCGTCCAGGACGACCTCGGTGTCCTCGGTGATCTTCATCTCCGGGTCGCCGAGGAGGCTCTCGTTGAGCGGCTTGCCGGTGGCGGTGCTGTCCTGCGTGGCGGGCATGGTGAAGATGTGGCCGAGCACGGAGTAGGTGCCCGGCTTGACCAGCAGGCAGGTGCCCTTGCCGTACTTGGCGTCGGTGCAGGGCAGGGCCGCGTCGCCCGGCAGCACGCGGCCGACCAGGGTGCCCTCGTCCAGGTTCAGCACGGTGAAGCCGCCGCGGCCGGGGCGGCCGTCCCTGGCGATGCCGCGTACCCGGAGCTCGACCCGCTTCTCCTCCACGCTCGCGGTCAGCAGCGTGCGCACGCCCGCGGCGGTCAGCTCCTGGCGTACCGTGCCCGGCTCGGCCGCCTTGATCGTGACCTTGGCCTCGGCGGTGCCTCCAGCGGGCACGGTGAGCCTGGCCGGCTCGACGGTGAACGCCGCGCCGCCGGTCAGCTCCAGCTCGGCGGGCGTCTGGCCCGGGTTGCGGTAGCCGATGGTGAGGGTCTTCTCCTCGCCCGGCTTCAGCCTGCCGAAGTTGAGCGAGCCCGCCGAGGCGATCACCGAGTCCTTGAGGGCGGCGGCCACGTCGATCCTGCCCGCGCCCTGCGCGTCCACGGGGATGTCCCGGCCGGGCTTGGCGGTGGCCATGAGCAGCGACTTCAGCTCGCCGCCGGACAGTCCCGGCCTGGCCTGGCGCAGCAGCGCCGCCGCGCCCGCGACGTGCGGGGTGGCCATGGAGGTGCCGGACATCGCGACCTCGCCGCCGCCCGGCTTGGCGGCGGTGATGTTCACGCCCGGGGCGGTGACGTCGGGCTTGACGGCCTGGTCGGCCAGGATCGGGCCCTTGCTGGAGAAGTCGGCGAGCTTGTCCTGCTTGTCCACCGCGCCGACGGTCAGCGCCTCGGGGGCGTCGCCGGGAGAGCCGACGCACGAGTCGCAGCCGTCGTTGCCCGCGGCGATCACGAACAGCGTGCCGTACTGCTTGGTGAGCCCGGTGACGGCCTCGGTGAGCGGGCCGCCCGGCTCCTGGGTGCCCAGGCTCATGTTGACGATCTCGGCGCGCTTCTCGCCGGCCGCCCACTCCATCCCGTCGATGATCCAGGAGAGCTGGCCGTAGCCGTCGGCCGCCAGCACCCGGCCGCCCAGCAGTTTCGCGCCCGGCGCGACGCCCTTGCCGCCGTCCGTGCCCGCTCCGGCGATCGTGCCCGCCACGTGGGTGCCGTGGCCGTGCGGGTCGCCGGTGGCGTTCTCGCCGGTGAAGTCGCGCTGGTCGGCGACCTTGCCCGCGAGGTCGGGGTGGGTGGCGTCCACGCCGGTGTCGAGCACGGCCACGGTGGTGCCGGTGCCGTCGTATCCGGCGGCCCACGCCTCGGGCGCGCCGATCTGCGGCACGCTGTCCTCCAGCGCGGGACGTACCTTGCGGTCGAGCCAGATCTTCGACACGCCCGCCAGCGGCCCGGCCGCGCGGGTCCGCGCGGCCAGCTTCGTCAGTTCCGCCCCGAACTGGGCCGCGTCGGACTCGGCCACCGTCACGCCCGCGCCGCCGATGCTCTCCAGCGTGCGCACCTGCCGGGCGGCGGGAATGGCGGCCTTCGGGACGGCGCCGGGGTAGGTGAGGATCAGCGGGATGTTGTCGCCGTAGTCCTGCTCGGCCAGCGCCGTCACGTTGAACAACTCGGTGTCCAGCCGATCGGGTACGAGGGTGGCGACGTCATCGGGAATGACCGTCACGCCACGCTCGGACTCCAGCACCTGGAACGTCGGCACGGAACCGTCGGCCCTGGGCGCCGGCGTGACCGACACCGTCTTGTGCTCACCGTCCACGGCCCGCACCTGGACCTGGTCACCGGTGATCAGGGTGATGTCGCCGCCCGTCGCGGCGGGTACGAACGTCGTGGGCGGATCTGTGGACGCATGCGCGCCGGGGACCGACAGCAGCGAGGCTGCCAGAGACAGGGCCAGCACCCGGCTTAAGCCACGCGGCATGAACGACCTCCATAAACGAATCGGTAAGACTGACTACCGAATTCCTAACCACCCTGATCAGCGCTGTCCATGAGATCGGCGTGGCCAGAACCCGACTTGTCGCGTATCCGCCAGCCGGCACACGCGACCGTCTAAGGTGGGGAAACCATGGACTCTGGAATGCTCGACGTCCCCGGCGCCAGGCTCTACCACGAGCGGCGCGGCGCCGGACCGGTGCTCCTGGTGATCCTCGGCGGCGCGTCCGACGCCGCGATGGCCGGCCCGCTGGCCGATGTCCTGTCCGACCGTTACACCGTCATCACCTACGACCGGCGCGGCCTGTCCCGCAGCCCGCTGCCGGAGCCCGCTGCCGAGCAGCGGATCGAGACGCACGCCGACGACGCGCTGCGCCTGCTGGAGGCGGAGCCCGCCTACGTGTTCGCCTCCCATTCCGGCGCGATGATCGGCCTCGACCTGCTGGCCCGCCATCCGGAGAGGGTGCGGCGGCTGGTGGCGCACGAGCCGCCCGCCTTCGAGCTGCTGCCCGACGCCGGGCGCTGGCGGCGGCTGGCGCGGGAGGCGGTGAAGATCTGCGACCGCGAGGGCCCCGGGCCGGCGATGGCCCATGTCGGCGAGCAGACCGGCGTCGCCCCGCCCGGCGAGCCGCAACCGGGCCTGCCGCCGTGGGTCGGCGAGATGCTGGCCAGGATCGGGGGCAACCTGGAGACGAGCCTGCGCTACGAGATGGGGCCGTTCAGCGCCTACGTTCCCGACCAGGCGGCGCTGCGGGAGGCCCCGCTGGTGGTGGCGTACGGGGCCGACAGCGAGGGCCGGCTCATGCACCGCGCCACGCTGGCCACGGCCGACCTGCTCGGCAGGCGGGCGGTGACGCTGCCCGGCGACCACGTCGGCTACCTGCGCGCCCCGGCCGAGTTCGCCGGGGCGCTGCACGAACTTCTCAGCTCTTGAAGGAGCCCTTCTCAGCCCTTGACGGAGCCCGCGAAGTTGAACGAGCCGGCCAGGTACTTGTTGACCGCCACGTAGAGGATCACCGCCGGGGCGGTGTACAGGATGGAGAAGGCGGCCAGCTGCCCGTACGCCACCTGCCCGTACTCCGAGAAGAAGGTGTAGATGGTGACGGCGGCGGGCTGCTTCTCCGGGGCGTCCAGCAACACGAACGGCGCGAAGAAGTTGCCCCACTGCCCCACGAACACGAAGATGGCCACGACCGCGATGCCGGGCGCCATCAGCGGCCCCACGATGGACTGCAACGAGCGCACCCAGCCGGCGCCGTCCACCCAGGCGGCCTCCTCCAGGCTCACCGGCACGCCGTCCATGAAGTTCTTCATCATCCAGATCGAGAACGGCAGCGAACTGGCCGTCAGGAACAGGATCATCGCCGGCACCGAGCCGTACAGGTTGAACCGGAAGAACATCGCGTAGACCGGCACGAGGACGGCCGTCATCGGCAGTCCCGTGGTGAACAGCAGGGTCAGCATGAACGAGCGGCGGTAGCGGAGCTGGTAACGCGAGAGCGGGTAGGCCGCAAGCCCCGCCACCAGCACCGTCAGGATCGCCGTGCCGCCCGAGATGACGATCGAGTTGATCAGCGGGAGGATGATCGTCTCCCAGGTCAGCACGGCCTTGAAGTTGTCCAGGGAGAAGGTCCAGGTGGGCGTGGCGGCCAGCGAGGCCTCCGGCTGGATCGAGGCGATCGCCACCCAGACGAACGGCCCCACGAACGCCAGCGTGATCACCAGCAGGGCCAGGTAGGCGGCGCCTCTCGCGGCGAGCTTCGTCATGAGGCCTCCTTCGTCGGCCTCATGACCGAGGCGCTGTGTTCATCGATGACCTCGACAAGCTCGGTCATGCGTCCTCCACCTTGATGAGCCGCAGGTAGATGAGCGAGAACAGCGCGCCGATGACCAGCATGACCAGCGCGATGGCCGAGCCGTAGCCGATCTCGAAGTAGCGGAAGGCCTGCTCGTACATGTAGAGCGACGTGGTCTGGCTGGCCGTTCCCGGGCCGCCGCCGGTCAGGGCGTAGATGAGGCCGAAGCTGGCCAGCGTCTGCAGGGTGATCAGCATGAGGTTGGCCATGATCGAGCGGCGGATCAGCGGCAGCGTGATGTGGATCAGCCTGCGCAGCGGGCTCGCGCCGTCCACCGAGGCGGCCTCGACCAGGTCGGCGGGCACCTCCGACAGCGCCGCCGAGTAGACCAGCATCGAGAACGCGGTGCCGCGCCAGACGTTGGCCAGGATGACCGCGACCATCGGGGCCGTGTAGAGCCACTCCTGCGAGATGCCGAGCACCGTGTTGAGCGTGCCCTCATCGGCCAGGAAGGAGAACCAGCAGGCCGCCGCCACGACCTCGGGCATCACCCAGGCGGCGATGACCACGCCGTTGACCACGCTGCGCGTCACCCGGGCCCGCCCGCGTTGCAGCAGGGCGATGATCAGGCCGAGGGTGTTCTGGCCGATCACCGCCGAGCCGATCACGAAGACGAACGTCAGCACGAACGAGTTGATGAAGTTCGGGTCGTCGAACATCTTCGTGAAGTTGGCCAGCCCCACGAACTCGGAGTTCACCGAGGCCGACCCGGTCAGCGTCTCGTTGGTGAAGGCGATGTAGACGCTCCACAGGATGGGCCCCACCATGAACAGCGCCAGCAGCACCAGCGAGGGGGCCAGCGGGAGCAGCCAGCGCAGAACCCGCCGCCGCCGTGCCCGGCCGCCGGGCGGCGAGCCGGTCACGGGCGGGGACGGTGCCGTGGCGACCGTCATTTGGCCAGGACCTTGTCGGGGCCTCCGACCGCCGACGGCAACGCCTTGACGTAGGCGGCGGTGGCCTCCTCAGGCGTGCGCTGACCGGTGGTGACCGCCTCCATGGCCTCCTGGATCTGCGCCGACACCTTCGGGTACTCCTCGAAGGCGGGCCGGTAGTGCGTGACCGAGGCCAGGTCGGTGAAGAACTTGATGCTCGGGTTGCCCTCGCTGTACTTGGGGTCGGCCGCGACGTCCGTGCGCGGGGCCAGGTCGCCGGAGTCGATCGCGTACTGCAGCGAGTTCTGCTTGTTGGTGGCCACCTTGAGGAAGTCGAAGGCCTCCTGCTTGAGCTTGGTGTAGGAGCTCATCGCCATCACCCAGCCGCCCGACATGCTCACCTTGCCGGGGTCCTCGCCGTTCTGGGTGGGCATGGCGGTCCAGCCGGCCTTGTCCTGCCACTGCGGCCACGGCTTGGAGCTGGCCGCCTTCCAGGCGCCCGGCGTCCACGCGCCGTCGAGCGAGATGCCCACCTTGCCGGCCGGGAACCATTCGAGGTTGACCTTGTCGGCGAGCTTGGCGTTGTGCGCGTCGGCCTGCTTCGGGCCCAGCTCCTCGCGGTAGATGGTGTTGATGAAGGTCAGGGCGTCGGTGAAGTTCTTGCCGCCGGACACCCACTTCTTCTGCGTCTCGTCGTACAGGGTGCCGCCGGGGGTGCCGTACAGGAGCATCTCGAAGCCCTGCATGGTCGACGCCTCGCCGTGGATCTTCGCGGAGTACATGCTGAACGGGACCGCGTCCGGCACCTTCTGCTTGATCGTACGGGCGGCGGTCAGGACGTCGTTCCAGGTCTTCGGCTCCCACGGGACGGGCAGCCCGGCCTTGGCGAAGACGTCCTTCTGGTACCACAGGCCACGGGTGTCGGTGCTGATCGGCACGCCGTAGATCTTGCCGTCGCCGCCCTTGGCGGCCTGCTTGACCGAGTCGGGGAACTGGCTGCTCCAGTCGGGCCACTTGGTCAGGTACTCGTCGAGCGGGGCCAGCTTGCCGGCCGCGACGTCCGCGTTGACCTGGAACGTGTCGTGGTAGTAGAGGTCCGGCGCCGAGTCCGGGGAGCGGTTGAGCAGCGCCAGCTTCGTGTAGTACGCCTCGTTCTCGCCCTGCACCGGAGTCAGTTTGATCTTGACGTCCGGGTGGGCGGTCTCGTACTCCTTCTTCGCGTTGGTGAGCATCTTCTCCAGATGCGGCCACGTCGGCTGGACCTTGTACAGAACTTCCAGCTCCTTGGCACCGGAGGTCTCCTGAGCGGCGCCGCCTCCGCACCCTGCGAGTGGCAGCGCTGTCAAAACCAGGAGGGAACTGGCCAGGGCACGTTTCATGACGGCTCCCCAAGTTTCTTCCGTGTTGCCGAGAACCTAAATCTTTTTGATTTACTAAGTCAACACTTTGTGGTGACATGTCTCACATGCAGCAGGGTACGAACCTGCCCAAGGTCGGCAGTTACAACCGAGCCGTGGTGCTGGAGGCGATCCAGGCGTCCGATGGGATCAGCCGGGTGCAGATCGCCTCCGTGACCGGGCTCACCGCCCAGACCGTGTCCGTGATCGTACGCAGGCTGCTGGAGGAAGGGCTGGTCATCGAGGACGGCTCCGCGCCCTCGAACGGCGGCAAACCGCGCACCATCCTGCGCATCGACGCCCAGGCCGGATACGCGGTGGGCGTGCACTTCGACCCCCAGGAGCTCTCCTGCGTGCTGGCCGACCTGGCGGGCCGGCCGATCGCCCGGCTGCGTCTGAAGGTCCGGCCGCGGGCCAGGCCGGACGCCGTGATCAGGCAGATGGCCAGGGCGGCCCGCCGGATCCTGCGCGAGGCCAGGGTGCCGGACGGCAAGGTGCTGGGCGTGGGCCTGGCCTGCCCGGGGCCGCTGGACGGGGAGGGCGTGATGGTCTCGCCGCCCCGGCTGCCCGACTGGGACCGGGTGCCGATCAAGGCGCTGCTGCGGGAGTACACCCGCTTCCCGGTGACCGTGGACAACGACGCCACGGCGGCGGCGATCGGCGAGCGCTGGGCGGGGATCGCGCGCTCCGCGCCCGGCTTCGCCTACCTCTACCTCGGCACCGGGATCGGCGGCGGGCTCTTCCTGGACAACCAGGTCTACCGGGGTGGCTCGCTGAACGCCGCCGAGTTCGGGCACATCACGGTCGAGCCCGAGGGGCCCGCGTGTTACTGCGGCAACCGGGGGTGTGTGGAGGCCGTGTGCTGCCCGAGCGCGATCGAGGCGGCGCTGCCCGCCTTATCGCATGCCGCCATCTGCGCCGCCGCCGCGGCCGGGGAGCCCGAGGCGCGGCGGGTGATCGAGCGGGTGGCGGCGCGGCTGGCCGACGCCGCCGTGAGCGTGGTGAACATGCTGGACATCGACCTGCTCGTGCTCGGCGGGCCCGCGCTGAGGGAGGTAGGGGAGATCTACCGGGAGGTGATCGCACGGGCCGTGGCTGAGCGGCCGCTGGCCAGGCGGCTGCACACGGTGCGGGTGGAGACCTCGCCGATCGCGGCCGACGCCGCGGCGATCGGCGCGGCGTCGCTGGTCTTTCACGCCACCTACGCCCCCCGCCTGGGCGCGCTGCTGAGCGGTTAGAGTTCGGCCTCGTCGCGTTGCGGAAGGCGGCGTACGGGAATGATCACGCCCGCTTGAGGCGTAGCGTGACCAGTTCAAATGGCCGCAGCGTCACGGGGATGCCGTCCCCGGCGCGCTGCGGCTCACCCGTGGGCCGCTCCAGCAGGTCGGTGGTGACGACCTCGGCCACGGGAAAGCCGGTGCGCAGCGTGGCCCGGGCCCGGCCGCCCCTGGACTCGTAGAACCGTACGACCACATCGCCGCTCTCGTCGTCGGCCAGCTTGACCGCCGTCACCACCACGGCGTCGTCGTCCACCGTGACCAGCGGCTCGACCGGCGCGCCGCCGGGCACGCGCCGCTCGGGCAGGTTGATGGCGTAACCCTCGCGGACCGCGTCGCCGATCTCCGCCCCCGGCACCAGCGCGTGCCGGAACCGGTGCGTGCCCTGGTCGGTCTCGGGGTCGGGGAAGCGCGGGGCGCGCAGCAGCGAGGCGCGCAACGTCGTGGTCGTGCCCTCCTCGTCCACCTCACGGGTGACGTCGTGGCCGTAGGTCGAGTCGTTGACCAGGGCCACGCCCCAGCCTGGCTCCTCCACGTGCACGAACTTGTGGTTGCACGCCTCGAACTTGGCCGCCTCCCAGCTCGTGTTGACGTGGGTGGCGCGGAAGGAGTGGCCGTACTGGCTCTCCGAGGCGTACCGGTCCGCGCGCACGTCCAGCGGGAAGGCCAGCTTGAGGAACTTCTCCGTCTCGTGCCAGTCCACCTCCGTGTCGATCTCCAGCCGTCCGCCGGCGACCGAGAGCCGCTGGGTCACCGTCGAGGAGCCGAACGAGCGCGTGACCACGACCGCGCTCTCCTCCAGCCGTACCTCGTCGGCCTCGGTGAGGTCGGTGACAGTGTTGCGGTAGAACTCGTCCACGTCCCAGGCGTCCCACTTGTTCGGGAAGTCGGGGTGCAGCTGCAGCAGGTTGGCCGCCCGCCCCGGCGCGACCGACTCGCGGTCCCGCAGCAGGTCACGGGCCGAGACGACCAGGCCGCGCCCGTCGATCTCCACCCGCAGCCGCTCGTCCTGGAGCACGTACCCGCCGCCGTCGCGCTCCCGCGCCGGCGTGCCGCCCGCCTCGGCGGCCCGCGCCGCGCCGCCCGCGGGAACGCCGTGGCGCTCGTGCGGGGCCCCGTTGAAGATCAGCTCCCCGCCGCCGTCCCCGGCCAGCGCCCGCTGGGCGGCGTCGATGATCTCGTTCAGCTCCGCCGCCACTCCCTCGTACGTCCTGCGCGCCTCCCGGTGCACCCACGCGATCGACGAGCCGGGCAGGATGTCGTGGAACTGGTGCAGCAGCACCGTCTTCCAGATCCGGTCGAGCGCCCGGTACGGATAGCTCGCCCCCGCGCGCACCGCCGCCGTCGCCGCCCACAGCTCGGCCTCCCGCAGCAGCGACTCGCTGCGCCGGTTGCCCTGCTTGGTCTTGGCCTGGCTGGTCAGCGTGGCGCGGTGCAGCTCCAGGTAGAGCTCGCCCACCCAGACGGGCGGATGGGCGTACTCGGCCTCGGCCTTGGCGAAGAAGTCGGCCGGCGTCTCCCACGTGACGGCGGGCGAGCCCTCCAGGTCGCGCACCCTGGCCGCCTTGGCGACCATCTCCCGCGTGGTGCCGCCGCCCCCGTCGCCCCAGCCGGTCGGGGCCAGGGAGTGCCGCGCCACGCCCTTGTCCTTGAAGTTGCGGGCCGCGTGCGCCAGCTCACCGCCGCGCATCGAGGCGTTGTAGGTGTCGATCGGCGGGAAGTGCGTGAAGATCCGCGTCCCGTCGATGCCCTCCCACAGGAACGTGTGGTGCGGGAAGACGTTGGTCTGGCTCCACGAGATCTTCTGCGTGAGCAGCCGCTTCGACCCGGCCGCCCTGATGATCTGCGGCAGCCCGGCCGCGAACCCGAACGTGTCCGGCAGCCACACCTCCTCGTTGTCCACGCCGAACTCGTCGATGAAGAAGCGCTTGCCGTGCACGAACTGCCGCGCCATGGCCTCCGAGCCGGGCATGTTCGTGTCGGACTCCACCCACATGCCGCCCGCCGGGACGAACCGGCCGGCCGCCACCGCCTTGACCACCTTGGCCCACACCTCGGGCCGGTGCTCCTTGACCCACGCCCACTGCTGGGCCTGCGACATCGCGAACACGAAGTCGGGCTCGTCCTCCAGCAGCGCGGTCATGTTCGAGGTGGTGCGGGCCACCTTGCGCACGGTCTCGCGCAGCGGCCAGAGCCACGCGGAGTCGATGTGCGCGTGCCCGACCGCGCTGATCCGGTGCGCCGACGGGACCGCCGGCGCGGCCAGCACGCCGGCCAGCTCGGCCCGGGCTGCGGCCGCCGTGGCGTTCACGTCCTGCAGGTCCACCGCGTCCAGCGCCCGTTCCAGCGCGCGCAGCAGCTCCCAGCGGCGGCCGCTGTCGACGGGCAGCTCCAGCATCAGCTCGCCGAGCACCTCCAGGTCCATCACCAGGTCCCAGACCGTCTTGTCGAAGACGGCCAGGTCCATGCGGGTCAGGCGGTAGAGCGGGGCGGTGCCCGCGGTCTCCTTGTCGCCCATCCGCGTCGGCCTGAACTCGTTGTGGCCCAGGATGATCGGGTTGGAGGCGGCCTCGATGTGCAGCCGTACCTCCTCGCCGCCCCCGGCGGGCGTGGCGACGCGTACCCACTGGTTGCGCGGGTTCAGGCCCTTCACCGGCGTGCCGTCGGGCCGGTAGACCAGGCCCTCGCACTGGAAGCCCGGCCGGTCCTCCTCGAAGCCGAGGTCCAGGATCGCCTCGACGATCCGGCCGCTCCACTCCCGCGGCACGGTGCCGGTCACGGTGAACCAGCTCGTCCCCCACGGCCTGCCCCACTCCGTGCCCGCCGTGATCGGCTCGGGCGTGGCCGCCAGGCCCTCCGCCACCGGCACCGGCTCGTCCGGCGCGTGCCAGACGGCCACCTCCAGCGGTACGGACACGGGGTAGATCGCGGGGCGGATCCGCTCGTTCAGCACGCGCTTCAGCCGGGCTTCGACCAGGTTACGGTCGTCATGCATCAGGTGGCTCCTCAGCAGGCAGGGTTTCATCCCGTCACGTCACACTAAGCAGAATTGACAGCGCGAGACAACGGCTGGCCGCCCCCGGCCATTCGCGGGTATAACGCGCCACTGGACTCTGCCTTAACGGGATTAGTTGAAAGGCGTACGGTTGACGCATGGCTGCGAACCCAGAAACGGTGCACTGGCGCGGTGTGCACCACCTTGCCCTGGTCACCGCGGACATGGACGCCACCGTGCGCTTCTGGCACGGCGTGCTCGACGCCCGCCTGGTCACCACCCTCGCCGTCCCCGCGTTCAGGCACTACTTCTTCGAGGTGGGTCCGGGCAACACCGTGGCCTTCTTCGAGTTCACCGGCCAGGACCTCGACAGCTTCGCCAAGCCCGCCGGAGTGCCGTACGCCAGGGCCGCCCAGTTCGACCACCTGGCGCTGCACCTGCCGGACGAGGACGCGCTCAACCGGCTGCGCGACCGGCTCAAGGCGCACGGCTGCGAGGTCACCGACGTCATCGACCACGGCTTCCTGCGCTCGATCTACTTCAGCGACCCCAACGGCATCGCGCTGGAGGCGTCCTGGTGGACCATCGACGCGACGGGCCGGCCGGTGGACTACTCCGACGAGCGGCTGTTCGCCGACGCCGACCCCGTGCCCGCCGTACGTGAGCTGCGCGAGGAGGGCGGGCTGCGTCGCACGGTGGCCACCCGCCTGGTGGACGGCATCGTCGAGGACCTGCGGCGCGAAGGGATCACCCTGGAGCCTTGACCACCACCATCCCCCGGTTACTCGCCGCGGCGGCCGAGCGGGCCCCCGGCGACGCGTGGCTGCACGACACCGGCGTCGGCGCGATCACGTTCGCCGGGGCCGCCGCCCTGGTCGGGGGCGAGGCGCGGGACCTGGCGGCCCAGGGCGTACGCCGCGGCGACGTCGTCATGCTCGTGGCCGGGACCACCCCGCGCGACCTCCTGTGCTGGCTGGCCCTGACCACGCTCGGCGCGATCGTGCTGCCGGTGAACCCGCGCGGCACCCGGTCCGAGCTGACCGCGCTCATCGCCCAGGTCCGGCCGAAGACGGTCATCCACCGGCCGGGACCCTGGCCGCGCCCCGGCGAACTGCGGGCCGACCTGGCCGAGCCGGACGACCTGGCCGTGCTCATCCCCACCTCGGGCACGACCGGCCGGTCCAAGCTCGTCATGCAGACCCACCGCGCCTACGCACTGGCCGGCGCCGGCTTCCCGTACTGGCTGGGCCTGACCCGGGCGGACCGCCTGATGACCTCGCTGCCGCTGTTCCACATCAACGCCCCGGCCTACTCCGTCATGGGCTCGCTCTCCTGCGGCGCCGGCCTGGTGCTGCTGCCGCGTTTCTCGGCGAGCACGTTCCTGGACGAGGCCAGGAGGCACGGCGCCACCGAGTTCAACGCGATCGGCGCCATGCTGGAGATCCTCATGCGCCGCCCGCCACGGCCCGACGACGCCGACAACCCGATCCGCCTGTGTTACACGGGCCCGGCGCCGTCCCGGGAGCGGCAGCTGGAGATCGAGCGCCGGTTCGGCTTCGAGATCGTCGTCGGCTATGCCCTGTCGGAGACCCCGTACGGGCTGATCTGGCCGCGCGGCACGCGTCCGTACGAGACGCTCGGCGTGCCGCGGCAGCACCCCACCCTCGGCGTGATCAACCACGCGCGGGTGGCGGAGGACGGGGAGCTGCTGCTGCGCAACCCGGCCGTGACGCCCGGCTACTGGGGCCTGCCGGAGGAGAGCGCCGAGGTGCTGCTTCCGGACGGCTGGCTGCGCACGGGCGACCTGGTGACGGCGAACGCGGACGGCACCTACTCGTTCGTGGCCCGCAAGAAGGAGGTCATCAGGCGGCGGGGGGAGAACCTGTCGCCGCTGGAGGTGGAGGAGACGCTGCAGGCGCATCCCGGGGTGCTGGAGTGCGCGGTGGTGGGGGTGCCGTCGGAGCTGACGGAGGAGGAGGTGAAGGCGTTCGTGGTCGCGGCGCCGGGGCAGGACCTGGACCTGGCGGGGCTGCGGAGGTGGGCGGCCGGACGGCTGGCGGCGTACAAGGTGCCCCGGTTCTGGCAGCGCCTGGACGCCCTGCCCAGGACGCCCACGGCGCGGGTGGCCAAGCACCTGCTGCCGTCCGGGCCACAGCCGGACGAGCTGGATCTGGGCGCGGGCTGATCGGATATCAAACCGATACGGGACCGTTCCATCGCCCCCTGAACCCCGTCAATAGGATCGCTTCGCCCATTCCTCCTACACCAGGAGCGTCTCGTGCGTATCGGATCATTATTGGCGTCCGCAGTGCTCGCCACCGGCCTGGCGGTCCTCTCCCAGCCCGCCAACGCGGCCGCCCCGGCCGTCCAGATCACCAAGATTTACTACAACTCGCCCGGCTCGCCGGACAACGGCGCGAACGGCAGCCTGAACGGCGAGTACGTGCAGCTCAAGAACACCACCGGGAAGGCCGTCAACCTCAAAGGGTGGACGATGCGCGACAAGACGGCCAGGGCTGATCACATCTACACCTTCGGCGCGTTCACCCTCGGCACCGGCAAGACGGTCACTTTGCGGACCGGCGTGGGCAGGGACACCTCCACCACCCGCTACTGGGGCAGAAGCGGCGGCGGCACCTTCGCCTACATCTGGAACCAGGTCTCGGACACCGCCTACCTGCGCAACCCGTCGGGCAAGCTGATCGACTCCTGCTCGTACAACTCCTCGCGGGCCGACTACAAGCTCTGCTGACCCGACGACCTGCCGGCCCGCACACCGGCAGCGCGCGGGTGTTCTCGATGTTCTTACCCGGTACCTTCTTGGCCGCGTCCCGACCGGTCGTGGTGGCGGGGACTCCGGCCGCGGCACGCACGCTCTGGGTGTCGAGCACCACCAGACTCGGGTCAGCTCATCGGCTCGATCAACGCCCACCGCCCTCTGATACGCCCGGCGAATGTCCGGCTGCCGCCCTGGGCCGGGCCCATTCCGGGCGGCGGAGTGCCAGAGTGCCAGCACAGCGTCACCCGTAACAGCGGATACGTTGGTCCATGTGGGAGCCCCGCCCGTGGGGAAGCGGACCGGGGCTCTCGCGTGCTCATCCCGCGTGATTGGGCGTCGGCCGGGGTTGGCCTTCGGGTCTCGACGGGCGTCGGGACCGGCACCGTGGATGGCCTGGTGGGGCCGATCCTCATGAAGACGAACCTTGGAGTGTCGTGGCGGTGGGCCTCTGATTTCCGTCGGCGGCCCCGGCCACCGCGTGCCGCCATGGCGGCGACGCGTTCTACCAGCGTATTTCGACTTATCGGCCGGTCCAGACGGTTGACGCCGATATTGAGCACGGCTTTGCCTGCCGGCCGTAGATCTTGGACGGCTTGCCTGAGGCATAGGGAACTTGCCCGTTTACGACGGACGGCAGCACAGCGCGCCGCGCCGAGGCCAATCCGTCCACCGAACCGAAACGATGAGCCGCCGTTCGACTCTCGAACATAAGACAGGCATGGACACGGATTGCGACGGAGCAGATACTCCTCGTGACAGCACTCTTTTCCCTGGCCTCACATGCCCCCGCACCATCGCATACGCCGGCCCGCCGCGTGTTGCGGAGGCATGATGCCTGTCAGGGAACAGGACAAGGAGAGACCATGCGGTCCAAGAAGTCCCTGCTCCTTTCCGTCTCCGCCCTCGCTGCAGCGGCCTCCGTCGCGGCCACCGTCGTAGCCCTCCAAGCCTCCACACCCGTCGCAGCGGCCACCCGCCAAGCACTACCCCCGGGCTACCAGATCGTCACGCTGCCCAACGCCAACGTCCCCAACTTCCAGCGCCGCACGCTCTACTGCCCCGGCTCCAAGCGGGTTCTCGGCGGCGGCGCCGAAGCCCGGGGCAACGGCGCAATCCTGGTGGGGTCATTCCCGACCGACGACGGCCGCGGCTGGATCGGGCTCGGCCGCCAGATCGGTTACAACGACGTAGGTATCAGCGTCTTCGCCATCTGCGCTGACTGACAGCCCACTGGCCCCGCCCGGACAACGGGCGGGGCCGACAAGGTTGGCGGGAGGCGAGCCGGCCCGGGCCGCCTGTGGGCCGCGGGACAACCGAATCAGGCCAACGCAGCCCATCACTACACACCACTCTTTGCGCAGCTCAACGGCCTCCCGGCACACGCGTCGGCAGGCCGAAGAGCCGCAGTTCAGCGCTAGATCCGGAAGAAGAGGTTCAGGTAGCGGTCGGCGAGCGCCAGGTCGCCGCGCACCGTCCCGGTGTTGCCGCGCCCGAACGTGGCCAGCACCATGCTCCCGGCGTCGAACTCGATGACCGCGGGCATCCCGTCAATGGGCCCCTTCGTGTACGTCATCCCGCCCTGGCCCACCGAGACCCGGAAGTCGCCCCCGTTGACCCCGCCCACCCGGATCCCGAGCTCGAACGGCGTCAGATCCGCTCCCGGCCGGACCGTGGACTGCCACAACACGAACATGAACGGCACCAGCAGGTCGGCCGCCTCCCCCGAGAGCCCGTGCGCGCGCCCGGTGCCCTGGCGGATGTCCCAGGAGTGCACCGCGTAGTCCATGAGCTGGCCGGCCGCGAAGAAGTAGGCCGGCAGCGGCCCCATGTAGAAGTGCGGGACGGTCAGCCCGGCCCATTCCCGCTCGCCGAGTTCGCGCAGGATCGCCTGCATCCGCTCGAAGTCCATCCTGAGCCGGTCGAGCAGTTCCTTCTGCGGGATCCCGCGCAGCGCCACGGCCTGATCGTTGACCCGGGCGCCCATCCCGGGCAGCCCGTACGCCGTGCCCGGCGCCCCTCCCGCCCGGGCCGCGTCGAAGGCGGCGAAGTAGCCCTCCGTCGTGTCGACGATGTGCGCGACCACGTCACGCGCCGCCCAGCCCGTGCAGGCGGTCGGTGCCTGCCATGCCTCTTCCGGTTCGGCCATCGCGAACAAACGCTCGGCCTCATCCCTGACGACTCGCAGGATGGTGTCCTTGCCCGCGTACGAGGTGGCATCCCATTCGTTCATGCCGTTCACCTCCATGGCGGCCCCGCGTTCAGCGGGTCGCCTCAGGTTGCGGAGTTCGCACCTACGGCGAACGACAGTCCCGAACGATTTAAAAGTCAATATTCCCGCCGGAGAGAATCCCCTGGGGCGGCCGGACGCCGGGCGGGCAGGCCGGGCAGACCCCAGGGGATCCCCGATCAGGCGCAGGTGTAGCCGGAAGGCGTCTGCGTGTTGCCGCTCGGGCGGCTGACCTGGAAGCCGAAGCTTGTGCTCGCGTTAGGCGCCAGGTTGCCGTTGTGGCTCACGTTCCTGGCCGTGACGGTCTGCCCGCTGACGGTCACGGCGGCGTTCCACGACCCGGACAACGTGTGGCCGCTCGGCAGGGTGAAGGTGACGGTCCAGCCGCTGATGGCGGAGGTGCCGCCGTTGGTGACGGTGACGGGCTGGACGACATAGCCGTTGTTCCACTGGTTCTGTACGGTGCCCACGGCCGTGCACCCGCCGCCGCCTCCGGGGCCGGACTGCGTGGTGAACGTGGCCAGGGCAGAGTTCGCCGACAGGTTCCCCGCGCCGTCGCGGGCGCGCACGTACACCTGGTATTGGGTGTTCGGCGTGAGCCCGGTCAGGCTGATCGAGTTGGTCGTGCTCTGCCCGAGCTGCGTGTCCGTCGTGCCCTGCTCACGGTAGACGTTGTAGCCGGCCAGCCCGCTGCCGCCGCTGTCGGTCGAGGCGGTCCACGTCAGCGCGGCGGAGTTGGAGGTGACGCCGCTCGACGACGGGGTGCCCGGCGTGGTCGGCGGGGTGTTGTCGGTGCTGGTGCCGCCCGCCAGCGCGTCGTGCACGGCGGTGTAGGAGGGTTTCTGCTGGTAGTTCTCGTTGTAGATGAGCGCGGCGCCCTGGCCGGAGAAGGTGTCGGGCACCCAGGAGTACTTGTCGGTGAAGCCCCAGATCGTCACCCCCGCGCAGGCGGTGACCGCGTTGCAGGCGTTGATCACGTTGCGGTAGTAGGTGGCCTGGGTGGTGTCCTTGGTGGCGTCCCTGGGCATCTGCATGCGGACGTCCAGTTCGGTGATCCGGACCTGGACGCCGAGGTTGGCGAAGCGCTGCAGGTTCTGCTGGATGTCGTTCGGGAAGCCGTACTGGATGGCGAGGTGCCCCTGGAAGCCCACGCAGTCCACCGGCACGCCCTGCTGGCGCAGCGAGGAGACCAGGTTGTACATCGCGGTGCTCTTGGCGTTGATGCCCTCGACGTTGTAGTCGTTGATGCAGAGCCGGGCGTTGGGGTCGGCGGCCCTGGCGGCGCGGAAGGCGTCGGCGACGTAGCTCTGGCCCAGCGTGTTGTACCAGAACGAGGTGCGCCAGCCGCCGTTGTCGTCGAAGATCTCGTTCACCACGTCCCAGGACACCACGGTGGCGTTGCTGGCGTAGCGGCCGACGACCTGGCTGATGTGGTTCTGCATCGCCGTACGCATCTGGGTGGCGCCCAGTCCCTGCACCCAGCCGGGCGTCTGGCTGTGCCACACCAGCGTGTGGCCGTGGACCTGCTGGTTGTTCTGGGTGGCGAAGTTGACGATGGCGTCGGCGCCGGAGAAGTTGAACTGGCCCTGGCTGGGCTCGGTGGCATCCCACTTCATCGCGTTCTCGGCGGTCACCTGGTTGAACTCGGTGGCCGCGATGTTGCGGTAGGAGGTCTCATTGGACAGCGGGCCGGTGGCGAGCGCCGCGCCGATGAACTTGCCCCTGGCGGCGGCGTGCGTGCGCAGGGGCCCGGACGCTTCCGCCGGGAGAGCGGGCAGGAGGAAGGCAGCGAACATCCCCACTAACGTGAGGAGTCGAAGGAGCGAGGACGAATGCACGGACATCTACCTCCGGAGGCAGGCACTCGATTCCGAAAGTTTCGGCCCGGATCGGACCGCATCGCAGACGCTATTGACATGCGGGTGAACGGTCAACTACCTACTGCGAGCGGCGCTAAAGCAGCAGATGGGAAGCAGAAACTATCGGTAGATCAATGAAACTTTCACGGCTTGGCGGGGTCTGATCTGTCATCTAGCGCTACGTACCTACCGGTCGGTACTGTGATTTACCGGAATAATCGTCCACTGCGGGAGTTCTGCGTATGTCTCTTTCGCACGCCCAGGCCCAGGACCAGCTCACCGGACCCGGCCAGCTTTTCGAGATCGAGGAGATCGGCGACACCGGCGTACGAACGTGGAAACATGCTCCGGCCCACTTCCGCGCGCTGCTGGAGATGAGCAGGTTCCACGGTGAGAAGGTCTTCCTCGTCTACGAGGACGAGCACATCACCTTCGAGGAGCACTTCCGCCGTGCCGCCACCCTTGCCAACCGGCTGGTCGAGGAGTACGGCGTGGGCAAGGGCGACCGGGTGGCGGTGGCCATGCGCAACTACCCGGAATGGGTGGTCGCGTTCTCGGCCGCGCTGGCGGCGGGGGCCATCGCCGTACCGCTGAACGCCTGGTGGACGGAGGCGGAGCTGTCCTACGGCGTGCGCGACTCCGGGGCCAAGGTGCTGATCGCCGACGCGGAACGCGCGGTCAGGCTGGCCGGGACGGGGGTGCCGCTGATCGTGGCCAGGGGCGAGGTGCCGGCGGGGGCGCGCGCGTACGACGAGGTCATGGGCGAGGTGGCGGCGGACGTCAAGCTGCCCGACGTCGAGTTGCACTCCGACGACCCGGCCACGATCTTCTACACCTCGGGCACCACCGGCAGCCCCAAGGGCGCGCTGGGCAGCCACCGCAACCTCGGCCAGTCTCCCATGACGGTCGCCTACGGCCTCATGCGCGCGCTCGCCATGGCGGGCAAGGACCCCTCGACGGCGGCCGGGACCCGCAGGATCACGCTGCTGACCGTGCCGCTCTTCCACGTCACCGGCTGTTTCTCGGCGATGACCACCACGATGTTCAGCGGCGGCGGCCTGGTGCTGATGTACAAGTGGGATCCCGAGCAGGCCCTGCGCCTCATCGAGCGCGAGCGGGTCACCGCCATGATCGGCGTGCCGACCAACGCCTGGCAGCTCATGTCCCACCCCGACTTCGGCAAGTACGACCTGTCCTCGCTGAACAACCTCGGCTACGGCGGCGCCCCCGCCCCGCCCAAACTCCTGGCGCGCATCACCGAGAACCTGCCCAACCGCGCCCCCTCCAACGGCTACGGCATGACCGAGACCACCGCCCTGGCCATCGGCAACGGCGGCGCCGACTACCAGGCCAGACCCGACAGCATCGGCCGGCCCTCCGCGGTGGTGGACGTGCGCGTGGTGGACCCGGCCGGCACCGAACTGCCGCCGGGCGAGGTCGGCGAGCTGTGCGTACGCGGCCCGAACGTCATCCTGGGCTACTGGAACAAGCCCGAGGCCACGGCACAGACGTTCGTCGGCGGCTGGCTGCACACCGGCGACCTGGCCAAGATCGACTCCGAGGGCTTCGTGTACATCGTGGACCGGGCCAAGGACATGGTGATCAGGGGCGGCGAGAACGTGTACTGCGCCGAGGTGGAGGCGGCGCTGTTCGAACATCCGGCCGTGGACGACACGGCTGTCATCGGGGTGCCGCACGATGAGCTGGGTGAGGAGGTCGGGGCGGTCGTCCGGCTGGCTCCCGGCAGGTCGGTCACGGCCGGCGAACTGCAGACGTTCCTGGCCGAGCGAATCGCCAAGTTCAAGATCCCGGTGCACGTGTGGTTCCGCGACGGCGAACTCCCCCGCAACCCCGGCGGCAAAATCCTCAAAACCCACCTACGCCGCGAAATCCTCGGCACCTAACCCCCAACCAACCCACCACCCACCACCTCACGACCAACGCCCGCCCTCCCGGACACGGGCCAGGCAACAGCACCCGCACGGACGAGACACGGGGACCGGCAGCCGCACGGGCACGGCACGGGGACCGGCCGTCGCACGGGGACCGGCCGTCGCACGGGCGAGGCATCGGCACGGGCCCTCGCACGGGCACCGGCACGGGCGAGGCACGGGCACGGGCATGACCAGGGGCTGAGCACGGGCGTGGCCACGAGCCGGGCATGAGCGTGAGCCTGTGACGGCCATCACATCGGCTGCTTTTCCCCTGGTGGCGCCCGTGATCGCTATCCCGCATTACCTGGCGCGTAATCGCGGCCCCTACCCCCGGCCTGACATCTTTCAGTTGTCCGCACCAAAGACCACTGAAGGAGCCAGATATGACCGCCGTAACCGTCACCACCGACCGGATGAAGTTCCTGCGCCTGGCGCTGGCGGCCGACGCCGTCGTCACCGGCGGCAACGGCCTGGTCTACCTGGCCCTCGCCGGCCCGGTCGGCACCCTGCTCGGCCCCGACGCCGGCCTCCTGCGCGGGATCGGCATCTTCCTCCTCGTGTACGGCGCCGCCGTCGGCTTCCTGGCCTCCCGCCGCGACATCGGCCCCGCCGGCACCAAGGCCGTCATCGCCCTGAACATCATCTGGACCCTGGCCAGCGTCGCCACCGTCGTCACCGGCGCGCTCGACTTCACCACGATCGGCGCCATCTGGGCCATCGCCCAGGCCCTGGTCGTCGGCGCATTCGCCGAACTCCAGATCATCGGCCTGCGCAAGAGCCGCACCAGGCATCCGTGAACCTCATCGAAATCCAAATCCAAACCGAAATCGCACACCACCTCCGGAGATATCCATGAACCTCATCGACCGTTACCTCGCCTGCTGGAACGAGACCGACCCCGAGGCCCGCGCCAAAGCCGTAGCCGAGCTCTGGACCGAGGACGGCACCTACACCGACCCCCTCGCCGACGTCGCCGGCCACGCCGGGATCGCCACGGTGATCGAGGGCGCGCAGGGCATGTTCCCCGGCCTGGTCTTCACCCCCGGCGAACTGTACGACGCCCACCACCACACGGCCCGCTTCACCTGGCACCTGGGCCCGGCGGGCGGGGAGCCGGTCGCGGTCGGCTTCGACGTGGTCGAACTGGCCGCGGACGGCAGGATCAGCAAGGTGTACGGCTTCCTCGACAAGGTCCCGTCCTGACCGACCCGACCCCTTCCCGCAGCGGCTCCCCGGCTAGATCCCGGGGGGCCGCTTTGCGCATCCCGATATTGATTTGCCCCGGCCACCCCACCCACCGGACAATTTCCATTCGTGCGCTCCGGAGTGAAACGGCTTTTCCGCCACCTGTCGCTGGACCTCAGCCCGCTACGCGACTCACGCGACTACCGGCTGCTCTTCGCCTCCGGCGTCATCACCATGTTCGGCACGATGATCACCATGGTCGCGGTGCCGTACCAGATGAAGGAGCTGACGGACTCCTACCTGGCGGTCGGGCTGGTGAGCCTGGCGGAGTTCGTGCCGATGGTGGTGTGCGGCCTGTGGGGCGGGGCCATCGCCGACGCGCTCGACCGCCGCAAGATCATCGTACTGAGCGAGCTGGGCCTGCTGGTCACCTCCGCGGCCCTCACGATCAACGCGCTGCTGCCCGAACCGCAGATCTGGGTCCTGTACGTGATGGGCGCCCTGTCCACCGGCATCGCCTCCCTCCAGCGCCCGAGCCTGGAGGCGGTGATCCAGCAGGTCGTCAGGCACGACCAGCAGAGCGCCGCCGCGGTCCTGTCCAGCCTGCGCTGGAACTTCGGCGCCATCGTGGCCCCCGCCCTGGGCGGCCTGCTGGTGGTGTGGAGCACCGCCTCGGCCTACGCGCTGGACACCCTGACCTTCGTCCTGTCGATGCTCCTGCTCTGGCGCGTCCGGTCGCTCCCGCCCGCCGAGGACGCCGCGCCCGCCTCGCTGAAGTCGCTGGTCGAGGGCATGCGGTACGCGGTGGGCCGCACCGACCTGATGGGCACGTACCTGGTGGACATCGCGGCGATGGTGTTCGCCATGGCCACGGCGCTGTTCCCGTTCCTGGCCGATGAGCTGAAGGCGCCGGAGGCCCTCGGCCTGCTCTATTCGGCCGCCGCGATCGGCGCCCTGATCGCCTCGCTGACCGGCCGCTGGACGGCACGGGTGCAGCGACACGGCCTGGGCGTGATCGTCGCGGCCGTACTCTGGGGCGTGGCGGTGGCTCTGACCGGCCTCGCTCCGAACTTCTGGATGGTCTTCGTCTGCATCGCGCTCGCGGGCGCCGCCGACATGATCAGCGGCATCTTCCGCATGACGATGTGGAACCAGACGATCCCGCCCGAGTTCCGTGGCCGCCTGGCCGGCATCGAACTGCTCTCCTACGCCAGCGGCCCGATGCTGGGCAACGCCAGGGCCAGCCTGATGGCCAACTTCGGCGGCACCCGCTTCTCCCTCGGAGCGGGCGGCGTGTTGTGCGTCGCCGCCGTCCTCGCCCTGGCCGCCGCCCTGCCGAAGTTCCGCGGCTACGACGCCAGAACCGACGAACACGCCGTACGCGAGAAGGCCCGCAGGGAGGCGGCGGCCAAGGACGAGGAATCGCAGGCCACCGCCTGACCGACCAGACGCCCTGCCAGACACCCTGCCTGCCAACAGCCGAGGCCAGACACCCATGCCTGCCAACAGCCGGTGGCAGACTCCCGTGCCTGCCAACAGCTGAAGGCAGGCACGGCAGCAGACAGAGGCCCTCCGGCAAGTCGACAGCACCGGCCGCAGACAGAGGCCCGCCCAGCGAGTCAGCAGCACCGGCCGCAGACGAGGCTCGCCCAGCGAGGCGACAGCACCGGCCGCGAGCCTGCGCCCCCTACCCCCTCCCCTCAGCCTTGGCGAACACCGCCAACGCCTCGGCGTCGGAGTAGACGCTCCCCACGTACTCGCCCACCCACTCCTCGATCCCCTCGAACCCGCTCCCGGCCACCAGCCTCGCCCGCACCTGCCCCGCATCCAGCGGCGTGCACCGTAAGGTCACCGCCCCGCTGTCCCCGTCGAGCAACGCCCAGTGCGCGCCATACCTCCCGTACGGCATCCCGACCGACCCCGGATTCACCACCAGCACCCGATCCACCAACCGCACGAACGGCATGTGCGTGTTCCCCACCACCACGGTCTCGGCGCTCTGTCCAGCCAGCACCGCACCCCACCGCTCCAGGGAACTGTCGACGAGGATCACCTCCTCATCGCTACGCGCGGTGGCATGCACGAAGAGCGTCTCCCCCAGCCGCCCCAGATCGAGCACCTGCCGCGCCGGCAAGGACCGCAGCAACTCGACCTGATCACCCCTCAACTGCCGCGCCGCCCACTCCGACGACGCGTGGTGACCGGCCTTCCCGGCGACCACCTCCACCAGTTCCCGGTCGGCGTTCCCGTTCACCCACAACGCCCGCTCCCCCAGCGAGACCAGCAGGTCGAGTGTCTGCACCGGCATCGGCCCCGCGGCCATGTCACCGGTCGGCACGATCAGATCGGCGCCTGCCACCTCGGGCTCGGCCAGCACGGCTTCGAGCGCGGGCAGCACACCATGGATGTCGGAGAGCACGGCAACACGCATACCGCTACTCTCCCCCAACCGCCCTCCACCGGAACACATGTTCGCACCCAACGAACAAGAATGCTCAGCCGGCCGCTTCCCGCCACCCGTCATACCGCCCGACCAGCTCATCCACCCTGCCCAGGGCCGCTCCGTCCAGCCCCTCGACCACGACCAGCCACTGCGCGTCCTCGGCGTCGTCCTCCCCGGCCAGCGTCTCGCGCACCACCCGCGGCACCCCGGCCTCCGGAAACCACTCCCCCAAAGTCTCGGCGACCTCTTCGGCGTCATCCCTCTCGCCGAAGACGAGCAACTGCGTCATTGGCAAATTCCCACTTTCCGTGACCGTGTGATGACGTTTTCCAAGGCGTGAACACAATAGGTTGGTAGCGTTGAGCCATGACTGCCGAAGCGGTGATCGACAAGATGACGTCTCCCTCGCTCCCCGACCCGGCCGAAGAGACTCCCCCCGCTCTCCCCGACTGGGTCATACCGCCCCCCGAGGGATACTTCGCAGAAGATCTCGATCACATTCCGGATTTGCCTGCGCACACAGAGTTGATTGATGGAAGCTTGGTCTTCGTGAGCCCCCAGCGACATTTCCATCACGCCATCATCTTCCGGCTACATGTGCAGCTCGAAGACTTCATGCCCCCGGGGCATGAGGTGGTTACGCATATGGGCGTCAAACTGGGGCCGCGACAACGCCCGGAGCCCGATCTCATCGTTGTGGGCCCAAAAGCGATTATTGGCCAAGAGGTAACCTACTTTGACGCCGCGGACATCGTCCTCGCCGTCGAGGTGGTCTCACCTGAATCCGAGATCCGCGACAGAGAGCGCAAGCCCACACTCTACGCCCAGGCGGGCATCCCTCATTTCTGGCGCATTGAGGAAATCAACGGCAAACCCGCCGTCTTCGTCTTCATGCTCGACCCAGGTACGAAGTCCTACGCTCTCGTCGGTACTTTTTTCGAACAGCTGAAGCTCACGCTCCCGTTCGACATCGACATCGACCTCACCACGCTGTACAGGGGACGCACCCGATAAAGGGCCGGCACGGCCTGCGCCGCACCGGCCCCCACAACGCACTCACCCGCGCAGCTGAGCCCCCACGCGATCGGCCGCCATGGCCACCGCCGCATCCCGAGCCGCCGTGGTCTCCTCAACCGTCAACGTACGATCCCCGGCCCGGAACCGCATCGAATAAGCGAGCGACTTGTTCCCCTCGCCCACCTGCTCCCCGGCATAAACATCGAACAACCGGATCGACTCCAGCAGCTCCCCGGCCCCGTCCCGCAAAGCCGCCTCGACGTCGGCGACCGGCGTGAAGTCGGGCACGGTCAGCGCGACGTCCTGCGTGGCCACCGGATAGGCGGACACGGCAGGCGTCTGGACGGGTCCGGGCATGGCCGCTTCGAGCCGCGAAAGCTCCAGCTCCATCGCCGCCGTACGCGCCGGCAACCCGTACGCCTCGATCACCCGCGGATGCAGCTCCCCGGCGTGCCCCACCAGCGTGTCCCCCACGTAGAGGGCGGCGCACCGGCCGGGGTGCCAGGGATCGTGCTGGTCGGCGCTGATGGACAGCTCCACCCGCGCCTCGGCCGCCACCAGCCGGGCGGCCTGCACCGCGTCGGCCCATGAGGCCGCGCGCCCGCCGCCCCACCAGCCGGACCGCTCGAACTCCCCGCTCAGCACCACCGCGACCCGGCGCGGCTGGTCGGGCAGCGCGGCCTCGATGGAGGCCAGCTCCTCGGCGGTCGGCCGGCGTTCGACACCGAGCGCGGGCGCCACGGCGGGCGCCCCCTCGCGGGTACGGTAGACCGCTCCCGTCTCGAACAGCGCCACGTCGGAGAAGCCGCGGCCGGCGTTGCGTACCAGGGTCTTGAGCAGCCCCGGCAGCAGCGTCGTGCGCATCAGCGGCTCGTCCTCCGACATCGGGTTGGCCAGCCGCTTGGCCGCGCGCCGCGCGTCGTCGGCGGGCAACTGCAGCCGGTCGAAGTCCTCGTCGCTGATGAACGGGTAGCTGAGCACCTCGACGTAGCCGCCCTCGGCCAGCGCCCTGCCGACCCGCCGGTGCAGCCGCTGGCCCGCGGTGAGGCCCGCGCCCGCCGGAGCGGAGGGCAGCACCGACGGCAGGTTGGCGTAGCCCTCCAGCCGGATGACCTCTTCGGCCAGGTCGTTGGGGTCGGTGAGGTCGGGACGCCAGGACGGCGGCGTCACCGTGATCATGTCGTCGCCGGTGACGGCCAGCCTGGCGGCCAGCGCCCCGCCGGTCACGACGCCGGTGGCGGCCACGCCGCCCTCGCGCACGGCCGGGTCGTCGCCGTCGGTGACGACGCAGCCGACCTGCTCCAGCCGCGCGACCACGGTGTCCCTGGCGTAGGCGACGCCCGCGACCCTGCCGGGATAGTCCGCCGGGATCGCGATGCGCGCGGGCGACACCTCGACCTCGGCGTGCGTCACCCCGGGCTGTACGGTCGCCCCGCCCAGCTCGGCCAGCAGCCGCGCGGCCCGCCACGAGGCGATGAGCGGCAGCTCGCGGTCCACGCCGCGCTCGAACCGCTTGGACGCCTCCGACACCAGCCCGTGCCTGCGCGACCCGCGCGAGGTGCCGGTCGCGGAGAAGTGCGCGGCCTCGATGACGATGTCGGTGGAGCCGTCGGAGATCTCGGTCTCCAGGCCGCCCATCGTGCCGGCGATCGAGATCGGCCCGGACTGGTCGGTGATGAGGATGTCGTCGGGGTCGAGGTCGCGTACGACGTGGTCGAGCGTTTCCAGCCGCTCGCCGGCCGCGGCCCTGCGTACGACGATCTCGCCCCGCAGCTTGGCCCGGTCGAACGCGTGCAGCGGCTGCCCGAGCTCCAGCATCAGGTAGTTGGTGACGTCCACGGCCAGGGACACCGGGCGCATGCCCGCCCGCATGAGGCGCATCCGCATCCACAGCGGGCTCTGCGCGCCGGGGTCGAAGCCGCGTACCTCGCGCAGCACGAACCGGTCGCACGCCGTCGGGTCGGCGATGGAGGCCGGCCACGACGGCTCGGTCTCGGCGGGCAGCTCCACGTCGGCGGGGTCGCGGAAGGCCACCCCGAACGCCGTGGCCGCCTCGCGCGCCACGCCGCGGATCGACAGCGCGTACCCGATGTCGGGCGTGATCTCCAACTCGATCACGTCGTCGCGCAGCCCGAGCAGCTCGACCACGTCGGTGCCGATCGGCGTGTCGGCGGGCAGCACCATGATGCCGTGGTGGTCCTCGCTGAGCCCGAGCTCGCGCTCGGAGCAGATCATGCCTTCCGACATGCGCCCGTACGTCTTGCGCGCCCCGACCTCGAACCCGCCGGGCAGCACGCCGCCGGGCAGCACGACCGGCACCCGGTCACCGGCGGAGAAGTTGGTCGCGCCGCAGACGATCTCGCGCGGCGTCGCCTCCCCCACCTCGACCCGGCAGTGCCTGATCGGCTTCTTGAAACCGGTCAGCTCCTCGATCGCGAGCACCTCGCCGACGACGACGTTCTTGACGTCGTGGCCGTAGGAGGTGATCGATTCAAGCTTGAGCCCGGCCGCGGTCAGCCTGTCGGCCACCTCGTGCGCGGTGACCGCCGGGAGATCGACGTACTCCCGCAGCCAGGAGAGCGGGACCTTCATCAGATCTCCATTCCGAACGGGAGCGTGAAGCGCACGTCTCCCTCGACCATGTCACGCATGTCCTCCGCGTTGTGCCGGAACATCAGCGTGCGCTCGATGCCCATGCCGAACGCGAACCCGGAGTAGCGCGCGGGGTCCACACCGCACGCGATGAGCACGCGCGGGTTGACCATGCCGCAGCCGCCCCACTCGATCCAGCCCTCCGACTTGCACGTGCGGCAGGGCGGGTTTCCCGCCACCGCCGAGGCGCCCCGGCAGACGAAGCACTTCAGGTCCATCTCGGCGGACGGCTCGGTGAAGGGGAAGTAGTTGGGCCGGAACCGGGTCGTGATGCCCTTGCCGAACATCACCTCCGCGAACCGGTCGAGCGTGCCCTTGAGGTGGGCCATGGTCAGGCCCTCGTCCACGGCCAGGCCCTCGGTCTGGTGGAAGACCGGCGTGTGGGTCGCGTCGAGCTCGTCGGTGCGGAACGTCTTGCCCGGCGAGATCACGTAGACCGGCAGCTCGCGCTGGAGCAGCGCGCGGACCTGCACGGGCGAGGTCTGGGTGCGCAGCACCATGCCCGAGTCGGTCGAGTCCACGAAGAACGTGTCGTGCTCGGAGCGGGCCGGGTGGTCCTTGGCGATGTTGAGCGCGTCGAAGTTGAACCATTCGCCTTCGAGCTCGGGCCCCTCGGCCACTTCGTAGCCCATGGCGACGAACGCGTCGGCGATGTGCTCCTGCAGCGTGGTCAGCGGGTGGCGGGCGCCGCGGGGGCGCCGGTCCCAGGGCAGGGAGACGTCCACGGTCTCCTCGACGAGCACCCGCGCGTCGCGCTCGGCCTCCAGCTCGGCCTGGCGGGCGGCCAGCGCGTCGTTGATCACCTTGCGGGCGCCGCCGACGCGCTTGCCGGCCTCGGCGCGGGCGGCCGGCGGCAGGGCGCCGATCTCACGGTTGGCCAGGGCGATGGGCGAGCGGTCACCCGCGTGCGCCAGCCTGGCCTGCTTGAGTGCGTCGAGGTCGCCGGCCGCCTTGATCGCCGTGATGGCGTCGGCCTCCATCCGGGACACTTCGTCGGCATGCAACGGTGTCACCTCGACGGGATCGTAGTCAGACAAGAGTGGGCTCCGTATCCAGGGCTTGAGCGGAAAAGAGTCTAGTGGGCCCCGCCCACCGGGCCCGACTCGGCGACCAGCGGCTGTGGCTAGACGGCGGCGAAATCGGGTGTGCCGGTGGGCATGGTAAATCGGAACTCGGCCCCGCCCTCGGGCGCCCGCTGCACGGCGATCGTGCCGCCGTGCGCCTCGACCAGGCCCTTCACGATGAACAGGCCCAGCCCGGTGCCGCCGCGGCGGCGGCTGTTGCCGCCCCGCCAGAACTGCCTGAAGACGCGCGGGGCCAGCTCGGGCTCGATGCCCTCGCCCTCATCCCGCACCGACACGGCAACTCCCCATTCGACGGACTCGATGTCAATTGTCACAGTGCCGCGCCCGTGGCGCAGCGCGTTTTCCACCAGGTTACCCAGGATCTGGTCGATCTTGTCCTGGTCGAGCCACATCTCCGGCAGGTCGTCGCCCGCGATCAGGCGGAAACGGTCCTCGGCCTCACCGGCCGCCACCCGGCCCGCGATGAGCCTGCGGGCCCTGGCGGGCAGGTCGACGACCTGGCGCCGGACCTCCAGCCGCCCGGACTCGATGCGCGAGACGTCGAGCAGTTCGGTGATGAGGCGGGTGACGCGGTCGGCGTCGTTGTTGACGGTCTCCAGCATGACGCGCTTCTGCTCGTCGGTGAAACGCGTCCACTTGGCCAGCAGCGTCGCGGTGAACCCCTTGACGCTGGTCAGCGGCGAGCGCAGCTCATGGGCCACGGTGGAGACCAGGTCGGCGCGGCTGCGCTCCAGCCGGGCGCGGGCGCCGCCGTCGCGCAGGGTGATCGCCACGCGCTCGACCTCGCCGCCCCGCTGGGGCTCGCGTACGAGCCTGGCCGCGACGTAGAGCTCCTGCCCGCCCGGCAGGTGCAGCGGTTTCTCCGGCACCCTGATCCTGCTGCGCAGGCCGCCCTCGGGGTCGAGCGCCTTCCACCAGTCGCGCCCGTCATGGTCGCGGAAGGGGTAGACGTCGTTCATGTGCCTGCCGACGGCGCGCTCCACCGCGACCCCGGTGAGCCGCGCGGCGGCCCGGTTGACGGCCAGAACACATCCATATCGGTCAGTCACGATAAGGCCGTCTGGAAGATCGTCGATGGCTATCGTGCACGCGGCGGCCACAACTCGCCCGTCGGTGTCTGCGCCGTGCACGACCTCGCCTCCTCCGCCTACACCGCCGACAATAGCGGGTTTCCAACCGGCTAGGACACTCGCTGAGCCCTGGCCGAGGAGTAAAGGCATACCGCCGCGGCGGTGGCCAGGTTCAGACTTTCAGCCTGTCCGTAGATGGGCACTCTGACCACATCGTCCGCCTCGGCGAGTATCTCCTCCGGCAGCCCCCACGCCTCATTCCCGAAGATCCACGCCGTGGGCCCGGAAAGATCCACGTCATCGAGCGTGTGCTTGCCCGCGCCGTCGGCAGCCAGCACGCGCAGCCCCCGCTCCCTCAGTTGACGCACGACGGCGCCGACCGGTGCACCGATGGTGACCGGCAGGTGGAACAGGCTGCCGGCGCTGGCGCGTACACACTTGCCGTTGTACGGGTCCACGGAGGCGTCGGTGAAGACCACCGAGTCGGCCCCGGCGGCGTCGGCCGCCCGCATCACGGTCCCCGCGTTGCCCGGGTCGCGTACGTGCGCCAGCAGCGCCACCAGCCGCGGCTCACCGCTCAGCGACTCCTCCAGCGGCACGTGCACGAGCCGGCAGACGGCCACCAGCCCCTGCGGGGTCACGGTCTGCGACAGCTCCGACATGACCTCGCCGCTGGCCCGGTGCACGGGGATGCCCTGGAGCGTGGCCCGGGTGAGCAACTCGGGGTGGCGCAGCTCCGCCTCGGCCGTGCTGAACAGCTCCAGCGTCACGCCGTCCAGCTTGAGCGCCTCGCGCACCGCCTGCGGCCCCTCGGCCAGGAACCTTCTGTCCTGGTCGCGGAAGGCCCGCTTGGTCAGCCGCCTGGCGGCCTTCACGCGCGGCGACCTCACGTTGGTCAGCTCGGACCCGGCCATCGTCTTCCCCCAAGTCGGCTGGTGCCGGCAGCAACCGTGCAGACAGCAACAAAGGGCCCACCGTCATCGGTGGGCCCCTCGGTCAGTTCAATCGCTTCAGCTCGCGGCCGGAGCGTTCACGTTCGCCGGAAGCGCCTTCTTGGCGGCCTCGACGAGCGTGGCGAAGGTCTGGCTGTCGTTCACCGCGATGTCGGCCAGGATCTTCCTGTCGACCTCGATGTTGGCCAGCCGCAGACCCTGGATGAGACGGTTGTACGTCATGCCGTTCTGACGGGCGGCGGCATTGATGCGCTGAATCCACAGACGGCGGAAGGCGCCCTTACGGTCCTTGCGGTCCCGGTAGGCGTACGTCATCGAGTGGAGCATCTGCTCCTTGGCCTTGCGGTACAGCCGCGACCGCTGGCCACGGTAACCGCTGGCCCTCTCAAGGACGACCCTGCGCTTCTTCTTGGCGTTGAGCGCCCGCTTCACGCGTGCCATGTTTCTTCTCCCCGGGGAATCGGAATCGCGCTACTTGGCGAGCAGCTTCTTGATCTTCTTGGAATCGGCGTCGGAAAGGACGACCTCGTTCTTGAGACGGCGCGTCAGCGTGGACGACTTCCACTCGTTGTAGTGCGCGCGGTTCGCACGGCGACGCTTGATCTTGCCGGTGCCGGTGACCCGGAACCGCTTCTTCGCACCGCTGTGCGTCTTCATCTTCGGCATGTCGCCGTCTCTCCTCGTTTCGGTCGTGCCGGTGGCCGGGCCGGTGCTGGCCGACCCGGTCGCGGCTTCTTTCGTCTGCCGGTGGCTACTGGGGCGCTTGTAAGGCTAACCCCAACCGCGGGTCACGCTTCCTGTGGGGAAGGCTCCTCGTCGCCGCCACGCTGTGCCTTGGCCGCGGCCTTCTCGGCCTTGGCCTCGGCCTTCTTCTTGTGCGGACCGATCACCATGATCATGTTACGGCCGTCCTGCTTGGCGTGGGACTCCACGAAACCGAGCTCCTGGACGTCGTCCGCCAGCCGCTGCAGCAGCCGGAAGCCGAGCTCCGGCCGGGACTGCTCGCGTCCGCGGAACATGATCGTGACTTTGACCTTGTCTCCCGCCTTGAGGAACCGCACCACGTGACCCTTCTTGGTCTCGTAGTCGTGCGGGTCGATCTTCGGCCGGAGCTTGATCTCCTTGATGATCGTGTGCGCCTGATTCTTGCGCGCCTCGCGCGCCTTCATCGCGGACTCGTACTTGAACTTGCCGTAGTCCATGAGCTTGCACACGGGCGGTCGAGCCGTGGCCGCGACCTCGACCAGGTCGAGGTCGGCCTCCTGGGCGAGTTTCAGCGCGTCATGAATCGAGACGATGCCTACCTGCTCGCCGTTCGGGCCCACGAGGCGAACCTCGGGAACTCGGATACGCTCGTTGATGCGGGGCTCAGTGCTGATGGGGCCTCCTAGGTTTGCGATCCCTACGTGCTCGTCGTATCGGAAAGCTTTGCGCATTTACCCACATGCGAAAAGCCCCGCACGTCGCGCATGCGGGGCCACTGAGCTCTTTGGCTTTCGTGGCCTTGAGCTCCCCGGAGTAGTCCGGCGTGATCCTGGACCCGGCCACCGTGTGGTGACTCAGGTGGGAGGAGACCTCCGCTTGCGCGTCCAGCAAGGCATGCCGGACCGATCAGAGAGCTACATTACCACAACACCGACTCCTGCTCGAATCTTCCCCAACGCCAGACACCGCTGCACTAGGCTTCTGTCCAGGAAACTAGTCAGAATGAGGCTATATGACCGCAGGACAGATCGAATCGACCACGTGGCAAGTCCAGGAAGCCAAGCAGCGCTTCAGTGAAGTCCTCAGAAGGGCTCACGACGAAGGGCCGCAGATCGTCACCAGGCACGGGCAGGACGTGGCGGTGATCCTCGACATGGAGGAATACCGCCAGCTCACGGGCAAGCAATCGGACTTCAAGGAATTCCTGCTCTCGGCACCCGATCTGAGCCTCCTCGACCTCTCCCGCGACACGAGCACGGAAACGCGCGAAGTCGGCATCGAGGGCGGCGAATGAGCTACATCCTCGACACCAACATCGTGTCGGAGATGACCAAGCGCACCAGGGACACGAGTGTGCAGGCGTGGCTCGACACCATCGCAGGGCCCAACCTCTACCTCAGCGTCATGTCCTTCGGCGAGGTCCGCAAGGGCATTGAGCTCCTGCGGCGTCGCGACCCGCGCCAGGCCGGTGTCTATGAGACCTGGCTGGAGCGCCTCAAGCATGAATTCCGGACACGGGTACTACCCGTCACCCCATGGGTGGCCGAGGAATGGGGGCGGTTGCACGCCATGCGACCGCTGCCGATCGTGGACGGCCTCATCGCCGCCACCGCCCGGGCACACGACTGGACCCTGGTGACCCGCAACGTGAAGGATTTCGTCGGCCTTGACGTGCGGACGATCAACCCGTTCGACTGGCCGACCGCCTGAGGATCTCCGCCTCGCCGGCGGCGCGCATGGCCTCCACGGGAACCTGCGCGATGCCCGTCATCAGCTGGACCTGCCGTACCGCCTGGTGCAGCAGCATCTCGAAGCCCCCGACCACGATGCCGCCCGCGGCCACGACGGCCGCCGCCGCGTCGGTCGGCCAGGGTGAGTAGACCACGTCGAAGAGGGCCGGCACCCGCGCCAGCCGGCCCGCGAAGACGTCCGCGGCACCGCCCGGCAGTGTGGAGACCACCAGGTCCGCCCGGGCGAACGCGTCGAGCTTGTCGAACGTCTCCACCGCCAGCGCCACGCCCAGCCGTTCGGCCACCGCCGCAGTCTCCCCCGCCCGCGCCGGATCGCGTACCAGCAGGGTGGCCTCGAACAGGCCCAGGTCGCGCAGCGCCGCCAGTGCGGAGGCGGCCGTGGCGCCGCCGCCCAGGATGGTCGCAGAGCGGGGTGCGGGCACGCCGGCCTCGGTCAGGGCCTGGACGATGCCGTGGACGTCGGTGTTGTCGCCGTGGCGCAGCCCGTCGCGGAACACCACCGTGTTGGCCCCGCCGACCTCCACGGCCAGCTCCGAGACCGTGTCCAGCAGGGGCAGCACGGCCCGTTTGAGCGGCATCGTGAGCGACAGCCCGGCCCAGGCGTCCGCGCCGTCGCCGGAGCTGGAACCGGACCCGGAGCGGCCGCGTACGGGCGTCAGCTCCGCCAGCAGCCGCGGCAGCCGCGCCTCATCGCACTCGAACGCCTCATAGCTCCACCCGCCGAGCCCCATCGCCTGGTAGGCGGCCCTGTGCAGGTAGGGCGAGAGCGAATGACCGATGGGCGACCCCATCACCGCAGCCCGCATCCCCACTCCTTCCGAACGAGGACGACCTTACCGCCCGCGGCCCGCCCGGAAATCCGGACGGGCCGCGGGGCACCATCAAACGCAGGTCAGCAGCGGGTCAGCTCAAGGTCAGCCGCCGTTCGCCCGGTACTCGGCCAGCAGTTGCTGGAACTGGGTCTCCGTGGTGGCGAACTTGGTGACGTTGCTCTTCGGGTCGGTGGCGACGAACCACAACCAGTCGCCCTTCTCCGGGTTCAGCGCCGCCTCGATGGCGTGGTCGCCGGGGCTGGTGATGGCGCCGGGCGGCAGACCGTCCACGTAGTACGTGTTGTAGTCGTGCTTGGTCTTCGTCTCGGCGAAGGTGGCCTTGGTGCGGAACTTGCCGAGCGCGTACATCGTGGTGCTGTCCATCTGCAGCTTCATCGGCGGCTCGCGGTCGAGCCGGTTGTAGATGACCCGGGCGATCTTCCCCATGTCCTGCTGACGGCCCGCCTCGGCCTGCACGATGCTCGCGATGACCATGATCTCGTGCGGCGTGTGGCCGAGCTCCTTCGCGCCGCCCTCGAGGTCCATCTGGTCGGCGGTCTGGTTGAACCGCTTGACCATCGCCGCCAGCATCTCCGTCGGCGTCGTCTTGGGCTGGAACTCGTACGTGGCGGGGAAGGTGTACCCCTCCAGCCTGCCCTTCGCGTACGACGGCAGGTCCAGGGCCTCGGTGTCCTTGGCCGCCGCGGTGAACTCCCTGACCGGTTTGCCGGTCTTCTTGGCGAGCTCGGCGAACGTCTGGGACAGCCGCAGACCCTCCTTGAGCGTCACCTTGGCGAGCAACCGGTTGTCCGGGACGAGCATCGCGGCCGCGCCGGCCGCCGACATCTGCTTGCGCAGCTTGTACTCCCCGGGCTGCAGCGAGGCGCTCCTGTTGGCGTTGGCGATGGCGTTGGTGAACGCCTTGGCGCTGGCCACGACCCCCTGCTTCTCCAGCTCCGCGGCCACCTCCGAAGCGCTCTGGCCCTGCTTGATCTCGATGACGACCTCGCCGGTGCCCTGACCGGTGTAGTCGTCGGGCACGAGCGCGTCGCTGAGCCACAGGTAGCCGTAGTAACCGCCGCCGCCGAGGATGCCCGCCAGAACGACGAAGGCGAGCAGCGGCGCCATGAATCCGCCCCGGTTGCGGCGGCGGCGCCGCCTGCGCCCGCCGCGCTTGTTCGAGGCCCGGGTACGGCGCCGTGATGAGCCTTCGTCATCCTCGGCGCCGAGCAGGGTGTTGAGATCGAGATCGTTCATAGGTGCGCTGGCCAATCTCCCGGTGCTGCCCGCCAGGCGTCAAGCCGAACTGCCCGACCGGCTGGGGTTACCGAGCGAAACTGGGGGACGCGCCGCGCGTGCTGCCACGCCCGGCGAGGATCACTCTGGGTAGCCATGCTAGGGGACGCAAAGAGAACGCAGGCCCCACTCCGGGACTCTTGCGAGAGGACAGAGGGGGTCCCGTAGAACATCAGCTCGCCCCGAGATTCTTGTTCAACTCTTCCCGGTATCTCACGAACTCGCTCTCTTTGTTGGTGAATTTGGTGATTCTATGCGCCGGATCGGTCGTGACAAACCAGCGCCAATCGCCTTCTGCGGGGTTCAGGGCTGCCATCAGCGCCTTCTCTCCAGGATTGGCGATGGGGCCGGGCGGCAGTCCCTTGTGGCGATAGGTGTTATAGGGAGAAGCCACCTTTGTGTCACGCTCTGTTACTTTTAGTGTTCTTCTGTTCTGGGCGTACAACACGGTGCTGTCGATCTCCAGCGGGATGTCCTTGGCCAGCCGGTTGTAGATCACCCTGGAGATCTTCGGATAGTCCTCGTCGGTGCCGCCCTCGGCCTGGATCATGCTGGCCACCGTGACGACCTGCAGCGGGCTCAGGTTCACCTGCCGCGCCTGCTCCTCCAGGCCCACCTGCCTGGCCGCGGCGGCGAAGCGCTCGGCCATGGCCGCCAGCACGTCCACGGCGGTGTGGCCGGGCTCGATCTCGTACGTGGCGGGGAACAGGAAGCCCTCCAGCCCCTTGGCGTACGCGGGCAGGCCGACGAGCGCCCTGTCCACGTCGCGCAGCTCCTTGAGCGGCAGCCCGGCCAGCTTGGCCAGGCGGTCGAGGACCTCCGTCACCCGCAGGCCCTCGGGCACGGTCACCCGCCTCAGGACCCGCGCGGCGGGGCTGAGCAGCAGGTCGAGCGCCGCTCCCGCGGCCATGCCCTTGCGCAGCCGGTAGTGTCCCGGCCGCAGCCGGTCGCTGACCGCGCGGTCCTCGGTCACGTTCACGAAGGACTGCGAGCTGGCCACCACCCCGGCCTCGGCCAGCGCCGCGCCGATGGCCGATGCGCTGGAGCCGGGCGCGATCCGCACGGTCACGGCGCCGCTGCCGGGCCCGTCGAAGTCGTCGGGGCTCAGGTACGGCTTGAGCACCGCGATGGCCCCGCCACCCAGCGCCAGAGCGCCGGCGAGCAGGCCCGCGGACAGCAGGCCGGCCTTGCGCACGGCCCGCCTGCGCGTCGCGGGCAGCGGGATGACCTCCGCACCGGGAACGTCCTGCGCGGCCTCACCGGCCGCCTGCCGCTCCTCGCCGCTCTCCTGCCGCTCCTCGCCGGCCGCGGGTTGCGACGGCTGCGACGGCTGCGACGCGCCCTCTCCCGAACGGAACGGGATCACGTCGCCGCCGTCGTTCTCGTCCTGCGGTGTCCCGTTCACGCGACCACCCCGCCGACGCCGGCCGACCGCGTGTGACAGACCACCGGAGCCGAACGACTCCCCGTCGTCCGCTCAGCGCGACAGGCCACCGGAGCCGAACGACCCCCCGTCGTCCGCTCAGCGGGACGGACCCCCGTCGTCCGCCCGCTCATGAGGCAGGTCCGTCGGCCGCCGGTGGCGGTTCGACGGGCCTGCCCGGTGGTCTTTCCGTGGCGCGCTCGGAGTCGAGCGCGTCCTGCAGCAGTACCACTGCCGCCGCCTGGTCGACGACGCCCCGCTGCTTCTTGGCGCGTACGCCGCTGGCCCGCAGCCCCTGCTGCGCCGCCACCGTCGTCAGCCGTTCGTCGAAGAGCCGTACGGGCGTGGGCGCCAGCCGGGCCGCGAGCTTGGCGGCGAACTCCCGCGCCAGCCCGGCGGCCTGCCCCTCGCGCCCCGACAACGAGGTGGGCAACCCCACCACGACCTCGATCGCCTCGTGCTCGGCGACGATCGCGGCGATGCGGTTGAGATCGCCTTTGCCCCGCCGAACGGTCTCGACCGGCGTGGCCAGCAGACCGCTGGGGTCGCTGCGGGCCACGCCGACGCGTACGGAGCCGACGTCCACGCCGATCCGTGAACCGAACCTCATGTCAGTCGAGCTGCCCAGAAATCGCCTCTTCGACCAGCCGCAGGCCGTCATCGATAGCCTCCGGCCGCGTGCCACCGCCCTGCGCGACATCGTCCTTGCCGCCACCGCCACCCCCAAGAGCCTTGGCGGCGACGCCGACCAGTCGTCCGGCCTTGAGCCCCCGCTCGCGCCCCGCCTCGTTGACCGCGGCAACCACCACCGGCCGGTCGGAGGGGACGCCGACGATCACCACGACCGCCGGCCGGTCGGCCGGGAACCTGCCACGCACATCAAGCGCGAGCTTACGCAGGTCATCGGGGCTGGTGCCATCAGGCGCGCGGTGTGTCACCACGGAGACACCCCGCAGGTCACGAGCCTGCGTCACCAGTTCGCCCGCCGCCGCGAGCACCTGGGCCGAGCGGAGCCTGTCCAGCTCCTTCTCCGCCGTGCGCAGCCGGCTGACGATGCCGTCGATGCGCTCGGGCAACTCCTCGCGGCGCGCCTTGAGCTGCTCGGTGAGCTGCGCGACCAGCACGCTCTCGCGGGCCAGGAAGCGGAAGGCGTCGATGCCGACCAGCGCCTCGACGCGGCGCACGCCCGCGCCGACCGACTGTTCGCCCAGCACCTTGACCAGGCCGAGCTGGCCGGAGCTGTGCACGTGGGTGCCGCCGCACAACTCGCGCGAGTAGTCGCCGATCTCGACCACGCGGACCTCGTCGCCGTACTTCTCGCCGAACATCGCCAGCGCGCCCATCGCCCTGGCCTCCGCCTGCGAGGTGTAGAACGCGTTGACCTTGAGGTCGTTGATCAGCACGGCGTTGACCTCGTCCTCGACGTCACGCAGCACGCTCTGCGGCACCGCGCCCGCGGCGGTGAAGTCGAAGCGGAAGCGGCCGGGCGAGTTCTCCGAGCCCGCCTGCGCCGCCGTCTCGCCGAGCGCGTTCTTGAAGCCGCGGTGGACGAGGTGGGTGGCGCTGTGGCTGCGCGAGATCGCGCGGCGGCGCTCCAGGTCGATCTGCGCCTGCGCCTCGTCGCCGGCCCTGATCTCGCCGCTGCGGACCTTGCCGCGGTGCACGACCAGCCCCGGCACCGGCGTCTGCACGTCCACGATCTCGACCTCCGCACCGCTGGTGCGGATCACGCCCTGGTCGGCGAGCTGGCCGCCGCCCTCGGCGTAGAACGGGGTGCGCTGCAGCACGATCTCGACCGTCGAACCGGCGCCGGCCGCCGGGACGGACACGCCGTCCACGAGGATGCCGACCACGCTGGTGTCGGCCTCGGTCTCGTCGTAGCCGAGGAACTCGACCTTGCCCGCCGACTCCAGGAGCTGCCCGAACACCGAGATGTCGGCGTTGCCGGTCTTCTTCGCCGCCGCGTCGGCCTTGGCCGCCGCGCGCTGCTCCTTCATGAGGCGGCGGAAGCCCTCCTCATCGACCTTGAGCCCGTGCTCGGAGGCCATCTCCAGCGTCAGGTCGATCGGGAAGCCGTAGGTGTCGTGCAGCTTGAACGCCTGATCGCCCGGGATCGTGCTGCCGGACTTGCGCTTGGTCTCCTCGACGGCCACGTCGAAGATCGCGGTGCCGGTGCGCAACGTGCCGAGGAAGGACGCCTCCTCCGCGTCGATGACCCCGTGGATCTGCGGCGCGTCGGCCTTGAGCTGCTCGTACTGCTCGCCCATGACGTTGATCGCGACGTCGGTCAGCTCGTGCATGTACCGCTCGTCGCCCGAGCCGAGCAGCCGCAGGTTGCGGATCGAGCGGCGCAGGATGCGGCGCAGCACGTAGCCGCGGCCCTCGTTGCCGGGCAGCACGCCGTCGGCGACGAGCATGGTGCCGGTGCGCACGTGGTCGGCGATCACCCGCAGACTGACGTCGGAGCGCTCGTCACGGCCGTAGCGGGTCTTGGTGAGCTCGGCCGCCCTGTCGAGGATCTTGTACGTGGTGTCGATCTCGTAGATGTTGTCGACGCCCTGCAGGATCGCCGCCATGCGCTCCAGGCCCATGCCGGTGTCGATGTTCTTGCTGGGCAACTCGCCCGCGACGTCGAAGTCGACCTTGGAGCGGACCTGGCTGAGCTGGTACTGCATGAAGACCAGGTTCCACACCTCGAGGTAGCGGTCCTCGTCGGCGACCGGGCCGCCCTCCTTGCCGTACTCGGCGCCGCGGTCGTAGTAGATCTCCGAGCAGGGGCCGCCGGGGCCCGGCACGCCCATGTGCCAGTAGTTGTCCTCCAGGCCGCGGCGCTGGATGCGGTTCTCGGGCAGGCCGACCTTGTTGCGCCACAGGTCGAAGGCCTCGTCGTCGTCGAGGTAGACCGTCGCCCACAGCTTGTCCTCGGGGAAGCCGAAGCCGCCGTCCGACTCGGACCTGGTCAGCAGCTCCCACGCGAACGGGATCACTTCGGACTTGAAGTAGTCGCCGATGGAGAAGTTGCCGAGCATCTGGAAGAACGTCGCGTGCCTGGTGGTCTTGCCGACCTCTTCGATGTCGGGGGTGCGCACGCACTTCTGCGCGGTAGCCAGCCGGGCCGCCGGAGGCTTGCGCTGCCCCAGGAAGTACGGCTTGAACGGCACCATACCGGCAGGAACCAGGAGCAGCGTCGGGTCCTCAGCGATCAGGCTGGCCGAGGGCACTACTTTGTGCCCACGCTCCTCGAAGAAGCGCAGGAAGCGGCGCGCGATCTCTGCCGACTCCATTGTGGCCATCCTTTGCTTTAGTCGATCGTTGTCTTCAGCAGCTTGCGGTCTTCGGCGGCACACCACCCGCGGCGGCCCGCCGTGTCAGCCTCTGCTGTCTTCAGCGTTTGTCTTCAGGGTTGTCGAGCGCGAACCGCGCCCGCAACTCCGTTTCGCGCTCCGCGGCCTCGCCGAGCGCGTCGGAGGTAAATTCTCTCACCCTCCGGAGCATCCCCGCGGCACCGTCGGCGGTCCTGCGGGCGACGTGGTCCGGGTGCAGCGCCTGCAGCCTGCGCATCACCCAGAAGGTGAGCAGCGCACCGAGCGACAGGTAGAACAGCCGTCTGATCATCGCAGCCGCCCCTGCCCGGGTTGTCTCACCCGGGTCGTCCTGGGCCTGCGGGCCTCGATGGCGCGGCGCACGCCGTAACCGAGCGAGGACACCTTGATCAGCGGGCCGGTGAAGATGGTCTGCGTCACCGCGCTGAGCTTGGCCGCGTGGCCGCTGACCTGCTTGACGTCCTTGGTGATCGCCTCGACGGCGACCAGTTGCCTGTTGGTCTCGTTGACCGTGACGCTGACGTCGTCGAGCAGCGGCGTCAGGCGGTTGTTCAGGTCGGAGACCGCCTTGGTGGTCTCCGTGAGCAGCCTGGCGAGCTTGACGAGCACCATGGCCATGACGCAGACCAGGACTATCCAGCCCGTGGCCGCGATCAGCCCGGCGACCTCTCCAGCGGTAAGCATCCGCTCATCTCCCTCGTACGCTGGGCCGGAACGGCAAGACCTTATCGCGTTCGAGTGACAACGTTAGTGGCGAAGCCGACCTCGATCAGGCCGCCACGTCGGCCCCTGGCACTTCCATGACCGCGCGCATGAGCCCGCGCGCCGCCCTGATCTCGGGCGCCACCAGGCGTTCCGGCATCGCCATGGCCGCCGAGCGGAGCGCTTTGAGCGCCGCGCCCGCGGCGTATTCGGCCGCCCTGTTGCCGCGGCAGCCGTACATCTGCCTGGCCCATCCCGGCAGGGTCGCGTACGCCAGCGCGCCGACGGCGGGCAGCGAGCCGAGCGCGAGCGGCGGCGCGAGGAAGGCCAGGCGGAGCGAGAGCTGGGGGCTGAGGGTGCGGCGCAGCGCGTCGCGCGCCTCGCCGGTGGCCGACAGGTACGGGCGCATGCCGGCCAGGTAGTCCGCCAGTTCGGCCGCGTCGCGTGGGACGTCGCCGAGGCCGACGAGGAGCGCGCTGCGGCGCTGCTCGGCCACGTACGCGTCCCGCTCGGCCCGGGTGAGCGGCACGCCCGCGCGCCCGGCGACCTCCAGGTGGGAGGAGACCTCCACGCAGTGCACCCAGCGCAGGTTCTCCTCCTCGCCGACCCGGAACAGGGTGCCGGTGTCGGTGTCGAGGCCGATCAGGCGGCCGTGCACGGCGCGGGCCCGCTCGCCGGCGCGCTCGGCCTGCTCGCGGGTGCCGAAGGTGCGCACGGCGAGGTAGTCGAGCTGGCGGCGCAGCCGGGCGCGGGCCACCTCGGGGTCGTCGAGCAGGCAGTTCTGGGCGATGCCGCGGATGGTGCGGGGGTGCAGGGCCTGGAGCTGGAAGGCGCGTACGACGGCCGGCCAGCCGGGCGTCTCGGTGTGCACTCGCCAGGTGATCGACCGGGGGCCGAACAGGCCTCCGCCGGGGGTGACTGTCGCCTTCACATGGTCGTGATTCCCAGCGATCGCCGCCTTAGTACGACTTCGCACGACTTCGCGCCGGTACGGCGGCGCGCTTTCGCGGCAGGTCAGGTTCTGCGCAGGAAGCGGCAGGTCAGGTTCTGCGCAGAAAGTCGCGGATCTTGGCCCAGCGCTCGGCCACCGGGCCCTCCGCGCCGTGCCGGGTCGGCTCGTAGTAGCGCCGATCGCGTACCTGCTCCGGCGCGTACTCCTGGCGCACCAGCCCGTGCTCGAAGTCGTGCGGGTACTTGTAGCCGTCGCCGTGGCCGAGCTTGGCCGCCCCCTGGTAGTGGGCGTCGCGCAGGTGGCCGGGCACCTGGCCGATCAGCCCCTTGCGCACGTCGCCGACCGCCGCCCCGATGGCCTTGACCACCGCGTTGGACTTGGGCGCCATCGCGCAGTGGATGACCGCCTGGGCCAGGTTGATCTGCCCCTCCGGCAGCCCGATGAGCTGCACCGCCTGCGCGACGGCCACCGCCGTCTGCAGGCACGTCGGGTCGGCCATGCCCACGTCTTCCGAGGCGAAGATGACGATGCGGCGGGCGATGAAGCGCGGGTCCTCGCCGGCCTCGATCATGCGGGCCAGGTAGTGCAGCGCGGCGTCGGCGTCGGAGCCGCGCATGGACTTGATGAACGCGCTGATCACGTCGTAGTGCTGGTCGCCCTGCCGGTCATAGCGCACGGCGGCCTTGTCGACGGCCTTCTCCACCACCTCGACCGTGATGTCGTCGGCCAGCAGCGCCGCCGCCTCCAGGTAGGTCAGCGACCTGCGCGCGTCGCCGCCCGCCAGGCGTACGAGATGCTCCAGGGCCTCGGGGGCGAGCGTGGCGCGCCCGTCCAGGCCGCGCGGCTCGGACACCGCGCGCGACAACACCGTGCGGACGTCGTCGTCGGACAACGACTCCAGCGTGAGCAACAGCGAGCGGGACAGCAGCGGCGAGATGACCGAGAAGAACGGGTTCTCCGTGGTGGCGCCGATGAAGGTGACCCAGCGGTTCTCCACGGCGGGCAGCAGGGCGTCCTGCTGGGCCTTGTTGAAGCGGTGCACCTCGTCCACGAACAGCACGGTCTGGCGGCCGGTCATGCCCAGCTCGCGGCGCGCGTTCTCGATGGCGGCGCGTACGTCCTTGACGCCCGCCGACACGGCGGAGATCTCCACGAAACGGCGCTTGGTGACGTTGGAGACGACGTAGGCGAGCGTGGTCTTGCCGGTGCCCGGCGGCCCCCACAGGAACAACGACATGGGAGCCTCGCTCTCGACCAGGCGCCGCAGCGGGGTGCCGGGGCCGAGCAGGTGCCGCTGGCCGAGCACCTCGTCGAGCGTGCGCGGGCGCATCCGCACCGCGAGGGGCTGCGGGGTGGCCTCCTCAGCCGCCGAATCGAACAGGCTATCCACAACGCGAGATTACACGTTGCGGAAAGGCCCCAGGTCCAACAAATGCTTTCAGGACCGCACGGCTCAGGACCACACGGCCCTGGCCCCCGAGTCGCCGGCCTGGAAGACGTAGTAGCCGGACACCGCCGCCAGCACGACCGTCAGCGCCGAGACGATCATCGTCACCGGCCGCCCGAAGCGGTCGCGTCCCACGGAGTCGCGGGAGGGGCGGGTGGCGTACACGAGCAGCAGGGCGGCCACGCCCAGCCCCAGCACCGACAGCAACAGCGGGTTGGCGAAACCCTGGTGCGTGGAGATGCGCGCCGCCATCTCGCCCTCCGCCGTGCTGAACCGGGCCGCCTTGAGGCTCTCACCGCTCTGCCTGGCCGCGAACACGGCCGCCGGCGTGGCCACGGAGAGCAGCACCACCGCCCACGCCACGTTCACCCGCCAGCGCGGCAGCAGGGCGTAGACCACGGCGACGGCGACCAGCAGCGGGGTCAGCACCACGGCGAAGTGAATGATCAGGGGATGGGCCGGCAGGCCCAGGATCTCGTCAAACATGAGGCGCTCCCTTGGTGCTCATTTCAACTACGAATGTCAGCACCATATGGTTCGCGACCTCAATCGTCTCACCCACGGCTTTCGCCACTTACGTCCGTCACATATCCGAGGCCGGTAGCATGCGCGGAGTTGTTTGGTCATGGCATGGCAAAGACGAGGAGATAGCGGTGAGCGGCGACGACCGCCAGAACGAAGACGACCGCCAGTCAGAGCTGGCGCGGGCGCACAAGGAACGGCAGGCGAAGCGGGCGGCCGAGCAGAACCCCAAGGGAAAGCGGAACACCGTCATCGGCGCGGTCGTGGCCGTCGTCGTGGTCGCGGGCGGCATCTTCGCCGCGACCACCCTGGTGGGCAACGACAGCGCGGGCACCGCCGCGGCGCAGAGCACGCCCTCTGCCTCCGCCTCGTCCAAGGCACCCATCCCGACGACGCTGCCGAGCACCACCGCGCCGCGCAAGGCGAAGGACATCAACTGCACCTACAAGCGCGACGACTCGGTGCCGAACAAGTTCGTGGGGCTCCCGCCCAAGAGGCCCAACCTGAAGCTCAAGGAGATGACGGTGGCCACCAACCACGGTGACATCGTCATCGAGGTGGACCCGAACGCCACCCCGTGCACGGTCAACTCGATGGCCTTCCTGGCGAAGAAGAACTTCTACAAGGGCAACAAGTGCCACCGCCTGGCCAAGCCCGAGACCTCCGGCCTGTTCCTGCTGCAGTGCGGCGACCCGCTGGCCAAGGCCGACGGCAAGAACCCGACGGACGGCCAGGGCACGGCCGGGTACGTCTACGGGGACGAGGCCGTGGGCGTGGTGCCCTACGGCAGGGGCGTGGTGTTCCTGACCCAGCCTCTGGACGCGGCCGGGCAGAACAGCAGCCAGTTCGCGATCTCGCTGTCGGATGAGAACACCCAGATCGACCCGGTCTACTCGGTTCTGGGCATGGTCAAGTCAGGGCTGGAGATCATCGAGAAGGTCGCCGAGGAGGGTGTGATCACCAACCCCGACGACGTCACGGGCGACGGCGGCTCCAGCGCGCCGAAGAACCCGGTCGTCATCAAGAAGGTCACCCTGAAGTAGGGGACCTCGCACGAAAGCGGCGGCCGCCACCATGCCGGTGGCGCCCGCCGCTTTCGCGTGAAGAGTGCCGTGCGGTGGCTACACCTCGGCCTTGGGCCGGGCGTCCACGCCCGCCTCCTTGCGCTGGTCCCCCGTGATCGGCGTGGGCGCGCCCGTGAGCGGGTCGAACCCGGAGGCCGTCTTCGGGAACGCGATCACGTCACGGATCGAGTCGCCGCCCGACAGCAACATGCAGATCCGGTCCCAGCCGTAGGCGATGCCGCCGTGCGGGGGCGGGCCGTACTTGAACGCCTCAAGCAGGAAGCCGAACTTGCTCTCCGCCTCCTCCTTGGAGATGCCCAGCACGTCGAACACGCGCTGCTGCATCTCGGCCCGGTGGATACGGATCGAGCCGCCGCCGATCTCCATGCCGTTGCAGACCATGTCGTAGGCGTAGGCCAGCGCCTCGCCGGGGTGGTCCTGGAAGTTGTCGGCCCATTCCGGCTTCGGCCCGGTGAACGGGTGGTGCACGGCCGTCCAGCCGCCGTCGTCGGTCTCCTCGAACATGGGGGCGTCCACGACCCACAGGAACGACCACTGCGACTCGTCGATCAGGCCGCAGCGCCGCCCGATCTCCAGGCGGGCCGCGCCGAGCAGGTCACGGGATGAGCCCTTGGCGCCGGCCGCGAAGAAGATCGCGTCGCCCGGCTTGGCGCCGACCTTCTCCGCCAGCCCGCCCAGCTCCTGCTCCGACAGGTTCTTGGCGACGGGGCCGCCGAGCGTGCCGTCCTCCTGCACGAGCACGTACGCCAGGCCCTTGGCGCCGCGCGAGCGTGCCCACTCCTGCCAGCCGTCGAGCTCCTTGCGGGTCTGGGAGGCCCCGCCCGGCATGACGACGGCGCCGACGTAGGCCGCCTGGAAGACGCGGAACGTCGTGTTGGCGAAGTAGCCGGTCATCTCGACCAGCTCCTGGCCGAAGCGCAGGTCCGGCTTGTCGGAGCCGTAGCGGGACATGGCGTCGGCGTACGTCATGCGCGGCAGCGGCAGCGGCAGCTCGTACCCGGCGATCTCCTTCCACAGCCGGCCGATCAGCTTCTCGCCGACCTCGATGACGTCCTCCTGGTCCACGAAGGACATCTCGACGTCGATCTGGGTGAACTCCGGCTGCCGGTCGGCCCGCAGGTCCTCGTCGCGGTAACACTTGGCGAGCTGGTAGTAGCGCTCCAGGCCGGCCACCTGAAGGAGCTGCTTGAACAGCTGCGGCGACTGCGGCAGGGCGTACCAGTTGCCCGGCTGCAGGCGTACCGGCACCAGGAAGTCGCGCGCGCCCTCGGGCGTGGAGCGGGTCAGCGTGGGCGTCTCGACGTAGACGAAGCCGAGGTCGTGCATCACCTCGTTGGCCAGGTACGTGGCCTTGGAGCGGGTGCGCATGGCGGTGGCCACCTGCTGGCGGCGGATGTCGAGGTAGCGGTACTTCAGCCGCGCCTCCTCCGACACCCCCACGTTGCCCTCGATCGGGAACGGCAGCGGCGCGGACTCGCTCAGCACCTCGACCCGCTCGGCCACCACCTCGATGGCGCCGGTCGGCAGCTCGGGGTTCTCATTGCCGTCGGGGCGCACCCTGACCTGGCCGACGACCTGCACGCAGTATTCGGCGCGCAGGTCGTGGGCGTGGTCCTCCTCGCGGAAGACCACCTGGGCCGAGCCGGAGGCGTCACGCAGGTCGATGAAGACGACACCGCCGTGGTCACGGCGGCGGGCCACCCATCCTGCGAGCGTCACCTGCTGCCCGGCGTGCTCCTCACGGAGCGACCCGGCGGTATGCGTGCGGATCACTGCACTTTCCCCTTCAAGACATCTACGACCTGGGCCAGCGGCACTTCGGTCTGTTCAGCGGTGGACAGGTCCTTCACTTGCACGGCCTCGGCCGCCAGGTCACGCTCGCCCAGGATCAGCGCGAAGCGGGCACCGGAACGGTCGGCGCCCTTCATCGCACCCTTGAGCCCCTTGCCACCGAAGGCCATGTCGGCGGCGACACCGGCCGCGCGCAGCTCGCTCACGAGCTTGAACATCGCCCGCGCCGCCTCGTCGCCCAGCGCCACACCGTACACCTCACAGCGGGCCGGGACATCGAGAGTCACACCTTCGCGCTCCATGGCGATGACGGTGCGGTCGAGGCCGAGCCCGAAGCCGATGCCGGGCAGGCGCGGCCCGCCGATGGCCTCCGACAGCCCGTCGTAGCGGCCGCCGCCGCCGATGCCGGACTGGGCGCCCAGCAGGGGGTGGTCGAACTCGAACGTGGTGCGGGTGTAGTAGTCGAGGCCGCGCACCAGCCGGGGCTGGTCCTCCCACGGGATGCCCAGGTCGGCCAGGAGCTGCTTGACCCGGTCGTGGTAGGCCTTGCAGTCGGGGCACAGGTGCTCGCCGATGAGCGGCGCGTTCTCCAGTTGCGCGCGCACCTCGGGACGCCGGTCGTCGAGCACCCGCAGCGGGTTGATGTCGATCCGGGCCCGCGTGGCCTCGTCGAGGTCGAGCCCGCGCAGGAAGTCCTGCAGCCGCGCCCGGTAGAGCGGGCGGCACTCCGCGCAGCCCAGCGAGTTGAGCAGCAGCCTGACCTGGGTGAGGCCGAGCGCGGTGTACCACTGCCAGGCCAGCGCGATGGTCTCGGCGTCAACCGCCGGGTCCTCGCTGCCGATGGCCTCCAGGTCGAGCTGGTAGAACTGCCGGTAGCGGCCCTCCTGCGGCGCCTCCGCGCGGAAGACCGGCCCGTCGGTCCACACCTTGACCGGGAGCTGGCCGCGGTGCAGGCCGTACTCCAGGACCGCGCGCAGCACGCCGGCGGTGAACTCCGGGCGCAGCGTCAGGGATCTGCCGCCTCGGTCGGTGAAGGTGTACATCTCCTTGCTGACGACGTCGGTGGACTCACCGACGCCCCGCGCGAACAGCTGCGTGTCCTCGAAGACCGCGGTCTCCAGGTAGGCGTACCCCGCGCGCCTGGCCGTCTCGGCGAACGCCCCGCGGATCGCGTAGAACGTCGACGCCTGCGGTGGGACGTACTCCTTGACGCCCTTGGGTGCTTGGAAAGTCATTAGATCCCTCGTGTGGGACCGGCGTGCGGCGCTGCTTCCTTCAAGTACGGATTGGTCGCGCGCTCGCGGCCGATCGTGGTCTGTGGTCCGTGGCCCGGCAGGACGACCGTATCGTCAGGCAGCGGCAGGCACTTGGCGGCCAGGCTGCGCAAAATCGTCGGATAGTCGCCGCCGGGAAGGTCTGAACGGCCTATGGAGCCGGCGAACAGCAGGTCGCCCGAGAACATGACCTCGTCTCCGGGCAGCCGGAAGCTCACCGACCCCCTGGTATGGCCGGGCGTGTGGTCCACCACGAGTTCGAGGCCGGCCAGCTCCAGCACGGCGCCGTCGGACAGCTCGCGCACATCGTCGGGCTCGCTCAGCGTGATCCCGCCGAACAACTCGGCGCTGGTGTCGGACCAGCCGGCGGCCGGGTCGCTGAGCAGATGACGGTCCTCGGGATGGATCCACGCGGGCACGTCGCGCGCGCCGCAGACGGGGGCCACCGACCAGACGTGGTCGAGGTGGCCGTGGGTGAGCAGGACCGCGACGGGCTTGAGCCGGTGCTCGCGCAGCAGCTCGTCGACGCCTCCGGCCGCGTCCTGACCTGGATCGACGATCACGCACTCCTCGCCCGCGGCGGGCGCGACGACGTAACAATTGGTCTGGAAGGCCCCTGCGGGGAAGCCGGCGATGAGCATCTGCCTCAGGTGATCTCGTCGAAAAGCCAATGGGAATGTAACCGAAGGGTACCGGTGCGGGTCGCCGGGCTGCGAATCATTACCCGTTGGCCGATACGATTCGCCCACCTCAGTTGATTGACTATGGGAGGCAAAGCGGTGTCCACGGGGAAGGACCGGCAGAAGCAGCTGGCACGTGAGCACTACGAGCGGCAGCAGCAGCGCCGCGTCGAGCGCGAGCAGAAGGCCAAGCGCACAGCAATCATCGGCTCCACCGTGGGCGTGGTGATCGTGGTCGGCGGCATCGTGGCCGCGGTCGCGCTGCTCGGCGGCAACGACACGGGCACGGAGGCGGCCGCCTCGCCGTCGGCGACACCCGCCGACACCACGGCGGCCTCGGCGCCCACGGGGCCCAAGCCGTACGACGCCAAGACCGGCACGTGCGACTACGCCAAGGACAGCACCGGCGGTCAGGTCAAGGATGTCGGCACGCCGCCGACGAAGGTCAAGACCGAGCCGGCGACCAAGACGATGACGTTCAAGACGAACCAGGGCGACATCGTGGTGGAGCTGAACAACGCCAAGGCTCCGTGCACGACCAACTCGCTGGAGTTCCTGGCGAAGAAGAACTACTACAACGGCAGCAAGTGCCACAGGCTGGGCAACCAGCAGTTCCCGATGCTTCAATGCGGTGACCCGACCGCGAAGGCCGACGGCAAGAGCCAGGACGGCTCGGGCGGCCCGGGTTACGTGATGGCCGAGGAGAATCTCGAAGGAGCCCAGTACAAGCGCGGTGTGATGGCGATGGCCAAAACGCAGGCCCCGGGTTCCACGGGCAGCCAGTTCTTCCTGGTTTACGGGGACATCGGACTCACCCCGGATTACACGCCTGTGGGTACGATCACCAAGGGGCTGGACATCCTGGACAAGGTGAACAAAGCAGGCGTCATCCAGGGCGGCCAAGATGGGACAGGAGCGCCAAAGGAAACCGTTGAAATCAAAGACGTGACAATCGCCGGCAAGAGCTGACGTAATACAAACTAGGGACGAAGTAGTCCCGAAGGGTCTGATGGATAGTGCGGGAGGACACGGTGAGCACCGACCCGTGGGGCCGGGTAGACGACGACGGCACCGTCTACGTGCGTACGGCTGAGGGAGAACGGGCCGTCGGCTCCTGGCAGGCCGGTGAGCCCGAAGAGGCACTGGCCTACTTCCATCGCAAGTACGACGAGCTGGCCGGCCAGGTGCAGTTGCTCGAACAGCGCGTCAGGGGCACCGATCTGGCTCCGGCCCAGGCCGAGGCGAACATCGCCAAGCTGCGTGAGGCCGTCGCCGACGCGCACGCCATCGGGGACCTGGGCGCGCTGACGAGGCGGCTGGACGGCCTGACCGAGCTCGTGGCCCAGCGCCGCGAGGAGGTCAAGGTGGCCCGCGAGCACGCGCGGGCCGAGGCCAGGACGGTCAAGGAGCGCATCGTCGGCGAGGCCGAGCGCATCGCGGAGGAGACCACCCACTGGAAGTCGGGTGGCGAGCGGCTGCGTCAGCTCGTCGAGGAGTGGAAGGCCGCCGACCGCATCGACCGGGTCACCGAGGCCACGCTGTGGAAGCGGCTCTCGGCCGCGCGCACCGCGTTCGCCAAGCGGCGCAAGCAGTACTTCGCGGGGCTGGACGAGCAGCGCGAGGGCGTACGCGCGGCCAAGGAGCGCATCGTCGCCGAGGCCGAGGCGATCGCGGACTCGACCGACTGGGGCGCCACGGCGGCGATCTACCGCGAGCTGATGCAGCAGTGGAAGAACGCGGGCCGGGCCTCCCGCGAGGCCGAGGACGAGCTGTGGGGCCGCTTCAAGGCCGCGCAGGACCAGTTCTTCCAGGCGCGCTCGGCGGTCTTCGCCGAGCGCGACGCCTCGCTGGCCGCCAACGCGGTGGTCAAGGAGGAGCTGCTGGCCGAGGCCGAGAAGATCCTGCCGGTCACCGACGTACGCACGGCCAGGGGCGCGCTGCGGCACATCCTGGAGCGCTGGGAGGCCGCGGGACCCGTGCCGCGCGAGCAGCGTGACCGGCTGGAGGGCGGGCTGCGCAAGGTGGACGAGGCCGTGCGCAAGGCCGAGGACGCCGAGTGGAAGCGCTCCAACCCCGAGGCCAGGGCCCGCGCGCAGAGCACGGTGGACCAGCTGCGCACCTCGATCGAGCAGCTGGAGAAGCGGCTGTCCAAGGCTCAGGCCGCCGGGCGGGCCAAGGACGTCAAGGAGGCCGAGGAGGCCCTGACCGCCCGCCGTTCGTGGCTGGCGGAGGCCGAGCGCACGCTGACCGAGTTCAGCTAGATCCGGCGCGGGGCCGTCACAGGGCCCCACGCCGGATCTGGTCGCGGGCCGCCATCGGCTCTGCGCCCTCGTGCGGCTTCCCGCCGCGGCGCCATCGTGCGGCTTCCCGCCGCGGCGCCATCTTTGACCTGGGCCGCCGTCGCCGGATCGGGCGGCGCGCGACGGGGCCCGGGATCTAGGCTGGCGGGCATGGACCCCGTCACGGCCGCGCGCGCCTTCGTCGAAGAGATGTTCCCCGGCGCCCTGTACGCCTACGTCGGCGGCAGCGTGCTCACCGAGCGCCGCACCGGCACCTCCGACCTCGATGTCGTGGTGGTCCTGGACGGCCTGCCCCGTCCCTACCACGAGACGCTGCGCTGGCACGAGTGGCCGGTCGAGCTGTTCGTGCACAGCGAGACCAGCCTGGCCGCCTACATCGACAAGGGCTTCGACCTGCGCCGGCCGACGCTGGCCCGCATCTGCGCCGACGGCGCGGTGGTGGCCGACAGGACGGGCGGCCGGGCCAGCGACCTGCAGAGCACGCTGGCCGAGCAACTGGCGGCGGGCCCGTCGGGGCTGACCACCGACCAAGCCGAGCGTTTCCGGTACGTGCTGTCCGACCTGCTGGACGACCTCTCGGGCGCGACGGACCCGGGCGAGCTCACGTTCATCGCCTGGGAGGTCGTCCAGGCCACCGCCAGGATGGCGCTGGGCGTGGGGCGCGCGTGGCAGGGCAACGGCAAGTGGCTGCTGCGGGAGTTGCGCACGCACGATGCCAAGCTGGCCGATGAGCTGCTGGCCACCCGCGATGACCCGGCCCGGCTGGCCGCGGTGGCCTCGGACGTGCTCGCGCGGGCCGGAGGACGCCTCTGGGAGGGTTACAGGACCCAAGGGGACCCTTTCCACCGGCCGCTGGGTCACGTGCCCTCAGGGACGCTCTCGGGCGAAACGGCGCAAAGCAGCGGCATGCGGCGGCTGGCCGCCGTCAGCGGGGCCACGACCGGCTCGTCGCGGTTGTGGATGGGCCAGACGCACGTCGCCCCCGCCACCCGCTCGTCCGACCACCACCACGGGGCCTCCGAGACCGCCATCTACGTGGTCAGCGGCAGGCCGTCGTTCGTGTTCCTGGAGGACGGACGGGAGCGGCGCATCGACGCGGCGCCCGGCGACTACGTGTTCGTGCCGCCGTACGTGCCTCATCGCGAGGAGAATCCCGACCCGTCGCAGGAGGCGGTCGTGGTGATCGCACGCAGCACGCAGGAGGCCATAGTGGTCAACCTGCCCGACCTGCGCCAGCGCTGAGCTCTTTACGTCAATCTGCCCGACCTGCGCCGGAGCTGAGCTCTTTACGGCTCCTGGTCAATCTGCCCGACCTGCGCCGGAGCTGAACCCTCTATGGCTCAGCCGCCGGCGCCGCTCACCCGGTAGACGTCGAAGACGCCCTGGATGTTGCGTACGGCCTTCAGCACGTGCCCCAGGTGCTTGGGGTCGCCCATCTCGAAGGTGAACTTGCTGATCGCCACCCGGTCGCGTGAGGTCGTCACCGAGGCGCTGAGGATGTTGACGTGCTGGTCGGACAGCGTACGGGTGACGTCGGACAACAGACGCGGCCGGTCCAGCGCCTCCACCTGGATGGCCACCAGGAACACGCTGTCGTCGCTCGGCGACCAGCTCACCTCGACCAGGCGGTCCGGCTGCGACTTGAGCGACTGCACGTTGGTGCAGTCGCCCCGGTGCACCGACACGCCGTGGCCCCGGGTGACGAAACCGACGATCTCGTCGCCGGGCACCGGGGTGCAGCACTTCGACAGGCGTACCCACACGTCGGCGTCGCCCGCCACCACCACGCCCGCGCCGCCACCACCACGGGGACGGCCGCGCGGCCTGGTCGGCAGCGAGGTCTCGGCGATGTCCTCCTCGGCGCTGTCCACGCCGCCGATGGAGCTCACCAGCTTCTGCACGACCGTCTGGGCCGCGATGTGCCCCTCCCCCACGGCCGCGTACAGCGCGGACACGTCGGGGTAGCGCAGGTCGCGGGCCAGCGCCAGCAGCGCCTCGCCGGACATCAGCCGCTGCAGCGGCAGGCCCTGCTTGCGCATGGCCCGCCCGATGGCCTCCTTGCCCGCCTCGATCGCGGTCTCGCGGCGCTCCTTGGAGAACCACTGCCGGATCTTGTTGCGGGCCCGGCCCGACTTGACGAACTTCAGCCAGTCACGCGAAGGCCCGGCGTCCGGCGACTTGGAGGTGAAGATCTCCACCGTGTCGCCGTTGCCGAGCCGCGACTCCAGAGGCACCAGCCGGCCGTTGACCCTGGCGCCGATGCAACGATGGCCGACCTCCGTGTGCACCGCGTAGGCGAAGTCGACCGGCGTGGCCCCCTCGGGCAGGGCGATGACCGAGCCCTTCGGGGTGAACACGTAGACCTCGGAGACCGACAGGTCGAAGCGCAGCGACTCCAGGAACTCGCCCGGGTCGGAGGTCTCCTTCTGCCAGTCCAGGAGCTGGCGCAGCCAGGCCATGTCGCTGCCCGGCTTGACCTTGCCCGCGGGGCCGGGGGCGCCGACCTCCTCCTTGTACTTCCAGTGCGCGGCCACGCCGTACTCGGCCCTGTGGTGCATCGCGTGGGTGCGGATCTGCAGCTCCACCGGCTTGCCCTCGGGACCGATCACCGTGGTGTGCAGCGACTGGTACATGTTGAACTTGGGCATCGCTATGTAGTCTTTGAACCGGCCCGGCACCGGGTTCCACCTGGCGTGGATGGTGCCGAGGGCGGCATAGCAGTCACGCACGCTGTCGACCAGCACGCGGATGCCCACGAGGTCGTAGATGTCGTCGAACGCCACGTCGCGGGCGATCATCTTCTGGTAGACCGAGTAGTAGTGCTTCGGCCGGCCCTTGACCACCGCGCGGATCTTCGCCTCGCGCAGGTCGCCGGAGACCTTCTCGATGACCTCCTGCAGGAACAGGTCCCTGCGCGGCGCCCGCTCCGACACCATGCGCGCGATCTCGTCGTAGCGCTTGGGGTAGAGCATGGCGAACGCGAGATCCTCCAGCTCCCACTTGATCGTGTTCATGCCCAGGCGGTGGGCCAGCGGGGCGAAGATCTCCAGCGTCTCGCGGGACTTCTGGTGGCGCTTGTGCTCCGGCAGGTAACGCATGGTGCGCATGTTGTGCAGGCGGTCGGCCAGCTTGATGATCAGCACCCGGATGTCGCGCGACATGGCGACGACCATCTTGCGTACGGTCTCGGCCTGCGCGGCGTCGCCGAACTTGACCTTGTCGAGCTTGGTGACGCCGTCGACCAGGGACCCGATCGTGTCGCCGAAGTCACCGCGCAGCTCGTCGAGGCTGTAGGCGGTGTCCTCCACCGTGTCGTGCAGCAGCGCCGCGCACAACGTCTCGTCGTCGGTGCCGAGCTCGGCCAGGATCGTCGCCACGGCGAGCGGATGGGTGATGTACGGGTCGCCGGACTTCCGCTTCTGATCGCGGTGGTGATAGGCGGCAACGTCGTAGGCCCGCTCGATCAGGCGCAGGTCGGCCTTGGGATGGGTGGCACGGACCGTGCGGAACAACGGCTCCAGCACCGGATTCATGGCCCCACCCCCAAACCGCCTTCGACGCACCGCCGGAACACCGGGCGCCTCGGCGGCGTTGCCGGCATCGGTTACGTCCGGCGCGACCACATCACGGGGCACACGGACTCCCTACGCACTGGCTCCTCACGCAAAAAGCTCCTCACGTTTCGAGTCCAGATCCCCCAGTGTATCCAGGCGGCGAACCCGGACCGCCTCGGGCCGCGCTCAGACGATCACCAGAGAGTGCAACTTGACTCCCGGCAGGCGTTCGCGGCCCTTGAGGAAGGCCAGTTCCATCAGCACGGCGATGCCGACGACCTCGGCTCCGGCCCTCTCCACCAACTCCACGGCAGCCTTCGCGGTGCCTCCGGTGGCCAGTACGTCATCGACGATGAGCACCCGCTCGCCGGGCGTGAACGCGTCACGGTGGACCTCGATGGTCGCGGAGCCGTACTCCAGATCGTAGGACTCTTCCAGGGTCTCGGCAGGCAGTTTCCCCTTCTTCCGTACGGGCACGAACCCCGCCGACGCCCGGTAGGCCACCGGCGCGGCCAGGATGAAGCCCCGCGCCTCGATCCCCACGATCTTGTCCACCTGGTGCAACCCGGCCAGTTCGTCCACCACGGCCGCCATCGCGACCGGGTCGGCCAGGAGCGGGGTGATGTCCTTGAACAGGACGCCCGGCTGGGGATAGTCGGGCACGTCCCTGATCCGGTCCAGGATCAGCGTGCTCAGCTCGGTCATGGTGTCGTTCCCTCGCATTTCTCCACCGGCCGTGTGCCGCGCTCCATGATGGTGCATTCCGGCACCACTCCGTACCGCGGGATGTTTATGGAAATGGGCATACGACGGCGCCCCCGCCCCGGAAAGGGGCGAGGGCGCCGGTTCTGCGTGACTCGCGCGGCTAACTCTTGGCTACCGCTGCGCTTTTGGAACCCTTCGCACCCTTGCCGCCGCCTCCGGTGGAGGCCAGCCGCCTGGCGATGGCCTGGTACTTCGGCTCGCGCTCCTTCAGCGTCACCAGCAGTGGCGTGGCCACGCACAACGAGGAGTACGTACCGACGATCATGCCGACGAACAGGGCCAGCGACAGGTCCTTCAGCGTGCCCGCGCCGAGCAGCGTGGTGCCGATGAACAGGATCGCCGCCACCGGCAGGATCGCGACCAGCGAGGTGTTCAGCGAGCGGATCAGCGTGTGGTTGAGCGCGTTGTTGGCCGCCATGGAGTACGTCTGCTTGGACGTGTGCCCCAGCTTGGCCGTGACCTCCTTGATCATGTCGAACACCACGACCGCGTCGTAGAGCGAATAACCGAGGATGGTCAGGAAGCCCAGCAGCGTCGCGGGCGTGACCTCGAAGCCCGACCAGGCGTAGATGCCGGCCGTGATGACCAGGTCGTGGATGAGCGCGACGATGGCGGCCAGCGCCATCTTCGGCTCGAACGCCATCGACAGGTACAAGATGATCGCCAGCATGAACACGCCCAGGCCGATCCAGGCCTTCTGCGAGACCTCACCGCCCCAGGACGGGCCGATGGCCTGGATGCTGACCTGGTCGAGCGGGACGCTGAACTCCTTGGCGATCTTGCTCTGCACCTCGGCCCTGGTGCTCTCCTCCAGGCTCTCGGTGGTCGCCCGCCAGCCGTCGGTGCCCGCCTGCTGCACGATCACCTGGTGGATGCCCTCGTCGAGCACGGCCTCGCGGACCTCCTCGACGGAGGTCTGAGTGGCCTTGAACGAGAAGATCGTGCCGCCCCTGAACTCCACGCCCAGGTTGAGCCCGTTGAACACCAGACCGGCCACCGAGATGGCCAGCAGCAGCGCCGACAGGCTGTACCACAGCCTCCACTTGCCGACGAAGTCGACATCGATCTCGCCGCGATAGAGGCGACGCCCCAGTCCCATCTCAGGCCTCCTGCGGAGTGGTCTTGCGGCCGGCCGCCGACGTGTCGCTCATGCGCTCGGAATCGAGGCCCGACAGCGGGTGCCCCTTGGCGAAGAACTTCATCCTCGCCAGCAGGGCGATGAACGGCTTGGTGAACAGGAACACCACCACGACGTCGATCAGCGTGGTCAGGCCCATCGCGAACGCGAACCCGGCCACACCGCCCACCGCCAGGAAGTACAGCACGATCGCGGCGATGAACATGACGGCGTCGGCGATCAGGATCGTGCGCCGGGCACGAACCCAGGCCACCTCGACGGCCGCACGTAGCGACCGCCGTCCTTCCTTCATCTCATCACGTATGCGTTCGAAATACACGATGAAGGAGTCGGCGGTGATGCCGATCGAGACCACCAGGCCGATGATGTGCGGCAGCGAGAGCCGGAAGCCGGCGTTGTGCCCGAGCACGACCACCGACGTGTAGGTGATGATCGTGGCCACCACGAGGCTCAGCACCGCCACGATGCCCAGGCCGCGGTAGTAGAGCATGCAGTAGACGACCACGAGCCCCAGACCGATCAGACCCGCGACCAGACCGCCCTGAAGCTGGTCGGCGCCCAGCGTGGAGGAGACCGTGTCGACGGAGCTGCGGTTGAACTTCAGCGGCAGCGCGCCGTACTTGAGCTGGTCCGACAGCGTGGTGGCGCTGGCCTGGTCGAAGCCGCCGGTGATCTCGGCGCGACCGCCGGGGATCGGGCCCTGGATGACCGGGGCGGTGATGACGACGCCGTCGAGCACGACCGCGACCTGGTTGCGCGGCTCCTGCGAGTTGAACGCGGTGGTGGTGAGCTTGCTCCACTCACCGGCGCCCTTGCTCTTGAAGTCGAGCTGCACGACCCACTCGGTGGTGCCCTGGCGGACGCCCGCCGAGGCGGTGTCGATGTCGGTGCCGACGACCTTGGCGACGTCGAGGATGTACTTGAAGCTGCCGTCGCTCTCGCAACCCGCGAACTGCTTCGTCGGGTCGTCCTGAACACCCTGGCCGCGGTTGGCCGGGTCGGCACAGTTGAGCTTGTTGAACTGCGCCAGCACCGCCGGGTCGATGCCCGCGGTGTCGATGCCGGCGTTGGGGTCCTGCGCGGGCGGCGGCGTGCTGGCCTGGCTGCTGGGGCTGGCCGACGGAGAGGTCTTGGCCTCCTGCCCCTTCTTGCCCTGCTGCTGCTCGCCGTCCTGCTGGCCGTTCTGACGCTGGTTGTTGTCCTGCTGGCCGTTCTGCTGCCGGTTGTTCTGCTGCTGGCCGGTCTGGGCGTCGGACGGCTGCGCGGACGGCTCGGCGGCGGGCGCCTGCGCCGAAGCCGACGATGCGGGCGCCTGCTCGGTCAGCGCCTGCTCGGTCAGCGCCGATGACAGCGCCTTGCCCGTCGGAGACGCGCTCGGCGCGGAGGCCGACTGCGAGGTCGAGGGCTTGGCCGACGACTCGGTCGTGGCCTGGCCCGACGGAGAGGTGGTGGGCTGCCCGGACGGGCTGCCGGAGCCCGAGGGCGCGGCGCTCGGCGTCGGCGCGTTGGTGGCCAGCTCCTGCGGGACCTGCGTGGCCTCCGCGGCGAGCACCTGGCGGAAACGCAGCTCCGCGGTGGTCGCGACCAGCTTGATGGCCTCGCTCTGTCCGACGCCCGGGATGGAGATGATGATGTTGTCGCCGGACTTGGCGACTTCGGCATCGGAGATTCCGGTGCCGTTGACCCGGTCGCGGATGATGTTGACCGCGCGGTCGAGGATCTCCTCAGGCGGGGAGGCGTTGTTCTGGGTCACGGGAGTCAGCGTCACCGTGGTGCCGCCGGCGAGGTCGAGACCCAGCTTGGGCGTGAACGCCTTCTGCAGGAACATCGTCCCGCCCAGGGCGAGGATGAGCGCCAGAAGCACGAGGAGCGTACGCCCCGGTCGGCTGTGGCTGCTGGTCGGTCGGGCCACTGGTCGTCAGTTCTTTCGGATAGAGGTTTGTGGCAGAGCTTAGTCAGGACTGCTTGGTGCTGGAGTCCTGGTCGCCGTTGCGCTCCACGGTGGCCTCGGACTCCTTCTTGCCCTCATCATCGAGTCCGTCCGCCTGGTGAGCGGCCGGCTCGTCATCACCCACCGGGCCGTCGCCGGGGGTGACGACGCGGCCGATCGCGGCCTTGACCCAGCGGGTTTCGATCCCCGGCGCGACCTCGAGGATGACGTCCTCATTGTCGACCACCACGACGGTGGCGAACAGGCCCGTCGTGGTCATGACCCGGGTGCCCGGAGTCAGGGAGTTCTGCATCTTGATCGCTTCCTGCTGGCGCTTGCGCTGAGGGCGGATCAGCAGGAAGTAGAACACCACCACCAGAAGGATCAGCGGCAGGATGCTTCCGAGTTGTCCCATGTCCATAAGGGGCGACCTTCCATCGTCGTACAAGAAGTTGACACCGGCCTCGCGCCGGAAATTCCGTGCGTTGCGTCGGGCCGCGCCGCTCAGCCCGTCAGCCTACACAGCCAGCCAAGCCACGGAGTGTAGGCGCTTGTTGCGAAACGCGGCAACGAGGCAGCGTTTCGGCGCGCGGGGAAGTTCCCAATTTGAAACGGTTGCAACCGTTCTGTGATCACTCGAAAAGTGACGCTCCGAACGCATCGGGTGGCGGTGCCATGCCCAGGTGGGTCCATGCCGCGGCGGTGGCCACCCGGCCGCGCGGCGTCCTGGCCAGCAGTCCTTGCCGTACGAGGAACGGTTCGGCCACCACTTCGACCGTCTCCGGCTCCTCCCCCACGGCCACCGCGAGTGTGGACAGGCCGACCGGGCCGCCGCCGAACTTCTTCAGCAGCACGCCGAGCACCGCCCGGTCGAGCCGGTCGAGCCCTTCGCCGTCGACCTCGTACAGGTTGAGCGCCGCCGCGGCGATCTCCCGGTCGATCACGCCGTCGGCCCGCACGTCGGCGAAGTCGCGCACGCGGCGCAGCAGCCGGTTGGCGATGCGCGGCGTGCCGCGCGAGCGCCTGGCGATCTCGTGCGCGCCCTCGTCGGGCAGGGCGACGCCGAGCAGCTTGGCCGAGCGGTTGAGCACCTGCTCCAGCTCGGCGGCCTCGTAGAAGTCCATGTGGGCCGTGAAGCCGAACCGGTCGCGCAGCGGTGCGGGCAGCAGGCCGGCGCGGGTGGTGGCGCCGACCAGCGTGAAGTGTGCGATGTCGAGCGGGATGGCGGTGGCGCCCGGGCCCTTGCCCACGACGATGTCGACCCGGAAGTCCTCCATGGCGAGGTAGAGCATCTCCTCGGCGGGCCTGGCCATCCGGTGGATCTCGTCGATGAACAGCACCTCGCCCTCGGCCAGCGTGGACAGGATGGCCGCGAGGTCACCCGCGCGCTCCAGCGCGGGGCCCGAGGTGATCCGGAGCGGGGCGTTCAGCTCGGCCGCCACGATCATGGCCAGGGTGGTCTTGCCCAGGCCGGGAGAGCCGCTCATGAGCACGTGGTCGGGCGGGGTCTGCCTGCGCAGCGCGCTCTCCAGCACCAGCGACAACTGCTCACGCACGCGTCCCTGGCCGATGAACTCGGCCAGTCGCTTGGGCCGGAGTGCGGCCTCGATCTGCAGCTCGTCGCCTCCGGCGGCGGACGAGAGAATCTCCTCCCGCTCAAGCCCCACGCCGACACCTCCTCTCCCTGAACGGCACCCATATCTCGGCTCCGGCACCGAATCCGGCCCCAATAGCGGTACCGCAATCAGCACCGAAATCGGCATCGCCTCCGACATGGCTATCACGCCCGACCGTCACTTTCGCACCGCCCGGGGCTTGAGCACGGCCGGGATCTCGCCCACCAACCGGGATTCTCGCCCGGAGCCGGAACCCGCGCGGGGCAGGACCTCGCCCACCGACCGGAACCCGTGCGCGGGCCGGACCTCCCCCACCGACCGGAACCCGCGCGCGGGCCGGACCTCGCCCGCCAGACGGTGGCCTGAACGAGAGCCGAGGCTTGCGCCGGCCAGGCGCTTGCAGCGGGCTTGGGCAGGGCAGCGGGCTGGGGCTTGGGCAGGCGTCGAGGCTTGAGCAAGCACCGGGGCTTGAGCAAGCACCGCAGCTTGGGGGTGGGTTGGGGCTTGGGGGTGGGCCGAGGGTGCCCGTGGGGTCCGAAGGTGTCACCGGGTTGCACTCGGCTCTCACCTTGGCGCTGTGCCCGTGGGGTGGGGTCATCGGATGCTGAGGGATCGGAGTGCGGCTTTGAGGAGGGTCGCCACCTGGGGCTGGCGGCCGGCGGCCACGGCTTCGTCGGCTTCCGGTTCCACGGCGGCCACCGCCTCGTCGGCGTCCTTGCTGGAGTAGCCCAGGCCCACGAGTCCCGAGTGGACCTGCTCCCGCCACACCGCCACCCGCCGCTCTCCGTTGAGTGCGGCGTTGACGGCCTCCTCGGGGGTGCCGAGCCGGTCCTTCAGCTCCAGGACGATGCGCTGGGCCCCCTTCTGGCCGATCCCCGGCACCTGCGTGAGGGCCTTGAGGTCGGCACTGGCGACGGCGACCCGCAACGTGTTGGGCGTGTGCACGGCCAGCATCGCCAGGGCCAGCTTGGGGCCGACGCCGCTGGCCGTCTGCAGGAGCTCGAAAACGGCCCGCTCGTCGTCGGTGGCGAAACCGTAGAGGGTGAGTGACTCCTCGCGCACCACCAGGGACGTGGCCAGGCGGGCGTCCTCGCCCATGCGCAGCGTGGCGAGGGTGCCCGGAGTGCAGTGGGTGAGCATACCGACGCCACCGACCTCGATCACGGCCCCGTCCGGCGCGATCGCCGTCACCTTGCCCGCCACCGACGCAATCACTGCCGACCTCCTGTCACTGACCCCACCACGATTCCGCTCCCGCCACCGACGCCGCCGACGCCACCCGCGTCACCGACCTCATCGACCTCACCGGCTTCTGTCATAGCGCATCCCGCCCCGATGAGCCGGATCACGCCACACCCGCCCAACCTGCCCGACTTGCGGCCACATGCTGCATCCGCCCGATCCGGGCCACGCGCCGACCGCCGATCTCGCCGCCGAGGGCCCGTGTCCCATGGGGACGATCGGACGCTCGTCACTGGCTCACCGGCCCCGTGCGGGTGCCCGGCGCCTGAGCTCGTGCCGCCTGGCCCGAACCATGCGCCGGCAGCCAGTCTCCCACCGCCGCAGAGGCTGCGGCGCAAGGTCTCGGCCGCAAATCCCCCAGCGCGGCCCTCTGGGTGCGGGTCCTCCACGCGTAGACCCCTCAACGCGCGGGGACTTCGGCGCGGCGGGGACGTCATCGTCGGGTGGTCTTGGTGGCGGTGGCTCTGGCCACGGCTTGGGCCAGGCGGTGCTGGGCGCCGCCGCGCCAGATGTGGCAGATGGCCAGGGCGAGGGCGTCGGCGGCGTCGGCCGGTTTGGGCATCTCAGTGAGTCTCAGCAGGCGGGTGACCATGGCGCCGATCTGTTTCTTGTCGGCGGTGCCGCTGCCCGTGATGGCGGCCTTGACCTCGGAAGGCGTGTGGAGCGCCACCGGCAGGCCGCGCCGGGCCGCGCACAACACCGCGATCCCGGCCGCCTGCGCGGTGCCCATCACCGTCCGTACGTTGTGCTGGCTGAAGACGCGCTCGACCGCCACCGCGTCGGGGCGCACGTCGTCGAGCCACCGCTCGATGCCGGCCTCGATGCCGACGAGCCGGGCACCGAGCTCTTCGTCGGCCCCCGTGCGCACGACCCCGACGGCCACCAGGCTCAGCGGCGCGCCCGGGCGCCCCTCCACAGCGCCAAGACCGCATCGGGTCAGCCCTGGATCGACGCCCATCACCCGCACCGGCATGCCCTCCCCGCCGCCGAACATCTGTTCGGCACGAGACTTTACTCCTGCCGGGGTGGGCCCGCATCAAGTGACGATCATCAGAAGTAGTCGAGCATGTACGGCCTGGCCGCGAAGGCGGTCTCAAGCGCCTGGTCGTATCGGTCATCTCCCGATATAAGACCGCTGAGCCGCAGCGTCTGGACGGGGATTCCGGCGTACAGGGCGGAGAATCCGTTCGCTGAGAGCGTGACGCCGCTCTCCTGGACCGGGGTGGCCGTGCCGGACCCGCCGGCGATCTCAAGCCGCCACGTGCCCCCGCCCCTGATCGGGTCGTCCACGGTGACGACGGCCTCGCACGCCGCGCTGACCGGGTAGGCCCGCCGTTCGACGGCCGCGGCCACGTCCAGCACCCTGAGCATCCACCGCACCTGCGTGACCTGCTCCTTCGTACGCTCGCGGAGCAACCACAACACCGGATCGTCGGGCGCCACGGCGGCGACGACCTCACGGGCGACCGAGGACGCGCTGCCCACCAGCGCCCACAGCGCCCGCAGGGTCTCCGGCGAGGCGGCGGCGATGGTCTCGACCTCCAGGTCGCCGCCCTTCCACCGGTAGACGGCGTAACCGTCGTCGGCGAGGTAGAGGAAGTCGTCCTCCTCGCCGAGCCACAGGTTCCAGGTGCGCTCGTCCCAGGAGATCGGGCCGCTGGCCCGGGCCGACCCGTGCACGCGGTGCAGCACCGAGATGACCTCCGCGCCGTCCCCCGGCCCCATCCTGCGCAGCTTGACCTGCCCGGACGGCCGGATCCCGCGCAGCACCTCGGCGGACAGCCGCACGTTGTGCTGGGCTCCCGCGTGCTCGTAGCCGACCCCTCGGTAGATCGCCGTGGTGGCGGGGTAGAGCGCGGAGACCGCGTCGCCCAGCTCCGCGCCGCGCTCGATGACGGCGCGCATGAGACGGGTGCCGAGGCCACGGCCGCGGTCCTCCGGGCTGACCGTGACGCCCGCGATGCCCGACATCGGCTGCGGCCTGCCGTGCCACCACTGCGTGAACTGGCGCAGCCTGGCCGCCGCCGCCAGCCGTGAGCCGTCGAACACACCCAGGTAGCGGCCCTCCGCCAGGGTTGGCAGCACGGCCTTGCGCCACTTCTCGCGGCTGTCGGCGGCCAGCGGGCCGAACGAGCGTCTGCGCAGGTCGAGGACGTCGTCAAGGTGCTCGGATGTCAGGTCGCGGATGTCCACGGGGCCGCCAATCTACGTCAATGCGAAACAGCCAACCCTACGCAGCCCTGGTACGTACGTGCGAATCCTTTGTCGTCACGGCGAGCCGGTCGAGGTAGAGGAGCTGGGCGGTCACCAGCGCGGCCAGCGCGACGGCGACGACGAGCAGCGGTGTGGCGGCGCCGACGTCGGGGGTGGTGGTGGCGCGGGCGGCGATCTGGTGCATCTGGGCGGCCGGCGCGGTGAACAGCTCGGGATCCTGGATCACCAGGAGCGGCCGGAGCAGGTCGTGGGCGTTCATGAGGGTGATGGCGCCGGTGAGGACGCCCGCCATGGGGAGCGAGGGCAGGAGCACACCGCCGAAGAAGTCCCTGCCGTTCCGCTCGGCCAGGCCCTTGCACAGGAACGTGAGCACGAACAGCGCGGGCACGCTGACCAGCAGCGGCGGCAGGAGCGCGGGCAGGGAGTTGAGCAGGCCGAGGTTGCGGATGTTCTGCCAGTTGGCGGCCGACAGCGGGCCGGGGCCGACGAACAGCCAGGGGGCGAAGGCCAGCAGCAGCCACTCACTGCCCCTGCCGAGCGGGCGCAGGCCGCCGATGCCGAGCGCGGCCAGGTACGCCACGCCGACCGACACGATCGCTCCCGCCACGGCGGGCGGCCAGGTGAGGACCTGCGTGCGCAGGGTTCCGGCCGGCGTGGCGGGCGAGGCCAGCACGCCGTCGATCCAGGGCCAGGCCAAGACGAGCGCGACGGCGACGAGGACGATCAGCACCACGACCCCGATCGCCACCGCCGCGGGCCCCGGCCGCCGGGCACCGGGAAGCGGTCCCGCGACCGCCTTGTCCCCGGAGCCGTAGGCATTGTCCCCGGAGCCGTAGGCCTTGTCCCCGGAGCCGTAGGAGACGCCCGCACCCTCGTACGTGGTCTTCTCGGCGGGCGTCAGCGTGATCCGGAACCGGGACGCGACCGCGACGACCGTGGCGGCGATGCCCAGCACGCCGAGGATCACCCCCGTGAGGGCCGCGACGGACGCACCAGGGCCGAAATCGGCCATTCTGAAGGCGTAGTGGTACTGAAGGCCCGCCAGCGTCTCTGTGGACCCCTGAGGGCCTCCCTGCGTGAGCACGATGCCGATGGAGAACGTCTGGAGGCCGGCGGCGACCGTGGCGAGCGCGACGAGCACCCCGACGACGATCGTCGCGGGGCCGGGGGCGGCGCCGCGCAGGGCGGGCAGGAAGGCGATCACGGCCAGCGCGCACACGACGCCGAAGGTGCCGGCGGCCAGGATCAGCCGCAGCGTCCCCGGCGCGGTCGCGGGTTCGAGCAGCCCCTCGGCCAGCGTGGCGGGGCCGGACGCGTTCGGCATCAGCCCCCGCAGCCAGGCCGCCGCGACCGCGACCGGCGAGAAGGACACGACGGCCAGGGAGAGCACGATCCGCCCCGCCCGCCTCGGCCACGTGCCCGCCCGGTCGAGCGCCAGGGCCAGCAGCGGCCCCACGACCACGGCCACCAGCAGCGGGATCACGGTCAGCGAGAAGGTGAAGCCGAGCGCCCGCCAGAAGTCGTCCCCGCCCAGCAGCTCACCGTAGTTGGACATCCCCGTGAAGGTGCTCTCCCGCAGGACGCCGCCGCTCTGCAGGCTGAGCCAGATCGTCTGTACGGTCGGCAGCACCAGGGTGATGAGGGTGCCGAGCAACGCGGGAACGGCCAGCAGCCAGCCGAGGGCGGGTGAGTACGTCCGCGGGGGGTTGGGGGAAGTCACGTCGCCCGACCCTAACCTGCCCCGGCCCCTTCGCGCATGCGGACCTCCAGAGGCCGAGACGCCAAGGCGTGTCCGGGGAGCCTGCGCGGAAACGTCCCGCACGGAAGCACGGCGGAGGGCCCGGCGCAGGCCGAGCCCCCGTGAAAGCCGGGCGGCGCTAGTCGAGCGCGGCCAGCACCTCGTCGGAGACGTCGAAGTTGGCGTAGACGTTCTGCACGTCGTCGCTGTCCTCCAGCGCGTCGATGAGCCGGAACACCTTCTTGGCGCCGTCCTCGTCGAGCGGCACGCTCATCGTCGGCAGGAAGCTGGACTCGGCCGAGTCGTAGTCGATCCCGGCGTCCTGCAGCGCCTTGCGCACCGGCACCAGGTCACCGGCCTCGCACACGACCTCGAAGGAGTCGCCGATGTCGTTGACCTCCTCGGCGCCCGCGTCGAGCACGGCCATGAGCACGGTGTCCTCGTCGAGCCCGTCCGCCTTGGGCACGATCACGACGCCCTTGCGGTTGAACATGTACGACACCGAGCCGGGGTCGGCCAGCGAGCCGCCGTTGCGGGTCAGCGCGACGCGTACCTCGGAGGCCGCGCGGTTGCGGTTGTCGGTGAGGCACTCGATGAGCACCGCGACACCGCCGGGGGCGTAACCCTCGTACGTGATGGGCTGCCAGTCGGCGCCGCCGGCCTCCAGGCCGCCGCCGCGCTTGCGCGCCCGCTCGATGTTGTCGTTGGGCACGGAGCTCTTCTTCGCCTTGAAGATGGCGTCGAACAGGGTGGGGTTGGCGTCCGGGTCAGGCCCACCGGTCCGTGCCGCCACTTCGATGTTCTTGATGAGCTTGGCGAACAGCTTGCCGCGCTTGGCGTCGAGTGCGGCCTTCTTGTGCTTCGTCGTCGCCCATTTGGAGTGGCCGGACATTACCTAGAGCTCCCTCACCATGTCTACGAAGTAACGGTGCACGCTGACGTCCCCGGTGAGCTCGGGATGGAACGACGTAGCGAGCAACGGACCTTGACGGACCGCGACGATCCTATCCCCAGGCTCGCACCGGCCCAGCACTTCGACGTCCGCGCCGAGCGAATCGACCCAGGGCGCGCGGATGAACACCGCGTGCACCGGCGTGCCGGCGAAGTCGAGGTCGGACTCGAAGGAGTCCACCTGCCGGCCGAACGCGTTGCGCCTGACCACCATGTCGATGCCGCCGATGGTCTGCTGCCCGGCGATGCCGTCCTCGATGCGGTCGGCCAGCATGATCATGCCGGCGCAGGAGCCGTAGGCGGGCATGCCCTCCTTGACGCGCAGGCGCAGCGGCTGCAGCAGGTCGAAGGTGTCGGCGAGCTTCCACATCGTGGTCGACTCGCCGCCGGGGATGACCAGGGCGTCGACCGCGTCCAGCTCGGCGGGGCGGCGCACGGCCGAGGCCGTCGCGCCCACCTCCTGAAGCATGCGCACATGCTCGCGCACGTCCCCCTGGAGGGCGAGAACACCGATCTTGGGCACAGTCGATCCTTTCTGCCGGGTTCACGGGTCGTCGAGTATTCAACACCAGGACGGCCTGCCGTCTTCCTACAGGGCCACCTTGATGTGTACGGGATCGTGATCGGACAGGGTGACCGCGCGCTCGACGTGGCAGCCGCGCACGGCGCCCTTGGGGGCGAACAGGTAGTCGAGTTTCCTGCTCTCCCTGGTCGGGCCGCCGCTGCGCCGCGCGCCCCGCTGGTCGCACTCCTGGTAGGCGCGGTAGAGCGGCGCGACGGCCCGCCGTCCCGCGGCGCCGCCCTGGCCGCTGTCGGGCGGGGAGACGTTGAGGTCGCCGCCGACGACGCTGCGGTATCCGGGCTTGGCGGAGATCTGCAGCAGGCGTCCGAGCTGCCGGGTGCGGTACGGGGCGCCGCTCTGATGGTCGTCGTTGCGCGCGCCGGAGGACAGGTGGGTGCCGCAGGCGCGTACCTTCCTGGCGGGCAGGTCGGCGCAGATGGCGGCGCGCCGGACGAACCAGGGCGGGGAGGGCAGGGCGTGGATCTCGTAGGAGACGGACTCGCCCGCCACCAGGACCGCGATGCTCTGCGCGCCGCGCGGGCGGCCGAGGCGGTCGGGGTGGCAGGCGTACGGCGTGCCGTCCCGAGTGCTCAGCCCCCACGAGCCGGCCGTCCAGCGGCGGCCGGTGCGCTGCTCCAGCCAGGATTCCAGGGCGCCGGTCGCGCCCGTGCAGAACTCCTGAAGGAAGATCACGTCGGCGCGGCGGGCGAGCGCCCGCCGGCCGATGTGCTCGGCGAGTTCGACGCTGCCGGCGCGGTAGAGGCGGCAGGCGGAGTTGGTGCCCGTGCACACATTCCAGGTCATCACGGCCAGATCCGCGCGCAGGGGCAGCGTCGTCACGGCCAGGTCCGCGCGCAGGGGCAGCAGGCTCGCCACGAGCAGCAGGACGTGTCCCACCATGGTGGGACATCCAATCACACGGCGGGAGCGGCGTCGTGCGCGGTGTGGTCGGCGTCCACGCGGGACAGGGCACGCAGGTGGTGACGCCGCGTGTACAGCACGGCCATGCCGATGAGGCAGCACAGCGCGCCCAGCACGTACGGCACCGCCACCCCCACCTCCTCACCGAGCTTGGTGGCGATGAACGGGGCCAGCGCGCCGCCCATCCACCGCACGAAGTTGTAGCCCGCCGAGGCGACCGGCCTGGGCGCGTCGGAGACCTCCATGGCCGACTCGGTGAAGACGGTGTTGTTGAGGCCGATGGGGATGCCGGACAGGATGGTGAACACGATGATCCCCGTGTGCCCGGACAGCGCGATGCCGATCTGCAGCACGGCCAGCAGCGCGAGCGACAGGTGCAGCACGTTCACCGAGCCGATCCTGCGCTGCAGCGGCGGCGCGCCGAAGACCGAGGCCAGCGCGACGCAGACGCCCCAGCCGAAGAAGACGGCCCCGATGCCGTACGCGGACATGCCCAGGATGAAGGGCGTGAAGGCCAGCACGGTGAAGAAGGCGAAGTTGTAGAACAGCGCGGTGAAGGCGGTCGTGGACAGGCCGCCGTGGGCCAGTGCCCTGATGGGGGCGCTCAGCCGGGTCTTCTGTGCCGGTCTGGGCGTTGACTTGAGCAGCGTGACGATCAGCACGAGGCCGGCCGCCATGAGCGCGGCGGTGCCGAAGAAGGGGGCCCGCCAGTTCCAGTCGCCGAGCAGGGCGCCGACGAGGGGCCCGGCGGAGATGCCCAGGCCGAGCGCGGCCTCGTACAGGATGATGGCCGCCTCCGCGCCGCCGCTGGCGGCGCCCACGATGACGGCCAGCGCGGTGGCCACGAACAGCGCGTTGCCCAGGCCCCAGCCGGCGCGGAAGCCGACGAGTTCGGCGACGCTGCCCGAGGTGCCGGCCAGCGCGGCGAACACGATGACCAGCGCCAGGCCGGCCAGCAGCGTGCGCTTGCCGCCGATCCGGCTGGAGACCCAGCCGGTGATCAGCATGGCCACGGCCGTGACCAGGAAGTAGCTGGTGAACAGCAGTGACACCTGGCTGGGGGTGGCCTTCAGTCCCTGGGCGATGGAAGGGAGGATGGGGTCGACGAGCCCGATGCCCATGAAGGCCACGACCGCGGCGAACGCGGTGGCCCAGACGGACATGGGCTGGCGAAGGATTCCGCCGCCGGTTTGCATGGTGCTCCTTTTCTTACGAGCGGCCGAGCTTCGCCAGCACGGGCAGGGCGGCCGCGAGTGTGGCGCGCTCGTCTTCGTCGAGCGCGGCCAGTTCCCGGGTGAGGTGGGCGATCCTGACCTCGCGTACGGCGCGCAGCCGCTCGCGGCCCTCGCCGGTGAGCTCGACCGTCCTGACGCGGGCGTCGGCGGGGTCGGAGCCGCGGGCCACCAGCCCGGCGTCCTCCAGCCGGTTGATCTGGACGGTCATGGTGGGCAGTTGCACGGCGTGCTCCTCGGCCAGCTCGGTCATGCGGCGCGGGCCGGCCTCGAGCGAGCCGAGCACGCCGTACTGCTGGCTGGTGACGGGCTGACCGGCGACGGTGCGCCTGAGCAGGAGGACCAGGTGCCGCAGCACCGTGGAGACCTGCTCGGCCAGGTGGGTGGGATCGTCCCTCATGGTTAGCTCAACTAAGTTAGCCTGACTAATATTCCGGCGACGAAAAACCCGGCCCCTCGCGTAAGGGGCCGGGCTCTCCGGTGGGACTACGGGCGCTCGGTCTCCAGGCGGACCGTCTCCTCCACCGTCATCGGCGCGGTGCGCATCGCCGGGTCCAGCGGCCTGAGGTAGGTCTGCTGAACTCCGGGAACCTTGTCCTCGATGACGAAGGTGGCCCTGGTGTAGACCTCGGACCCCGGCGTCTGCACCACGGGCACGACCTTGAAGTCTGCCGTCATCTGCTCGCGCTCGATCTTCGTCAGCACGTATCCGCGCTGGTTGTTGTAGAACTTCAGGTGCGGGTTGATGGTCAGGAACGGGTGCTGCGCGGGGTCGGAGTCGGCCCCGTTGCCGCCCGTCGAGATCGACGTGGCCACCAGCTCCGAGCCCACCGTCGGCCCGGTCGGGTCGTCGTAGTCGAGCTTGAGGTCGCTGGCCCAGTGCGCGTGCACGTCGCCGGTCAGCACCACCGGGTTGCGGACCCCGGCGTCCATCCAGCCCTCGGTGATGCGCCTGCGGGAGGCCACATAGCCGTCCCAGGCGTCCTGCGAGGTGACCTTCGCGGGGCCGGCGTTGTTGTCACGCTGGGCGAAGAAGACCTGCTGGCCCAGGATGTCCCACTGCGCGCGGGAGTGGTGGAAGCCCTTCAGCAGCCACTCCTCCTGCGCCGCACCGGTGATCGAGCGGGCCGGGTCGATCGCCGCCGGGCAGTCGTCGTAGCCGTCCCCGCAGCCCTGGTCGTCGCGGTACTGGCGGGTGTCGAGCATGTGGAAGGTGGCCATCCTGCCCCACCGGATGCGCCGGTAGAGCTGCATGTCGATGCCGCGCGGGATCGAGGTGCGGCGCAGCGGCATGTTCTCGTAGTACGCGCGGAAGGCGGCCTCGCGCCTGGTCAGGAAGTTCGGCTGGGGCACCTCGGGCTTCTCCGGCACCTCGTCGGCCCAGTTGTTGTCCAGCTCGTGGTCGTCCCACACGACCAGCCACGGCGAGGCGGCGTGCGCGGCCTGCAGGTCGGGGTCGGCCTTGTACTGGGCGTGCCGCTGGCGGTAGTTGGCCAGCGTCTCGGTCTCCGGGCCCTCGTGGTGGCGGATGTTGCCGCCGGGGATCGTGTAGGAGTTCTTGGTGTACTCGTACTGGTAGTCGCCCAGGTGCAGGACCAGGTCCGGGTTCTCCTCGGCCAGGCGGCGGTAGGAGGTGAAGTAGCCGTGCTCGTACTGGGCGCAGGAGACGAACGCCATGGCCAGGGCGCTGCCGTACGACAGGGGGTGCGGGGCGGTGCGGGTGCGGCCGAGCGGCGAGACGTACGGGCCGACGCGGAAGCGGTACCAGTACTCGCGGTCGGAGCTCAGGCCGTTCAGCTCGACGTGGACGCTGTGGCCCCATTCGGGGGCGGCGACGGTGACGCCCGCGCGGACGACGCGGCGGGCGCGCTCGTCGGCGTACACCTGCCACAACACGGGGAAGGGCCGCTGCGGCATGCCGCCGAGCCCGTCCTCGGCCATCGGCTGCTGGGCGAGCCTGGTCCACAGCACGAAGCCGTCGTGGTCGGGGTCGCCGCTGGCGACGCCGAGGGTGAACGGGTCGGTACGCAGCCCGCGCGAGGCCAGGCTCTGGGCCGTCTCGGCGGCCGGATCGGGTTCGGCGTGCGCAGCGGTGGAGTTCATGGCGGCGACTGCCCCTGCCGCTAACCCCGTGACGAGAAAGTGCCTGCGGTTCAGCTTGGACATGTGGGGCTCCCGAGTCGATCAAGGGTGAGGGACGCCCGTAGCCTGACTCAGGATCATGACCACCGGGTGAACACCACACAACACGAAAAAGGCGACATCCTTCGCGGATGCCGCCCTTTCCGGCAGTTTTCGCCGTCACTTTGTGGCGCCCCCGCCAGGCCGAAATCAGCCTGCCGGAAGTGATCGTCTCACGCGCCCAGGACTGTGACCTGCAACGACGCGCCTCGTATTTACCAGCCGCGCTCGGCCAGGCGGTGCGGCTGCGGGATGTCGTCGACGTTGATGCCGACCATGGCCTCGCCCAGGCCGCGGGAGACCTTCGCGATGACGTCGGGGTCGTCGTAGAACGTCGTGGCCTTGACGATGGCCGCGGCGCGCTTGGCCGGGTCGCCCGACTTGAAGATGCCCGAGCCGACGAACACGCCCTCGGCGCCGAGCTGCATCATCATGGCCGCGTCGGCGGGGGTGGCGATGCCGCCCGCGGTGAACAGCACGACCGGCAGCTTGCCGGTCTTGGCCACCTCGGCCACCAGCTCGTACGGGGCCTGCAGCTCCTTGGCCGCGACGTAGAGCTCGTCCTCGGGCAGCGAGCCGAGCCGCTTGAGCTCGGCGCGGATCGTGCGCATGTGGGTGACGGCGTTGGAGACGTCACCGGTGCCGGCCTCGCCCTTGGAGCGGATCATGGCCGCGCCCTCGGTGATGCGGCGCAGAGCCTCGCCCAGGTTGGTGGCCCCGCACACGAACGGCACGGTGAACTGCCACTTGTCGATGTGGTTGGCGTAGTCGGCCGGGGTCAGCACCTCCGACTCGTCCACATAGTCCACGCCGAGCGCCTGCAGGACCCTGGCCTCGACGAAGTGGCCGATGCGAGCCTTGGCCATGACAGGGATCGACACGGCGTTGATGATGCCGTCGATCATGTCGGGGTCGCTCATCCTGGACACGCCACCCTGCGCGCGAATGTCGGCGGGCACGCGCTCAAGGGCCATGACGGCCACCGCGCCGGCGTCCTCTGCGATCTTGGCCTGCTCGGCGGTGACGACGTCCATGATGACGCCGCCCTTGAGCATCTCGGCCATGCCGCGCTTGACACGGGCGGTTCCGGTGACGGGGGTGTTTTCTGGCGTGCTGCTGGACACGGTCATCCTCACGGCTCTCACGGCGGGTCGGTAAGTTCTCAAGCCCATCGTAGGTCCTGGTGGACCCCTCCCCCGACATGCCAATATGTCAGGATTTAGCGCCAAACCTGTACAGGACGGCTACGGGATGACGGGCTTGCGGCTGGCGAGCGCGACCCAAACCTGGCCGGGTGCGAAGTTCATCGGCTCGCCGCTCTCAGTGGTGAACGTCGTGCCACTCTCCTCCGATTCCCGCTCCCACTTCGCCTTGAAGGCTTTACCGTCGCGCAGCACGACCGCCGAGCCCTTGCCCGTGGTGTGCACCAGCGGCGTGTAACTGTCGTTCTTGTCGTGGAACTCCGAGCGCTCGGTCTTGGTGTACTGCACCACGATCGTCGGCGCGCCGAGCTGGCCGCCCTCTGCCGCCATGTCCTTCTTGCCGTCCTGCCAGATCAGCCACTGCTTCTTCGCCTCCGACCAGGCGAAGGTGAAGCGCGCGGCGGGCCACTTGACGGTGTAGGACTTGCGCTCGACCCCGCCCTCGGCGGGCGCGTCGCCGAAGGTGAACCCGACGTCCTTGGCCTTGGTCGCCTTGCGCGCCCCGGCCAGGAGCTTCTTGGGGCTGGCGAACAGGTTGTACGGGGCGAAACGGCCGGGCTCGCGGTTGTACGCGCCGGGGTTGCGCGTGTCACCCACGTCGAACAACGACGCCTCGGCGATGAACGGCAACATCTTGGTCTGCGCGCCCGAGTAGGAGAAGGCCGGCTTGCCGAACTGCGGCGCGATGTGCAGGTCGGAGATGCGCGCGCTGCGCACGGGGCCCACCTTGGCGGGCAGCTTGGAGGAGAAGACCGCCATGAGCCGGGTCAGCCCGGCCTCGACCTGCTCGACGTAGACGATGTCGGCGCTCTTGAGACCCATCTGCGGCTTGCCCGCCGCGGTGTTCTCGATCTTCACCGCCAGCACCGGCTTGAGCTGCCCGTACGGCTTGCCGGTGAACGGATGCGCGTTGACCTCCTCCGGCTCCTCGCTCGGCGGCGCCGACGCGGCGGAGGGCTGCGGGGCCTGGCCCGCCGACGGCTCCTCAGAGGAGCAGGCCGCCAGAGGCAGCAGGACGGCCGCTCCGGCCAGGTAGACCGTGATCATCCGGGGTAGCCGCACCTGTAACTCTCCTCGCTTCAGCCCGAAAACGGGATGAAGCATACTGGCTTCCCCAAATTAGGTCATTCAGTTGCCATAGCTGCCGGCGGATTGTCATCAATCTCGAAGAAACTGGGGTACTCGGTGTGCCCGGCCAGGCGCAGGGTTCTGGCCAGCCAGCGGTCCTGGGCCGCACGGGTGACGCCGACCGCGTTGTTGTGGAAACGGCGCGAATAGACCACCTTGGCCACCGCGGCGTCGAGCTGTTCCAGCAGCTCACGACCCCCGGGAGACTCCGACAACTTCTCCCTGAAGCGGTCCTGGTCCACCACCGCCCGCAGGGTCCGCGACAGGTCGCTCTCGGCGTGCTCGCGCTCCTCCGGGCCCGCCGACCTGGCCTCATGCGCCGCCGCGGCCAGGACCAGGGACGTGGCGGGGTCGAGCAGGCGCGAGCCCGCCAGCTCCAGCACCACCGCGCGGCGCCCCATCAGCGCCGCGTCCAGCGACTCCTGGGCCAGCTCCAGGCGGATGTGCAGGCGGTCCAGCCGGCCCGCGCGCCAGGAGATGTAGACGGCCGTGAGCACGACGACGATGCCCACGATCAGCACGATCATGGTCGATGTCACAGATGTTCCTCCACATGGCCGCCCCTACCGGCGATCACAGGTCTTCCCTCACAAAGCCCGAACAGGCGGTCACAGGTCTTCTCCCACAAAGCCCGAACAGGCGGTCACAGGTCTTCTCCCACAAAGCCCGAACAGGCGGTCACAGGTCTTCCTCCACGCGGCCCGCGCCGCTGGTGGTGACGGTCTCGTAGACGCGTACGACGTCCCGCGCGACCGTGGACCAGTCGTACTTCCTGACCGCCACCAGCGCCTCGGCGGCCAGCTTGGCCCGCCGCTCCGGCGCGTCGAGCAGCGCGCCCGCCTCGCGCGCCAGCGAGGCCGGGTCGCCGTTGACGAACAGCGCGCCCGCCTGCCCGTCGCCCAGCACCCTGCGGAACGCCGGGATGTCGCTGGCCAGCACCGTCGCGCCCGACGCCATCGCCTCGGCCAGCACGATGCCGAAGCTCTCGCCGCGCGTGTTGGGCGCCACGAACACGTCCACGGAGTGGTAGGCGCGGATCTTGTCGGCCTCGCTCACCATGCCCAGCACCGTGACCCGGTCGCGCACCGCCTTCGGCACCCGCTCGTAGACGTCCTTCTCGTCACCGGGGCCGGCGATGAGCAGCTTCACATCAGGGCGCTCGGCCGCCAGCTCCGCGAACGCGTCGAGCAGGATCGGCAGGCCCTTGCGCTCCTCGTCCATGCGGCCAAGGAAGCCGAGGGTGGATCCGTCGGGGCCCCAGCCGTCCAGCGGCTCGGCGTCGGTGTAGCGGGCGACGGTGACGCCGTTCGGGATGAGCACGGTGTCGCCGCCGAACTGCTCGACCAGGCTCTTACGGGCCGCGTCGGAGACCGCGATGCGGCCGCTGAGCTTCTCCAGCGCGCTGCGCAGCAGCGGCTCGGCCACCGCGATCGCCCGCGAGCGCGAGAACGAGGCGTGGAAGGTGGCCACGATCGGCCCCTTGGCCGCCCAGCAGGCCAGCACGCCCAGGCTCGGGATCAGCGGCTCGTGGATGTGCAGCACCTCGAACTCGCCCGTACGCACCCAGCGCCGCACCCGCGCGGCCGACAGGAACCCGAACGCCATCCTGGCCTTCGCCCCGTTGTACGGCACCGGGATCGCCCGGCCCGCCCCCGTCACGTACTCGGGCAGCTCGTCGTCGTCGGCCGCCGGCGCGATCACCGACACGTCGTGCCCCTGCGCGATGAGCGCCTGGGCCAGGTCGTCGATGTGCTGCTTCACCCCGCCCGGCACGTCCCAGGTGTACGGGCAGACGATGCCGACCTTCATGGGCGGGGTTCCAGGTCATCGAGCCAGAGCCGCTGCATCATGTGCCAGTCCTCCGGATGCTCGGCGATGCCCTTCTCGAACACGTCGATCAGGCCCTGCGCGACGGCCGCGACCTTCTCCTGCCTGGTGCCCTCCTGCGGCACGGGGACCTCGGGGTGGATGTGGATGCCCCAGTCGTCGCCCACGAAGTAGACGATGGCGGGCAGCAGCGCCGCGCCCGTCTGCACGGCCAGCAGCGGCGGCCCAGCGGGCACCTTGGTGGCCGCGCCGAAGAAGCTCACCTCCACGCCGCTCTTGGTCAGGTCACGCTCGGCCGGCAGGCAGACCACGCCGCCCTTGCGCAGCCGAGACGCCAGGGTGCCGAAGTTGTGCCCGTCGCCGCCGGTCAACGGCAGCACCTCCATGCCGAGCGCCGCGCGGAAGGCCGTGTAACGCCGGTACAGCGACTCGGGCTTGAGCCGCTCGGCCACCGAGGTGAACGGATGGCCCACGCCCACCAGCCAGGCTCCCGCCTGGTCCCAGTTCCCCATGTGCGGCAGCGCTAACACCACGCCCCGCCCGGCCGCCACGTTGTCGTGGACGTGCTCGTCCCCGATGACGTGCGTGCGGCGCACGACCTCCTCGGTGGGCATCGACGGCAGCCGGAAGATCTCGTGGAAGTAGCGGAAGTAGGAGCGCATGCCGGCCCTGCCGAGCTCGCGCACCTCCCTGCTCCCGGCGCCCAGCCCCGTCACCCTGGACAGGTTGGACTGCAGCCTGCGCACGGACTTGCCCTGCCTGCTCCAGACCCGGTCGGCCATGAAGCGGAAGACCGCGGCCGTCAGGCGCTGCGGCAGCAGCGGCACCAGCTTCCACCCCGCCGCGAACCCGGCCGCCACGACATGGTCGCCGATCGAAGCCTTCTCGCTCATGTCTCCCTCGTCTGCTGGTAAACGGCCATCACCCGCTGCACCACGGTGATCACGCTGGCCACCGCGAGCAGCCACATGCCCACAGGAAGAATGTACGGAACTCCGAGCCCCGAGAAGCAGGCCGCGACCAGCGCCACGACCAGCCGCTCCGGCCGCTCGGCCAGCCCGACGTCGGCCGTGAGCCCGAGCCCTTCCGCCCTGGCCTTGGCGTAGGAGACCAGAGCGCCGGCGATCAGGCACACCAGCGTCACCGAAGCCATCAGAGTGTCGTCCCTGGAGATGAAATACAAGATCAGGCCGGCGAAGATGGCGGAGTCGGCGACCCGGTCGAGCGTGGAGTCGAGAAAGGCCCCCCAGGTGCTGCCCCCCTTCCCGCCGAGCCGGGCCACCACGCCGTCGAGCAGGTCGAACAGCACGAAGACAGTGATCACGAGAGCACCCCAGGCAAGTTGCCCTCGGGGGAAGAAGAACAGGGCTGACACGACGGTGCCGAGGGTGCCGACCGCCGTGACGGCGTTCGGGCCGATCCCGCGACCGACGAGAGCCCTGCCCAGCGGGGTGAGTATCCGGGTCATGGCCGGGCGCAGGATTTTGAGCATCGCGGTCCGATCGTAGGCCATGACGCGCTTGACAACTTTCTTTGCCCCGCCCCCCTTGTGATATCCGCCACAGGGGTATTTGGTGAACACACCGCGTCCATGCGGTTTCCAACACCCTCCGCGCGGGCGCGGCGTCGACAAACAAGCGACGACGCGGGAGGCGATGTGGCGGAAAGAAACTCGGGAGGCGCCGTGGGAGCCGCGGGCAGGGCACCCGCGGCCGACCGGGCGGATGCGATACGCAATGTCGTGCTGGTCGGCCACTCAGGAGCGGGTAAGACGACCCTCGTCGAGCAGCTGCTGGCCGCGACGGGCACCATTCAGCGCCCGGGACGCGTGGAGGACGGCAACACGGTCACCGACTTCGACGAGGTGGAGGTCCGGCAGCAACGCTCGGTCAACCTGGCCGTGGCACCACTGGTGCACAACGGCATCAAGATCAACCTTCTGGACACCCCCGGTTACGCCGACTTCGTCGGTGACCTGCGCGCGGGGCTGCGCGCGGCCGACGCCGCGCTGTTCGTGGTGTCCGCCTCGGACGGGGTGGACGGGCTCACGCAGATGCTCTGGGAAGAGTGCGCGCAGGTGGGCATGCCGCGGGCGGTCGTGATCACCAAGATCGACCACCAGCGGGCCGACTTCGACGAGGTGCTGGCCACCTGCCAGGACATCTTCGGCGACGGCGTCGCGCCGCTCTATCTCCCCGTGATCACCAATGGCCACGTCAACGGGCTGATCGGGCTGCTGACGCAGAAGTTCTACAACTACGCCACGGGCACCCGTACGGAGAAGGACCCGGGCGCGGAGTACGAGGCGCAGATCGAGGAGTACCGCGGTGTCCTGATCGAGGGCATCATCCAGGAGAGCGAGGACGAGTCGCTCATGGAGAGGTACCTCGAAGGCGAGCCCATCGACACCAAGGTCCTCGTGGACGACCTGGAGAAGGCCGTGGCCCGCGGCAGCTTCTTCCCGGTGTTGTGCAGCGGCCTGGGGGTCGGCGCGCAGGAACTGCTGGAACTGATGACGCAGGGCTTCCCCTCACCGCTCGAACACCCCATGCCCGAGATCACCGACCTGTCGGGCAAGCAGGTCTCCGGCATCACGTGCGACCCCGCGGGGCCGCTCGTGGCCGAGGTCGTCAAGACCACCAGCGACCCGTACGTCGGCCGCATCAGCCTGGTACGCGTCTTCTCCGGCACCCTGCGCCCCGACATGACCGTGCACGTCTCCGGCCACGGCCTGGCCGACCGCGGGCACGAGGACCATGACGTGGACGAGCGGATCGGCACGCTCACCTGCCCGCTGGGCAAGCAGCAGCGCGGCGCGGCCAAGGGCATGGCGGGCGACATCGTGGCCGTGGCCAAGCTGTCGCGGGCCGAGACCGGCGACACGTTGTCGGAGGTGGAGCATCCGCTGCTGATGACGTCCTGGGCGATGCCCGACCCGCTGCTGCCGGTGGCGATCAGGGCCAAGTCCAAGGCCGATGAGGACAAGTTGTCTCAGGCGCTCGGCCGGTTGGTTGCGGAGGACCCGACGCTGCGGCTGGAGAACAACGCCGAGACCCGCCAGCTCGTCCTGTGGTGCATGGGCGAGGCGCACACCGACGTGCTGCTCGACCGCCTGGCCAAGCGGCACGGCGTCGAGGTCGAGCGGATCGACCTGCGGGTGCCGCTGCGCGAGACGTTCGGCGGCAAGTGCCAGGCGATGGGCCGCAACGTCAAGCAGACCGGCGGCCACGGCCAGTACGCGATCTGCCACCTCCAGGTCGAGCCGCTGCCGTCCGGCGGGGGTTTCGAGTTCGTGGACAAGATCGTGGGCGGCGTGGTGCCGCGGCAGTTCATCCCGTCGGTGGAGAAGGGCGTGCGCGCCCAGATGGAGCGGGGCGTCGTGGCCGGCTACCCCATGGTGGACGTGCGCGTCACCCTGTACGACGGCAAGGCGCACTCCGTCGACTCCTCCGACATGGCCTTCCAGATCGCGGGCCAGCTCGCGCTGAAGGAGGCGGCGGCGAAGGTCTCGACGCTGCTGCTGGAGCCGGTGGACATGTTGTCGGTGCTGGTGGCCGACGACTATGTCGGCTCGGTGATGTCCGACCTGTCGTCGCGGCGCGGGCGCGTGCTCGGCACCGAACCGGTCGGCACGGGCCGCACCCTGGTCAAGGCGGAGGTTCCCGAGCTGGAGATCACGCGCTACGCCATCGATCTGAGATCCATGTCACATGGCACAGGTACGTTCCAGCGCACGTTCCTGCGGTACGAGCCGCTGCCGCCGAATCTCGCGAGCAAGGTGACGGCCACGGATTGACCGGGGTTGTGGAAGAGCCGGGAGGGGATATGTCCCTCCCGGCCCAGCCATGGGTATATGTAACAAATGCGTCTCGACTTGATTTCGGTTTTCCGTACCGACCATGAGCGCGCAGCTGCCAGACTGGGTGGCACTATGCGAACTGGACGCCCACTTCTGGCCGCTGCCGCCCTCGCCGTCGCCACGACCACCGTCGCCTATCTCTTCGGCCCCGCCGCCGCGGAGAGCCCCGCGGCGAGCGGGAAGAAGAAGGCCGCCGCCACGCCCGCCGCCGCGCCCTGCAAGGCCGACGCCCGCTATCCCAAGCGCGAGTTGCGCGGCGTGTGGATCGCCACGACGCAGAACATCGACTGGCCCTCCAAGGCGGGGCTCACCCCCGACCGGCAGAAGGCCGAATACGCCAAGATCCTGGACAGCGCCGCCAAGCGCAACCTCAACGCGGTCTTCGTCCAGGTGCGTCCCGCCTCCGACGCGCTCTACAAATCCTCGCTGGAGCCGTGGACCCAGTACCTCACCGGCACGCCGGGCAAGGACCCCGGCTGGGACCCGCTGCCGTTCCTCATCGACGAGGCCCACAAGCGCGGCATGGAGTTCCACGCCTGGTTCAACCCCTACCGTGCCTCCTACGGCGACAGCACCGCCAAGCTGCCCGCCAGTCACCCGGCCCGGCAGCACCCCGACTGGACCGTCAAGTTCGGCGGCCGTCTCTACTACAATCCCGGCCTGCCGGCCGTGCGCGAGCACGTCATCAAGGTCATCAACGACGTGGTGGACCGTTACGACATCGACGGCGTGCACTTCGACGACTACTTCTACCCCTACCCGGTGGCCGGGGCGAAGTTCGACGACGCGGCGGCCTTCCGCAAGTACGGCAAGGGCCAGAAGCTGGCCGACTGGCGGCGCGGCAACGTCAACACGCTCGTGGAGCAGGTGGACAAGGCCGTGCACGACGCCAAGAACCACGTGAAGTTCGGCATCAGCCCGTTCGGCATCTGGCGCAACAAGGCCCAGGACCAGACCGGGTCGGCCACCAACGGCATGTCGGCCTACGACTCGATCTACGCCGACGCGCGGGCCTGGATCAAGGCCGGCACCGTCGACTACCTGCTGCCGCAGCTCTACTGGCCGCGCGGGCACAGCGCCGCCGACTACACCACGCTGGCCCGCTGGTGGTCCAACGAGGTCAAGGGCAGCGACGTGCAGCTCTACATCGGCCAGGGCCTCTACCGGGTCGGCACCAGGGACGACAAGGCCTGGACCAGGGCGGGCGAGCTGGCCGGGCAGGTGGGCGTCAACCGCGCGAGCAAGCAGATCGACGGCGAGGTCTACTTCAGCGCCAAGCAGCTCCAGACCAACCCGCTCAAGGCGATGGACCGCGTCGCCAAGACCTACTACAGCCGTCCGGCGCTGCTGCCGCTGATGAAGGCGCGCGGTGGCGAGGCCCCGCCCGCGCCCGACGGCGTCAAGGCGTCCGGCAACCAGCTCACGTGGACGGCCTCGCCGGGGGCCGCGGCGTACGCGGTGTACCAGGTGCCCAAGTCCGGCAAGGACTGCCACACCACCGACGCGCGCAGCCTGGTGGCCGTGGTGAGCCGGCCGTCGTACACGGCGAAGGCTTCCGGGGACTACCTGGTCACCTCGCTGGACCAGCTGCACCACGAGAGCAAGGCCGTGAAGGTCAAGGCGGGCTGAGGACGACCTGACGGGTGACCGGGCCGGTCCGGGCGACCGGCCCCGCACCCATGGCGGCCCTGATGACCGGCCTCGCGTCGCTTCCGCCGGGCGGGGTGTCATTCCCGGTAGGCGTCCCAGGCCCGGGCGAGTCCCGCCATCGCCTGGTCCAGCAGGTCGGGGGGCAGGGCGAAGCTGAGCCGCAGGCGGTCGCGGTGGCGGCCGTCCGGTGAGAACAACGAGCCGGGCGCCACCGCCACGCCGTGCTCGCGGGCCACCGCCGCGAACCGGTCCGTGTCCGTCCCGGGCAGCCGCGCCCACACCGACATCCCGCCGGCGGGCCGGGTCCAGGTCCAGCCGGGCAGGTACGCGGCCAGCGCCCGCAGGCAGTGCTCCCTGCGCCGATCCAGCTCCGCCAGCCAGGGGCCGACCGGGTTGCGTTCCAGCAGGTCGGCCGCCAGCCGCTGGGCCACCGCGCTGGTCGCCAGGTCGGCGTCCACCTTGGCCTCCACCAGCCGGGCCAGCAGCGGCTCCGCGGCCGTCAGCCAGCCCACCCGCAGGCCGCCCCACAACACCTTCGACAGCGACCCGACCGTCACCGTCCCGTACGGATGCAGCCGGGCCAGGGGTGCGGGCGGCGGCGTGCCGTCGTACACGAGCGCGGCCAGCGTACGGTCCTCCAGCAGCGGCACGTCGGCGTCCGCGGCCAGTGCGGCGACGTGCTCAAGCGGCGGGACCGCGCCGGTCGGGTTCTCCACGCCGACCACGTACACCAGGGCAGGGCGGTGGCGGGCCAGCGCCTCCCGCACGGCGTCCGGCGAGGTGAGGTCGAGGGCCACCGCGTGCGCCCCCGCCCGCTTGAACACGCTGAGCGCTCCCCCGTACGACGGATCGCCCACCAGGACCCGGTCACCGGGCCGCAGCAACACGCGCGCGGCCAGGTCGATCCCCTGCTGCGCCCCGGCCGTGACCAGCACCTCCCCCGGCCGCGACCACCCCGAAGCCGCCGCCGGACCCGGAAGCCGCGGCGAGTCCAACGCCTCCGCCGGTCCCATGACCCCCTGCGAACCCGAGACCCCCTGCGGACCCGAAACTCCCTGCGGGCCCGAGACCCCCTGCGGACCCGGGGCTCCCGGCGGGTCGGAGGCTGCCAGCAGGGCTCTGAGGCGGGGGTCACCCATCGCGTCGTAGCCGTGCCCGCTGGGCGCCCGCAGCAGGTCGGCCGGGTCGAGCGGAGGCAGCACCAGGTGGGACGGGTCGGGCACCACCGAGGTGGACAGGTCCGCCCGCACCGAGCCCGCCTGGAGCAGCCCGCCGAACGAGGGCGTGCCGAGCACGTACGTGCCGCTGCCGTGCCGCCGCTCGCACAACCCGTCCTCGCACAGCGCGTTGAACGCCGCCGCCACCGTCCCCCTGCTGACCCCGACCGCCTGGGCCAGGTCTCGCTCCGACGGCAGCCGGGTGCCGGGGCCGATCAGGCCGGTCTGGGCGAGGTCGGCCAGCGCGCCGGCCAGGCGGCGGCTGGGCGGGCCCTGGTGGAGCCGGAGGCGATCCCGGACGAGTGTGACGAGGCTGTCTTCCCTTCCCATGCCACCATTATCCCGATAATGTGCCACTCATCGTCATATTGGCCCATACAGGAGAAATTTGATGGGCCACTTGGGAAAGGAGCGCCCGGTGGAGGAGGCCAAGTTCATCTGGATGGACGGGGGTCTGGTGCCGTGGGGTGAGGCGCGCGTACACGTGTTGTCGCACGCCCTGCACTACGGCACCGCCGTCTTCGAGGGCACCAGGGCGTTCGAGACGCCGGACGGGCCGGTCGTGTTCCGGCTCGACGACCACCTCGGACGGCTGCGGCGCAGCGCCAGGATGATCGGGCTGAAGCTGCCGTACACGGAGGAAGAACTGCGCGCGGCCACGCTTGAGACCGTCGCCGCCAACGGCCAGGCGTCCTGTTACATCCGCCACCTCGCGCACCGCGGCTACGGCGAGATGGGCATCTCGGCGCGCGGCTGCCCGACCGCCCTGTCCATCGCGAGCTGGAGCTGGGGGCCGCTGCTCGGCGCGGGCGTGCGGCTGATGACCAGCTCATGGCGGCGCAACGACCACACGGTGGTGCCCACCGCGGCCAAGGCCACCGGCCCCTACCTGAACTCCGTGCTGGCCAAGCACGAGGCTCTGGACGCCGGCTACGACGAGGCCGTGCTGCTCAACGCCGCCGGCCACGTCAGCGAGTGCACCGGCGCGAACATCTTCGTCGTCCGCGACGGGCTGCTGCTCACGCCGCCGTCGAACGCGGGCGCACTGGACGGCATCACCCAGGACACGGTCGAGCGGCTGGCCGCCGACCTCGGGCTGCGGACGCTCAGGCAGGAGCTGCTGCGCTCGGACCTGTACGCCGCCGACGAGATCTTCCTGTGCGGCACCGGCGCCGGAGTCGTGCACGTGAGCTCGATCGACCGGCGCGAGCTCAGCGGAGAGGGAGGCGAGGGTCCTGGCCCGGTGACCGCCAGGCTGGCCGACGCCTACGACGCCGCGGTCCACGGCCGGGACGAGCGCCACCGCGACTGGCTCACCCCGGTCTCCGGCTGACGATCAAAGACGGCACCCCGCACACCGCGCGCATGAGAGGGTAGTCGCGTCCGGTGGCGCCGGAACGCGACCTAAAGCACTACCGTGCCACGGAACCACAGAGTCACGGGAGGTCGTCGGGGTGAGGCGCGCGCTGGTCGTGCTGGCTGTGCTCATCGGTCAGATGTTTGTCGGACAGGCCCTGTTCACCGGACCCGCCGGAGCGGAGACCGGAGCGGGGACAACCGGGCGAACAGTCGCCGAACAAACGGTGACGGCCGGTGAGCGGGTGGCGCTCATCGGCGTGCCCGGTCTGCACTGGAACGATCTGTCCCCGTCCGACACGCCCCACCTGTGGTCCCTGGCCGAATCGAGCGCGATCGGCTCCCTGTCGGTCCGTACGGTCGGCAGCACCACCTGTCCCTACGACGGGTGGCTGAGCGTGTCCTCGGGCACCAGGTCGGCCGTCGGCTACGCCTGCGGCGCGCCACCCAAGCCCGAGGCCACCGGCGGGGGCGCGGTCATCCCCGACTACCGCTACCTCATCGACGTGGCGGGCCAGCGCACGGCGGGCACGCTGGGCGAAACGCTCAAGGCGGCCGGGCGGTGCTCGGTCGCCATCGGTCCCGGCGCGGCGCTGGCGTTGGCCGACCAGCAGGGCGCGGTGGCGCACTACCACGAGTCCCCGAGCCGGCTCAGCGCCGGAGACCTGGACAAGTGCCCGATGGTCGCCATGGACGTGGACGACCTCATCTCGCCCTACCTGGCGGCCGGCGACCGGCTGCCCAAGACGCCCGACCTGCTGAGCGCGGCCGAGCGCCGCCAGGCGCTGCGACTGGCCGACGCCAAGGCGGGCGCGCTGCTGTCGGCCCTGCCGACCGGCACGACCGTACTGCTGGCGGGGCTGTCCGACCACGGCTCCGTGCCGCACCTGCGAGTGGCGGCGCTGCGCGAGCCGGGCGCGCAGGGGCGGCTGCTCGGCACGTCCTCCACCAAACGCGAGGACATCTCGATCCTCACCGACCTGACCGCCACCGTGCTCACCAAGCTGGGCGTGCCGGTGCCGAGCACGGTGGTGGGCGTGCCGCTGCACGTGGGCGCGCCGGGCGCGACGTTCGAGCACCTGCGGCTCGCCGACGCCAGCGCCCAGACCATGCGCTCGGGCAAGGCGGCCTACTTCACGACCCTGGCGGTGCTGCAGGTCCTGTTCTACGTCCTGGCCTTCCTGCTGCTGCGCCGCGGCAAGAAGCTGGGGTGGGTACGCGCCGCCGCCGTCGCCCTGGCGGCCCTGCCGGTCACCTCGTTCCTGGTCAACCTGCTGCCCTGGGCCACGCTCCCCGAGTTGTTCGGCGGCATGGCGCTCTGGTGGGTGGCGATCACCGCGCTGGCGCTGGCCGGGCCGTGGCGGCGCAGAACGCTCGGCCCGCTGGGCGTGGTCGCCGCCATCACGGCGCTCACGCTCGTCGGCGACCTGCTCACCGGCACCACGCTCCAGCTCAACAGCTTCATGGGGTACAGCGCCGAGCAGGGGGCCCGCTACTACGGCCTGGGCAACATCCCGTTCGCGCTGCTGGCCACCGGCACGCTGCTGGCCACCACGGTGATCGCGCACCGCTGGCCGGGCAAGGTGGGCCTGGCCGCGATCGTCGGGCTGGGCACGATCGCGATGGTGCTCGGCGGGTCGGGGATGGGCAGCGACTTCGGCGGCGTGATCGCGTTCGTGCCCGGCATCGCGGTGACCGCGCTGATCCTGACCGGCAAGCGGGTCTCGCTGGTGAAGCTGGGCGCGTTCTGCGTGGCGGGCGGGGTGATCGTGATGGGGTTCGCGTGGCTCAACTACCTGCGGCCCGCCCATGAGCAGTCGCATCTGGGCAGGTTCGTGGGCCAGGTGCTGACCGGCGAGGCGGTCGACGTCATCTGGCGCAAGCTGGTGGCCATGTTGTCCACCCTGCTCAGCCCCAACCTGATGCCGATCGTGATCGCGGCGGTGGCGTTCCTCGTGTACGCGATCCTGCGGCCCGCCCAGGCGTCGGGCGGAGTGGTGCCGGCCGCGTTCGAGCACTCCCCCGCCCTGCGCGCCGGGCTGATCGGCACGCTCGTCAGCGGCGTGGTCGGCATGCTGGTCAACGACTCCGGCGCGGCCGTGTTGTCCATGGCGCTGGCGCTGGCCGTACCGCTGCTTCTGGCCACCGGCATCAGCGCGCTCGGCAAGGGCCGCCGATCGCTCCCGGGCGTCGGCGAGCAGTTGGCGAGCGCCACGAAGTAGCGCGGGGTCACTTGTCCCAGGCGGTCAGCGGCAACTGGCGGGTGCCGCGACGCAGCCCGGGGTCAGTTGTCCCAGGCGTCGGCGAGCAACTGGCGGGTGTCGTGAAGTAGCACGGGGTCAGTTGTCCCAGGCGTCGGCGAGCAGCTGGCGGGTGTCGTGAAGTAGCTGCGGCAGGACCTTGGTCTGGGCGACGACCGGCATGAAGTTCGTGTCGCCGCCCCACCGGGGCACCACGTGCTGGTGCAGGTGGGCGGCGATGCCAGCGCCCGCGACGTGGCCGAGGTTCATGCCCACGTTGAAGCCCTGCGCGCCGCTGGCCTTGCGCAGGGCGCGCAGCGACTTCTGGGTGAACTCCCCCAGCTCGGCCACCTCCGCCGCGTCCAGCTCGTCGTAGTCGGACACGTGCCGATAGGGCACGACCATCAGATGCCCCGAGTTGTACGGGTAGAGGTTGAGCACGGTGTAGACCACGGTGCCCCTCTTCACGATCAGGCCGTCCTCGTCGCTCATCTTGGGGATCGCGTCGAACGGGCACCCATCGCCAGGTCCTGTGCCGGTCGGCTTGTTCTCGCCCTTGATGTAGGCCATGCGATGCGGGGTCCACAGACGCTGGAAGTTGTCGGGGGCCCCGGCCCCTGCCTGATCGTGCATACCTAGCAGCATAGGACCACGGACAAAGGGGTTGCTCTTGCGGCACAATCTCCAGCACCGTCTTCGAGGAGGCCGCCATGAGTGAAGCCTTGGCCGAGCAGCCCACCCCGCCGACTGACTCCACCCCGCCGGAAGCCTCCGGCGCGCCGCCGCCCTCCTACATCGAGGCGCCCACCTCGGGTGCGGTCGTGAAAGGCCGGATCAAGGTCGCCGACGAGGTCGTCGAGAAGGTCGCCGCGCTGGCCGCGCTGGAGGTGGCCGGTGTCGCCGACATGGGTGGCGACCTGGCGCGGGCCTTCGAGTCCGTACGCGACCGGATCGGCATCGGCGCGCGCCGCGGCAACCAGGGCGTCAGCGCGCAGATCCAGGAGCGCCAGGTGGCGGTGAACCTGACGATCGTGGTCGAGTACGGCCACGTCGTCATGGACGTCGCCGCCGAGGTCAAGACGAACGTGGCCAGGAGCGTCAGCCGCATGCTCGGCATGCGCGTCATGGAGGTCAACGTGACCGTGGACGACGTCCGCCTCCCCGGCGAGGCCCGCCACCGCGAGCCCGCCGAGGCCGAAGAGCCATCCTGAGCCCACCCGACGTCGTGGGCTCAGCCGGCGAGCCGGCGCCCTGGGCCCAGCCACCCTGAGCCCGCCTGACGTCCTGAGCCCACCTGACGCCCGGGGCTCAGCCGGCGTCCTGGGCTCGGTTGGCCCTGATCCGGAGCTCAGCCGGCCCTGATTCTGGGCTCAGCCGACCTTGGTCATGTGGGACTCGTAGCCGCCGCCTCCCGGGTACACCCAGGCGCCGGTGACGCTGGTCCCGTCGGCGCTGAACGTGCCGCGGTAGTAGGCCCCCGAGTCCCTCTTCTGCGCCCAGATCGTCAGCGTGTCGCCCTCGACCTCGTACACGTAGGCCAGGGTGCTGCCGTCGCTGTCGAAGTACCAGGAGTGCACGTCCGCGCTCGGCTCCTCCGCCCCGTACGGCCGCTTCCTGCCGATGATCTCCGTGCCCTTGATCCGCCCGCCGTCCTGCGTGAGGTCCACGTCCTGAATGAGGAAACGGCCGCCCTCCATCCAGCGGTAGGTCACGGTGCCCGCGGCGCCGCCGGAGATCTTCCAGGTGCCGACGAGCCGGTCCAGGGCGTTGAGCTGGGGGTCGATGTGCTCGGTCATGATCGAATCCTCTCTCGGAAGTGGCGTACCCCCGTATGACGGCAGGGCGCGGGAAAAGGAATCGATCCGCGGCGGAATTTCCACTCAGAGTTCGTCGGGCAGGCCGAAGGCGGCGTTCAGTTCGGGGCCGAACGTGGTGATCTCGGCGATCAGGCCGTCCTCGACCAGCAGCACGTCGATGTTGACGGCCGTGTAGCGGCTCTGGCCCGGACGGCGTACGTAGTTGGCCACGGCCGGGCACCGGTTGGCCCGCGTCTCCAGCGCCTTCCACTCGCCCCACGCCTGCGGTCCGGCCATGACCGGCTGCCACATGTCCAGGATGGCCGCCCGTCCGTCGTACACCAGCGACGCCGGCGGCATCGTCTGCCGCGCGTCCTCACGCAGCAGCGCGGCCAGCGCGGACAGGTCGCCCGCCACCGACGCCTCCATGTAGCGGCGCAACACGGCCTTCTCCTCCTCGCTGGGGGCGGTGGCCGGGCCCCACTGGGAGCGCCGCGCGGGCAGGTGCAGGCGCAACGTGGCGCGGGCCCGCTGCAACGCGCTCTTGACCGCCGCCACGCTGAGCTCCAGCGCGCCGGCGGTCTCCTCGGCCGGCCAGCCCGCCACGTCGCGCAGGATCAGCACCGCCCGCTGCCGCGGCGGCAGGTGCTGAATGGCGGCCAGGTAGGCCAGCTCGATCGTCTCCCTCTCGACCACCACCGCCTCCGGCCTCCCGTCGGTGGGCGCCGCCAGATCGAGCAGCCGATCCGGGTACGGCTGCAACCACGGCACCTCGGCGAACACCGACCGCGACCCCGCCGACACGTCCCCCGACACGTTCTCCGACGCGGCTGCCGATGCGCCGCCGGCCGACGCGCCCGTCGCCAGGCCGCCCCTCGGCACGCCCCTTGACGCGCCCCTCGATGTGCCCATCGGCATGCCGTCCCGCACGTCGGTCGCGATCTCCCGGGAGCGGGCGGGACCGGACAGCAGGTCCAGGCAGGCGTTGGTGGCGATGCGGTAGAGCCAGGCCCGCAGCGTCGCGCGCCCCTCGAACGTCTCCCGCCGCCGCCAGGCCCGCAACATCGTCTCCTGCACCATGTCCTCGGCATCGGCGAACGAGCCCAGCATCCGGTAGCAGTGCACCTGCAGCTCATGCCGATGCGCCTCGGTCAGCTCGGCGAAGTCCTGCCGCCCTCCGCCCCGCACCGCCGCAACAACCTCGTCCCCGGCGCCCGCCCACACCCCATCGCCGTCCACTTCGCCTCCGTACCCGCCTGATCGTCCAGTCGCCTGGTCGCGCCCGCCCGGCCCCCGCCCGCGCCTGCCAGGATGATAGCCATGACCGATCAACTCGACCCCATGCCGGACGACTGGCAACGCGCGCTGGCCATCGTGGCCCACCCCGACGACCTGGAGTACGGCTGTGCGGCGGCGGTGGCCCTGTGGACGGACGCGGGACGCGAGGTCTCCTATGTGCTCGCCACCAGGGGCGAGGCAGGCATCGACACGCTCGAACCGGCCAAGTCGGCGCAGGTGCGCGAGCGCGAGCAGCGAGCCAGCGCGGCCGTCGTCGGGGTGCGGGAGGTGGAGTTCCTCGACCACTCCGACGGGGTGATCGAGTACGGCGTCGCGCTCCGGCGGGACCTGGCCGCCGCCATCCGCAGGCACCGGCCCGAACTCCTGATCACGCTGAACTTCGACGACACGTGGGGCGGCTCGATCTGGAACACTCCCGACCACGTCGCCGTGGGCCGGGCGGTGATGGACGCCGCCGGAGATGCCGGAAACAGGTGGATATTTCCTGACGCCGGTGAGCCGTGGGGCGGCGTCCGCTGGGTCGCCGTCTCCGGCGTCGACTCCCCCACCCACGCCGTGGACGTCACCGACGGCCTGGAGCGGGGCGTGCGCTCGCTGCTGGAGCACCGCGCCTACATCGAGGCCCTCACCGACGAGGACCCCGAGTCCTACGCCCGCAACCTGATCGAGGGTTACGCGAAGGAGGAGGCCAAGCGGTTCGGCGACCGCCCCGCGGTGACGTTCCGCCTGTATCCCCGCTGACACGCATGGGTGGGACCTCGGCCGAACGGAAAGCGGGCCGTGCCCCCGTGGGCGCGGCCCGCTCCGCCGTCGATCAAGCCGTCATCGTGCTCAGACCTGGACGCGCCGCTCCACGGCGCTGACGATCTCGGCGATCGCCTCCTCCACCGGCACCCCGTTCTTCTGCTCACCGCTGCGGTAACGGAAGGACACCGCGCCGTTGGCGATGTCGTCGTCACCGGCCAGCAGCATGAACGGCACCTTGGCCTTCTGCGCGTTGCGGATCTTCTTCTGCATCCGGTCGTCGGCCGCGTCGACGTCGATCCTGATGCCGCTGGCGCGCAGCCTCTTGGCGACGTCCTGCAGGTAGGGCGCGTGCGCCTCGGCGATCGGGATGCCCACCACCTGCACCGGGGCCAGCCACGGAGGGAAGGCGCCGGCGTAGTGCTCGGTGAGCACGCCGAGGAAGCGCTCCACGGAGCCGAACAGCGCCCGGTGGATCATGACGGGGGTCTGCCGCGAGCCGTCGGCCGCCTGGTATTCCAGGCCGAAGCGCTTGGGCTGGTTGAGGTCGAGCTGGATGGTGGACAGCTGCCAGGTGCGGCCGATGGCGTCCTTGGCCTGCACGGAGATCTTGGGCCCGTAGAAGGCCGCGCCGCCCGGGTCGTCCTTCAGCGTCAGCCCGGACTCGGTGGCGACCTGGCGCAGCGCCTCGGTCGCCTCCTCCCACTCGGCCGGGTCGCCGATGAACTTCTCGGAGTCGTCGCGGGTGGACAGCTCCAGGTAGAAGTCCTCAAGGCCGAAGTCGCGCAACACGCTGAGCACGAACCGCAGCAGCGACTTGATCTCGTCGGCCATCTGCTCGCGGGTGGTGTAGATGTGCGCGTCGTCCTGCGTCATGCCGCGTACCCGGGTCAGGCCGTGCACCACGCCGGACTTCTCGTAGCGGTAGACCGAGCCGAACTCGCACAACCGCAGCGGCAGCTCGCGGTAGGAGCGCCCGCGCGACCTGAAGATCAGGTTGTGCATCGGGCAGTTCATCGGCTTGACGCGGTATTCGACGCCCTCCAGCTCGAAGGCCGGGAACATGTCGTCGGCATACCACGGCAGGTGGCCGGAGGTCTCGAAGAGCGAGGACTTGGTGATGTGCGGGGTGTTGACGAACTCGTAGCCCGCCTCCGCCTGCCGCCTGCGCATGTAGTCTTCCATCTCCTTGCGGATGATCCCGCCCTTGGGATGGAAGATCGGCAGGCCGCTGCCCAGCTCCGGCGGGAAGCTGAACAGGTCGAGCTCGACGCCGAGCTTGCGGTGGTCGCGCTTCTCGGCCTCCTCCAGCAGCTTGAGGTATTCGTCCTGCTTGTCGCGGGACTCCCAGGCGGTGCCGTAGATGCGCTGGAGCTGCGGGTTGTTCTCGCTGCCGCGCCAGTAGGCGCCGCCGGAGCGCATGAGCTTGAAAGCCGGGATGGCCCGCGTGGAGGGCACGTGCGGCCCCCTGCACAGGTCCTTCCAGCACAGCTCGCCGGTCTTGGGGTCGAGGTTGTCGTAGATGGTGAGCTGCCCGGCCCCCACCTCGACGCTCTCCTCATCCGCCGCGCCGCCCTTGAGCCCGATCAACTCCAGCTTGTACGGCTCCCCGGCCAGCTCCTCGCGAGCCTCGTCATCTCCGACGGGCCTGCGGGCGAAGAGCTGCCCCTGCTTGACGATCTCCCGCATGCGCTTCTCGACGCGCTTGAGATCGTCGGGGTTGAAGGCCCGCTCGACGTCGAAGTCGTAGTAGAACCCGTTGTCCACGGGCGGCCCGATGCCCAGCTTGGCCTCGGGGAACAGCTCCTGCACCGCCTGCGCCATGACGTGGGCGGCGGAGTGCCGCACGATCGAGCGGCCGATCTCGCTGCCGACCTCGATCGGCTCGACGAGGTCGCCCTCGGCCAGCACGTGCGCCAGGTCGCGGGGCTCACCGTTGACCTCGGCGGCGATGACGGTGCGGCCGTCGGCCTCGAGCGCCTCCCCGGCCGTCGTGCCGGCCGCGACCACACGCTCGGCTCCGGCGAGGGTGATGCGTAGCTCGGCTGACACGGTGACTCCCTGTGGATCGCGCTCGATGCCCGGCACCGAGGCTGGTTTCGATGGTGAACCCCGATGCTATCGCGGGTGAAACCCCAGCTTTGTCAGCTCCTGCCTGGTCCCGTGGAACACGTTGCGGTCGATCGGGCTGTTGGCGTGCTGGTGGATGGTCCAGTCGCGCCACGGCGCGGGCACCGGCGGTTGCCCGCGCGGGCTCTCCGGGCTGGCGATCCACAGCGGATATTCGGCCAGCCCGGCGCAGTGCCCGCCGCGCGCGAAGGAGTGGAAGGTGTAGATGAAGGGCCGTACGCCGCTGTGCCGCTCGACGTAGTGGCACCAGCGGCGCGCGTGCCTGGCGACCTGCTCGGGCCGCAGGCCGTCGTTGGTCTCCATGTCGAGCGCCACCAGGTCGCCGCGGCGCAGGCCGCCCGCGGACCTGATCACGGCCAGGAAGTGGCGTGCCTGCGCGATCGGGTCGCCCTTGGGCCTGGCGAAGTGGTACGCGCCGCAGACCAGCCAGCTCTCGCGCATGCCGTTCCAGTTCCGCGCGAACCACTTGTCGGTGTAGTCGCCGCCCTCGGTGGCCTTGGCGAAGGCGAAGCTCACGCCCGCCTCCGCATGGTCGGCCCAGTCGACGGTGCCCTGCCAGTTCGACACATCGATGCCCTGTAGCACGCGTTTCACCTTGCCGGAGTTTATTGGGATGTCGGTGGATCAGCCCTTAGCCGCGCCGATCAGCAGGTTCCTGGTGCGCTCACGCTTGGAGATCACCGAGGCCACGAAGTCGGTCACGCCCGCCTGCCGCAGTTCCTCCAGCTTGGCCAGCACCGCGTCCTCGTCGCCGATGATCGCCACGTCGCCCGGTGTGGCCGCGCCTTCCCTGTCGAGCATGGCACGGTAGGACGGGAGTTGCCCGTACCCGGCGAGGATCTCGTTCACCCGCGCGACGGCAGCCTCGCGGTCGTCGGTGACGCAGGTGGGCAGCGCGCAGACGATCCTGGGCGGCTCGCGGCCGGCCTCGGCCGCGGCGGCGGTGATGGTGGGCGCGATGTGCTCGGCGACGGTCTTCGGGCCGGTCATCCAGAGCACGGTGCCGTCCGCGACGGTGCCGGCGAGCTTGAGCATGCGCGGGCCGAGCGCGGCCAGCAACACGGGGAAGCCGGCGCCCGGCGTGCTGAGCCGCACGTTGGCCTTGACCGTCTCGCCCCGGTAGTCCACCTGCTCGCCCCGCGAGACCGGGAGCAGGACGTCGAGGTACTCCTTCATGTGCCGGACGGGCCGTTCGAAGTTGTAGCCGTACATCTGCTCGATGACGATCTGGTGCGACAGGCCGATGCCCAGCGTGAGTCGCCCGCCGAGGGCGGCGTTGGCGGTCATGGCCTGCTGGGCCAGCACGGCGGGATGGCGGGGGTAGGTCGGCACCACGGAGGTGCCGAGCTCGATGGGCGGCGCCTGCGCGCCGGCCGCGGCCAGGGCGGTGAGGGCGTCGAGGCCGAAGATCTGCGGGTGCCAGGCGGAGGTGAAGCCGTCGTCGGCCGCACGGGCGATCTGGTCGCGCAGTTCACCGATCGGGTCGGGCCCCTGGGACTCGGGCAGGAAATATCCGTAGCGCATGGAACAGAACTCCATTCTGGTGGCTGAGGGGAATGTACCTCCCCACGCCGCCATCCGGTTCCCCGCCGGGCCGGGCTTGATTTGTAAAGTGGCTCACATGACGCACGAACGCGCGGGACAGCCCGCCCGGCCCTCCGACCTCGTGGACGTCGCCAGGCTGGTGACGTCCTACTACGCCCTGCATCCCGACGCCGGGCAGGTGGCGCAGCGGGTGGCGTTCGGCACGTCGGGGCATCGGGGGTCGTCGCTGAACTCGGCGTTCAACGAGGATCACATCGTGGCCACCAGCCAGGCCATCTGCGAGTTCCGGCGCGAGCAGGGCACCGACGGGCCGCTGTTCCTGGGCATCGACACGCACGCGCTGTCGGAGCCCGCGCGGGTGTCGGCGCTGGAGGTGTTCGCGGCCAACGACGTCGATGTGCTCATCGACGCCGGTGACGGCTACACGCCCACGCCGGCCGTCTCGCACGCCATTCTCCGGCACAACCGGGACCGCGTGAGCCACCTGGCCGACGGCGTCGTGATCACGCCGTCGCACAACCCGCCGGGCGACGGCGGCTTCAAGTACAACCCGCCGCACGGCGGTCCCGCCGACACCGACGCCACCACGTGGATCCAGGACCGGGCCAACCTGCTGCTGCGCGAGGAGCTCAAGGGCGTGCGCCGGGTGCCGTACGCCATGGCGGTGTCGCGGGCCGGGCGTTACGACTTCCTGGGCACGTACGTGGACGATCTGCCTTCCGTGGTGGACCTCGACGCGATCAGGGCGGCCGGGGTGCGGATCGGGGCCGACCCGCTGGGCGGGGCGAGCGTGGCGTACTGGGGGGAGATCGCCGAGCGGCACCGGCTGCAGCTGACCGTGGTCAACCCGCTGGTGGACCCGACGTGGCGGTTCATGACGCTCGACTGGGACGGCAAGATCCGGATGGACTGCTCGTCGCCGTACGCGATGGCCTCGCTCATCGCCAACCGCGACAAGTACGACATCGCCACCGGCAACGACGCCGACGCCGACCGGCACGGCATCGTCACGCCCGACGGCCTGATGAACCCCAACCACTACCTCGCCGTCGCCATCGACTACCTCTACGCGCACCGCGACGGCTGGCCGGCGGACGCCGGAGTGGGCAAGACCATGGTCAGCAGCGGGATCATCGACCGCGTCGCCGACTCGCTCGGGCGGCGGCTGTACGAAGTGCCGGTGGGTTTCAAGTGGTTCGTCCCCGGGCTGCTGGACGGGTCGCTGGGCTTCGGCGGCGAGGAGAGCGCGGGGGCGTCGTTCCTGCGGCGTGACGGCTCGGTGTGGTCCACCGACAAGGACGGCCTCATCCTGGCCCTGCTGGCCTCGGAGATCCTGGCCGTCACCGGCGAGTCGCCGAGCGCCCGCTACCGCCGCCTGGTCGGGCGCTTCGGCGAGCCCGCCTACGCGCGGGTGGACGCGCCGGCCACCCGCGAGGAGAAGGCCGTGCTCGGCAAGCTGTCGGCCGAGCAGGTGACCGCCTCGTCGCTGGCCGGCGAGCCGATCACCTCGGTACGGACGTCGGCGCCCGGCAACGGGGCCAAGCTGGGCGGGGTGAAGGTCTCGACGCGGAGCGCCTGGTTCGCGGCCCGGCCGTCGGGGACCGAGGACGTGTACAAGATCTACGCCGAGTCCTTCAAGGGCCCCGACCACCTGGCCAAGGTGCAGGAGGAGGCCCGCTCCCTGGTGTCGGCCGCCCTGGAGGGCTGAGCTCCGGAACGCTGACCTCCGGAACGCTGACCTCCGGAACGCTGACCTCCGGAACGCTGACCTCCGGAGCGCTGAGCTCCGGAACGCTGACCTCCGGAGCGCTGGGTGGCGCCTGACCAAGAAGGCCAGGCGCCGGTCGTGCTCAGTAGCCCAGGTGCCGGCCGCCGTCGCCGACCAGGACCTCCCCGGTCGCCAGGTCGGACTCCAGCAGCGCGGTGACGAGTTGCGCGATGTGCTCCGGCCGGGCCGTGCGGCGCAGCGGCGCCTTCATCTCCTCCTTCGCCGCCATCTCGGAGAACACCTGCTCCCCCATCCGATCGATGTGCCAGCGGGTGGCCACGATGCCGGGCGCGACCGCGTTCACCCTGACCTCGGGACCGAGGGCCACCGCCAGGTCCTTGGTGAGCTGGAGCATGGCGGCCTTGCTGACCCCGTACGCGATGGAGGAGCCCGTGGCCAGCAGCCCCGCCACGGAGGCCACGTTGACGATGGCGCCGCGGGTCGCCCGCAGGGCGGGCGCGAAGGCGCGGGCGCAGTAGAAGGCGCCCATGAGGTTGACGCCCATGATCTGCCGCCACACGTCCTCGGTGAGATCGTCCAGGTCGGGGAACGGGATCCATCGGGTCGTGCCCGCGTTGCACACCAGGGCGTCCACCCGGCCGTGGTCGGCGAGCACCCGCTCGGCCATCCTGCGCACGGCGGCGTCGTCCGACACGTCGGCGGCCACCGCCTCGGCCTTGCACCCCAGCTCCTCCAGCCGCCCGACCGTGGCCTGCGCCTCGGCGGCCGAGCGCGAGTAGTTGACGACCACGGCCGCCGCGCCCTTCCTGGCCAGGCTCTCCGCGACGGCGGCGCCGATGCCGGTGCCGCCGCCGGTGATCACGGCGACCCTGCCGTGCATGTCCATGGCTACTCCTTGCGCGCTGGATCGAGGGCCGAGATGTCGATGTCCTTGCTCTCGCGCGAAGCGTAGAACGCCACGAACGAGATCACGGCCGTACCGGCGAGGAAGGCCGCCACCAGCCACGGCGCGCCGTCCATCCGGGCCGCCAGCGCCGCCCCCAGCTCCCGCGAGGCGGCGAACCCGGTGTAGCGCACGCCCGCCCCGAACAACTCGGCGTAGAACACCGGCTGCACGGCCACCTGCGGCGCGAAGCCGAAGGCGCCCATGACCATCATGGCCAGCCACACCAGCCAGGGCACGCCGGTGTTGACGAGCAGGAAGTACGGAAAGACGTAGACCGCCACGAACACCACGCTGAACAGGTTGATCGGCCGCCGCCCGACCCGGTCCGACAGATGGCCGTAGACCGGCTGCAGCACGATGACGGTCAGCCCGAACAGGATCACTCCCAGCAGCGCCGTACGGCTGGACAGGCCGAGTTGCCCGGTCGCGTACGCGACGCTGAAGGTGGACAGCGTGTACACCACGGCCGTGTCGTTGATGTGCGCGCCGACCCCGACGAGGAAGTTGCGCGGGTAGCGGGCCAGCGCGTCCCTGATCGGCAGCCTGACGATCTCCCTGGTCCTGGCCAGCTCGCGGAACACCGGCGACTCGGCCACCCGCAGCCGCACGTACAGGGCCACCAGGATCAGCGCGAAGCTCACCAGGAACGGCAGCCGCCACCCCCACGCGAGGAACTCGCGCTCGGGCAGGAGCTGGACCAGCAGGAACGCCGAGGTGCCGAGGACGAGGCCGATCTGCACGCCGGTCTGGGCGTAGGAGGCGTAGTAGCCGCGCCGGCCCGCCGGGGCGTGCTCGGCCAGCAGCGTCGCCGCGCCGCCGAACTCCGCGCCCGCGCCCAGGCCCTGGCAGACGCGCAGCAGCGTGAGCAGGATCGCCGCCCAGACGCCGATGTCGGGGTAGGTGGGCAGCAGGCCGATCAGGCCGGTCGAGACGCCCATGATCACGGTCGTGATGATCAGGGTGGAGCGGCGGCCGATCCTGTCCCCCAGATGGCCGAACAGGACGCCGCCGAACGGCCGGACCACGAACCCCACGCCGAACGTGGCGAACGCGACGATCGTGCCCGTGGCCGGGTCGGACTCGGTGAAGAACAGGCGGTTGAAGACGAGGGCGGCGGCGGTGCCGTAGATGAAGAAGTCGTACCACTCCAGGGCGGTGCCGACGAGGGCGCCCAGGACGACGCGTCTTAACTCGGGGGAAGGGGAATGCGTCGGGTTGGCGGACATCTAACCTCCAGGTGGCGGCGTGTCGGGCCACGGAACGCCCAGCCTGTCCGCGAGCTCCGCCAGCTCCGCCCAGACCGCGGCCGGCACGGGCACGCCCTTCTCCAGCCGCTCGGCGCGGGTCGCGGCCTCGGGCTCGCCGGGCACCACCACGTCCGGCCCGGACGCGCGCAGCGCCCGGCAGAAGGACTCGACCCCGGCGAGGTAGCCGTCCAGCGGGACGAAGGCGGTGACGTCCAGCGCGGTGATCACCGTGCCGAAGGTGCCGTCGTACTCCGGCGAGCCGGCGGCGCCGGTGCCCGTGAGCAGGCCGCCGACGAGTTCGATGAGGACGCTCAGGCCGTACCCCTTGTGGCCGCCGAACGGCAGCAGCGCCCCGCCCCGGTAGAAGTCGGCCGGGTCGGTGGAGTGCCGGCCGGCGGGATCGACCAGCACCCCCTCGGGGGCCGGCTGACCGGCGGCGAGCAGGAGGCCCAGCTTGCCCTCCGCCATGGCGGCGGTCGCCCAGTCCATGACCACCGCCGCGCCGTGCGCCCGCGGCACGGCCCAGGCCATGGGGTTGGTGCCGAGCATCCTGCGGTACCCGCCGTACGGGGCCACGGTCGGGTCGGCGTTGCCGACGACCTGCGCGATCAGGCCTCGGCCCGCCAGGGTCTGCGCGTACTCGCCGAGCCTGCCGATGTGGCCGCACTCCCTGATGGCGACCACGCCCACGCCGTGCGCGGCGGCGAGTCCGGCCGCCTCTTCGGTGGCCAGGCGGGCGGCGGGCTGGCCGAAGCCGCGCCGCCCCGACACGACGGCGCTCGCGCCACGGCGCGAGATCACCTCGGGGCGGGCGCCGGGCACGATCACGCCGGTCCCGATCCGGTCGAGGTACCACTTGACCCGCCGTACGCCGTGCGAGCCGTGGCCCGCGAGATCGGCCTCCACCAGGGACTCGGCGACGACCGCGGCCAGGTCGGTGGGAACGCCGGCGGCGGTGAGGAGGCGGTGGGCGAGATCGCGGAGTTGGTCGGCGGCGAGGACACGTGGGGTTGCGTTCACGGTGACCTGTCTCGCTCAAGCAGGGCTGTGTTCCGTGTGCGCGCTTATGCCCGCTTCCCGCCGCGCCAAACGGATCTCCGGAAAGGGCTTACCGGCTCAGCTCGCGGGCCGTGGCCGGGTCCATCCCCGTACGCCCGAGGTCGGCCCTGCGGCCCGCGTCCACCCCGTCCCGGTAGCCGGTGCCGCTGGTCCTGGGCACGCTCATGCGGATGTCCGGGTAGTGCGCGGCCACCACCCGCGCCACCTCGGCCCTGCGGTCGGCCAGGACGAGCGCGGAGCCCGTACCGGCGGACTCGGCCTCGGCTCGGGACTCGGCCGCGCACAACAGCCGGTACACCTCGTCGGTGAACCCCAGCAGCCACGACCTGCGGTAGGCCCGCACGGCCGGCACGTCCTGCGGGAGCTCCACCCTGGCCAGCCCGGTTGCCATCTGCAACAGCAGCGAGGTGGCCAGCAGGTCGGCGCGCTCCAGATCGGCGGCGAAGCCGAACACGTGCACGCGCTGCCCGCCGTCGCCCCGCCCGATCAGCAGCGGCCGGCAGCGCACCGCCTGGGCCACCAGGCTGACCAGGCGGGCCTTCTCCCTGGCCCAGGGGGCGGGCAGGGTGACAATGCGGTCGCCGGGGACCTGCCGGGTGCCGGCGGGCGGCAACGAGTCGATGCCGTGCTTGGCCATCAGGCCCGACGCGGCGGCCATGAACGTGGCGCGCTCGTGCTCGTTGTCGGTGCGCTCGGCCTTGGCCAGCAGTTTCCTGACGCGATCGAGCGTACGCTCCCGCACCCTTGCGATCCCCCTACGACCTCATCGCCGTCGCTAGTTCCCGGTCAGCACCCGCCCGTCGGGGGCGATGGCCGGGAACGCGCCGGTGTCCACGATGCCGTGCTGCTGGTACAGCGCCTCGATGAGGGCGTGCGCCTGCGGCTCCAGCTTCCACAGGGCACGATACTCGCGGGCCGTGGACAACGAGATACCGATCTCCTGGGCGATGTCCACGGTACGCGGCACGATGCCCTTGGCGATCTGCCGGTCCCAGAACTCGCGGGCCCCCCGCATGCGCGCCGCCCGTTCGGCGGTGCTGAGCACCTGCGGGGTGGTGTCGAACACCTCGATGTCCTCGTCCTCGTCGTCGACCAGTTCGGCCAGCGCGGGCGGCAGCGCCGGGCGCGCCGGGACGGGGTGGTGGTCGGCCTCGGGCTCCCACGGCACGCGGGGGGCCGCGTCGATGAGCGCGGAGGTGTTGTAGAGGGCGGCGATCTGGGCCAGCAGCGCCTCCTGACGCTGCTGGTCCACGGCCAGCCCCGTGTGCTCGACGGCCTGGTCCATGGCCTTGTCGAGCTTGGCCAGCGCGACACGCATCTTGCGCTCGGAGGCGCCGCCCTCACGCAGCGCCTTGGCCCGCTTGGCCGCCAGCGCGACCCTGGTCAGCCTGCGGTGGGCGTCTACCTCGCTGGCCGTACGGTCGCTGACCTCGGCCAGGCCCATCCTGACCATCAGCCGCTCGGGCGTCAGGCGCCAGTTGATGCGGCCGGTGCCGCGGATGCGGTGGCGCTCGATGGCCATGCCGCGCTCCCACAACCAGGCCGCCACCAGCGGGGCCGCCAGCCGGAACACCGCCTCGGGCAGGCTGCGCGCGTCCATGCTGGACAACACGGCGGTCAGGCAGGTCAGCGCCCACACGGCGATGCCGTCGATGCCGGCCGAGAAGTTCTCGCGCATGTTGCGGCGGGCGCGTACGGCGGAGGTGATGATCGCCACCTCGATGAACGCGAACAGCAGTAACCGCAGCGGCCCGACGAGGCCCAGCACGTCCCCGGAGAAGCGCCACATGCCCTGCGCGGACACGCCCGTGGCGATGGAGGCGGCCACGACGGTCAGCACGTCCTCGATGGGACGTGGTGCGACGTACCTGGTGAAGACCCAGGACACGACGCGCCAGGCGATCCTGAGCACCAGGAACGCCAGCACCAGCCCGACCAGGCTCAGCACCGCGATGATGGCGGTGGGGAGCGGCTTCTCGGTGATGAAGGCTGCTATTTCCTCAAATGTCGGCATCAGTCACTATCCGTGATGGCTCAAACTCCGGCTCTATGCGACGAGATCATCGCAGAATGTCGCCATCTTGTACGCCAAACGACGGCTGCTGCCCCATTTTGCCCAGGTTTCACTGCAGTTCAGGACCCTTGACGGCGCCGAAACAAGATCAAGCGCGGGACGACGGCCAGGAGCGCGCCAACGACGTTCGCGGTGTGCGAACGCAGTCCCCCGAAGCGGATGCCCTGCCGACAGGGTGACAGCCGCGATAAAGGCTGGTCGCACCCCGGGACCCGGCGCACAATGGGACGCGAGGAGGGGAATGTGAGCAAGCGATCGCGCAGACGCCGTGCTCTGACCAGCGGCGCGCCGGCATGGGCGCCCGGCTATGGCCCCGGCGAGCCGCACTGGACAGAAGGCGGCGACTTCCCGCCCGACGACCTTCTGGGAGGGGGCGAGGGCGGGGTGCGTGAGCCGCGCAGGCCCAAGCCCGCCCCGCCGACGCTGATGGCCGAGGCGCCGCTGCCCGAGCCGCCCGTGTACGCCCGCGATCGCACGCGGCCCTCGCCCGCCGAAGTGACGGGGACACTGGCCGGACGGTGAGCGGCCGGGGGAACAGGTCGCGGGAAAGATGCGGCATGTGTCCATGCGAGCGCATAGAGTGACGAGCGGTTCCTCTTGGTGCCGGGTGGGCTGCTGGGTGGAGATGGAATTCGTCCTTTCGGAGGGCTCCATTAACCGTTCCGGGTGGGACCATCTATGCAGGGATTTATCCCGACATGGTGTGATGCATCCCAGCAGGACGGATATCGATGGCAGAGACAGAAGAGTTCCCGCTCGTCCAGTTCATGCGTGACGGCTTCGACCCCGTGGGCGAGCTCGGGCGTATCAGGGCTGAGCACCCGGTCTTCCCGATGGAGATCCCTGGCGGCCAAACCGTCTACCTCGTCACCCGCTGGGAGGACGTGCGCTCGGTGCTCGGCGACCACGAGCGCTTCAGCAACGACTTCGCGGGCGTGATCGGGCTCGGCTCCAACCAGGAGGACCCGGGTGGTCTGGGCTTCCGTGACCCGCCCGAGCACACGCGGCTGCGCAAGTACCTGACGCCCGAGTTCACCATGCGCCGCCTGCGCAGGCTGGAGCCCCGGATCGAGGCCATGGTCGAGGAGCACCTGGACCGCATCGAGGCCAAGGGCGCGGCCGGGGACATGCCGGTGGACCTGGTCGAGGAGTTCGCGCTGCCGATCCCGTCGCTGGTGGTGTGCGAGCTGCTCGGTGTCCCGTACGACGAGCGCACCGACTTCGTACGCTTCAGCAAGGACCGCTTCGACCTCAGCGCCGGCCCGGAGGCGTCGCTGCAGGCCATCAACGACGCGATGGCGTACCTGACGGACCTCGTGGCCAGGGAGCGCAAGAACCCGGGCGAGGGCCTGCTCGGGCAGTTGCTGCGCGAGCACGGCGACGAGCTCGACGACCGCACGCTCGCCAGCATGGCCGACGGCCTGCTGACCGGCGGGCACGACACCAGCACCAGCATGCTCGCGCTCGGCTCTCTGTGGCTGCTGCGCAACCCCGAGCAGGCCGCCAAGGTGCGCGAGGTGGACGGCTACGTCGTGGACGTGGTCGAGGAGCTGCTGCGGTACATGACGGTCGTGCAGGTCGCCTTCCCGCGCTTCGCCCGCGACGACCTCGAACTGCACGGCGTGCAGATCAAGAAGGGCGAGATGGTGCTGTGCTCGCTGACCGGCGCCAACCGCGACGGCGCGCTGGGCGAGGACATGGACCAGGTACGGCCCGGCCGGGCGACGGCGGGCTCGCACATGGCGTTCGGGCACGGCATCCACCGCTGCATCGGCGCGCCGCTGGCGCAGATGGAGATGCGCATCGCCTTCCCCGCCCTGCTGCGCCGCTTCCCCGGCCTGCACGTCGCCGGTGAGGTGCCGTTCAGGGAACTCGCTATTGTCTACGGCGTCAAAGAGCTACCCGTCGCCTGGTAGAGCGGTTACGTTCACTATGTGAACGAGCCCGTCATCGACCTGACAGCGATCGGCGCCGTCGTGTTCGACACCGACGGCGTGGTCACCGACACCGCCCGGGGGCACGCGGCCGCCTGGAAGCACGCCTTCGACGCCTTCCTGCGCGGCCGCTCGACGCCGCCGTTCGACATCCGTGACGACTACCTGCGCCATGTGGACGGCCGCCCGCGACTGGACGGCGTCCGTACGTTCCTGACCGCGCGCGGCCTGTCCGTGCCGGAGGGCGCGCCCGACGACGAGCCGGGCGCGCCGACCGTGCACGGGCTCGGCCTGGCCAAGGACCGTTCCTTCATGGAGCAGGTGGACAAGTACGGAGTGGCCGCGTTCCCGTCCACGGTGGCGCTGCTGCACGAGTTGCGGCATCGCGGCGCCCGTACGGCGGCCGTCTCCGCCAGCCTGCACGGCCGCAAGCTGGTCGGCTCGGCCGGTGTCATGCACCTGTTCGACCTGATGGTGGACGGCAACGACGCCGCGCTGATGAACCTGCCCGGCACGCCCGACCCCGCGCTCTACCTGGAGGCGGCGCGCCGGCTGAATTTGCCCGCGCCCAAGGTCGCGGTGGTGGTCTCCGCGCTGCCGGGGATCGAGGCGGGGGTGAAGGGCGGGTTCGGCCTGGTGGTCGCGGTGCGCGGCGAGGGTAACGGCCCCGGCGACGCGCATGCCGTGCTGTCCGATCTGGGGGACCTTGAGGTGCGTGGCAGGGTTCTACCCTTGAGGTCGTGACCGTTCTGATCGATCCGCCCAACTGGCCGGGGCCGCGCGGCCTCATGTGGTCGCATCTCGTCAGCGACCGCTCGCTTGAGGAGTTGCACGACTTCGCGGTGCTGCTGGGGGTGCCGCGGCGGGCCTTCGATCGGGATCACTACGACGTGCCCGAGACGGTGTACGGGCGGGCGGTGTCGCTGGGGGCGGAGGCGGTCGGGTCGCGTGAGCTGCTGCGGCGCCTGATCGCGGCCGGGTTGCGCCGCCGCAAGCGTCCCGGCGTGCGGCCTTAACCCGGTTCCCGCGCGGGTGGCGAGAGTTCCCGCGCGGGTGCCGCGAGCCGGGCCAGTTCGGCGGTCATGTTGGCGCGGGCGCGGTCCTCCCACAGCGCGCGGGCTCTGGGGGTGCGGTAGAGGGCGGGGGTGGCGAGCAGGCGGCGCAGCACCTCCGCACGGCCCGCGGCGAACGCGGCGTCCGGGACGTGGGCGTACTCCTGGCGGATGGCCCGCGCGTAGTCCCCGTAGGAAGGGCTGCCGAGGATCGACAGGTCGGCGTCGCACAAGACGGCGCCGTTGTGGTCGCCCGGCCGGAGGGTGTCGTGGGCGGCGGTGAGGCGGACGAGCCTGGCCACCTCGGCGACCCGTCCGGCGGGGACGCCGCAGGCGGGGAGGCGGGACTGGGCGAGCTGGGCACTGCGCTCCTCGTCCCAGCCGGCCCTGCCGTCGTAAACGGCGTCGTGAAACCAGGCCGCGAGCCGCACCGCCACCGGGTCATCTGCCTCGTCCGAGCCGTCGATGAGCTGGTCGATGGCGGTCAGGACGGCGGTGAGGTGGGTGAGGGTGTGGTAGCGGCGGTGCGGCTCGGACCAGCGGGCCACGAGCTCCGCCCCGAGCGCGACAGACGCGGACCCCTCCCCCGCCACCGCCGTCCAATCAGTGATCACCATCACACCGTACGCGGCCCGCGCGGTGATACCGTCCTGGCATCGGAACCAAGGACGGTGAGGCGCGGCGCCTGCCCCGGTGGCGGGAGTTGCGGGCCGTCGTGCCCAGGCGGCCCCGATGGTCGCGCGCGAGCCGGATCGCCACCGCCGCCGACGTCGCCGACCTGCGGCGGCTGGCGAGCAGGCGAGCCCCGCGCATGGTGTTCGACTACGTGGACGGCGCGGCCGAGGGCGAGCGGTCGATGGCCAGGGCCGTACAGGCTTTCGAGCGGGTGGAGTTCGCCCCGCACGTGCTGCGGGACGTCTCGGCGGCCCCCACCCCGGTCGAGATCCTGGGGCGGCGGATCGCGATGCCGGTGGTGCTCGGGCCGACCGGGTTCACCCGCATGATGCACCGCGCGGGCGAGCGCGCGGTGGCCAGGGCCGCCGAACACGCGGGCGTCCCCTATGTGCTGTCCACCATGGGCACCACGACGGCCGCCGACGTGGCCGCCGCCGCGCCCGGCGGGTGGAACTGGTTCCAGTTGTACGTGGTCCGCGACCGCGCCCGCAGCCTGGAGACGCTGTCCATGGCCTCGGACGCCGGCATGGACGTGCTGGTGGTGACCGTGGACGTGCCGGTGGCGGGAGCCCGGCTGCGCGACGTGCGGCACGGGATGACGATCCCGCCCTCCCTGCGCTGGCGCGGCGCGCTGGAGGCGCTGCGGCATCCGGCGTGGTGGTTCGACTTCCTGACCGGCGAGCCGCTGCGGTTCGCGACCGTGGACGGCGCGCCCGACGACATGGCGGGGCTGACGAACCTGATGTTCGACCCGTCGGTGACGGTCGCGGACCTGGAGTGGATCAGGTCGGCGTGGCCGGGCCGGCTGCTGGTCAAGGGCGTGCAGCGGGTGGACGACGCCAAGGAGCTGGCCGCGGTGGGCGTGGACGGGCTGGTGGTGTCCAACCACGGCGGCCGCCAGCTCGACCGCGCCGCCACCCCGTTGGAACTGCTGCCGGAGGTGGTGGCGGCCGTGGGCGATCGTACCGAGGTGTTCCTGGACGGGGGTGTGCGGAGCGGGGCCGACGTCGCCGCCGCGGTCGCGCTGGGCGCCAGGGCGTGCTTCGTCGGCCGCGCCTACCTGTACGGGCTGATGGCCGGTGGCGAGCCGGGCGTGCGGCGGGTGCTGGACCTGCTGCACGCCGAGCTCGTACGGACCCTGCAGTTGCTGGGCGTGGGCGGCGTCGAGGGCCTGAGCCCCGACGTCGTACGCCTCAGGGATAGGTGACGATCTTCACCGGGATCGTGGCCGTGCCCTGGGCGGGGCTCCCGGTGTTGTTGATGACGCGGTTGATCGTGCCGTTGCCGCCGAGCGAGACGGTCAGCAGGCTGTGGAAGCGCACGTTCGGGTTGATGGGCGCCTCGAAGCCGCGCTCGGCCACGACGCTGGGATCGACGTTGAAGTAGCAGTACGCCCCGAGCCCCCACGCCTCGTGCGAGGTGACGGAGTCGGCGACCTTGTAGGCGGCGTAGCCGCGGGTGGAGCCGTTCATCCAGGCGGCCTGGTTGGGCGGGTCGTAGGGCATCTCGTTCTGGAAGAAGATCGTCCGCCCGCGCTGCCCGTTCCAGATGACCTGGTACTTCTGGTAGTGCTCGACGAACAGCCCGTACGCGGTGACGTCGTCGCCGTTGACGATCAGCCCGGTGTCGGCGGTGTTGACGTTCCAGCCGATGCCGGCCCCGTGGTCGCCGCGCCAGGCCCAGATGTGGTCGATGAGCGTGTGGTCGCTGTTGACGACGAGGCTGGTCGTGGCCTTGCCGGCGTGCGCGCCGCCGATGCGGAAGAACACGTCCTGCAACGAGATGGGGTTGGCGGAGTGCGAGGCGGACGAGCCGGCCGGGCCGACCTCCATCAGGATGGGCGAGTTGACCGGCCCGGCGTCGAACAGCAGCCCGGCCACCCTGACCCCGTCCACGTCGGCGACGCGCATCGGCACCGCGCCGTTGTCGGGGATGATCGTGGCGTAGCCGAGGCCGAGCACGACCGTGTCGGGCCTGGTGACGTTGATGCTCTGGCCGACGTGGTAGATGCCGGGGGTGAAGAGCAGGTTCAGCCCCGAGGCGAGGGCGGCGTTGATGGTGGCCGCGGTGTCGGACGGCTTGGCGACGTAGAAGCGGCTGAGCGGGATCGAGGTGCCGGCGCCGGGCCAGTTCACGCCGCGCGTGTTGCGCCGCAGCGCGGGCACGAACACCTGGTAGGCGCCGGCCGCGTCCACGTACAGGTAGGGCTTCTCCCTGGTCACCGGGCTGGTGTCGAGCGTCGTGTACGGCGGCTCGGGGAAGGACTGGGCGGGTGCGCCGGCGACGCCGGAGAAGACCATGTTCCACACGCCGTTGAGCCAGCCGCCGATCGTGCTGTCGCGGGTGAACCACTGCTGCTGCGAGTACGGCTGCACGGTCCCGTCGATCCTGCTGTCGGCGATGTAGCCGCCGCTGGCCCAGCCGTACCCGGTGGGCGCCAGGTTGAGGTTGCCCCTGACGTGCATCCGGCGGAACGGCGCGGCCTGCGAGACGGCCCACTGGTTGGTGCCGCCGCTCGGCGTGATCGACAGGTTTTCGGCCGAGCGCCAGAAGTTCTGCGTGGCGTTGCCGCCGAACCAGCCCGCGTCCACCCTGACCTGCCCGTTGATCGTGACGTCGTCGGGGTTGCGGCCCAGGCCCATGATCGAGGTGTAGAAGCCGATGTTGGCGTTGACGTTGTAGCTGCCGGGCTTGAACAGCAGGGCGTGCCGCTGGAGGCCGAACTGGTTGGACTCCATCTGGGTGAAGACCGAGTCCAGCGTGGACTGGATGCTCGCCGACGACATGGACGGGTCGAAGACGTGCACGTTCGGGCCGAGGTCGCCGCCGCCGGGCGGGGTCGTGGTGGTCGTGCGCACGCTCAGCTCCCACAACGAGTAGCCCCAGCCGGTCGCCCTGGCGGTGCCGTGCACGCGGACGTAGCGGCCGGTGCCGGCGACGGTCAGGGTCTGGGTGCCGCCCGTGCCCGTGGTGGTGGCGTAGAGGTCGGTCCAGGTGGTGGCGTTGACGGAGACCTGGACCCGGAAGGCGGTGGCGTAGGCGGTCTCCCATTGGAGCACCACCTGGCAGATCTCCTGGGACGAGCCGAGGTCCACCTGAAGCCACTGCGGGTCGCTGAAGGCGCTGGACCAGCGGGTGCCGGCGTTGCCGTCCACGGCGGCCGAGGCGGGGGTGCCGCCGTTCTCGGTGGAGGAGGCGGTGGCGGGCCGGTTGAGCGCCGCGTTGGCGGTCCCGCACGCGGCGACGGCTGCTGGGGCCGCCTCAGCCGCGGAAGTCGCCTCGGCTGCGGGGATTGTGACCAGGAAGGGCAGGATCAGCGCGGCCAGTAAGGCCGCGATACTTCGGCGGGGGTGCACTGCTGGGACTCCTCACGGGCAGGGGGGTGGTGAGAGAGCGCTCTATCGTGCAGAGCGTGCCCGCGCCCGGCACTTCTGTCAATGCTTGATTTAACTGTCACGCAATAGTGGTGACCGACGCGGGAAACGCGGCGTCCCCGAAGAAGGGCTCGATCACCAGCGTCGCCGCCCCCAGCGCCACCGCGTCGGGCCCGAGCCTGCCGAGCACCACGGACTCCGGATTGAACGGCTGCGCCTGCGTGTTCGCGGCGGCGGCGGCGCGGATCTCGGGCAGCAGCCGGCCGCCCAGCATCAGCCCCGCCCATCCCCCGATCACGATGCGCTCGGGGTTGAACAGGTGCGCCAGCGACGACAACCCGACCCCCAGCAGCTCCACGCTCTCGCCGATCACCGGCGAGCCCTCCTCCAGCAGCCTGGCCAGCGCGGCCTCCTCATCGGCGGAGTCGGCCACGACCCCGGCCCGGTCGAGGATGGCCTCGGCCCCCAGGTACGCCTCCAGGCAACCGCGCGCCCCGCACCTGCACACCCGGCCACCCGCGACGATCTTCAGGTGGCCGACCTCACCCGCCGCCTTGCCCGCCCCCCGGTAGATCCGGCCGTCGGTCACCACCGTGCCGCCCACGCCGGACCCCACGAGCATGATGATCGCGTCGCGGGTGCCCTTGCCCGACCCGAACCAGAGCTCGGCCTGCCCCATCGTCTTGGCGCCGTTGTCCACGAACAGCGGCAGCGAGGTGCCGGCCCGCAGCAGCGCGCCGAGCGGCACCGCCTCCCAGCCGAACGTCTTGGCCCGCACCAGCGCCTCGGCCCCCGGCTCGACAATGCCGGGCACCCCGACTCCCACGCCGAGCACCTGTCCCGGCGGCACCTCGCCCTCGGCGATGACCGCGTCCACACCGGCCAGGATGTGCCGGGCGACCAGCTCGGGGTCGTGCTTGGCCGAGCGGACCGCGTAGTGCGCCCTGGCCCGCACGGTCATCTCCAGGTCGAACAGCTCGACCTTGACCTGGGTCTCCCCCACGTCCACCCCGACGGCGTAGCCGTAGGCCGGGTTGACCTTGAGCAGCACGCGGGGCCGGCCGCCGTCGGAGTCGACCTGGCCCGCCTCGACGATCACGTGGTCGGCCAGCAGGTCGCCGGTCATCGTGCTGACCGTGGCCGCACTCAGTCCCGTCTCGGCGGACAGCTCGTTGCGGCTGGCCGGGCCGCCGAAGTAGAGCGCGCGCAGCAGCATCGCCCGGTTGCCCCGGCGGAGATCCCGTACGGTCCTGCGCCCTGACGCGCCCATCCTCGTCCCCGCCCTTCTCGCGAATTCCGCCGCCATGTTAGTTCACGGCCCGAACCACAGGGTCGTCAGCCCCGTTACCGAAGCGTTTCCACCCGAGCCCTGACTTTCTTCGGACCTTAGATTATGGTCTGGCCATCCCCCCGATGAGGAGATGACAATGAGCCGAGGACTTGTGCGTGGCGCCGTCGTGGCGGTGCTCGCGACCGGACTGGCCGCTTGCGGCGGTGGCGGTGGCGGTGGTGGTCAGGGCGACTCGAAGGAGCTCACGTTCTGGATGTACCAGGACCGCACACCCCAGGCGGGCCAGGTCATCGAAAAGGTCCGCCAGGACTTCGAGAAGGCCAACCCCGGTGTCACGGTCAAGCTCGTCAAGATCCCGAAGGACGACTACAACACCAAGCTCGGCAGCGCCGTGGCCAGCAAGAGCGCACCCGACGCGGGCATACTCGACCAGCCCCTGGTGTCCAAGTACGCACTCGACGGCACGATCAAGGAGGTGCCCGCCGGCCTGATCTCCGAGGCCGACTACTACAAGGGCGCGCTCGACACCAACCGCGCCGGCGGCAAGCTCTACGGCCTGCCCCAGGACCAGACGACGGTCGCGCTCTTCTACAACAAGAAGCTCGTGCCGACCCCGCCCAAGACGTGGGACGAGCTGAAGCAGGTCGCCGCCCGGGTGCACGCCGCCGACGCCAACGTGGCCGGCATGAACGTGCCCAAGGGCGACGGGTACGGCGCGTGGATGTTCCCCGGCATCGTGCACGGCGCGGGCGGCGAGATGGTGGACGACGAGGGCAAGAAGGTGCTGTTCGACCAGCCGCCGGCGGTGGAGGCGCTGCAACTCTGGGCGGACCTGCTCAAGTCGTCGCCCCGCAAGATCACCGACTCGGACAAGCCGTTCGAGAACGGCATGGCCGCCATGACGATCTCCGGGCCGTGGGACGTGCCCACGATCCGCGAGCAGTTCCCCGACCTGGACTTCGGCGTGGCGCCGCTGCCGTACAAGAGCGAGCCGGCCGGCAACATCGGCGGCGAGGACTCCGTCGTCTTCTCCACCAGCCAGAACCAGGACCTGGCGTGGAAGTGGCTGGCGTTCATGTCGAACGCGGCCAACAACGGCGCGGTCGCCGACGCGCTCGGCGGCTTCCCCGTGCACCTCAAGGCGCAGGCGGTCGCGGGCGGGCCCGAGCAGGCCGCCTTCCTGGAGCAGCTCAAGGTGGCGCACGCGCGGCCGGCGGTGCCGCAGTGGATCCAGGTCAACGACGAGATCATCGCCCCGGCGATCGAGTCGGCGCTGTCCGGCAAGACCACGGCCCAGCAGGCGCTGACGGACGCGGCGGCCAAGACGCGCTCCCTGCTCGGCTGGAACGGCTGACGTGGCGGCACCCGTACTGGAGCGGGTGGCGGCGGGACCCGGCGGGCGGCGCGCCAGACGCCGCCCGGGAGCCCGCCGCCGCGATCATCTGATCGGCTGGCTGCTGGTCGCCCCGGCGCTGGTCTACTTCCTGGTCTTCCTGCTGTATCCGGCCCTGTCCGCGCTCTACTACAGCTTCACCGACTGGAACCTGCGCACCGAGGCGAGCTGGGTGGGCCTGGCCAACTACGCCGACCTGCTGTTCGACGACGTCAAGTACCCGCACTTCTGGAAGTCGGTGGGCGTCACCCTGCAGTACACGCTCGTCGCCGTGCCGCTGACCCTGGTCTCGGCGCTGGTGCAGGCGCTGCTGCTGAACGCGATCAGGCGCGGCGCGAACGTGTTCAGGCTGCTGTTGTTCCTGCCGGTCGTCACGGCCGAGGCGGCGGTCGGCGCGATCTGGCGCTGGCTCTACGACCCGCAGTACGGCCTGATCAACACGCTGCTGGGCCTGGTCGGCATCCCAGGGCAGAACTGGCTCAACACCCCCGAGCTGGTCATCCCGGCGCTGGCGTTCATCGCGGCCTGGCAGTGCGGCATCTCGATGATCATCTATCTGGCGGGGCTGAAGGGCATCCCCGGCGCCATCCAGGAGGCCGCGATCATCGACGGGGCCGGTCCCTGGCAGCGGTTCTGGCGGGTGACCTTCCCCATGCTCCGGCCGACCACGTTCTACCTGCTGGTGACAGGGGTGATCGCGGCGCTGCAGGTCTTCGGCCTGGTGTACGTGATCTTCTCCGGCAACGGCCGCAGCGTCACCGGCGGCCCCGAGCAGTCGGGGCTGACGTACGTGCTGCACCTGTACCTGTTCGCCTTCCGCTACGACGCGATGGGCGCGGCCTGCGCGATGTCGTTCATCCTGCTGGTCTTCATCGTGATCGTGACCGCGCTGCAGTTCAGGTTCGTCAAGCAGGAGGCGGCATGAGGAAGATCTCCATCTACGTGGCGCTGGCGCTGCTGGCGGCCGTGTCCGTGGTGCCGTTCCTGTGGATGCTGGCCACCTCCTTCAAGCACGGGCAGGACATCTACAACAAGGTGCCGAGCCTGCTGCCGCTGGACAAGAGGACCGGCGAGTGGGCGGCCACGCTGGACAACTACGACTACGTGCTGGGCGTCGGCGGGCTCGGCGGCGCCTTCGTCAACAGCGTCTGGGTGTGCGCGGTCCTGGTGCCGGCCAAGCTGCTGATCGACGCGCTGGCGGCGTACGCGTTCGCGCGGATCCCGTTCCCCGGCCGCGACAAGCTGTTCGTGATCATGCTGGGCGGCATGATGGTGCCCGCGATCACGCTGCTGGTGCCGCGCATCCACGTCACCCAGTCGCTGGGCATGTTCGACACCGGGTGGGGGCTGATCGTGCCGAACATCGCCTCGGTGCTGGACATCTTCCTGCTGCGGCAGTTCTTCCTGTCGTTGCCGGGCGAACTGGAGGAGGCGGCGCTGATCGACGGCGCTGGCCGGATGCAGATCTTCTGGCGGATCGTGCTGCCGCTGTCGAAACCCGTGCTGGCGGTCGTGACCATCACCAGCTTCCTGTTCCACTGGAACGACCTGGTGTGGCCGCTGCTGGTGACCAACGACCCCGAGCTGTACACGCTGCCGCTCGCCCTGCAACAACTCGTCGCCAGCCCGGACGGCGGGCGCGCGTACTACATCATGGCGGGCGCCACGCTCGCCGTCCTGCCCGTGATCGCGGTCCTGCTGGTCTTCCAGCGCCGCATCCTGCAGGGCATCGCCTTCACCGGACTCAAGGGTTAGGGAGGAACTTGTGGTCATCGAGGTCCGCGACGGGGTCGCCGTCGTCAACGGCGTGCCGCGGGTGCTCGTCACCGCCGACTATCCGTACTATCGCGACGATCCGGCCGTGTGGGCCGACCGGCTGCGTGCGGTACGGGACGAGCTCGGGATCGAGGTGATCACCTGCTACCTGCCCTGGCGGCACCACCAGCCGGAGGCGGGCACGGCCCCCGACTTCACCGGCCTGACCCACCCGGCCAGGAACGTCACCGGCTTCCTGGCCCTCTGCCACGAGCTGGGGCTGCGGGTGATCGCCAAGCCGGGCCCGTTCGTGCACGCCGAGCTGAACTACGGCGGGCTGCCCGACTGGGTGTGCCCGGACGCCGACCCGTCGTTCGAGCCGCTGCTGGACGCCCGGGGCGAGCCTTCGCGCTGGGCGGACGCCGCCGCCCCCGCGGGCCGGCCGCTGCCCGCGCCGCTCGCGCCCGCGTTTCTGGCCAGGGCCACCCAGTGGCTGGCGGCGGTGGGCAAGGAGGTGCTGGCGGGGCCGGGGCCGGTCATCGCGTTGCAGATCGCGAACGAGGGCATCTACACCAACGGCGCCCTGCCGCTGACGGCCTACGACTACGGCCCGTCCGGGGTGGCGTTCCACCGCGAGCGGCTGCGGGCCTGGTACGGCACGCCCGGCGAGTACAACGCCGTGCACGGCACCTCCCACACCGACTGGACGGACATCGACCCACCGGCCCCGACCGCGACCGGTGAGCCGCAAGAGCCGGCCGCGAACGGCGGGCTGCTCGCCAAGGCCGACTGGGGGCGGCTGCACGCCGAGTACCTCGCCGAGGTGTTCCGCCTGTGGACCCAGGCCGTGGGCTCCGACCTGCCGGTCCTGGTCAACCTCAACCCGCCGACCGTGCCCGAGCTGGACGACTGGCTGGCCAGGGTCCGTCCTGAGTTGTGGGGCGAGATCTCCTACGGGTTCACCAACTGGATGGGCGTCGTGTCCGCCGACCGCGACGCGCAGGCCCGCTACGTGATCGCGGCCAAACGCGCCCCGGGGCCGAACCTGGAGGAGAACTGGGGCTTCTCCGAGCTGTACGACCCGGCCTACATCGACGGGGCGACCAGCTTCCATCAGTCGCTGCTGGCGCTGGCGGCGGGGGCCACCGGGTTCAACGTCTACACCGGGGTCGCCACGTCGGGCTGGGCGCCGGAGCTGGACGCCGCGCACGGCGGCCCGTACCCCGACTGCCCGCCGATCGACGCGGGCGGCGGCGCCACCGGCAAGGCCCCGGTGGTGCGGGGGCTGGCGGAGTTCTTCGCCGCGCACGGGCCGGAGTTCCTGGAGTGCGCCACGGAACGGCACGACGCGTTCGGGCTGTACCTCCCCTACGCGGGCATCGCGGCGTTGTCAGGGCCCGAGGCGTCGCCGCAGTGTGGCCGGGTGCTGCGGGGCTTCCACGAGCGGATGCGGGAGCGCGGCCTGGACTACGGGCTCCTCGATCTGGAGAGCGCCACGCCGCGGGAGCTGGCCGCCTACCGGACGGTCACGGTGCCGGGCGGGCCGTTCATGCACCGGCGCGTACAGGAACTGCTGGCCGGGTACGCGCGGGAGGGCGGCCGGGTGCTGGTGGAGGGGCCCGTGCCCACGCTCGACGAGCGCCTGGCACCCTGCGCCCTGATCACCCCGTCCGCCGGGGAGGTCACCGGCGAGGGCGTCGTCCTGTACGGGGAGGCCGACGCGTACTTGCGCAGCCACCCCACCAGGGACGTGCACTACCTCATCGTGCTCGTCCAGTCGGGCAACGAGGGGCCGATCGGCCTGCGCACTCCGTACGGGACCGTCGAGGTCGTCGCCGCGCAGGGCGCGGGCGCGGTGCTGCGCCTGGCCGGCGGCGAGGTCGGCGACCTGGTGATCAGGGGGCTCAACTCCTACCTGGACTGCGCGGTGGAGGCGGGCGTGCGCCTGAATGGCGTGCGGACCGGAGCCGCGGGCCCCGGCGATCTCGCCAGGGTCGACGGCCGACTCATCTAGACCGCCTCATCTAGACCGACCCTTCCAGACCGCCTCATCTAGACCGACCCTTCCAGACCGACCCTTCTAGGCCGACCCTTCTAGGCCGACTTTTCTGGCGAAAACCGGATTTGTATCGACGCAAAGGACGGGTATTTCACCGCCTCCGCCGTCGCTCTTCTCCTCACACGGGGTCCGTCCCGCCGAGAGGAGATCGCCGATGGCAACCGGAGAGTTCCAGGTGATGAAGGTGCCGGCCGACCAGTTGGCCGGCACCCTTCACAGCCAGGTGGTCGACCCCGGGGCCCAGCCCACGAACGTCGTGCATCGATACGAAGGCTGGACCGTGGACGTGGGCTGGGAGGTCACCGGCGAACTCGTGGACTGGCTGGCGGGCCGCTGGCAGTTGGAGATCATCGCGGACCTGCTGGGCGGTGGTGAGACGAGACACCCCTCGCCCCCGGTGGAGATGACCTTCACGCCGGGTTCCGGCCGCTACACCGCCTCTATCCCGATGCGCGGCCTGCTCGCCCCCGGCACCTATGACCTCGTGGTCAACCTCAGCACGACGACGGCCGCGGGCACCGCGGGGGCGCTGTGCGGATTCGTCGTGATCAGCAAGATCGTGGTGAAGGAATGACCCGCGCCGCCCCGGGCCCGGACCCCGGGGCGGCGCGCTGCAAGCCCGTCGCAAGCGGCCCGCTCTACGCTCGCGGCCTGGCGGACCGAGGGGGCAAGCCGGCCGCCGACTGTATTTGCAGCCGCTGGAGGTGCTCTGAACCCGTGAGCACTCCTCGTGGCGACGGGACCTGAAACGGGAGACTTCATGTCCGACACTCCGATGACCGCGGACGATGTGCTGCGCATCGCGGCCTATAAGGACCGGAGCGCGGCACTTGAGGCGATGGTCATCGCCTACAGCTACCACCGAGTGGCCGCCGACCTCGCCGCGCGCCTGGGCCGCGAGGCCAACAACTGGTACTGCTACGCCACCTGGACCTCCAAGGCGGTCGGCGAGAGCCTCGACCTGGGCCCCGACTCGCCGTTCATCGACGACTTCGGCCGCCGTTTAAGGGTGCCGCGGCGCTTCAGGCGGCTGTTCAGGGCCGCCCTGCTGACGCTGCTCGGCCCCAGCTACCAGCTGGGGCTCGCGCTGGCCAACCGCGCCATCTTCCTGGAGACGGCCAGCCTCGCGGTCAACCTGTGGAACGACACACCCGACCGCTTCCTCAGGGTCAGCCCCGAGTCCGACCTGACGCCGCAGCCGCCGGAGTTCCTGACGGACCTGCTGTCACCGGCCGACGCCCGTTACCTCAAGGACGCCGCGCAGCTCATGGTCGAGGCCGCCAAGACCGGGGACCGGGCGGCGCGGGCCGAGCTGATGTTCGGGGCCAACATCGCGTTGTCGGCCTACGAGCAGGCGCGCGCCCAGGCGGCGCTGGAACTCGTGCTCTACCGGCCGGTCCGCTGGCTGACCCGGGTGTCGTGGCGGTCGCTGCGCTCCCTGGTCACGCGCAAGCGGTTCGCCCGGTTCCGCCTCTACGCCGCCTCGCACGCGGACCAGCCGTGGCTGACCCGCAAGCTGGAGGATCTGTGGGCCGCGCTCTACACCCGTCACCTGTTCGCCGTGCGCACGCCGCTCAGCGACATCAAGGTCGGCAAACCGCTGACGCCGCCCGCGGGCGTGGACCTGGCCAAGGTGTGGGCGCCGATCCAGCACGAGAAGGTACGCAAGCTCGCCGAGGAGTTCATCACCGAGGACCAGGAGGCCGCCACGGCGGGGGTCGCCAACTGGGTGTCCTATCCCGACCGCATGCGCTTCATCGTCAGCTACTTCCGCGTCTACCAGAACGTGGACGCCCTCTACCGCGTCCCCTTCGACCAGCCGATCGCCGACGGGCTGGCCGAGGAGATGCGGCGCGGGCTCGTCCCCGAGGCCATCGGAGCCATGCCATCGCTGCGCGGGCGCAGGTTCTACGCCTATCCGTCCGAGACCGACCCGGACGCGCACGAGATGGCGCACTTCGACTTCGAGCCGTTCCTGGAGGCGATCCCGCTTGACCCGGAGAGCAAGTAGCAGACCGCGAACAGATCAGTCCAGGAAGTCGCGCGTGATCTCACGGGCCTGAAGCAGCCCGCGTAGTTTCGCGAAACAGCGGGCTCGGGTGGGCCCGATGCTCCCGACCGGCCTGCCCAGCCTGCGCGCCACGTCCACATAGTGCGGCTCGGAGGTTTCCGTGAGCGCTCTGAACAGGACCCGCTGCGCTGCCGGCAGCTCCTCCACCAGTTCTGCCAGCGTGCCGGCCAGCCAGATCCTGGCAAGTTCCCTGTCGACGTCGTCGGTGCTGCCCAGCGAGTCGAGATCCGGCGTGCAGATCTCCTTGGTGCGCTTGGACAGCTTGAGGCACTCGCGGAAGGCGATGGTGGCCAGCCAGCCCGGCATGCGCTGGCCGTCCTCCACGCTGCCCAGGTTCTGCCAGGCCAGCAGCCAGGTGGTCTGGAGTACGTCCTGGGCGTCCTCGTGGCTGAGCCTGAAGCGGCGGATGCGGGCCCGCAGCATCGGGCTGAACTCCTCGACCAGCCGTTCCCACGCCCAGATGTCGCCCTCCTGCGCGGCGGTCACCAGGGAGCCGGTGTCGGGACGGTCGATGGTCTCCACGTGCATGTCTTTCTCCCTGCCGGTCCGGCTACTAGGGGGTCCTTTTCCGGCCGGCTACCTCACGGTGCGCCCGATGATCCGAAAAGACTGTTCCGGATGTAACAGAGCGAGTGTGACCTGCATCACATTTTGGAGATCGGTTACCACATGCTGTCCGCTCGCGGAATGCGGCTTAGAGTTCTTGCATGAACGCGCGCAGCGGGCCTCCCTCCGAGGTCGAGCCGGTCGCAACCGTGCTGGCGGGGATCCCGCTGTTCCGCGTACTCGGAGAGGGTGGCATCCAGAGCACGGCTCGGGCCGGGGTGGCGCGCCGCTACCGGTCCGGACAGATCATCTTCCATCAGGGGGATCCGGGAGAGTCGCTGTTCGTGCTGCTGGACGGGCTGGTCAAGGTGGTGTTCACCACCGAGAGCGGCGACGAGATCGTGCTGAACATGCTGGGCCGCGGCGACACCTTCGGCGAGATGGCGCTGCTGGACGGCTCACCGCGCTCGGCCTCGATCGTGACCGTGCGGCCCGCCTGGGTGTTCGCGCTGCCCAGGGCGCGGTTGCTGGAGCTGATGCGGGAGCATCCGGGGCTGGCCGACGAGTTCCTGCGGCTGCTCGGCCGCATGGTGCGCAGGCTCACCGACCAGGCGGCCGACCTGGCCTTCCTGGACCTGGGCGGGCGGCTGGCCAAGCTGCTGCTGCAACTGGCCGACAAGCACGGCCAGGACGACGGCGTGGTGGACCTGCCCGGGCTGACCCAGTCCGACCTCGCCGCGCTCATCGGCGCGTCGCGGCCGGCGGTCAACCGGGCGCTGCAGTCGCTGGTGTCGAGGAACCTCATCGTCGTCAAAGGCCGAACGATCACGCTGCTGGATGTCGCCGCCCTGCGCAAAAGGGGCGGCCTCTGACCGAATCTGGAGTACGGGGTAATGAACGAGCATGACGAGCGCTGGCCGGAGGAAAGGTTCCGGCAACTGCGGCAGCAGGCCGACCCGGACATCGACAAGGTGGTGGCCGAGTACCTGGAGGCTCAACCCGCGGGCAGGGGCGCGCTCGAACTGGTCAAGGCCGTGACCGCGGAGCTCGGGGCGGCCAAGCGGGAGGCCAGGGCCCCATCGGGCGAGCCTCCCGCCTCGGAGATCTTCGACGCGCTCGACTTCGCCAAGGACCTGCCCGAATGGGGGGACGACCGGGAACTGCTGGCCAGGGGGCAGGCGGTTTTCGCCGACTACGGGCTCTACCAGTCGGCCGCGCTGTTCTTCGCCTGCCTGCCGATGGCGTACGTGGAGGTGTCCAGCGCCAAGGTGCTGGCCGGCGTGTCCAACCTGGCCACGCACAGCCTCACCCGCCGGGTGGCGGAGACCGGGCAGATGCTGGTGGACGTGATGGGGCTGCGGGCCACCGACAGCCTGCAGCCGGGCCGTCCCGGGCACACCACGGCGATCGGGCTGCGGATCCTGCACTCGTTCGTACGGGCCCTGGTCAACGAGAAGTACGCCGACCGCTGGGACACCGGCCGCTACGGCCCGCCGGTCAACCAGGAGCTGCTGCTGGCGACGCTCTTCGACTTCTCCGTGGTGACGTGGGAGGCGTTGGAGACCATGGGCGTGGTGCTGACCGACGAGGAGCGCACCGCCCACCTCTACACCTGGAGCGTCTTCGGCCACCTCATGGGCGTCGAGGTCTGCCGCGACGGCCCGCTCACCCTCGACGACGTCGAGCCGATCAGCGCGCGCCTGGGCCGCCTGCTGGAGCCCAGCGAGGAGGGCCGCCGCCTGACGGCCATGCTGCTGAAGGAGGTCGAGGCGTTCATGCCGCTGGGCTGGCGCAAGATGCCGCGCAGCCTGGTGCACTGGATCTTCCGGGATGGCGCGCACGGCACCGACAGGGTGCCCGACCTGCTCGGCGTGCCCGCGCCCGCCTGGTGGTTCACGGCGTGCTTCGCGATGGCGCGCTCCGCCCACCGGCGAAACTCGCTGGCAGGCCCCGTGCGCCGTGTGATTCGCTGGCTGGTACGTAAGGCCGGACGGCACATCGTGGTCGCCCTGATCGACCGCCATTCCGACGGGCAGGCGCCGTTCAGGATCCCCGAGGAGTTGGCCCGCGCGTGGCGGATCAAGCAGTCGACCGGCGCGGTCAAGACCCGGGAGATCCGCCGCACCGTCCGCAGGACGCTACGAGTGCCCGCGCAGGGGCGGAAGGGGCCGCACTGGTGACCGCTCCGCATGAGCCCCGGCACGAGCCGGGCGCACTGACCACGGCGACCATCCTGTTCACCGACGTGGTGAGCTCCACCGCGCTGCGGATCAGGCTCGGCGAGGAGCGCGCCAACGTCGTCTTCCGCCGCCTCTACCAGCTGCTGCGCTCGGTGGTGACGGCCAGCGGCGCCACCTTCACCAAGAGCCTGGGCGACGGGCTGATGGCCGTGTTCGACTCGGCCACGGCCGGGCTCGACGCGATCATCGCGGTGCAGCAGGCGGTGGCCGACGAGAACGAGCGGGCCCTGGAGAAGATCTCCATCAGGGCCGCGCTGGCCGCCGGCGACGTGGCCTGGGGGCATGACGACGTCAGCGGGCTGCCGACGGTGGAGGCGGCCCGGCTGGTCGCGGTGGCCGAGGGCGGGCAGGTGCTCTGCACCGACCTGGTCAGGCGGCTGGCGCAGGGGCGCAGCAGGCATGAGTTCAAGGACCTGGGGCGGCTGCCCGGCAAGGGGCTGCGGGAGCCGCTGCACACCTACGAGCTGCACTGGCAGAGCGCCGACCACCATCTCAGCGGCGCGCTCGCGCCGTGGCTGGACGACGGCGGCGTGCTGCCCTTCCTCGGCAGGCGGGAGGAGCTGCGGGCGCTGGACGGGGAGCTGGCTGCGGCCGAGTTCGGCAGCGGGCTGGTGATCCTGGAGGGCGAGCCGGGCGTCGGCAAGACGCGGCTGGCCTCCGAGGTGGCCAGGCGGGCGCTCAAGCGGCAGTTCACGGTGCTGGCGGGGCGGTGCACGGATCCGGCGCGCAAGGCGTACGAGCCGATCGCGGGGGCCGTGGAGCGGCTGGCCCGCACCTCGCCCGCGCTGCTGCTGCGGGCCGGGGTGGACCAGCAGTGCGGCCAGCTGGTACGGCTGGCGCCCTCGCTGGCCGCGCCGCCGCTGTCGCTGGAGGTGCCGCCGGCCACCGAGCCCGTGTCCGAGCGCTACCACCTGATGGCGGCGGCGCGCACGCTGATCGAGCGCCTGGCGACCGTGCGGCCCGTGCTGCTGGTCATCGACGACCTGCAGTGGGCCACGCTGGAGTCGCTGCAGATGCTCAGCGCCCTCATGTGGGAGGCCGACTCGTTGCCGCTGCTGGTCCTGGCGACGTCGCGGCCCGTGCCGGTCGAGTCCGCGGCGCCTGTCTCGCTGCCCGACCTGCACAAGCTCACCGCGGGGGCCCGCGTCGTGCAGGTGCCGGCGTTCGGCCCGGACGAGGTCGACTCGGCCCTGGCCGAGGCGCGCGCGAGCGGCGACCCCGAGTTGCTGCACCGGATCACCGGCGGCAACGCGTTCCTGGTCAGTGAGGTGATCAGGGAGCTGGCCGCGGGCAAGGACCTGGACGCGCTGGCCGTGCCCGACTCGGTCACCCGGATGGTCATGGCCCGCATCGCCCAGCTGCACCCGGACGCCAGGGACCTGGTCAGCCTGCTGGCCGTGGGCGAGCGGATGGCCTCGGCCGTGCTGCGCCGCGGCCTGGGCCTGGACGAGGCGCGGTTCGTGGCCGCGATGGAGGAGGCCATGGGCACCGGCCTGGTGACCATGCTGGACAACGGGACCTGCCAGTTCTCCCACGAGCTGACCAGGAACGCGTTGTACGCCACGCTCTCCGCGCCGCGTACCGCGCTGCTGCACGGGCGGGTCGCCGACGCGTTGTGCGAGACCGACCCCGAGGCGATGCGGTCGCGCCCCTACGTGGTCGCCACCCACCTGCTGGCCGCCGCCGAGCAGGGCCGCGACCCGGCCAGGGTGCGCGCGGCGGCGGAGGCGGCCACGCTGGCGGCCCAGCACGCGCTGGCCGGGCTGGCCCACCGCGAGGCGGTCACCTGGTACCAGCGGGTGCTCGACCTGCTGCGCGACGTCCCCGGCGAAACCCGGGAGCGGCGCGCCGAGCTGCTGGTGGAGTGCGGCAGGGCGATGTGGCTGGCCGGGCATCCGGAGGCCGGGCGCACGCTGGCGCAGGCCGCCGAGCTGGCCAGGGAGTGCCGGCGCGACGACCTGATCGTCACCGCGGCGCTGGGCGGCGACCGGGGCTCCGGCATCTCGGCCACGCCCGACGAGGAGCGCATCGCGCTGCTCACCGAGGCGCGCAGGGTGGTCGACTCCACCGACGTCAGCACCAGGGCGCTGCTGGCCGCCCAGCTCGCCTCCGAGCTGATCTGGGCGCCCGACGGCGAGCGCCGCTTCGCGCTGAGCGACGAGGCGGTCGCCCTGGCCCGCAAGTCCGGCGACGCGCGCACGCTGGCCAGTGTGCTGGGCATGCGCAGCCTGACGATCATCCCGGCCGACCCGCTGCACCAGCGGCACCGCGACGGCGACGAGATGCTGGAGGCGGCCCGCAGGACGGGCGACGACCTGGTGTTGTTCCACGCCTACATGCAGCGCACTCCCCCGGTGCTCGACACGGGCGACGTGGCCAAGGCGGCCGTGCTGCTCGACCACGCCGAGGAGCTGACCCGCCGGCTCGGGCAGCCGCAGCTCAACTGGCTGCTCGGCTACTCCAGGGCCGGCCAGACCCTCATGCAGGGCGACCTGGCGCAGGCCGAGGCGGAGGCGGAGGCGGCGCTGCGGCTGGGCTCGGAGATCGGCCGGCGGCTGGAGGCGGTGGCCATCTACTCCGAGCAGATCGCCGAGATCCGGCGGCTGCAGGGACGGCTGTGGGAGCTGCGCGAACGACTGCGCCGCGCCGGCCGGCGGCCCCTGGTGGATCCGGTGCACGCGGTGCTGCGTTACCTGTGCGAGCTGGCGGATGAGGAGGCCGGTCCGCTGCTCGACCGCATCCTGGCGCTCGGGGGAGCCGCGCCGCCGCGCAACATGGCGCACCGGCCCGCCCTGGACAACCTGGCCGTGGCCGCCGCGCGGCTGGACCGGGTGGAGCTGGCCGGGCAGCTGTACGACTCGCTGGCCGGCGGCGGCGAGACGTTCGGGCACGGCGCGGTGGCCCACCACTGCGGGCACCACTACCTGGCGCACCTGTCCATGGCGATGGGTGAGCGGACGCGGGCGGCCGAGCACTTCGAGGCCGCGGCGGAGGTGCACGAGCGGCGCGGGGTGCCGCTCATGCTGGCCGAGTCCCTGCTCGACTGGGCCGGGCTGCTGGACGGGGGCGAGGTCGAGGGGCCCAAGCCGACGGATCTGCGCGGGTGGTGCACGACGCTGCTGGCCGGGCGCGGGGCGCTGCTGCTGGACAGGCGGCTCACTGTTTAGCGCGGCTGGGGGGCGGTTCAGCGCCAGACCGAACGGGCATTGCGCCCTTCACGGGCAGACGGCCTGGAGCATCCTTGGACGGTCCTCCTCTCCAGTGGAGCCGCGCCATGGGATACCCACAGGACCCCCGTCCTCAGCAGCAGGAACGCCCGGCGTTCGAACCGCACTCGCCGGAGCTGTACCGGCAGCGACAGCCGTACGAGTCCGGTCCCCAGTACGTCTACAGCCCGCCCACCCCGCCACATCCCCGGCCGCCGCGCCGTCGCACGGGTTTCGTCGTGGCCCTGGCCGTCGGGATCCCGCTGCTGCTGTTCGCGGGCTTCGCGACGGCCTGGCTCGTGCTGGTCGTCCCGGTCCGTGACGCGGGCCTGTCCTCCTCCGGGCAGCCGTCGCCGGGACCTACGTCCGAGGAGCCGGTGCAGGTGTTGCCCGACGGTGGTGACGGCGCGCGGACGTTGCAGAGCAAGACCGGCGAGACTCTGACGCTGAAGGGCCGGGAGGCCGGTCTGACCATGGCCGTGACGGTCAACCAGGTCTTCGACAGGGCCGAGTCGACCTACGGCCGGCAACCGCAGGGCGGCCACCGGTTCATGGCGGTGCAGCTCACGCTGACGAACAAGGGCCGCGACACCTACAACGACTCCCCGGCGATCGGGGCGGCGGTGATCGACGCCGAGTCGCAGGAGTACCCGTCGGTCGTGGCGGAGGTGAAGCAGGGCCGGCAGTTCGGCGGCACGACCTCGATCAGTCCCGGTGACACCCGCAAGGGACTGCTCGTCTTCGAGGTGCCCGAGCGGGCCAAGCTGGTGAAGTTCCAGTTCGGCCTGGACGGCGGCTACGCCGAGCAGCGCGGCGAATGGACACTCGGCTGACCATCGCCGCCCGGCCGGGCGGCCTGCGCCCGGGACACCGGCTCTCGCTCAGGATGCCGGTTGCGGTTTCAGCGTCTGACCCGCCTCGATGGCCTCGCGCACGCTCCTGGCCAGCGTCTCCTCCAGGGCCTGGCCATGAGCCTCCAGCGCGCGCATCCCCTCGGTGTCGTCGGTGTGCGCCAGCAGTGCCCGGTACTTCTCGTTGTTGTCCATCGCCTCGCGGGCGCGCAGGGCGGCGTCGGCCTCCTGTACGCGGCGGGCGTACCGCTCCAGTTGCTCCACCCTGGCCGTCACGGAGGCGACCGAGCGGCGCAGCGCCTCCTGCTGCGGCTCCAGCACGGCCATCAGCTCGGGCGTGACGACGCCGCGCATGGCGCGCTCCTGCTCTTCTTGCAGGTGCGTCTGGACCCGCAGCAACATCGCGATCTCCCAGATCTGCCGGGGCAGCAGCACCTCGTTGGCCAGTCCGTCCAGCAGGCGCCTGCGCATGGCTTGGGACGCATAGACGGACATAACCGCACTTCTGGCGCGTTCCAGGAGGGCTCGGGCAGATGGGGAGAGTTCCGGCACAAGTACGACCCGGTCCCGGTACTCGGCGCGCGAGACGCGCAACCTCGGGATGAAGGAGTCGACGATGACCAGGCGCTGCTGCTCGCTCAGGTCGGGGTCGGCCACGAAGTCCACGGTGCGCCTGACGTGGACGCGGTCCTGGGCGAGCCGGCGCTCCCTCTCCACGACGGCCATGGCCCGGCGGTTCAGCGTGTCGTGCCCGACGACCAGCGCGGCCAGGACGATCGGGAAGAGCAGGACGGTGTATAACAGGCCGTCGATTCCCACCGCCGCGTACGTGACGAAAGCGATCAGGATCGTCACCGCGCAGATCGCCACCGATAACAACGCGTACCCGCGGCCCTTGGCCACACCGTCCCCCTTCGCAAGAAGTTTCCGAAGTGTCCTGAGATTTCACAATAGCCCCCGGAAACGGGAAGATCACGGGATTGCGTCGGGCGGGATCGGCGACCCGCGTGATCAGCGCAGGTACGAGGCCCCGTTGAGGTCGAGCACGGTGCCGCTGGCCCACTCGGCGGCGGGCGAGGCCAGGTACACCACGGCCGCGGCGATCTCCTGCGGTCGCGCCACCCGGCCGAACGGGCTCTGGGCGCGGATCGCGTCGCCGCGCGGCGGCTTGAGGTGCTCGTTCGTCATGTCCGTCTCGACGAAGCCGGGCGCCACGGTGGCCACGGCGATGCCGCGCGGGGCCAGGGCCACGGCCAGCGACTGGGCCAGGGCGTTCATGCCCGCCTTGCTCGCGCCGTAGGCCGGGCCGTCGGGCTCGCCGCGGAAGGCGCCGCGCGAGGAGACGTTGACGATCCGGCCGCCGGAGGGCATGTGCCGCAGCGCGCACCAGGTCACGTTCGCCGCGCCGACCAGGTTGACGTCGAGCGTGCGCCGCCAGGCGTCCTGCCACTCCTCGTAGGAGGTCTCGGTGATGGGGTGGTGGAAGAACACGCCCGCGTTGTTCACCAGGACGTCGATGCCGCCGCCCAGCGCCCGAGCCGCCGCGTCCGCCATGTGCCTGACCTGCTCGGGGTCGGCCAGGTCGGCCCGTACGACGGCGTGTCCCCGGCCGGGCAGGCCGTCGAGCAGGTCGTCGGCCTCCTTGGCGGAGTCGCGATGGTGGATCGCGACCCTGTCCCCCTGCTCGGCGAAGGCGGCCGCGACCGCCCGCCCGATTCCTCTCGATGCTCCGGTGATGAGAATCCCGCGTCCGCTCATTCAAGGCACCTTAGGGCATGCGGGACAACCTAACGGATGGTTGGAACGTCCCAATATCCCCGTCGTCTACCAGGAGCCACGCCATGGGATACCCGCCTCCGCCGCAAAACCCGTACGGCCCGCAACACCCGCAGCAGCCCCCGTACGGACCCGTCGGGTATCCGCCTCCTCAGCCGTCCAAGTCGTCGCGCGACGCCCTGGTCGTGCTGCTCGCGATCGGCGTTCCCCTGCTGCTCCTGGGCGGGGTCGCCGCCGTGGTGATGGTGCTGACGGACACCGGCAGAAGCAGCGTGATCACCGAGGCCGACGGGCCGACCATGGTCATGCCGTCCAGCGAGCCGTTATCGAGCCCGCCGGTGCAGGGCGACCCGGCCATCCAGCCGCCGGTGGACGCGGCGGGCCAGGGCACGACGGCCGACCTGGCGGTCCAGCCGCCACCGGCGGGCGGGGCCAGCCAGCCTGCGGTCGTAGGCGGGGCGAGTCAGCCTGCTGCGGGCGGGAGCAGCCAGCCGCCCCAGGGACAGACCGGGACCACCGCCACGGTCGGCGGCTCGATCACCCTCCAGGGCATCGACCCCGGCCTCAAGATGACCGTGACCCTGAACCGTCTCGTGAACCCGGCCACCTCGGCCAACCAGTTCTCCAAGCCGAAGACCGGTAACAAGTTCGTGGCCGTGGAGGTCACGCTCGCCAACTCGGGGCAGGCCGTCTACAGCAGCTCCCCGACGGGCGGCGTCTGGCTCATCGACGGCGAGCTCCAGCAGCACCGCCCCTCCTATCAAGAGGTCAGCGAGGGCCAGGGCTTCGGCGGCAACGCGACGATCAACGTGGGCGACTCGCGCAAAGGCATGATCGTGTTCGAGGTGCCGGAGACGGCGCGGCTCACCAAGTTCCAGTTCGGCCTGGACGGCGGGTTCGCCGATCAGAAGGGCGAGTGGACGCTCTCATGACGGGCGTCAGCGCCCGCGCAGGATCAACCGGGCCAACCGGCGCGGACGCTTGCGCCGGAACGCCACCCGCTCGTTGACCTGCGGATACGGCACCTCGGGCACCGGCACCCCGAGGAACGAGCACAGCGGCCCCCATCCGTCCCCCGCCTCGAACACCAGCAGCCTCCCGGCCGGGATCGCCGCCCTGACCTCGGCGATGTGCCGCTCGTAGACGCCGATGACATGGTCGCGGTCGTCGATGCGCCCGTCGAAGACGCGGTCGATGAAGGTCGCCCTGGCCATCCGCGGGTACAGGGCGAAGTCGGGCGACCGCCACGCCACCAGCCGCCGGATCACGCGGCGGCGCAGCGGCGGCCGGCCCCGCTGCTCCAGCGCGCTGCGGAAGATGGTCTCCCGGACGCTGTCGTACCAGCGCCCGGGATCGCGGACGGTGAGGATGACCTTGGCGTCGGGATAGTGCCCGGCCAGCTCCCGCCAGTACGCCGACGCGGGCCAGTCGAGTGCCGACCGGAACCCCGCGAACAGCGCGTCCCAGTCCCGGGAGCGGCCCTCGCCGACGTCGAGCCACTGCCGCACCCGGTACGGCTCCGCGATCACCGACGACATGTGGTAACAGGGCCCGAAGCCCAGCAGTTCCAGCGCCGCCTTCATGGATCTCGTCCCCGTGCGGCCGAAGCCCGCGCCGATCACCTGCACTTGGTGCCCACCTCTGATCCGGCTCTGATGTGCGGTGCCTAGCGTTCGCACCAAATCCCGTTATACGACGGCATCAGGCATTCGGGAATGGCCACTAATACGCCCCAGTAGTCCGCCCATATCGTCCGCACAGAGGAGCCCGACCATGCTCTTCCCGCACCCCCTGCTCGAAGAGCTGCGCGCCGCCCCCGCGCGCCCGGCCTTCGAGCACGGCGACAGGATCGTCTCCCGCGGCGAGCTGCTGGAGCTCATCGGCCGCCTGGCGGGCGCGCTGCGTGAGGCGGGCCTCGGTCCCGGCCGGGCGATCGCCGTGCGCACGGAGCTCACCCCGGAGGCGTTCGCAGCGCACATGGCCGCGCACACGCTGGGCTGCCGCGTCGTCGGCATCCGGCCCGGCTACCCGCCGGGGCAGCTCGCCCACGTGCTCGGCCTGGACCTCGACGCCGTCCTCGTGGACCCGGCCACGGCCACGCCGCAACTGCTCGGGGCCACCGGGACACCGCTGTCGCTCGGCCCCGTGCCGGGGGCGCACGACGTGCTGGCCCATCAGGGCAGTCCCGTGCCGGGCGCGCACGACGTGCTGGCCCATCAGGGCGGTCCCGCGCCGGGCGCGCACGACCTACCGGCCCGTCAGGGCGCGTACGACATGCCGGCCGTGACCGTCCGGCCGGAGGATGTGGCCGCGCTGACCTTCACCAGCGGCAGCACCGGCCGGCCCAAGGGCTGCGCGATCACCTACGGGGCGCTCAGCGAGCACTGGGCGTGGCAGCCGCGCGTGTGGGGGCCGGTGGCGGCCGAGCTGGCGCGGGGCTTCGAGCGTTACCTGCTGTTCGGCACGCTGGCCAGCATGGTGGTGCTGGAGTTCCTGGCGCCGTGCCTGCTGGGCGGGGGCACGGCGGTGATCCCGGTGGACGACGGGCGGCCGGTGTTCCCGTACGCGATCGAGCGGCACCGCATCACCGGGTCGATCATCACGGTGCCCCGGCTGTTCCAGATGATGGAGCTGCTGGATGAGGCCGACGTGTCGAGCCTGCGGGCGCTGATGGTGTCGGGCTCGCCGATCAACCCCCGCCGGCTGGCGGCGGCCGCGGCGCGGCTCGGCCCGGTGCTCTACCAGGGGTACGGGCAGACCGAGGCGGGCAACATCGCCATGCTCACGCCCGCGCACATCGCCGCGGGCGTCGTGGCCCCCGTCGGGCTGCCGCATCCGGGGGTGGAGCTGAGCGTGCGGGACGAGGAAGGTGCCGACCTGCCGCCGGGGCGGACGGGTGAGATCTGCGTGCGCAGCCCGTACATCATGGCGGGGTACTGGGGTGACGCGACGGAGACCCGAGACACGCTGCGGGACGGCTGGTTGCGCACCCGCGACCTCGGCCACGTGGACGCGGCCGGCTTCCTGCACCTGGAGGGGCGCTCGCGCGACGTCGTCATGGTCAACGCGATGGTCGTGTACGCGGGCCCGATCGAGCGCGTGCTGACCGGCCACCCCGACGTGGACGAGGCGTACGTGCTGGGCACGCCAGACGAGGCCACCGGGGAGGCCGTGCACGCGTTCGTGGTGCCCGCGCCCGGCAGGGTGCCCGAGCAGGCCACTCTGGCCGCGCTGGTACGGGCCGAGCTGGGCGCGGACAGTGTGCCCAAGACGATCACGGTGGTGCCCGGCGTACCGGTCGCGACCAGCGGAAAGCCCGACAAGCGGGCCCTGCTGGCCCGGCACGGAGAGGGCGTTTTCTGAGCAATCTCTGAGAATTGTGCGCCAACACTGACGTTGCTCATTCAGTGCCCTTTCAATCACTTCGCTGTGACGGAGGCGTTCAGTGGCGGACAATTCCCTGGACTATCTGGTGATCGGCGCCGGGCCCGCGGGCCTTCAGCTCGGCTACTTCCTGCACCGGGCGGGCCGTAAGTACCTGATCCTGGAGGCGGGTCCCGGGCCGAGCCAGTTCTTTCACACCTTCCCGCGCCATCGCACGCTGATCTCGATCAACAAGAAGCACACCGGGTGGGACGACCCGGAGCTCAACCTGCGGATGGACTGGAACTCGTTGTTGTCGGACGACCCCGGCCTGCTGTTCACGCACTACAGCGACCGGTACTTCCCGCACGCCGACGACATGGTCCGCTACCTCGGCGACTTCGCCAAGGCGTGCGGGCTGCGCATCGCCTACGACTCGCGCGTGGCCCGCGTGGAGCGGCCGGGGCCCTTCCGCGTGACGACCGCCGACGGCCGCACGTACGAGGCCAAGCGGGTCATCATGGCGACCGGCGTGTCCCGGCCCAACATCCCGCCCATCCCGGGCATCGAGACCGCCGACCTGTACGGCACCGCCTCCACCGACCCCGCCGACTACCTCAACCAGCGGGTGCTCATCATCGGCAAGGGCAACTCGGCCTTCGAGACGGCCGACAACCTGGTCGAGACGGCCGCGGTCATCCACGTGGCGGGGCCCCACTCGATCCGCATGGCCTGGCGCACCCACTTCGTCGGCCACCTGCGGGCGGTCAACAACAACCTGCTCGACTCCTACCAGCTCAAGTCCCAGAACGCGGTGCTGGACGGCGACGTCAAGCGCATCGAGCGGCGGCCGGACGGCACGTACCTGGTGACGGTGTCGTTCGCCCGGGTGGACGAGGTCACCAAGGACATCCCGTACGACCGGGTGATCGCCTGCACCGGGTTCCGCTTCGACGCCTCGATCTTCGCCGACGAGTGCCGCCCCGACCTGGTGATCAACGACCGGTTCCCGGCGCTCACGCCCGCGTACGAGTCGGTCAGCGTGCCCGACCTGTACTTCGCCGGAACGATCACCCAGTCGCGCGACTTCAAGCGCGGCACGAGCGGCTTCATCCACGGCTTCAGGTACGGCGTGCGCGCCCTGCACCGCATCCTGGAGCAGCGCTACCACGACGTCGCCTGGCCGGCCAGGCACCTCGCCGCGACCCCGATGGCGATGGCGGCGGCGGTCATCGAGCGGGTCAACCGCGCCTCGGCGCTGTGGCAGCAGTTCGGCCTGCTGGCCGACATGATCGTGATCGACGACGTGGACGCCCGCTACCTGGAGGAGTTGCCGCACGACCTGCAGGGTCCCCCGATCGGCGACCGCGGCCACTTCGCGATCACCCTGGAGTACGGGCCCGGTCACGACCAGGTGGACCCCTTCGACATCGAGGTCGGCCGGATCAGCCAGCGCGACTCGGCGCGCGCCCACGAGGGCCACTACCTGCACCCGGTCGTCCGCCACCACCTGCCGGGCGGGGAGGTCGTCGCCCACCACATCACCGAGAACCTGGAGAACGAGTGGGACTCCCCTGAGGTCCACGTCGAGCCCCTGCGCGCCTTCTTCGCCCGCCGGACCGCCTCGATCCCGGCGTGACGATGAACGCGCGGAGCCTGCGTGAGTTCGAGATCGCGGCGCGTGAACGCCTCGACCCCGCGCACTACGACTACTTCGCCGGCGGGGCCGGGGACGAGGTCACCGTGGGCGACAACGAGGCCGCGTTCGGGCGGCTGCGGCTGGTGCCCCGGGTGCTGCGTGGCGCCGCGAAGCTGCAGACCGGCGTGACCCTGCTGGGCAGCCGCGCGGCGATGCCGGTGCTGGTGGCGCCGACGGCGTTCCACCGGCTGGCCGACCCGGAGGGCGAGCGGGCCACCGCGCGGGCCGCCGCCGCCACCGAGACGATCATGATCGTGAGCATGGCCGCCACGGTCGCGATCGAGGAGGTGGCGGCGGCCGCGCCCGGCGCGGAGTTGTGGTTCCAGCTGTACGTGCAGCCGGACCTCGCCTTCACCGAGCGGATCGTCCGCCGCGCCGAGGCGGCCGGCTGCAAGGCGCTGGTGGTCACGGTGGACTCGCCCGTGCTGGGTGTGCGGGAGCGGGACCTGCGCAACGGCTTCCACGACCTGCCCGCGCAGCTGGCCTGCGAGAACCTGCGGGACGGCGGCCGGGTCCGGCCGATCGTGATGTGGCCGGAGTTGTCGTGGGAGCACCTGGGCGCGCTGCGGCGCATGACGGCGCTGCCCATCGTGCTCAAGGGCGTCACGCACCCGGCCGACGCGCGGCTCGCGCTCGACCACGGCGTCGCGGCGATCATGGTGTCCAACCACGGCGGGCGGCAGCTCGACGGGGTGCCCGCCACGATCGACCTGCTGCCGGACATCGCGGCGGAGGTGGGCGGGGCGGTGCCGGTGCTGCTGGACGGCGGCGTGCGGCGCGGCACCGACGTGCTCAAGGCGCTGGCGCTGGGCGCGGCCGCCGTCGCGGTCGGCCGGCCCGTGTTGTGGGGCCTGGCGGCGGACGGCGAGCGGGGCGTGGCCGGCGTGCTCGGCCTGCTGCGCGCGGAGGTCGAGCACGCCCTCGCACTGTGCGGGTGCGCCTGCGTGCAGGACCTCGAACCGGACATGGTGCGGGTGTACGGCGACCGCCGTCTCGAACCGGGCATGGTGCGGGCGTACGGCGACCGCCGTCACGAACCGGGTGTGGTGCGACGGTCATGATGATGCCGATCCTGCTGGTGGCCGGGGTCGCGGCCGTCGTCCTGAGCCTGCCGTGGTGGTTGCCGGCCAGGGTCGTGGCGCTGCGGATCCGCGTGTTCGAGCGGATCAACGGCCCGGACGGCATCCCCGTGCCCGGCGACCTCGTCGGCGTCGAGCGCTTCAGGGAGGTGTACTCCCACCCGGCCGCCGGCGGCCGCAGCAAGGGCGCGGCGCTGTCGGACCTGTTCTGGTACTGGCTCTCGCCGGGCCCCGAGATGCACCAGGAGCACCTGGAGGCGGGCGACCGCTACGACGCCGTGGCCAGGGTCACCCGCGGCCTGCTGGCCGTGCGCCGCGCGGAGGCCGCGGAACTGGCCGCCCGCTGCGCGGCCCGCGCGCTGGACGGCCGGCGCGGCCTGGTCCGGCTGCGGGACCTGATGATGCCGCTGTGGGCCGAGTTCTCCTACGAGCTCGTCTTCGCCGAGCCCTGCCCGCGCGAGGCCCGCGACCTCATCGCGCGCAACGCGGGCGACGTCGTCACCTCGCTCAAGTGCACGGGCCTGCGGCACATGGGACGCCGTCGCCGGCTGACCCGCTACCTGCTCGGCAGGCTGTCCCGGGTGCGCCTGCCGCTGCCCGGCGGCCTGACGCCGCGGCAGCAGGCGTACTACCTGCAAGGGGCCTTCTTCAACACCGCCGTCGTGCAGATGTCGGAGGCCATGGCGCACCTGCTGCTGGTCCTCGCGCGGCATCCCGAGGTCCAGGAAAGGGCGCGTACGGGCGACGACCGCTACCTCGACCAGGTGATCGCCGAGACGATGCGGCTCTACCCGCTGTTCGGCATCGCCCACCGCATCACCACCGGCGACATCCCGCTCGACGAGCGCACCACGATCCCCGCCGGCTCGGTGCTCTGCTTCAACTACCCGCAGTTCCACCGCACCGGGTTCACCGACCCGGACCGCTTCGACCCTGACCGCTTCGACCGGCCGGGCGCGAAGGACCTCAACCACATCCCGTTCGGCGTCGCGGCCAACCGGCCGTGCCCGGCCTGGCGGATCGCGCCGATCGCGATGCGGGCGGTGGCACGTGAGGTGCTGGACCGCTACCGGCTCGACTCCTCCGTCTCCCACACCAGGTCCCTGCCGAACCGCGGGCCCTGCCTGCTCACCCCGCTCGGCGCTGCGCACCGGCCGCGTCCCGCGCTGGCGTACCTGCGGGTGCGCGACCGCTGGGAGGACGTCTGGCGCAGCCTCGTGCAGCTCGTCCTCGGCACGTACATGGTGTGGGACGCGCGCAGGCAGCGGCTGTGCGAACGCCATTTCACCGCTGAAGCTCACGGAGAGAAGACATGACCGTCCTGGCCCACGTCGTACCCCCTGATCCGAACCTCGCCATCATGCTCAAGGTGTTCCCCGCGCTCGTGGTGATCCTGATCACCTCGCAGATCTGCGGGCGGCTGGCCCAGATGGTGATGCAGCCGCGTGTGCTCGGGGAGATGGTCGCCGGCGTGCTGCTCGGCCCCACGCTCTTCGGCTGGTTGTTCCCCGAGGCGCAGGCGGCGCTGTTCCCGCCGGAGGTCAGACCCGTTCTCTACGTGCTCAGCACCATCGGCCTGACCCTCTACATGTTCCTGGTCGGGGCGGGCATCGACCACGGCGGCGGGCGGCCGGGCGAGATCCGCAACGCCGCCACGCTGGCCGCCTCGGGGATCCTGCCCTCCCTGCTGCTCGGCGCGGGCGTGGGCTTCCTGCTGTACGACCTGCTCTCGCTGCCCGACGTGTCCCCGTTCCAGTTCGCCCTGTTCGTCGGGGGCGCGCTGTCGCTGACCGCCTTCCCCATGCTGGCCAGGATCCTGTACGAGCGGAACCTGGAGCAGAGCCAGATCGGCCGCCTCACCCTGCTGGCCGCCTCCATCGACGACGCCCTGGCCTGGTGCATCCTGGCGATCCTGTCGGCCATGCACCTCGGCAGCGGCGCCGGCGGCGCGCTGCCCACGATCGGCCTGACCCTGGGGTTCGCCGTCATCATGCTGAAGGTGGTCGCTCCCCTGCTGCGCCCGATGGGCAGGACCGTGGCGCGGACCGGCCGGTTCGGCCCCGGGGCCATGTACGCCGTCATCCTCATCCCGCTCACGGCCGGCTGGCTGACCGACTGGATCGGCGTCTACTCCGTCTTCGGCGGCTTCCTCGCGGGTCTGGCCATGCCCCGCGACGCGGCCTTCCGCCAGGCGCTGCACGGCCGCATGATGGAGATCGTCTCGACGCTGCTGCTGCCCACGTTCTTCACCTTCTCCGGGCTGAACACCCAGCTCGGCGGCATCGCGGGCGGCGCCATGCTGCTGGCGTTCGGGCTGATCCTGCTGGCCGGGTTCTGCGGCAAGTACTTCGGCTGCGCGCTGGCGATGAAGGGGATCGGGTTCAGCTGGCGGGAGTCGTACGCGGTGGGCGGGCTGATGAACGCGCGCGGCCTGATGATCCTCATCTTCATCAACATCGGCCTGGCCCAGGGCATGATCACGCAGGAGCTGTTCGCCATGCTGGTGCTGGTGGCCGTGCTCACCACCGCCGGCGCCCTGCCCCTGTACAAGCTCGCCCTGCCCGACCGGCTCGAAGCCGGCACCAGGTCCGAACCCGCGCAGGAGCGGCCAGTAGAGATCGAAGTCAGGTCCAATTAGTGGCGAACGTCCAGGTAGCGGCCGGTACGTCACTGAACGGGAGGGCCAATCACAGAGTGGACCTGGTAAATACGCGACAGTGGTGTAACGGTTGGGGCGTGGCTGGGACATCAGGCGCTGCCGGGCTGCCCACGCGGCGGTTGTTGCTCGTCGAGGACGACCGCGAACTGGGCACGATGCTGGTCGGCCTGTTCACCGAGCAGGGCTACGCGATCGACCTGGCGCTTGAAGGGCAGCGGGGGCTGCACCTGGGGCTGAGCCGCGCGTACGACGTGCTCATCGTCGACCGCGGCCTGCCCAGCCTCGACGGGATCGACCTGGTACGGCGGCTGCGCCGGCAGGCGGTCACCGTGCCGGTGCTCGTGCTCACCGCCTTCGGCTCGGTCGCCGACCGGGTCGCCGGGCTGGACGCGGGCGCGGAGGACTACCTCATCAAACCCTTCGACATCGACGAGTTGCTGGCCAGGGTGCGCGCGCTGCACCGCCGCAACCTGGACCAGGCCCGGCTGTTGCCGCTGGGCGCGGGCTGGCTGGACGCCGAGGCCCACATCGTCCGCCTGCCGACCGGTGAGCAGGTGACGCTGTCGGGCCAGGAGTGCCGGCTGCTCAGCGCGCTGGCGGCGCGGCCCCGGCAGGTGCACACCCGCAGGTCGCTGCGCCAGCGGGTCTTCGACGGAGCTAACAAGGAATCCATCGTGGACACGTACGTGTACTACCTGCGCAACAAGCTCGGACCCGGAGTCGTGTGCACCGTGCGAGGTGTGGGCTACCGCCTGGGTGAGTTGTGACCGCGCCGGGCCGCCTGTCCGACGGCCGCCCGCCGCGGCTGCCCGATCCCGACCGGCGGCTGCTCGGCCGCGCCAGGCGGCGCATCACCGTTCAGGTCGCGGGTGCGATCTCCGTGGTGCTCGCGCTGGTCGGCGTGCTGGTCTGGTGCTCCATGGTGCACGGCCAGGGCACCGCGGCGGCGCGCGACCTGGCCTCCGCCGCGCAGCGCTCCCCCGTCGACTACCCGCCGCCCTGCGTGTGGCTGTACGAGCTGCGCGCCGACGGCACCCTGCGCGGCTCGCCCGGCGCCCCGGCGGCGCTGCCCGTACGGGCCGCGCTCGGCCTGGTGGCCGCCACCGGCAGGGCGGAGACCTCGCAGGTCACGGTGGCGGGCCGGGAATACCTCGTGTACACCAGCAGGCGCGGCGGCGTGACCGTCCAGGCCGCCATGGACCTGCGTTACCAGGTCGCCGAGCGGCAGCGGCTGCTGCGTACCCTGCTCGGTTCGGAGGTCGCGGGGCTGCTGGCCGCGCTGCTGGTCGGCCAGGTCGTCTCCCGCCGCGCGATCGCGCCGCTGGGCGAGGCCCTGACCAGGCAGCGCCGCTTCGCCGCCGACGTCAGCCACGAGCTGCGCACGCCGCTGACCCGGCTGCACACCCGCGCCCAGCTCCTGTCGCGGCGGATGCGCGGCGGGACCGACCCGATCCTGCTCATCGACGAGGTGGACCAGCTCGTCACCGGCACCAGGCAGCTCGGCGAGGTCGTGGAGGACCTGCTGCGCTCGGCCCAGTTCAAGCAGCTCCGTAGGCCCTTCGGCCCGGTGGATCTGGCCGTGCTGGCCGCCGAGCTGGCCGTGGCCGAGGACGCCAGGGCCGGTGCCCAGGGGGTGAGCATCGAGGTGCGCTGCGACGGGCCCGGCGATCACGTCGTACGCGGTGTGGAGTCCGCGCTGCGGCGGGTGATCTCGGCCCTGCTGGACAACGCGCTTGGTCACACGAGGGCGGGCGGGCACATCTGGGTGACGCTGGCCGGCGAGCCCGGCGCGGTGCGGCTCACCGTCAGGGACGACGGCGTCGGGCTGGATCCGGGGGACGCCGAGCGGCTGTTCACCCGGTTTGAAGGGGCCGGGTACGGGCTGGGGCTGGCCCTCGTACGGGAGGTGGTGGACGGCCACAACGGCACGATCACCGCCGACGGGGTGCCCGGCGCGGGTGCGACGTTCACCGTGCGGCTGCCCGCGGAGCCCGCGCGAAACCGCCTGACCGCCCCGGTCACCCCCGAACCTGCCAGGGAGAGGTATCAGCCGCCGCTGCCCGGGTAGTTCTGAGCGGATGCGGATCCAGGACTGGTTCCTCACCGAGGAGGAGCGCGGCAATCGGGAGACCAGGCTGCGGCCCTGGTCGGAGGGCAACGAGGTGCGCCCGCTGATCCACGGCGCACGCTACTTCGCCGAGCTGGCGGCCCATCTGGACCGGCTGGGCGAGGACGACCTGCTGCTGTTCGCCGACTGGCGGGGCGACCCCGACGAGCGGCTGACGCCGGACGGGCCCAGCGTGGGCGCGGCGATGGCGCAGGCGGCCCGGCGCGGCGCCCTCGTACGCGGCCTCATCTGGCGCTCCCACCTGGACCTGCTGCGCTTCAGCTCCGCCGAGAACCGCCACCTCGGCCAGGAGATCGAGGACACCGGCGGCCAGGCCCTGCTCGACACGCGTACCGCGGTGGGCGGCTCGCACCACCAGAAGTTCGTCATCCTGCGGCACGACCGCGAACCCGGGCGGGACGTGGCCTTCGTCGGCGGCATCGACCTGTGCCACAGCCGCCGCGACGACGACTCCCACGAGGGCGACCCGCAGTCCGCCCCGATGCCCGGCGTCTACGGGCCGCGCCCGCCCTGGCACGACGTCCAGGTCGCCATCCGCGGCCCCGCCGTGGCGGATGTGGAGCAGGTGTTCTGCGAGCGCTGGGAGGATCCGGCGCCCGAGACGCGCGACCCGCTGCGCCGCCTGCGCGACCACCTCGGCCGCCTCGACGACGCCCCCGCCCTGCCCGAGCCGGGACCGCCGCCCGCCCGGGCCGGGCACCATTACGTGCAGCTGCTGCGCACCTATCCGGCCCGGCGTCACGGCTACCCGTTCGCGCCCGCCGGGGAGCGCAGCATCGCGCACGCCTATCGCAAGGTGCTGGGCCGCGCGCGTTCGCTGATCTACCTGGAGGACCAGTACCTGTGGTCCACGGACGTGATCGAGCCGTTCGCCCGCGCGCTGGAGCGCGAGCCGGGGCTGCGCATGATCGTCATCGTGCCGCGCCACCCCGACCAGGACGGCTGGCTGGCCGGACCGGCCAGCCTGATCGGCCGCGCGGACGCCCTGCGCCGCCTGCTTTCCGCCGGCGGCGACCGGGTGGCCATCTACGACCTGGAGAACCACCGGGGCACGCCGGTGTACGTGCACGCGAAGGTGTGCGTGGTGGACGACGTGTGGGCGGAGGTGGGCTCGGACAACGTCAACCTGCGGTCGTGGACGTACGACTCGGAGCTGAGCTGCGCCGTCCTGGACGAGCGGGAGGACCCCCGGCCGCCCGGCGGGGCGCTGCGGTTCGCCCGTGACCTGCGGCTGGAGCTGATGGGCGAGCACCTGGACCTGCCCGCCGGGCGGCACGACGAGTTGTGCGACCCGGTGGCCGCCTTCGACGCGTTCGCGCGTTCGGCGGAGCGGCTGGAGTCCTGGCACGCGGGCGGCTGCTCGGGGCCGCGCCCGCCCGGCCGCCTGCGCCCCCATCCGGCTCCTCGGCTGTCGGGGGTGCGCAAGCTGCTGGCGTTGCCGCTGTACCGCTTCGCGGTGGACCCGGACGGCCGGCCGCCGTCGTTGCGGCGCTCGCGCGGGTTCTGAACCGCTCAGGACGCTCTGGACCGCTCAGGACAGGGACAACTCGGGCGAGTAGCCGTCGATCCAGTAGTACATGTCGATGATCTTGTCGAGCAGCAGCTTCTCCCCGTGCGTGATCTTCGCGGGGTCGGCCTCGACCACCGACCGCAGCCATTCCCGGTTGAACAGCCCGAACAGCGGGTTGTGCGTGTCCGCCAGCACCTCCTTGGCCTCGATCAGCAGGGTGCCCGAGTAGCGGTTGTCATGCATCATCGTCGGATAACCGCTCTTCCTGCGCTGCACCACCGACGCTGGGAGCAGGTCCTTCACGGCGTGTCTCAGCAGGCTCTTCTCCCTGCCGTCGAACGACTTGAGCTTCCACGGCGTGTTGTAGACGTACTCGACGAGCCGGTGATCGCAGTACGGGACCCGCACCTCCAGGCCGACCGCCATCGACAGGCGGTCCTTACGGTCGAGCAACATCCGCAGGAAGCGGGTCAGGTGCATGTGGCACATGAAGCGCATCTGACGCTCGAAGCGCGTCGCGTTGTCCAGGTGATCGACCGCCGCCACGGCCGTCTTGTACTGGTCCCCCAGGTAGTTCTCCAGGTCCAGGGCCGCCAGCGCCTCGGCCGTGAAGGGCATGACGGCGGGGTTGGCGGACTGCGCGCCGAGCACCGCCGCCATCCAGGGGAAGATGGGGAGCGTGCGCAGTTCGTTGTGGAACCAGGGGTAGCCGCCGAAGTTCTCGTCCGCGGCCTCGCCGGAGAGGGCGACCGTGGATTCCCCGCGTATCGCCCGGAAGAGCAGATACATCGAGATGTCCGATTCGCCGAGCGCGTTCGGGGTGTCGCGAGCGGTGATCACGGCTCGCCGCACGGCCGGGTCGGAGAGGTCCTCCGCGCTCAGCACCACCTGCTGGTGCACCGGCTCGACCAGGTCGACCATGTCCTTGACGAAGGGCGCGTCCGGGGTGGTCCTGAACACGTCGGGCTTGAAACGATCGACGTGATCCACGAAGTCGACCGAGAACGTGCGCAGCCGGTCCCCCTTCGCGGTCAGCTTCCGCGCGGCGAGGCCGGTGATCGCGCTGGAGTCCAGGCCGCCGGACAACAACACGCACTGGGGCACGTCCGAGATGAGCTGCCGGTTGACGGTGTCGTCGAGCAGCTCACGCACCCGTGCGATGGTGCTTCTCTGGTCGTCGGTGTGCGGCGCCGTGCGCAGGCTCCAGTACGTCCTGGTACGCGTTCCGCTCGCCGTGACGGTGACGACCGTGCCCGGTTCGACCTCGTACATGCCTTTCCAGATCGCCTGGCCCTGCCCGACGCTGAACACCGCCGTGCGGATCCCGTCGATGTCGACGGCCTTGCGCGCCAGCGGGTTGGCCAGGATGGCCTTGGGCTCCGACCCGAACAACACGCCGTCGGGGGTCGGGTAGTGGTAGAGCGGCTTGACGCCGAGCCGGTCGCGGACCAGGACGAGTTTCTGCTCGCGGGCGTCCCAGATGGCGAACGCGCACATCCCGTTGAGGTGCTCGGCGACGCCTTCGCCCCATTCGAGGTAGCCGTGCAGCACGACCTCGGTGTCGCTCGACGTACGGAACCGGTGGCCGCGCCTGGTCAGCTCCTCGCGCAGTTCGATGAAGTTGTAGGTCTCGCCGCTGTAGACCAGGACCACCGGGCCGTTCGCCGTGACGAACTCCATCGGCTGCACGCCGCCGTCCAGGTCGATGACCGCCAGCCTTCTGTGGCCCAGCGCGGCGTGCCGGTCGACCCAGGTTCCTGAGGCGTCGGGCCCGCGCAGCGCCATGGTGGCGGTCATCGCGTCGATCGTGGCATGTTGCTCCGTCAGGTCGGCGTCGTAGGACACCCAACCCGCGATCCCACACATAACGGGTCCCTCTCAGTCGCGGAAACGGGAGACCGCCGCCCTGCTGAAACCCGAGGCTATAGACGCAGGACTAGGAAAACGCCCAGTTCTCCGGGGCCGTTCACGTGGAGGCGGCGACCGCGATGGCCGTCATGAGAAGCCCCCGGCGTACCAGCCAGCGGCCGGAGAACTCCCGCAGCTCGCTGCCGTCGCGCAGCTGTGGACCCTCGACCAGCGCCCGCGCCAGCAGGCCGCCCCCGGCCGGATCGCAGGTGATCGACGCCTGCGTGAAGTCGAGGCGCGGCTGCCGCAGCGGGGCCAGCGGGAACCACGCCTTGTAGACCGACTCCTTGGCGCTGAACAACAACCGGTCCCAGCGCACCGACGGGTCGCGCCGCAGGAAGTCCGTCACCCAGCGCAGCTCCTCCTCCACCGCGATGACCTCCAGGATTCCGGCGGGCAGCGGCTTGTTCGGCTCGGCGTCGATCCCGAGGGTGGTGATGTCGCAGGACCTGGCGACGGCGGCGGCCCGGTATCCGGCGCAGTGGGTGATGCTGCCGACGGCCCCCGACGGCCAGACCGGCGCGCCCTTCGCCCCCGGCACCACGGGCACCAGCGGGTACCCCAGGCGGATCAGCGCGTCGCGGGCGCACCAGCGCGCCGTGGCGAACTCGCGGCGGCGCTTCTCCACCGCCCCGTTGATCAACGCCGCTTCGGCGGGGAACAGGGCGCACGGCCGCGAGTCGTCGAACGCCTCCGACGACATGATCCCACCGGGCAGCAGCTCCTCGATCATGCCGTGCGTTCGCGGTGCTCGGCCGGCGGGCTCACGACAGGCCCAGCTCGTCGCCGAGGATGTCGAACTGTTCTCATGACAGGCCGAGCTCGTCGCCGAGAATCCCGGGCTGGGCTCATGACAGGCCGAGCTCGTTGTCGAGGATGTCGAACATCTCGTTGTCCGTGGCCGAGTCGAGGTCGAACTCGGTGTCGCCGCCGGAGTCCTGCACCACGGCCGCCCACTTGGCCCGCAGGATGTCCAGCCGCGCCGCGACCTGCCTGTGCACGTCGATGCCGACGGTCGTCTCGGTGCAGGCCCTCTCCAGCTTCGCCAGCTCGGCCAGGAGCGCCGCGGCCCCGGTCGGCTCGCTCAGGCCGAGCCGGTCGAGCAGGTGGGCGGCGAGGGCATGCGGCGTGGGATGGTCGAACACCAGGGTGACCGGCAGGCGCAGGCCGGTGGCGCCGTTCAGCCGGTTGCGCAGTTCGACGGCGGTGAGGGAGTCGAAGCCCAGCTCGGTGAAGGCGAGGTGCGATTCGACGGAGCCGGCGCCGGCGTGGCCGAGCACGCCTGCCACCTCGGTCCGTACGAGGTCCGCCAGCGCCTCGGCACGCTCGGCCGCGCCGAGAGCGGTCAGCCTGCGTACCAGGGTGTCCGGTTCCTCCGGCGTGCCGCCCGCGGCCGTACGACGCCTGGCCGGCACCAGGCCCTGGAGCAGCGGCGGAACGTCCGCGCGGGCACGCAGCGCCGGCAGGTCGAGCCGGACCGGCGCCAGCACCGCACGGTCCGCGGCACGGGCGAGGTCGAACAGCTCCAGCCCTTGCTCCACCGGCAGCGGGCGGATTCCCGCGCGCGCCATTCGCCGCCGATCGGCGTCGTCGAGCCCGCCGGTCATCCCGGTGTCGCGCGCCCACGGCCCCCACGCCAGGGACAGCGCGGGCAGCCCGGCGGCCCGCCGGTGCTGTGCCAGGCCGTCGAGGAAGGCGTTGGCGGCGGCGTAGTTGCCCTGCCCCGCGCCGCCGGCCAGGCCCGCGACCGACGAGAAGAGCACGAACGCGGCCAGATCCAGGCCCTGGGTGAGCTCGTGCAGGTGCCAGGCGGCGTCCGCCTTGGGTCCCAGGACGGTGTCCAGCCGTTCGGGCCGCAGGGAGGCGATCGTCGCGTCGTCCAGCACGCCCGCCGCGTGGACGACCGCGGTCAGCGGATGCTCGGCTGGCACGGCGGCCAGCAGGGCTTCCAGCGCTGTCCGGTCGGACACGTCGCACGCGGCGATGGTGACCTCGGCGCCGTACCCGGCCAACTCGGCCCGGAGTTCGGGCGCGCCCGGCGCGTTCTCACCCCGGCGACCTGCCAGCACCAGGTGCCGTGCCCCGTGCTCCTTCACCAGATGCCGCGCCACCTCCGCACCTAGGCCCCCGGTTCCGCCCGTGATCAGGACCGTCCCCTCGGGGTCCCACTCCCGTATCGTCTCCGCGTCCGGCGCCACCGGCGCCAGCCGCGCCGCCCTCAGCTCGCCGCCCCGCACCGCGACCTGCGGTTCACCGCTGGCCAGCACGGCTGACAGCAGCGTCCTGGACGGCTCGCGCGGCACATCGAGATCGACGAGCACGAAACGGCCGGGGTTCTCCGCCTGCGCGGCACGTACCAGGCCCCACACGGCGGCGCCCGGCAGGTCACGCACCCGGTCGTGCTCTCCGGACGCGACCGCGCCGCTTGTCGCGATGATGAGCGGGAGGCCCGCGGTGCGCTCGTCCGCGAGCCAGCGCTGCAGGAGGTCCAGTACGCAGGCGGTGGCCTCGCGCGTCATGGCGAGGACGTCGGTAGAACCAGCGAGGACGTCCGCGGAACCCGCAAGGACCTCCGCCGAACCGGCCGGGACGTCCGCAGAACCCGCGGGGACCTCCGCAGAGCCCGCGAGGGCCTCCGCCGAACCTGGGAGGACGTCCGCGGAACCGGTGGCTTCGCCTGGGCGCGTGCGGAAGAGCGGGCCTACGGTTACCGCCACCGCATCCGCCGTACTGGCCTTCAGGGTGGCGAGCGGGTCGTCCGGCAGGGCGAGGTCTCCGGTCAGCACCGCCACGTCCGCGTCGGCTGCCGAGGTCGGCTGCTCGGGGAGCGGTGTCCATTCCAGCTGGAACAGCGCGTCCCGTGACGCCCGGCGATCGGAGTCGGCGATCGGCCCGCCGGGCGACGCCGGGCGGGACACCAGCGACTCGGCGGTGAGGACGGGCGCACCCGCCATGTCCACCGCGGTCAGTGCCACGCTGTCCGCGCCGGTCCTGGTCACGCGCACCCGCAGCGTCGTCGCGCCGTCGGCGTGCAGGCGCACCCCGCCCCACGCGAACGGCACCCGCCCCGCCTCCGGCCGGTCCGCCTCCAGGAACGGCAGCGCGTGCAGGGCGGCGTCCAGAAGCGCCGGGTGCACGCCGTAGGAGCCGGCGTCCCCCGCCTGGTCCGGCAGGGCGATCTCCGCGAACAACTCGTCGTCGCGCCGCCAGACCGCACGCAGCCCCTGGAACACCGGCCCGTACCCGAACCCGCCTTGGGCGAGCCGATCGTAGAGACCGTCCAGTTCGACGGCGGACGCCTCCTGCGGCGGCCACACCTCCGTGCCGAACGCCTCGGGCCCGGACGCCTCCTCCCCGGACAGCACTCCGGTCGCGTGCCGGGTCCACGGCTCGTCGGTGTGGGCGGCGTCGTCGGGCCGCGCGTAAATGCCGAGCTCGCGGCGACCCGACGCGTCCGGCGCGCCCACCGTCACCTGTACGGTCGTCGCGTCCCGCTCGCCGATCACGAGCGGCGCCTCCAGGCTGAGCTCCTCCACCCGCCCGCATCCGGCCTGGTCCCCGGCCCGGATGGCGAGCTCCAGCAGCCCCGTACCGGGGAAGACGGCCGTCCCGCCGACGGCGTGGTCGGCGAGCCACGGGTGCGACCGCAGCGAGAGCCGGCCGGTGAGCACGACGCCGTCCGTCCCCGCCAGTTCCACGGCCGCCCCCAGCAGCGGGTGCGCCGCCACCGCGAGTCCGGCTTCCCGTACGTCCCCGGCCCGCCGCCCGGTCGGCCAGAACCACTGACGCTGGAACGCGTACGTCGGCAGGTCCACCCGGCGCGCACCCGGGAACGCGGTGCCGAACAGGGCCGGCCAGTCCACCACGACACCGTGCGCGTGCAACGTCGCCACCGCCGTCATGATCGCGGCCTGTTCGTCGCGGTCCCTGCGCAGCGCCGCAACCAGCACCGGGCTTCCTTGACCCGGCTCCGCCTCGGGGAGGGCGTCCTCGGCCATCGCCGTCAGCACCCCGTCGGGTCCCAGTTCGAGGTACGCGGTGACGCCTTGCCGGTGCAGCGTCTCCACGCCGTCGGCGAACCTGACCGCGTGCCGTACCTGCCGTACCCAGTAGTCCGGCGAGCAGAGCTCCTCGGCCGACGCGAGCGCACCGGTCACGTTCGAGACCACGGGGATCCGCGGCGGCGTGAGGACCAGGCTCTCGGCCACCCGCCGGAACTCCGCCAGCATCGGCTCCATCAGCGGTGAATGGAACGCGCGGCCCACCTTCAGCCGGGTCGTCCTGCGTCCCGCGTCCGCCAGCCGGGAAACGATCAGGGCGACCCGTTCCTCGGTGCCCGCGATCACCACCGAGGCGGGGCCGTTGACCGCGGCCATGGAGACCTCGTCCTCGTACCCGGTGAGAAGGGGCGACACCTCCTGCTCCGCGGCCTGCACGGCGACCATCGCGCCGCCCGGCGGCAGTGCCTGCATCAGGCGGGCACGTGCCGCGACCAGCCGGCACGCGTCCTGCAGCGTCAGCACCCCGGCGACGTGCGCCGCCGTGATCTCGCCGATCGAATGCCCGGACAGGAAGTCCGGGGTCAGGCCCCAGGACTCCAGCAGCCGGAACAGCGCCACCTCCAGCGCGAACAGGGCCGGCTGGGTGTAGGCGGTCCGGTCCAGCAGTTCGCCGTCGCCGAACATCACCTCGCGCAGCGGCTGGTCCAGTTCGGGGTCCAGGTGGGCGAGCACGGCGTCGAAGGCGTGCGCGAATGCGGGGAACCGCTCGTACAGACCGCGGCCCATTCCGGCCCGTTGCGCGCCCTGCCCGGTGAACAGCACCGCGAGCCCGCCCGGCCGCGCGCCACGCCGATGCACCACTCCGGGCCCGGTACGCCCCTCCGCCACGGCCGCCAGGCTCGCCCACAGCTCTTCCCGTTCACCGGCCACCACCACCGCACGATGCTCGAACGCCGAACGGGTCGTCGCGAGCGAGAAACCGAGGTCCGCGAGGGAGTGGTCGTCGTGGTCCCGCGCCAGGAGACGTGCGGCCTGGGCCCGCAGCGCGTCACTCGTCTTCCCCGAGACCAGGAAGGGCACCGCGCCCGGCGCGCGACCGCTTGCTCCCACGTCCGAGGACCGATCCTCCGCCGCCGCGTCCAACAGCAGACGGTCCGACTGCGGCTGTTCGGCGGCCGGCGGGCGGTGCTCGGCCGGTGCGTCCGTGGTCGGCGGTGCCTGCTCCAGGAGCACGTGGGAGTTCGTTCCGCTGATGCCGAACGACGACACCGCGGCCCGCCGTGGCCGTCCGGTCTCCGGCCACCGGCGGTGTTCGGTGAGCAGTTCCACCGCGCCCTGGGTCCAGTCCACGTGCGAGGAGGGCGCGTCCACGTGCACCGTACCGGGCACCACCCCGTGGCGCATGGCCATGACCATCTTGATCACTCCGGCGACGCCCGCGGCCGCCTGGGTGTGGCCGATGTTCGACTTGATCGAGCCCAGCAACAACGGACGGTCCCGGTCCTGCCCGTAGGTGGCCAGCAGCGCCTGGGCCTCGATCGGGTCGCCCAGTCGCGTCCCGGTCCCGTGCCCCTCCACCGCGTCCACCTCCGCCGGGGCCAGCCCCGCGCCGGCCAGGGCCTGGCGGATCACTCGCTGCTGCGACAGCCCGTTCGGCGCGGTCAGCCCGTTGGAGGCGCCGTCCTGGTTCACCGCCGAGCCGCGTACGACGGCCAGCACCTGGTGGCCGTTGCGCCGGGCGTCGGACAGGCGTTCCAGCACCAGCATCCCGACGCCCTCGGACCAGCCGACGCCGTCTGCGGCCTCGGAGAAGGACTTGCAGCGGCCGTCCCCGGCCAGCCCGCCCTGCGCGCTGAAGTCGATGAACGCGCCCGGCGTGGCCATCACGGTCACCCCGCCGGCCAGGGCCAGCGAGCACTCGCCGCCGCGCAGCGCCTGGGCCGCCAGGTGCAGCGCCACCAGTGAGGAGGAGCAGGCAGTGTCCACGGTGACCGCCGGGCCCTCCAGACCGAGGGTGTAGGACAACCGTCCCGACATGACGCTGCCGGCCGTACCGGTGCCCATGAAGCCGGCCACGTCCGGCGGGAACTCGGCGCTCGTCGCGTAGTCGTGGTACATCACGCCGGCGAACACGCCCGTGAGGCTGCCGCGCAGGGACATCGGGTCCATCCCCGCGCGCTCGACCGCCTCCCAGGTCGTCTCCAGCAGCAGCCGCTGCTGCGGGTCCATCGCCAGGGCCTCACGCGGCGAGATCCCGAAGAATCCGGGGTCGAACTCGCCTGCCTCGTGCAGGAAACCGCCGTGGCGTACGTAGCTCGTGCCCGTTCGTTCGCGGTCGGGATCGTACAGGGACTCCAGGTCCCAGCCACGGGAGGACGGGAAGGCGGAGATCGCGTCCCCACCCGCCACGACCAGCCGCCACAGGTCTTCGGGGGAGGTCACGCCGCCCGGGTAGCGGCACGCCATCGACACGATCACCACGGGATCGTCGTCGGCCGGCGTGATCGCCGGCGTCGTCGCCCGCGCGGACTCCGAGGTGTCGCCGCCCAGCGACTCCGTCAGCAGGAAGTCGGCCAGCGCGGTGGCGTTCGGGTAGTCGAACACCAGGGTGACCGGCAGGCTCAGCCCCGTGGCCGCGGACAGGCGGTTGCGTACCTCGACGGCTGTCAGCGAGTCGAAGCCCATGCTCTGGAAGTTGCTCAGCGGCTCGATCGCGTTGCCGTCCTGATGGCCCAGGACCACGGCGACGGCGTCGCGTACCAGTTCCATCGTGGCGGCCTTCCGCGCGGCCGTCCCGAGCGGCGCGAGGCGATCAGCGAGGGTGGCCGACGCTGCGGCGGCCGTCGCCCGCTGCCGCTCGTATGGCCGGATCAGCCCTCGGAACAGGGGTGGGACGTCCTGGCTTGCGCGGAACGCGGCCAGGTTCAGGCGCGCGGGCAGCAGCGCCGGTTCGTCGCCGGTGACCGTCGCGTCGAACAGGGCCAGACCATTGCCGGGAGACAGCGGGAGCATGCCGCGCCTGGCGATCCTGTCCATGTCGGCCTGGCTCAGGGCGCTGGTCATGCCGCCGGCCTGGATCCAGGGGCCCCAGCCCAGCGAGAGTCCCGGCAGCCCTTCGGCCCTGCGGTGCCTGGCGAGCGCGTCCAGGAAGGTGTTCGCCGCCGCGTAGCCGGCCTGGCCCGCCGTGCCCAGCGTTCCCGATGCCGAGGAGAACAGGACGAACGCGGACAGGTTCCGGTCACGGGTCAGCTCGTGCAGGTGCCAGGCCGCGTCCACCTTGGGCCGGAACACCTTCTCCAGGCTCTGCGGGGTCAGCGCGCCGATCAGACCGTCGTCCAGGACACCGGCCGTGTGCACCAGCGCGGTCAGCGGATGCTCGGAGGGCACCGCGGCCAGCAGGCGGGCGACGGCATCACGATCCGCCAGGTCGCAGGCCACCACGGTCACGTGAGCGCCGAGCCCGGACAGCTCCGCCACCAGCTCGCCGGCGCCCTCGGCCCGGTCGCCGCTACGGCTCGCCAGCATCAGGTGCCTGATGCCGTGCTCGGCCACCAGGTGGCGGGCCAGCATGCCGCCGAGGCCGCCGGTGCCGCCGGTGATCAACACCGTGCCCGTGGGATCCCACGCCAGGCCCTCTTCCCCGGTACTTGGGAACACCCTGGCCAGCCGCCCGGCCAGCACGGCGCCGTCCCTGACCACCACCTGGGACTCGCCGGCGGCCAGAGCCTGCGGCAGCGCGGCGATCGACGTCTCGGGGTCGTGGGTGTGGTGGTCCAGGTCGATCAGCATGAATCGGCCCGGGTGCTCGGCTTCGGCGGCGCGTACGAGACCCCACAACGTCGCCGCCGCCACGTCGCCGCCGTCCACCGCGCCCCGCGTGACGAACACCAGCCGCGACTCGGCGAACCGCTCGTCGGCGAGCCAGAATCGCACCAGCTCAACCACATACGACGCCAAACCGTACGCAACCGCCGGCACCTCACCGCCTGGTCCTCCGGTTAGCGGGACCAGCACCGTGCGTGGCATGGGAGCATCGCCCTCGTACGCCTCCGCGAGCGACCGCAGGTCGGCACCTGTCGTGATGGGGGTGCTCATGGCGGCGGCGAGCGCTTCGGCGAGCCCCCACTCTTCAGGACCCACCACCGCAGTCGGCGCGCTGGGCGGCACAGCGGGCACCGGGAGGGTCAGCGGAACCCAGTCCAGCCGGAACAGGGAATCCCGGCCGATCGCCCGCGACCCGCCGGCCTGCTCCTCCGCGAGGACCCGCAAGGCCACCGACCTGACCGAGGCGACGGAACCGCCCCGGCCGGCGATCGCGATCGACACCGCGTCCGGTCCTGCCCAGGTCATCCGCACCCGGACCGCCGACGCCCCGGCCGCGTGCAAGGACACGCCTTCCCATGCGAAGGGCACCTTGTGGCGGGCCTCCTCGCTCTGGTCGAGGATGAGGCACAGGTGCAGCACCGCGTCCATCAACGCCGGATGCATGCCGAACGCCCCCGCGTCAGCCGCGTCCTGCTCGGGCAGGCCGATCTCGGCGTACAGGTCCGAGCCGCTTCGCCACACGGCGGTCACGCCACGGAACGCCGGCCCGTACTCAAAACCGTCCGCCGCCCGCCCTTCGTAGAACCCCGCCAGCGACACCGGCTCAGCACCGGTCGGCGGCCACACCGCCGTGTCGAACGCCTCGGTCATCGCGGCCGGCTCGTCCACCGCCAAGTGACCATCCGCATGCCGGATCCAGGGCTGCTTCTCCTCCCCGTCCGGCCGCGCGTGCACACTCACGGGCCGACGTCCCCTTTCGTCGGAGCCGCCCACTCGCACCTGCACCTGTACGCCGCCGCCCTCGGGCAGCGTCAACGGCGCGGCCAGGGTCAGATCCTCCAGCCGCGCGCAACCGACCTCATCGCCGGCCCGGATCACCAGCTCAAGGAACAGCGTCGCCGGCACCACCACCCGGCCGGACACCACGTGCTCAGCCAGCCACGGATGGGACCGCGTGGAGAGCCTTCCGGTGAAGATCACTTCGTCGCCATCCGCGAGTTCGACGGCGGCTCCCAGCAGGGGGTGATCCGGCGCTCCGAGTCCGGCGAAGGTCACATCCCCCGCGCGAGCCTGCGACGGCCTCGGCCAGTACCGCCGGCGTTGGAAGGCGTACGTGGGCAGTTCCACCCGCCGAGCCCCGGGGAACACCGCCGCCCAATCGAGCGGCACTCCCCGCGCATGCAGTTCGGCCAGCGCGGACATGATCGCGGACTCCTCGTCGCGGCCCTTACGCAACGCCGGCACCACATCCACGGTGTCGGCCGCCATGGCGGTCAGCACCCCGTCAGGACCCAGCTCCAGGTACGCCCCCACGCCCTGATCTTGGAGAGTGCGGATGGCGTCGGCGAACCGGACCGTGCCCCGCACCTGCTCCACCCAGTACTCCGGCGAGCACAACCGCTCGGTGGTCTCCCCGGTCAACGTGGACACGATCGGGATGCGCGGCTCGTTGAAGGTCAGCGTCTCGGCTACGGCTCGGAAGTCCTCCAGCATGGGGTCCATCAGCGGCGAGTGGAACGCATGTGACACCCGCAACCGCCGCGTCTTCACCCCGCGCTGCTCAAGGACGGCGGCCAGCTTCAGCACCGCCTGCTCTTCCCCGGAGATCACGGTGGAGGCCGGACCGTTCACCGCCGCGATCGACACCTGACCCTGGCACCCAGCCGACAGGCCGACACCCTCTTCGACCAACAGAGCGGCGGTGTCCTCCTCGGCCAGCAGGGCGGTGACTTCCTCCTCGGCGGCCTGGACCGCCACCATCGCCCCACCTTCAGGAAGCGCCTGCATCAACCGGGCCCGCGCCGCGACCAGAGCGCATGCGTCCTCAAGGGACAGCACCCCGGCCACATGCGCGGCGGTGATCTCCCCGATCGAATGACCGGCCAGCACCTCAGGTCGCACGCCCCACGACTCGACCAGCCGGAACAGGGCCGTCTCCAGCGCGAACAGCGCCGGCTGCGCCCACCCCGTCTGATCCAACACCTCCGCCTCAGCCGCACCAGGCTCGGCGAAGAGCACCTCACGCAGCGAACGATCTGCCCGCTGATCAAGCCCCACCAGCAACGGATCCAGCCCCGCGATCACCTCATCCAGAGCCTCGGCAAACACCGGGAACCGCCCATACAGCTCCCGCCCCATCCCCACCCGCTGACTCCCCTGACCAGCAAACAACACCGCCAGCCTCGGCTCCGACCCAGCCACCCCACGCAGCACACCGGCACCCGGACGATCCTCGGCAACAGCCCGCAACCCGGCCAGCACAGCTTCACGATCCCCAGCCACAACCACCGCACGATGCTCGAACACCGACCGGGTCGTGGCCAGCGAGAACGCGACGTCGGCCAACCCCAGATCGGGCTCACCGCTCAGGTAGGACGCCAGCCGCCCGGCCTGCTCCCTCAACGCCTGTTCGGTCCGGCCCGAAACCACCACCGGCCCGCCAGCCGCCACAGGAGCCGGAGGCTCGGACACCACCGGACCTTGCTCAATGATCACGTGGGCGTTGGTGCCGCTGATCCCGAACGAAGACACACCAGCTCGGCGCGGCCGACCTGCTTCCGGCCACTCCACCGACTCCGTGAGCAGCTCGACCGCACCCGCCGACCAGTCCACATGCGAGGACGGCGCATCCACGTGCAGTGTCTTCGGCAGCACGCCGTGCCGCATCGCCTGCACCATCTTGATCACACCGGCCACGCCCGCCGCCGCCTGGGTATGCCCGATGTTCGACTTGATCGACCCCAGCAACAACGGCCGATCACGATCCTGACCGTAGGTCGCCAGCAGCGCCTGAGCCTCGATCGGGTCACCCAGCGTCGTCCCCGTACCGTGGCCCTCCACCACATCAACATCGGCGGGAGTCAACCCGGCGCTGCCCAGCGCCTGACCGATCACCCGCTGCTGCGACGGACCGTTCGGCGCGGTGAGCCCGTTGGAGGCGCCGTCCTGGTTGACGGCCGACCCGCGCACGACGGCCAGCACCTGGTGGCCGTTGCGCCGGGCGTCGGACAGCCGTTCCAGGACCAGCACGCCCACACCCTCCGACCAGCCCACCCCGTCGGCGCTGTCGGAGAACGCCTTGCACCGCCCATCCACCGACAGACCACGCTGCCGGGAGAACCCGATGAACGTATTCGGCGTGGCCATCACCGTCACACCACCGGCCAGCGCCAGCGAACACTCACCACCGCGCAGCGCCTGCGCCGCCAAGTGCAACGCCACCAGCGACGACGAACACGCCGTGTCCACCGTCACCGCAGGACCCTCCAAGCCCAGCGTGTACGACACGCGTCCGGAAGCGACGCTCGGCGCGGTTCCCGTACCTTCGTAACCCTCGACGACCTCATTCGTGGGACCGGCGGCGTTGCCCAGGGCCAGCCCGTAGTCGTTGTACATCACCCCGGTGAACACACCGGTACGACTCCCCCGCAACGACCCAGGCTCGATCCC